>CALJOK010000008.1 GCA_937981555.1 uncultured Saprospiraceae bacterium
TGGATATTTAAAATTTGAATAAATAAATGTCATCAATTCTTTATCCGAACATTCCTTTCGTTCTTTTTTACTCAACGAATCAAAATCACAAGTTCCAAAGAAGGGCATTTGATCTGCAATAAGAAGATAGTATTCATTATCACTAAATTCTCCAATAGTTTCTCCTTGCTGACCAAATGCCGTCAACCAAACACAACTAATCAAAACAATCTTGAAAGTTTTCATAACAATACATTTACATCGTCAAGCCTATTGCAATTTAAAAGAAACTGGCAAAGTAAAATTCACTTTTACATTTCGTCCACCATGTCTTCCTGCCTTCCATTTTGGCATATTACTAAGGACACGTAATGCTTCCTCTGAACATCCACCTGCAACATCTCGAAGCACTTTCGCATTCTGAACATCACCATTTTCATCTATCACAAATCGTAAAATTACTTTCCCTTCAATTCGATTTTCTCGAGCTCTTGCAGGATATTTTATATGCTGCGCAAAATATTGAAGCAATGCTACATCAGAACATTTTTTATATTCTTCTTTAGTCATTTCATTATATTTGCATGTACCAAAACTAGGCATGTATTCTGCAAAATCTCGCACAGGTTCCTCTATCAAAATATCTACTGGGTCTTCCACATCTGGTTCTGGTTCAACATCATCAATATATGGTCCGTCATCAAAAACAGGTTCTGGTCCATCATTAATATCAATTGAAATTGGTTGAGGTTCTGCTGGTTCTGTAAATGCAACCTCATCCACAGGTTCGATATAATCTGAAATATCAACTGTCGGAGGTGGCGGTGGTTTTTTATGAGTTGTTCTTTCAATCTTAACGTCTTCTTCATCTAATTTAATTCCACCATCAGTTAATGCTATTTTTTGAGAAGGAAGTGTTGTAAAACTAAATGCCATAATCGTAAAACTCAATGAAGCAATTAATCCTATTCTAAAATTTATTCCTCTATTTTTACGTAATCCTGAAATGTCATCTTTTATCATAACTTACTGATTTTTAAGGTTTTAGAAAAAAGGCAAAGCGATACTATGGGCTCAACTCTGATGGAGTTTACCTCTGGCTTTTGCCAAAATATTTATGTTTTTTTTTGCTACCTACTAAAGTCAGTAGCTACTTGGAAGGCTTTCAACTTTGCGACAAAATAGTTTTATTCAAGCGCTTATTTTTAGAGATGTAGAGAAAATTACTTTTGGTGTATGAAAAACATTTTTATTCTGAAAAAAGGGTAATTTTGTTTTTTCCACTACAGATAACACCGATTAAAAATAAACGATCTGTGAAATTTTGTGTTATCTAAGGTGAATTGATTCAAATAAAATTACGCCCTGAAGCGTCAAAATAATATGATTGAATTTTCAAGATTTACTTTAAAAAACGGACTGCGAGTTTTAGTGCATGAAGATAATAGTACGCCTATGGCGGCAGTCAATATTTTATATAATGTCGGAGCTCGTGATGAATCTCCTGACAAAACTGGCTTTGCACATTTGTTCGAACACTTAATGTTTGGTGGTTCGAAGAATGCGCCTGAATTCGACGATCCAATCCAAATGGCAGGTGGTGAATGCAATGCATTTACTAATTCTGACATCACAAATTATTATGATTTGGTTCCGATGGAAAATTTGGAGACCGTACTTTGGTTGGAATCTGATCGAATGAATAGTTTGAATTTTAGTAAAAAAAGTTTGGACGTTCAACGTAAGGTTGTGGTCGAAGAATTTAAAGAAACTTGTCTTAACCAACCTTACGGAGATGTCTGGCATCACCTTTCAGATTTGGCTTATAAGGTTCACCCTTATAAAGTTCCTACGATTGGAAAAATTCCTCAGCACGTCGAAGATGCCACGTTGGATGATGTCAAAAAGTTTTTCAAAAAATATTATTGTCCGAATAACGCGATACTAGTCATTGCTGGAAATATCAAACCTGAGGCAGCTAAATTATTAGTCGAAAAATGGTTTGATGATATTCCAAGTGGAAATATTCATGTCAGAAATTTATCACAAGAACCTATTCAAAAAGAATTTCGACAAAAGAAAAATCAAGCAAACGTTCCAACCGATGCTTTGTATTTAGCTTTTCATATGCCTGGTCGAGCTGACAAAAATTACTATGGTATTGATTTGTTATCTGATATTTTGGGGAATGGTCGATCGGCAAGATTGTATCAACGATTGATGAAAGAGGAACAGCTTTTTACTCAAATTGATGCTTATGTAACTGGTTATATAGATCCAGGTTTGTTGATTGTCGAGGGAAAACCTGCGGATGGAGTTTCTATGGAACAAGCAGAAGCTGCCATTTGGAAAGAGCTTGAAGCCATCAAAAAAGAAATGGTTGATGACCGAGAATTAGCCAAAATCAAAAATAAAATGGAAAGCTCTTTGGAGTTTTCAGAAGCAAGTGTTTTGAACAAGGCGATCAATTTAGCGTTCTTCGAATTGTTGGGCGATGCAGAATTAATTAACTCGGAAGCGGTGGCTTACCAAGAAGTTACCTCCAAAGATATTCATCGATTAGCCAATGAAATTTTGACCAGAGAAAATTGTTCAGAGTTATTTTATATGGCAAAAAAAGAAACGGAAGAAGTTTAAAGTAATTTCAACCCTAACAAAAAAATCCTTCCAATCAATATTGACTGGAAGGATTTTTTTATAAATAACACTTCTCCTTATTTATTTTTTATCTGTCCCAACAATACTTCCACCGCTTTTTTCAATTGCTCATCCTCCCCTTTCGCTTTTCCATCTGCAGAATTTTGAACTTCGATATCTGGAACTGCTGGTCCCCATTCCATATTCTTTTTTGTGGCTTTGACATACCAAGCTCGGAAAGGCATTCGCACAAATGAACCATCCAACAATCCAGCTCCTCCAGTAGATATTACTGCTCCAAAAGTCGGTTGCCCCACCAAAGTTCCAAGACCTAACTGTTTGTATGCATGAGAAAAAATTTCCGCATTGGAATAACTATTTTCATTGCAAAGCGCTATCGAAGGTTTTGTCCAACTCGACAAAGGCAGTCGCTCGCCAAAAGGATAAGTTTCCGTAAAGTTCAAATGTTCTTTTTCCAAACTCTTAGCAGCACCTCGAGGAACGGTGTAGGAATGTTGGCGCACACTCAAAACGGTCATTAACATATCTGTCGTCCAACCTCCACCATTAAATCGCACATCAATCACAAGTCCTTCTTTTCCTAAACCACTTGCCGTCAACTCTCTTTCAAAACGTTCAAAACTTGACCAATTCATTCCTCGAATATGAATATACCCAAGTCGTCCATTCGAATATTTTTCAGTCAGACGCTTTCGTTCCTTCACCCAATCATTGTAAAGTGCCGTTCGCAAAGAACCTGTTGGACGAATAATAACTTCTCTTGAAGTTCCAGCAGCATCAACTACTTCCAACAAAATTCGTTCATTAGTTGTTCCATTTAAAAAACTATAAAAATTATTGGTCGCTGAAATACTTTCGCCATCAACAGAGCTAATAACATCTCCAACATTCAATTTACTTTCCGTTCGATCAGCAGGTGTATTTGGAACAATTGAAGTAATTTTTACGCCTTGTGAAGTTGGTTCTACTTCTATCCCAAGTAAACCTGTTCGTTCCCGTTGCAAATCTTCTGGTGAAGTTCCGCCTCGCATTCCCATGTGGCTCGCATTAAGCTGACCTAGCATTTCATTATAAAAAGTTTGGAAATCTTGACGTGTCGAAGCATTCATGCAACGATCATAATATTTGGTTCTCAACTTATTCCAATCTTGTCCATGGAAATTTGGATCATAAAATCCATCTCGCAATCTTCTCCATCCTTCCTCAAAAATCTGCTTTCGCTCTTGGTGGTGATCAATATCTAATTTCGCTTGAAACCCAAGTCCTTCCTGCTTACCACCTTCAATTTTTATTTTGGTCAAACTTCCTCCACGCTTAATTCCGTATAGATTTTTTCCATCTTTATCTAGAGACAAATTTGAAATATCAATTTTACTCACCATCGTTTTTGCATCTTCTCCGTTCCATTTGACTGACATCAAACTTGCTGGCCCTGGAGAACCTGCACGTCCTCCACCATTAGTGGTAAAGTAAAATGATTCACCATCTTTCGAAACCATCAAATTACCTTCGTTCCCTGCCAATCGAGTAACTTGCTCGATACGCTCATGAATATCTTCGAAGTCAATTTGAATCGGCTCTACTTCTTTCTCTTTCTTTTTGTCCTCTTTTTTTCCTTTATCTCCTTTCTTCTTTTTGTCTTTTTTAGGTTCTTCCTCATCAGAATCTTCCCAATCTTGTTTTGTTTTTTCCCAATCCGCTTTTTTTAACCAAACAAACCAAACATCAGAATCTCCATTATTTCGAGCAGAAATAAAACCTAACTTACTTCCATCTCGACTCCACTTTGGCGAAGAATCAGATCGAGGATGCAAACTTACATTGACCGGTTTTTGATTTCCATCTGCATGATGAATATAAATTTCTCGGTTAAATTCTAAATCACTCGCAGCATAAGCCACCCATTTACTATCAGGACTCCAACTCACTCCACCAGGAGTTGCCCAACCATCCATTAATTTTTTTTCATTGGTTAAATCTCCTTGCGGTGAAATATCTGCCACAACTAAAACTCCACGACCTCGTCGATAAGCAATCTTTTTTCGATCAGGAGAAATAACAACCGCCTCCTCATCCTCAGCACCATTGGATATTTTTTTTATATTTCGTTTAAACGTTTTAAATAAATCTACTTGCTTTGCATCACTCGAATGAACTGCATACAAATCAAATTTCCCATCACGATCAGAGACAAAAAGTAATGTCGTATCATTCAACCAAACTGGTTCTTTATCTCGAAAAGGATGATCAGTCAATTGAACCGATCGCTTTTTTTCTTTGTTATTTAATTTGACAAAAAGTTCTCCTCGAACGATGAAGGCAATTTGTTTTTCATTCGGAGAAAGCGCAAAGTCAGTTGCGTCTTTTGAAAAAGTTTTATGCTCGATAGGATCAAAACGATAGTCTTGAGCAGCTTGAATTTTCAAAGCTTTAGAAATCTTTTTAGTTTTGGTATCCATCGTAAAAATGTTCACTCCTCTTTCAAAAACAATCGTTGAACCTTTTTCATTCACATCAAAATATCGAATACCTTCATCCTTAAAATCTGTTAGTTGAACTAAACGATCTGGATTTTTTCCATCAGCATTTAAGTTGAGTTTAAAAATATTATAACGACCATCAACAGCTCTTAAAAAAAATATTTCTCCACCTCCCCAATCTGGGTAAGTCTCTTGCCCTTCGAAATCTGTCAACTCCATATAATTTTCACCTTTTATATTGTACAACCACAAACTTCGTTGAGCTGGTCCAGTATAAGCTTCTCGTTCCACTCGACAATTCCCTTTTACAAAAGCTACATAATTTCCATCAGGTGAAGGGGAAGGCATCAAACCAACTGCATCCATGATACGATGAGGTGTTCCTCCATTCTTGCTAACCGAATGAATTTCTTGCTCCCGTTCTACTTGTTGGAATGCACGTCGAGTATTAAAAATTATTTGTCCATCACTTCCCCATCGAGCATCTCCATCATTAGTGGAATGATGAGTCAGTCGCTTGGGAACACTTCCATTCACATCTACCACAAACAGATCATTATTGCCAAAACGATTCCCTTGAAAAAGAATTTGTTTTCCATCAGGACTCCATTGTGGTTTGGATTCATAACTTTCATGAATAGTCAATCTTCTTGCAACACCTCCTGAAACAGGCATTGTCCAAATATCTCCTTGGTAACTAAAACTAATTTTTGATCCATCCGGACTTAGACTCGGAAATCTAACAATTGGATTTTCTTGTGCAGATAATTGAAATGCAAAAAAGAAAGAAAGGAAAAAGAAAAGATAGAATTTCTTAAACATGGTTTTGTTCGTTTTTAATTTGATAAATTTCGGTCTAAATATAATAATTTACTTTTACCTAACTAAAGACAGCTAAAAAAAGTAAAAGCCTTCTCAAAATGAAAAAGCTTTTATTTTTTGTAAATATTTTTCTAAACAAAATATTATCGATTTACTAATTCAGGATTCCCCATCAAACCTGCCTGATAATTTTTCATACATTGTCTAATCTGTGCTTCATTATTCATGACAAATGGGCCATAAGAATAAACCTTTTCATTCAACGGCTGACCTCCTAACACTAAAAATTCTGACTCTCCTTTTGAATATAAATTAATCAAACTCTCCCCTCTTTGATACAAAACCACTTGGTTCTTTTTCACTTCTTTAGCACCTTCTACTTCTATCTCACCATTGATTAAATAAACAAATGCATTATGTTCAGGATTCGTTGGAATGTCGAGACGAGAATCTTTTTTCATTTTTACATGATAATAAAATGCTGGAGATAACATTTCTATTTTCGACTTTGCATCGAATAATTCTCCTAACACCACTTTGATCCAATAGTCTTTAGTTTCGATCGTATCCATCTGTTCCAACCGATGAACCATAGTTGTTGGCGCATCAAATTTATACTTCGACGGAGTATTTAGCCAAATCTGAAATCCATGATATATTCCCCCTTTATCATAAAGTTGCAATCCAGATTCTTCCATATGAATTGCTCCCTTTCCAGAACTGAACATCATAAAATCTCCTTTCCCAATTTGGAAATCATAATTCAAACTATCCTTGTGATGACCCGTCCCTTCCAAAAAATAAGTGGTTGGCGTAACTCCCGCATGAGGATGTGCATCCACTCTCAACGGATCACTCCCAGCCTCAACATTGACTGGTCCAAATTCATCAAACAACACATAAGGTGAAACATGATCCAAATGATTTCCTGCAAATGCGCGCATCACAGGAAGCGTACCAACATCAACTCCATCTGCACTCAAAATTCTATGGATTTTTCTTTTGGTCTGATCTTGATACATGCCAGAGTTGGGCGTGACTTGGCAACCGTGAACGATGCCTAATCCTAATATCGCAGAACCTTTGATGAATTGTCGTCTTTTCATTTTTTTTCTTTTTATAAAAAATAAGGTTTTAACTGAATTCATTTAAACCCAAAAATAAACGCATCAATATATATTTAGTTTAGAGCACCACAAAAAAAAGTAGTCTTTAATTGAAAATTAAAGACTACTCTATCTAGTAAAAAATATGTTAGAATAATTTATTTCATAAACCGTTTGATTACTCGTTCTCCATTTGCTTTGATTACAACTAAATGAAAAACACCTAATCCTAATTCATTTACATTAATAATATTAATTCCATCTTCCTTTAAATCCACTTCCATCACCAATTGCCCGGAAGAATTATATATTTTCCCTTGTCCTTTGACATTCGTGATATTTAAAAAATCTTTTGCTGGATTTGGATAAATGCTGATGGGTTCATTTTTGTTAGAAGCAAAGTGAATATTTTTGATTGGTAAAAATTCAACTTTTCCATCCAGATCAATTTGTTTTAAACGATAATAATTAATTCCAACTCTTGGTTCTTCATGGGTGAAATTATAATCCGTAACAGTTGTTGAATTTCCGAGGCCATCCATGAATCCCAAATTACTCCAATCTTCTCCGTCGATACTATGTTGGATTTCAAACCCTCGATTATTTGTTTCGGAGGCAGTTGACCATTTGAGTTTTGCATGCTCACCTTCTGCATAAACGTGGAAATAAATCAACTCGACAGGAAGTGGTGCCAATCCTCCTGCTGAGCCACCACCACCTCCACCAGAGAATGAGGAAACCAAATATTCTGCATAATATTCACTACTTGCTACTTTGGTTCCCATTACCCATTTGTCTATTGCAGGAGTAGTAGCATCGTTGGTAAGGATTAAGACTTCACTAGCTTCAAGACTAGAAATAGTAGGAAACGTTTCTCCATTCGTTACTTTATAAAACCACATTTCATCCATACCAGTAAGTCCTCCAGTAATTGCTGCGTCTACTGCATCATATTCTGTTTGTGTATAATAAAATTTCACCCCAACATTTCCAGCACTAGGCTGAGTCGTTGGATTGACATCCCAGCTTCGATTAAAAACAGTTCCCCCATCAGGTACATCTATAAAACAACCGGGTGATGCTCCTCCACAATATTGAGTATATGTACTAGTGGTTGTCGCTCCTATATTAAGTTGTACTTCATCATCGGCTATGACAGCACCACTAGCTCCAATGTCAAGAGAGAGTAATAATTTTTCATCCGCATCACAATAGTGCTTCCAACCGCCATCAGTAATGGAATTATTAGAGGTGTAAGTTCCCTCAGCAGTCGGGATTGTATTGGTGCCGGCACACATGGGTGCATCCCATTTCGCAATCTTACTCGCTGAAACTCCTCCCGCTGTGGTAAAATCTCCGCCAGCATAAACATCTCCACTTCCATTTATTGCAACTGTATAAGACCAACCACTTAATCCCGTTCCTAGAGTACTCCAATTCATTCCATCCCATTTCGCAATATAGTTTGTTGTTATTCCACCTGCGGTGGTAAAACCTCCACCAGCATAAATATTTCCACTTCCATCTACTGCAATTCCATCACACCTATTACTTAACCCCGATCCTAAAGCACTCCAAGTCGTTCCATCCCATTTCGCAATTCTCATTACTGAAACGCCTCCCGCTGTAAGAAAGCCTCCACCAGCATAAACATTCCCACCTCCATCTATGGCAATTGCATAGGCAGCATGACTTAATCCCGTTCCTAGGCTACTCCAAGTCGTTCCATCCCATTTCGCAATATGGTTTGTTGTTACTCCTCCTGCTGCTGCAAACTCTCCTCCAGCATAAACATTTCCACTTCCATCTACTCCAATTGACCTGCATTCATCATCTAATCCTGTACCTAGAGCACTCCAAGTCGTTCCATCCCATTTCGCAATATGGTTTGTTGTTACTCCACCTGCGGTAGTAAACTCTCCACCAGCATAAACATTTCCACTTCCATCTATTGCAAGTGCATTACAGTAACTATTTAATCCCGTTCCTAAAGCACTCCAAGTCGTTCCATCCCATTTCGCAATTCTTTTCGCTGAAATGCCTCCCGCTATAGTTAAATTTCCGCCAGCATATACATCTCCACTTCCATCTATGGCTATCGACCTGCACCTAATATTTATTCCCGATCCTAAAGCACTCCATTCTGAAGGTGCAAAAAATGCTTCATCTGGAGTAGCGACTCCCCCTCGGCATTCATCCATTTTTATATTATAACCTGTTAGGTTAATATTTCCTGATATAGTTGTATTTAAATTAAGTGTACCATCTTCATGAAGTAAAGAGGCGATGGGAATAGATTCCTTATCTGTCATGGAAGGATTATTAATGACATTTCCGTAGGAAATATAGCTCCCCGATAGGAAACATAAAATAAAAAATAATGGTGTTAAAAATGATTTCATTAGAATTAGTTTTTAATAGAGATAAATAAATGAGAAGCCTAAGTTGCGACGCAACTTGGGTTTAATTTTAGACATAGAAATCTTAGTGTTAAATGTGGGTAGTAATAGCTAATTAAATAGTTTGGTAGGCGTGTGATTAGTTTTTAAAAACTCCAAAAACAATACCAGTATTTTTTTAATATGTTTTATTAAGAATATTAATACAGTAAATCCATCACCTCAATACTCGCTCTCCCTTATCTATTGATCCTTTCCCATTTCCAAACACAAAGTGTGCGATATCGAACAACTTTAGGAAAAAAAAATTCATAACACCTTGATAATCAACACTTTTAGTTTTGGCACACCCATTGAACTTTCCTTACCAAATATCAAAATAAAAATCATGGATAGAGAAATTCCAACTTTGCAGCAGAATAAAAATCAAATGGGACAATGGTTCAAATACCTGGTCATCATTGCTGCTATTGCAGGTGCATTTTATTTGCTTCGTAGTTTTTTGAAAACAGAAATTAAGAAAGACGATTTTCGTTTTGGACAAATTACTAGAGGCGATATTGAAAATAAAATCACCGCAACAGGTTTAGTCCTTCCTTCTTTTGAACAACAAATTAATTCACCTGTGGCAACAGAAATTAAGGAAATGGTTTTGACTTCGGGAGCGGAAGTTCAACCGGGAGATTTGATTTTAAAGTTGGACGAGGAGTATGTACGCCTTCAATATGATGCGCTCAATGATCAATTGGAATTACGGAAAAACAATATCACTAAACTCAAATTGGAGTATGATAAAAACCTCCAAGACCTCGATTACCAAGATCAAATCAAAGCATTACAACTTTCTAGCCTTGAAGCAAACTTATCTGATTTGAAAAAGTTATTTAAAATCGGAGGAGCAACTCAGGAAGAAGTTGAGCAAGGAGAATTGAATTTACAAATTGCCAACTTGGAAAAAAAGCAACTCGAAAATGAATTGAATTTCAAAAAAGAATCCATCACTTCTGATCGTCGAAACTTGGAATTAGAAGTTTTGATTCAAGAAAAAAGTATGCGAGAGTTGGGCAGAAAATTAAAAGAAACTTCTGTCAAAGCGCCACGTGCAGGTGTTGTTACATGGATCAATCAGAACATCGGACAAAAAGTAAATGAAGGCGAACCATTAGTGCGAATTGCTAATTTGGAAAGTTTCCGAGTGGAAGCAAGTTGTTCTGATCGCTACGCAAATATTGTAAAGGTTGGTTTGTCTGTCGATGTAAGAATTAATAAAACAACGCTAAAAGGATTAATCACTTCCATCCTTCCAGCTGTCGAAAATAATACGATTGAATTTGTTGTCGCGCTCGATCAAACTAGTCATAAAGAGTTACGACCAAATATGCGCGTTGAGGTTTTTATTATTTCTGGAAAAAAAGAAAACGTATTGCGGGCTCAAAATGGCCCTGCTTTCACCGGTGCAAAACAACAAGGGGTTTTTGTAGTTCGAGGAGAACAGGCGAAGCGATCGGAAGTACAAGTTGGATTATCCAATGCTGCCTTCGTCGAAATCATCACCAACGAATTGCAAGAAGGTGACAAAATAATTGTTTCGGATATGAAAGATTTTGATCACTTAGAAACGATAGAAATAAAATAATGGTGAATGGTTAACTGTGAACCCTTAATTTTTTGAATATGTTTTTTTTTGAAAAACGAAAATTGAATTATGACTTTTTATAAAAAATACAATCTTGTTTTTGTCTCACTAAGTTTAGTTCTTGCCATTGCCTTTTCCCCAAAAGCAATGTCGGGACAAAGTGATTTGCAAAATCTTTCTTTGGAAAATTTTCTAGAGTTAGCAAAAGAAAATTCTATCGCAGGTGAAGCAGCAAAAATCGATTGGCAAACAGCTCAACTAAATAATTCTATTTTTAAAGCTAGTCTTAAACCACAGCTTTCTGCTTTTGCCAATCTCCCAAATTTCGCCAACACATTCGCAGAAGCACAGCAACCTGATGGCACCATTCTTTTCCCAAGGATCAATAATAATAATTCCGCTTTGGGTTTGAATTTAAGTCAAGCGATTCCTTTTACTGGCGGGAGCGTTTTTGTGCAATCAAATTTGCAACGATTTGATGACTTCACTAATGATAAAGTTTTCTACAATGGCACCCCTTTTCGAATTGGTTTTTCTCAACCACTTTTTGGATTCAATGCGTTGAAGTGGGATAAAAAAATTCAACCAATCATTTTACAAGAGGCTGAAAAAAAATATGATGCAGATATCGAAAGCATTAATAATGATGCAGCAGATTTATTTTTCAACTTATTAATTGCTAATGAAAATTTACAAATCGCTACTTCCAACAAAGAAAGTAATGAAACACTTTTGACTATCGCAGAAGAAAAATATGCATTGGGAATCATTTCCAAAAATGGACTTTTACAATTGAAATTTGAATTAGCTTCAGCCATCAAAAATAAAAAACAGGCGGAACAATCTGTACGATTTGCATCCTCTTCGATTTATACTTTTTTAGGAAGAAGACATAATGGCGAATTAATCAATCCTATCATCCCAAATGTCGAAAACCTTATAAACGTTGACTTAACAATAGCTTTACGGGAAGGTTTAAATAACAGATTTGAACAAATTAATTATGCACGTCGACAAATGGAAGCTGATCGAGATGTCGAACAAGCGAAACGAGAAGGTGGTTTTCAAGCGGACTTATCAGCTTCATTTGGTTTGTCAAGAGGTGCAACAGATGTTGGAGATATTTACTCTGATCCACAACAACAGCAATTTGTGCAACTACAATTAAATGTTCCGATTATAGATTGGGGAGCACAAAAATCGAGCGTCACTTTAGCTCAAGCACAGCGTGACTTTTTAAGAAAAAATATTACTCAGAGTAAATTACAACTGGAAGCGAATATTCAACAGACAGTTGATGCTTTCAATAATTTGCAAGAACAACTTCAACTCAATCAAGAAATGAAACAACTCGCTCAAGAGCGTTTTGAGATTATCAAAGAGAGTTTTGTTCTCGGTGCAATTAGCATTACCGACCTTACTTTAGCACAAAGAGAAAAAGATCAAACGGCTCGTGAATATATTTTTACGCTGAGTCAATATTGGCAAAATTACTACGAACTTAAAACGATGACTCTTTACAATTTCCAATAACACGTGGTGGTCTGCTTTAGCTGACCTAAAAAAAGGAGCAACACGATTGATAAAATTATTAGAAAATCACTCCGCTCTTTTCAGGTCAGCTAAAGCAGACCACCACGTAGCAATATGCTCAGCACCAAGTATTCAAAGTAGGATAAAATAACTTTAAAAATCAAAAATTTAAATCATGATAAAACTTCAAAACGTCAGCAAAATCTACCGAACCAAAACTATCGAAACGGTAGCACTCAACAACATTAATTTGGAAATAGCAGAAGGAGAATTCCTATCTGTGATGGGACCATCTGGTTGCGGAAAAAGTACCATGTTAAATATTATGGGCTTGATCGACGAACCTTCTGAAGGATCTATTTCCATCGGACCAAATACGATCAAAGATTATAATGGAAAACCTATCGCTAAATTTCGAAATGAAAACTTGGGTTTTATTTTTCAGAGTTTTCATTTGATCAATGATCTTTCCGTAATTGATAATGTAGAGTTGCCTTTGTTGTATCGAAGTGGAATTAATGGAAAAGAACGACGAGCAATGGCAGAAGAAGCTTTGACAAAAGTGGGTTTAAAAAACAGAATGAAACATTTCCCTGGACAACTTTCTGGTGGTCAAAAACAAAGAGTAGCCATCGCTAGAGCTATCGTCGGAAAGCCAAGTATCATCCTTGCTGATGAGCCAACTGGAAATTTGGATAGTGTGATGGGAAATGAAATCATGGATATTTTATTGGATTTAAATCAAAATGATAAGACGACAATTATCATGGTGACACATGATGAAACAATGGCGAGAAAGACGAATCGATTGGTGAGATTATTTGATGGAAGTCAGGTCTCTTAAATTTTTTCCTTCAAATTATTGATGTGTTTTTTTTAACAAAAGAAAAAAATTACCATGCTAAAAAATTATTTCACACTAGCTATAAAAGTATTGAGTAGGCGAAAATTTTTCACCTTCATCAGTCTCTTCGGCATCAGTTTCACTTTGATGATTTTGATGTTGATTACCGCTTTTTTCCAAACAGAATTAGGAGGACAGGCGCCTTTGGGAAAAAAAGATCAACTCGTTTATTTAGATTATATCACAACGTTCAAGCAATTTCAAGATACGATTCCAGAAGTGGATAGTACGATGATCGATGGGGTAATGCGATATGATACGACTGGATATAGATATGAAGATTCAGGACGATCCATATCACGTGGTCCAGGAAGTATTAAATTTTGGAATACACATATGATGGATATTCCATTTGTAAAATCTCGAACAATTTATATGTCAAGACAGTCTTTTGATATTTTTATCAATAGCAATAAATTGACTTTTTCTTCCACCTTTACGGATGGCGATTTTTTTAATATTTACAATTTTAAATTTCTAGCTGGAGCACCTTTTGGAAATCAGCAATTAGACAATCAAGCACAAGTTGTAGTACTCAATAAAGAAGCTTGCAAGTCTTACTTTGGAATTTCTGAAGGAAATTTTGAAGAAGCGATAGGTAAAGAAGTCAAGTTGGATAGAAAAAATTATGAAGTAGTTGGAGTCGTAGATCGAGTGAACAATTCTTTTGGTTTTCTAAAATCTGATGTTTTTATTCCTTACACCAATGCAGCTCCTGAAGTGCTAAATCGAGAAAGATTTAATGGTTCATTTAGCGCCACCTTCCTAGCAGAGAGTGCTAACAAAACTAAAAAAGTAAAAGAAGAATTAGTAAAAAGGTCAAAAGTTATTCCTCTCCCAAATCCTGAACAACACGATCAGTTGGAATATTTCCCAGCTACTCTTGAAGAGAGATATGCTTGGACAATCATGGGAATGGATAAGCCAGAAGAGTGTTATAAATATGCAATTGGTGCATTAGTTTTTTTGCTGACTTTATTTTTCATGCTACCTACTTTGAATTTGATCAACCTCAATATCAGTAGAATTATGGAACGCTCTTCAGAGATTGGAGTACGAAAAGCATTCGGTGCACATTCTGGAAATATTCTTTTCCAATTTGTTTTTGAAAATATTATTTTGACTTTCATTGGTGGTGTAATTGGTTTTATTCTCGCTTATTTATTACTCAATACAATCAATGGAAGTAATTTTCTCAATGGAACTATTTTGAGTTTTAATTACCAAGTATTCATTTACAGTTTCTTGATTTGTTTAGGCTTTGGAATCTTATCAGGTTTTCTTCCTGCTTGGAGAATGTCACGTGTGCATATTGTTAACGCTATAAAAAATAACCAGTTATGATCAAGCATATATTCACTCTAATCTGGAATAAAAAGAAAAAGAACTTTTTACTTTTTCTCGAAATATTTTTTGCATTTATGATTATGTTTGCTGTTTTTGCATTTATCATTTCAAATATGCGAGTGTATTATTCGCCATTAGGATTTGATACGGAAAATATATGGACAGCATCTTTAAGAATTCCTAGTAGTAGCGATTCAACAGAGGTTGCTCAGATGAAAACACTTTTATTACAAGAATTAAACACGATGCCTGAAGTAGAATCAGCATCGTTCTCTGGATTAGCATTTCCTTTTTCAGGAAATACTTGGTCGACGGGGAATAATGATAATGGTTTTAATTTCCAAACTTGTATATTTTTTAGTGATGAACATTACGCAAAAACTGCTGGCCTAGATATCATTGAAGGTCGATGGTTTACTGAGGAAGATAAAAATTCAAAATACTTTCCTGTTTTGATCACAAAGAAATTCCGGGAGCAATGTTTTGCAGGTAAACCTGTTTTGGACAGTCTATTTATTTTAGATGATGATGGAGACTTTGGGGAATTTGTAAAAATAATCGGTGTCGTAGATCACTATAAATACCATGGTGAATTTGCGGAAGAACAATTAGGTACTTTTGTCTATACACCTTCTACCTCTAAAGATACTTATGTGGCGCATATTCGAATGAAAAATGGCGTCCAACCAGATGCGGAAGAAAAACTAAATAAGTTAATTGCATCGACTACCAAACGGGCAGATTTTTCTATTAGAAAATTAGAGCAACGTCGAATTCAAAGTAGTCAATCTACTTGGACGCCTATGATTGCTTTGATGAGTATCAGCGGATTTTTGATTATCAATGTTGCCTTGGGACTTTTTGGTGTGCTATGGTATAATATTAGTAAGCGACGTTCGGAAATAGGATTACGTCGAACAGTTGGAGCGACTAGAGCCAATATTTCTTTTCAATTTATTACTGAAATTATCATGGTGACTTTGATTGGGATCTTTGTCGGTTTATTTTTCGCCGCACAATTTCCAATCATGAAATTGTTTGATATCGAAAATATTAATTACTATTATGCTATGCTTTCGTCAGCAGGAGTTATTTTACTGTTGGTATTGATTTGTGCATTTTATCCAAGTCGGCAAGCAGCAATGGTGAATCCAGCAATGGTATTGCATGAAGATTAAAGTTTAACCACAGACTTGACTGGCTGACAATATAACACGACTGGAGAAGTCAGTTAAGTCTGTGTTAGTCTGTGGCCAATTTCATTTTTCGAAAACTAAAATCATATCCATTTGGAAAATAAACATCACATATTAATCATTGACGACGATCGAGCCGTATGTTCTTCGATAAAATTATTATTGAAAAAATCAGGTTTCGAAGTCGCTGCAATTCATCATCCGAGAGAGGCAGAAGCAACCATCAATTCATTTCAACCTGAGTTGATTTTATTAGATATGAATTTTGCTATCGACACCTCGGGGCGTCAAGGCATGAGTGCGCTGAAAGAAATAATTACAGCACACCCACAAATGTCAATTATTTTGATGACAGGTTGGGCGACTGTTCAACTGGCAGTCGAAGGAATGAAACAAGGCGCTAAAGATTTTATCGCTAAGCCTTGGGACAACAAGCAAATGCTTTCATCGATCAAAACTTTATTAGCCCTTAATAAAAAAGAAACCAATCAATCTGCGGATAATAAAATCAAAAACTTCGAACACATTATTGGAAAATCAGCAGGGTTAATGGATGTTTTAAATTTGGCAAAACGAGTTAGCAAAACCAATGCGAGCGTACTCATTTTGGGCGAAAGTGGAACAGGGAAAGAATTAATTGCCGAAGCGATTCACTATGAAAGTTTGCGAGCAGATCAACCATTTGTCAAAGTCAACTTGGGAGGGATTTCTTCTTCCCTTTTTGAGAGTGAAATGTTTGGTCATAAAAAAGGTGCCTTTACTGATGCAGTAACTGACCGAAAAGGAAGATTTGAAATGGCAGATACTGGAACTATTTTTTTAGATGAAATTGGAGATTTGGAACACAGTAGTCAGGTGAAATTATTGCGTGTTTTGCAGGAGCAAACATTTGAAGTTTTAGGAAGTAGTCAAGCAAAAAAAATTAATGTTCGAGTTGTGAGTGCTACTAATAAAAATCTGGAAGAAATGGTGGCTAACGATACTTTTCGAGAGGATCTTTATTACCGAATTAATTTAATTAAAATTCAAATTCCACCTTTACGTGAACGCCGAGAAGATATTCCTTTGCTCGCCAATTTCTATGTAGAAAACTTAAAAGAAATTTATAATAATCCAGAATTGACTGTTGATCCTAAAGCCTTGCAATGGTTGGAGCAACAAGATTTTCATGGAAATATTCGACAGTTAAAAAATCTAGTAGAACGAGTCGTTCTAGTATCCAATAACAAAACCATTTCAGCGGAAGATTTCCAAACTCAATACCGAGGAAGTCTTCGTGGAGAAAAAATAAATTTACCTGACGTAGGCGAAATTTCTTTGGAAGACATGGAAGTAAAAATGATCAAAAAAGCATTAGCTTACCATCGAAATAAAATAAGTGCAACAGCGAAGTCTTTAGGAATTACGAGAAGTGCGCTGTATCGTCGTTTGGAAAAATATGATATTCCATACGACAACTAAAACACATTTAAAAATTCACCATTCACAGTTAACCATTCACCATTATAAAAATGAGTTTAAGGGTAAAATATTTTTTGTTCATTGCCATCATTCATATCACAATTGCATACTTATGCTTTTTGGTTTTGCGTGAGCAGAAACTCTATTTTTTACTTTCCGAATTTGGAATTTTATTTTCTCTATTTCTTTCCTACTTAATGTATCGCTCATTTATTCGTCCTTTAGAATTTATGTATTCAGGGACGGACGCAATTACGGATAAAGATTTCACCATCAAATTTGTCAAAACTGGTTCGAAAGAAATGGACAAATTGATTGATGTTTATAATAGCATGATTGATAATATTCGGGAAGAAAGAATCCAAGTAGAGGAGCAACATTTCTTTTTAAAAAAATTAATTAGTGCATCCCCCAACGGAATCATCATTTTGGATTATGATGAAAAAATAACTGATATTAATCCACGAGCAATGAGTCTTTTAGAATTAAATGAAAGTGCTATACAGCAACCTATTTCTAATTTTGCCAATCCAATTCTACAACAAATTGCTCAACTTGAAGTAGGCAAAGCCAATGTTATTTCTACCGAAGGTTTTGAAAAATACAAATGTGAAATTTCGCATTTTATTCATCGAGGTTTTAAGCGAAAATTCATTTTGATTCAAGAATTATCGAAAGAAATATTGGAAGCAGAAAAAAGAGCTTATGGTAAAATCATTCGTATGATGGCACATGAAGTGAACAACTCGATTGGTGCAATTAATTCTATTTTGCAAACTCATGTCGAATATAATACAGAAGAAAATTCAGATGAAAGAGAGTCTTTAGAAATTGCTATCGAACGAAATAATTCGATGGGTTCATTTATGAAAAACTTTGCAAAAGTAGTTCGGTTACCTCAACCACATTTGGAAAAAATTGAAGTCAATGAATTATTGCAAAACATTGGCAAGTTGATGGAATCGCAGGCCAAAACAAAAAATATTTCTATTGAATTTGATCTAACAAAAAATAATTTCTTTGCTTCGATTGACTCAAAACAAATCGAACAAGTTTTAGTCAACATCATAAAAAACTCTATCGAAGCGATTGATTATCAAGGAATTATACAAATCACCTCTCTTGAAACACCTAAAACTATTTTGATTCGTGACAATGGTTCTGGTATTTCAAATGAAAATGCTGAGAAATTATTCACTCCTTTTTTTAGTACAAAAATGGATGGTCAAGGAGTAGGTTTAACCTTAATTCGTGAGATACTTTCCAACCACGATGCTCAGTTTAATTTAAAGACAAATGATAATGGATGGACGGAGTTTCGAATAGTTTTTAAATCATAAAACATGCGAGCACTTCCTTATCTCAACTCAAAAAAAACAATACTCTTACATTTTTTCACTTTTACTATTTTGTCTATTGCCTCAGGACAAATGGATTCTACTTTTTTCAAAAAACCAGATGCTAGATATTATTCTATTCGACATGGAAAATGGTGGTTCGAATCTAAATCACTCCAACTCTCTCCTGAAATTCATGGATTCAAATATTTAACGGTAGGATTAAGTTTAGTGGAAATGAAAACTGAAACTGGCGAAGGAGGAGGTAATGCAAAAGCTTACCAAGTTGGTTTTGAATACCTTCCAACTAAAAATATTTTTGCTCCAAAAGCTGCTGCATGGAAAGGAGGATATATATTTGGACTTGGTGGTAAGATTGGAATAAATGGTTTATACTATTTTAAAAAAAATGCTTCGAGTTTTGCAATTCGTCCAATGATCGGATTTGGATTTGCTTACTTTCATTTTAATTATGGTTATACCTTTTTTGTCAATAAAAAATTCAATGAGTTGTTAAGTCCGCATAGTTTTTCCTTGTCTTGGCATCATACGATTTTGCCTAAGAATTAGTAAAAAAAATCCTTCCAGATTTTTAAAAACCTGAAAGGACTAAAATTTCATTTTTTATATATCTTACTGCTTTACAAACTTCTTCACCTCCTCTCCTATTTGAATAAAATACATTCCAGCATTTAATTCATCAATGGAAATCATTTCATTCTCAAAACTCACTTCTCCTTTTTTCATCTCTTTCCCCGAAATATCAAAAATGTAAAAGTATTGTTTTTCGAAGTTTTCTATTTCCAAAAATAAATTATCATTTGCTGGATTTGGGAAAACTTTAAATCCTGTTTTTTCTTTTTCTAAATTTCCCACAGGACTAATCACATCAAAATGATTTGATAACTTATCATATTCAACTAGTTCCGCTGCAGTCAAAGTATTAACAGGTAATAAATTATTTGACTCGTAAGGGTCATCTATCAAATTATAAAATCGTTGGCCTCCATTGGCCAAACTAATATATTTGTACGTTTCATTTCGTGATGCCCAACCATCAGAATTTCCTCCTGATTGAACTTCCGTATACATACAATCTCTTTGTCCATCACCCTGCGCGGTAAGCAAAGGTGCAAAACTATAACTATCATGAATTTGGGAAAGTGGCGTTCCAGTCAATTCAACAATCGTAGAAAACAAATCTGAAAAAGAAACCAATGCATCTTCCCGTTCATTCACCCGAGTGATACCTGCACCAGAAATAACCATCGGCACATGAACACCGCCTTGATATAAACTTCCTTTTCCTCGATTACCTGGATAAGGAAGTTCTATCACATTTTGACTAGTTCCATTATCTCCAACAAAAATGATAACTGTATTTTCCAATTCATCGGCAGGAATATTATCAAACAATCTCCCTATTTCAAAATCAATACTTTCAATCATAGCTAAAAAATAAGGCAAAGGATTATCAGCAATCGAAGTAGCATCTGTTGGTAAATTTCCCTGCGTATGCATATTTGTTGGCGGCAAATGCAAAGGAGTATGTGCAGCATTATAAGCTAACCAACAAAACCAAGGTTGATTCTGATCATTGATCCAATCAATTGTTAAATCTGTAAATTTGGTCGTGATATAATCTGTCGTTGCTGTTTCTTGACCATTTATTACCAAATCATAATCATTATAATCTGAAACACCACCACTCATAATTCCACCAAAATATTCTATCCCAGATTCATTAGGATAATCCAAATTGGCATTCATTCCACCTCCGCCACCTAAGTGCCATTTTCCGATTAAGCTATTACTATAAGTTCCATTAGATGATTGTTCGATGTATTCATGAAGGGTAGTTTCATCTTGTGAAAGTGTCGCCAAATCAGTAGCATTTAAAACATTAGTTCGGAAACCATGCTTCCCTGTCAAAACGTTAGCACGACTTGGTGCACAAATTGGATTGGACCAAACATTATCGAAAGTGATTCCTTCATTCATCATTGCCTCTAAGTGTGGCATATTCGCCTTAGTTGAATTGGGCAAATAATTAGGAATTGGTCCAACTCCAATATCATCAACTATGATAAATAAAACATTAGGTTGCTGAGCAAAAATAGAATGGGAAAAAAATAGAAGAGCAAAAATTGGTAGTAGGATTTTAGTTGGAATATTCATTTAGGTATTTAATTTTTTTGATGTAAATGAAGAGCAAAAGTTTAGACTCCAATATAATAAGATGGTTTAATCTATTTTTAGAAAAACAAAGCCCACGTGACATTCATCAGATGGGCTTTATTTTTATTTTTATTTTATAAAAAAATTAATTTTTAAATATATTGATTAATTATATTTTCAAACATTTCTTGTTTCCCACTTCGCATTTCTGGTTCTCCATTCTTCGTGGCGATTCTTGACAAGTCTTCCAAACTCAATTTTCCTTTCGCAAACTTTGCTCCGTTGCCTCTTGCAAAAGATGCGTAACGATTTTTCATCAAATCAACATATTTTGATTCTTTTAAAATATCATTAGCGATCAATAATGCTCTGGCAAAAACATCCATGCCACCAATGTGCGCATGAAAAATATCATCCAAGTCCGTTGAGTTCCGACGAGTCTTCGCATCAAAATTAATTCCTCCACCTTGCAATCCACCTGCTTGCAAAAAGACCAACATACATTCTGTCAACTCATATAAATCATTTGGAAATTGATCGGTATCCCAACCATTTTGCTCATCTCCTCGATTGGCATCTATACTTCCAAGCAAACCAGCATTGGCAGCTACTTGCATTTCATGAGCCATCGTGTGACCAGCTAGGGTTGCATGATTAAACTCCAAATTCAATTTAAAATCATTCAACAAATCATACTCTCGAAGAAAAGCAATTACCGTTGCAGCGTCATAATCATACTGATGCTTCGAAGGTTCACAAGGTTTTGGTTCGATAAAAAATGTTCCTTTAAAACCTTGCCCTCTAGCATAGTCTTTGGCTGCATGAAGAAAGCAAGCGAGGTTGTCAACTTCTTTTTTCATATTCGTATTGAGCAACGAAAGGTAGCCTTCTCGTCCTCCCCAAAAAACATAATTTTCACCACCTAACTTGATCGTAGCATCCAAAGCATTTTTCACTTGACCACCTGCGTACGCCACCACATTAAAATCAGGATTTGTTGCAGCACCATTCATATATCTTGGATTGGAAAAAAGGTTAGCTGTTCCCCAGAGTAATTTCACACCAGATGCTTTTTGTTTTTCCAAAGCATAATCTGTCAAAATTTCTAACCGCTTTTGTGACTCTGCTAGCGTTGCTCCTTCGTCCACCATGTCCACGTCGTGAAAGCAATAATAAGGTGCTCCAACTTTTGTGATAAATTCAAATGCAGCATCCATTTTATCTTTTGCACTTTCGATTGGATCAGGATTTTCTAACCAAGGAAATTTCTTAGTTGGAGCACCGAAAGGATCTCCGCCATCTCCGCAGAAGGTGTGCCAGTAAGCAATCGCAAATCTAAAATGATCTTTCATCGATTTACCACCTACTTTTTGTTTTTCATTATACCATTTAAAAGAAAATGGGTTATTTGATTTTCGTCCTTCAAATTTGATTTTACCAATACCTTTAAAGTATTCTTTTTTTCCTTTGACGAGTTTAATTTTTTGTTTGTCGAGACTTTTCATATAGTTTTGAATTTTGATTTTATATTGTTTCTTTTTTGGAAAAAACAATTTACAAAAACGAAATATTTCTTAGAGTGTTTATTTTACACTATCGTTAAGGTATTTATTTTTTTTTCAAAAAAAGAAATTGACTATTAATTTTAAATGCATAGATGAAAAATCCTATTTTTACAAAAAAATAAACAAAACCATGGCAGAAGATTTTTTCAAAAAAACTGGACAATTTTTAAAAAAAGGATCTCAATATCTTTCTGATAAATTTAATCTCGAAATCCACGACTTAATTAATGCCGTGAGGAAAAATGATACCGAAATGGTCGCTCGTTGCATCTTTGCGGGAATCGATCCTAATCTTCAGGATGGCATTCAGCGTCGAGCATTGCCCATCGCAGTTGACAATAATAATACAGATATTATCGAAATTTTATTGGAGGGAAAAGCTGATCCTAACCTAGTAGGCAAGGATGGAGAGTCGGCGATTTTCAAAGCAGTCTCTTGGAAAAATGCGGAGTATGTTCAGTTGCTGATGGAAGCTGGCGCAAATATTTATAAAAAAGAACCTAGTGGAAATAGTCCAATTGATGAGGCTAAGAGAAAAGGTTTTGCGGAACTACTCAATCAAATGGAAGGCTTCAAGGAAGGTAAGCGATTGGAAAAAGTAGAAGTTGATAAAGCTACCCACGAAGAAATCAAAGCTAAAACAGAAGAAGCTCAAAAGTTACGCGAACAAAAAGCTGCTTTCGAAGCCAAGCAAAAAGAATTAAAAGAAAAAGCAGCTACCGAAGCTGCAACTGCTCGGGTGGAAAAAACTTATGATGTTGAAAATAAAGGAGTAGCCAATGCACTTATTTCAGCGATTCAAAAAGGTGATGAAGCTGGCGTTGATATGTTTTTAGGGAAGATAGAAAACATGGATGAGATCGATGCGGAATTTAAAACCACTCCCCTTTTGTCTGCCATTTTTTATAAAAATACGAAAGCAGTAATTGCGTTGGTTGACAAAGGAGCGAATGTTGGAAAAGTAGTTTTGGAGCAACATCACTCACCAATTACACTTGCGGTAAGTATGGGTGCGCACAAATTGGTGAAATTTATTTTGGATAAAAACCCTGGTGAAGATGCTAACTTATTGAATGACGAAAATCAATTATTGAGTCCAACTTTCTTAGCTTACAAAGATCCGAAAATGTTGCACTTACTTTTGACTGCTGGAGCTGATCCATATTTTGGAGGGAAAGACGGAACTTCACCAATTGTCAAGGCGATTGAAAAAAGTTCAGTTGGAACACTTCCTGTTTTGGCAATTCACAATGTAAATTTGAATAAAGTTACGGAAGGAAAAACGCCTATCGAATGGGCGATGCATTTTGATCGCAAAGATTGGGTGAATGGATTATTGGAAGAAGGAGTTGTCTCTGAGGCGGGAGTTGCTTTTGTGAAAAATGTTGCGAGTGAGGAGGAGTGATTTTTTTTTGCCACAGACTTGGACTGACTTTTTATGACTTCCCCATTATTTAATTTTCCCATTGCGGATAACACTTAAAAAGAGAGTCATAAAAAGTCAGTCCAAGTCTGTGGCAAAAAATTAATTCATATTTTTCAAATCGCCGCTACCTGAAATATCCACATTAATAATCGGATTCCCTTTGTAATAAACATCGCCGCTACCCTCAATTTTCACATCCAATTCGTTATTGGCAGTTACTTCAGCATCACCTGAACCGCTAATTTTTATATTCACAATATTCGCTTCCAAATCATAAGCTTCCAAATCTCCGCTTCCACTAATTTTTGATCCAAGGTAATTGGTAGTTCCTTCTAATTTAATTTTTCCAGAACCCGAAATTCTTGCATCTACATCTGTTGCACCATCAACTGCCACATCAATACTTCCTGATCCATCCACTTCCAATTTGATATTTCCCACCAAAAAAGCGTTTTGTCCAAACATATCTCCAGAACCTGAAACTTCTAAACTTTCAATAACTGGCATCGTGATATAAATTTTTAAATCAGTAAAATTTCTTTGACATTCATCAAATTCAATTTCCCAAACACCATTTTGAATATCCGTTTCGATATTGGCAATTATGTTTTCTTGACCTTCCACTTCCACTTTAAAATCATTGCCTTGTGTGATGTAAACTTGTGAGGTTCCTCTAGATTTCACACTTGTAAATTCATTGATTAATAATTCTTGAGTGACAACATCACCATCACCTTCGATGCAATTAAACAATCCATTATTGCCTCGATCTTGGCAGCTAGTCATTAAAATCATTGTGAATAAAATGACGGAATACATTTTTAAATTTTTCATAATCTTAGTTTTTAAGTAGAACGACTTTCTAAGTCGTTTCTGTTAGGAAATATTTTTTTCTAGGTGTTGACGACTTTGGAAAGTCGTTTTACGGTTTAACGATTTAGAAAATCGTTTTACTAGAATTCAATTCGATAATTAAAGGTTGGGAACAATCCCGTTTGAGTTACATTTACAATTTTATCTGAGCCTGAACTATAATATTGGAAATCCACATTTTCGTGATTCGTCACATTTTGGATGTCTAATAAAATAGAATGAGTCATTCTCTTTTTATTAATCTTGTAACTTATTCCAACATCAAATCTCCAATATGCTGGCGCATGTTCTCCAAATCTTCTAGTGTAATCTCGAACAGTTTCATCTGCGTCTCTTGATGCTTCCAAGTCAATTGGAGTGATTCGATTTCCTCCTGCAAAAATTGATTTTCCATTGATTCCAAAAATGTTCTTTTTACTTTTTCCTACTTTCCATTCTTTTCCAAATAAAACATTCGATTGATAATTAGAAGCATAACGCGTATGATATTCGTTTCCATCTCTCGGCGTATATTTTGAATCAAACACAGAACCTGAAATCAAGAAATAATAGTTTTTAGAAAAGAACTTTTCGATCGTAATATCTACTCCGTAATTCCTTGCAGTTCCTTCATTAGTTGCTTCAAATGTTTCTCCCAAAATATCCCAGATGTCTTGTGTATTGATAATTGAACTAGTACTTCCTGGTTCGTTGACAATCGGCACATCATATAAATGTTGGTAGTACGTTTCAATTTTCAATCGAAGATTTTTTCCTAACTTTTGATCGTAACCAATTACCGCTTGCAAAGATTTGGTCATATCTAAATTTTTATTCGGAGCAGTTTTAGGTTGCCCTTCTTCCGTCACTTCTGCAAAATAAAATGAAACATGTTCTGGCTTACTATGCAACCCAACTGCTGCGCTCCAAGATTGTTTTGGACTAGCTTGAAATTTAATTGCTGCACGAGGCTCTAACGATTGACTTCCATTCAAACCAAAATACGTGTAGTGTATTCCTGAGTTCAAAGTCCATTTTTCATCGAAGCGATGTTTCCAATGAGCATAAGTTTGGTAGAGTTGAGTTTGACCTTCGTTGTTCAAATAACTTTCCCAAACATCATCAACTTCATAATACTCTTCTGACTTGAAATTAAATTTTTGATTGGTAAAATCCCTCCCATTTGGAAAGTATTTTTTGAATTAATTTTATTCGTATAAGTGGTCGTTGCTCTTAAAATTTTATTATCAAAAATGGACACCTCATCTAAAACTTCATTGTAATCATTCTCCACATCGAAGTATGATTCTTCTGATTCGTAGGCATCTGAAGAGGCAGCAACAACTGTTCGCAAGTAACTGGTTGGAGTTAAAATCATTTTATGAGAAACACCAATCGTTCCTACTTTTTGTCTTTCTTCAAAACTCCACTTTCCATCTTCGTCTTCCCATTTTGTAGAGTCCGCTTCAGCAGTTTGTGAAGCGATATTTTTTCCCGCCAAACCAAAAATGGCAAACGTTCCATAACCATTAGTTGGCAAGTTTACTTTGAATGATAAGTCTTCATATGCTGGCAAAACATCTCCCGCAGGATTCAACCCAATTGCGTTTAAAAGTCCCAATGTTGAATACCGATAATTCAATAAATACGACCCCTTATAGTTTTTCCCAAAAGGGCCTTCCAATCCTGCTTCCACACCAAGCGCACCAATCATAAAAGAGTATTCTCGTTTCTCATTATTTCCTTTTCGCATATTCAAATCAAAAACGCCAGAAGTTGCATTTCCAAATTCAGCAGGAAAAGCACCTGTGTAAAAATCAGAATTACTCAACGTCGTACTACTCAACATGCTGATTCCACCACCTGAATTCCCCATACCTCCAAAGTGATTTGGATTTGGAATTTCAATACCCTCCAATCTCCACATTACTCCTTTTGGAGAATTTCCCCGAACAATTATTTCATTGAACAAATCGCTTGATCCACCTCCAACAGTTACTCCTGCATAATTCTGCGCCATCCTCGCAGGATCAAAAAGACTCCCAGCATATCGAGCTGTTTCTTCTACCGAAAATGATCGTGCAGATACAGTCGCTAACTCGTTGATCGGTTTGGTTTTGTCATGCTGAGCAGTTACGACTACTTCAGTCATTTGGTTAAGGGCTTCTTGCAATTCAATGTTGAGAGACAACTCTTTTCCAGAAGTCAACAACACACTTTGCAAGTTAGACTCTTCATAACCTAAGTAAGAAATTTGAATACTGTGTCGTCCGATGGGCACATTTTCAATTCTAAAATTTCCGTCGATGTCGGTACTCGTTCCCATCATTTCGGCTGTGGAAGTGATCATAACATTTGCACCAATTAATGGCATTTCAGAATCTTTGTCCAGAACAGTTCCTTTAATTGTTTGAGTTAAAACGGTTTGTGCATTCGCAGAAAATGTGATTAGTAAAAGCACTAAAACATAAATTGCTAGGAATACATTTTTTAGTGTGATTTTCATTTTGATTAACTTTTTAATGTGATTGATTTCCGGTTTTATTTTTCCGAAAAAAAATAGGTGTGGCTAATAGAAAAAAGTCCACACCCATTTTCTAAAATCGGATTATCTAAAAAAATTTAATTTGATTGCGATTATTTTTCTTTACGAAAAGACATATCGTTTTTTGTTTGTTTGATGTCTTTGCCTTTATGACGATAAGAAGAAGGGGCTACCCCTATTTTCGTTTTTTTATTTTATGTTAAAAAAATGTTATGAAAATTCTAACTAGTTGATCAACTAAAAAAACATTCAATTTTGATAATTTAAAATTAGGTGTTTCTCCTATTTTATTATTTACAAAAAAGGTCAATAAGGTTTATTTACCGATAAAAGAGGGTAATTACTCTTTACTCCTTCATCGCTTTTTAAATCAATTGTTAATCGACCTTTTACTTATAACATTACTGAAATTATGTAAAAACAAAAAAGCCTCTGAGTGTTCATTTTTTTATTCAAGAAAAAAAGAATAGAAGAACGGAAATAAAAAAGAGCCTGTCTTACTCTCAAAAGACAGGCTCTAAATTAAAACACTATTTATTAATCGATCTTTTTTTTTCAAAAAACCGAAACGGTAAAATCTTTAATCAAACCAACCAAATCGGAAGGTTAACGTTCCTACCATTCCACTAAAATCTGAATTGGAATGAGTTTCAATTTCATTCACTCCTGTCACTCCGCGATACCCTACAGTCCCTGCCAACTTAAACCATCGAAACAAATTCACTTCCACTCCTGCCTCAGGTTGTATGACAAAAATATTATCATTTGGTCGAGAACCAATCCCAACATAATCTACATCAATATCCCCCCAACCTAATTTTGTGCTAGCATAAACATGTAATACTTTATCTCGATTATGATGATACCCTAACCAAAATCCACCATGACTTAATTTCATTCGATAATTCTCAATGTCAACTGAGGCATCTCTAAAATCAAGTCCTCCAAGACCATAACCACCAATAAAAAAATCATCTAAAAAAACTCCACCTCCTCCTCCAACTGCGGGAACCACTTCTCCTTTGAAACTACTAAATTCTACTATTGGACCTCCAAATCCAATCACTTTATTTACATCCGAAAAAAGGGTTTCTGATTGTCCAAATCCTTGAAAAGTAAGAAGACAAAAAATTAATAGAGTAAAGTTATTTTTCATTTTAGTTTTATTTTGACGTTATAAAATTTAAGGTCAATAGCTATTGAGGTTACAGGTGTTGAGATATTTGGAAAACCATTCATAAATAAATTGTCATACTCAACCCTGCAAACCCAATAGCTATTAATTTCTAATCATCGTATCGATCTCTTCTTTCTCTTCGACTATTTCGATCTCTTCGACTTCGCTTCCAATCTCCAAATCCACCTAATCGAAAAGTCAAAGTTCCAGCCATTCCACTAAAATCTTTATTGCTCTGACCAGCAATTGTATTCACTCCTGAAACTGATCGGTAGCCAACTGTTCCTGCTATTTTAAACCAACGAAATACATTTAACTCTACTCCTAATTCAGGAGTGACGACAAAAATATTGTCATTTGTTCGGTAGCCTTGATCATCAATTTCAATGTCGATTCCGCCCCAGCCTAATTTTGTACTTGCAAAAATGTGAACCAATTTATAAGACCGGTTAGTGTAACCTAACCAAAATCCACCATGAGCCATTTCCATTTCAATCTCTTCATTGTCTTCTATAAATTCATTAATATCTACCGTTCCCATTCCATAACCACCAATGAAAAAATCATCAATAATTAATCCACCACCACCGCCAGAAGAAACAATGTAGTCTCCTTTGAATTGGCTGAATTCTGTAATCGGAGCACCAAAGGCACCCACTACTCTCGCTCTATTAAAAAGTGTTTCTGTCTGTCCAAATCCTTGAAGCGCTAAAAAACTGAGCACTATTAACATTAAGTTCTTTTTCATGTTCGATAAATTTTATTAAAAAAAATTATGTTCTAAATTGTTAATTATTAAATTCCAGATGCTTGACTAAATAGCTCCGACCCTTTGGCAATACACCCTAAGCAACATAATTTCGGTTTGCCAAAATGTAGGTCGGAGCAACATTAAAAGTCAACTAATCAAAAGCTTTTTGTTTCTCTGCTAGATGAAGTTGATGTAAAATTTACTTTTAAATTTTCATCAACTCCATAGAAATACCTAGCGAAACTATGTCATTTCGTTTTTCAAAAAGTAATTCGAAAAAGTATTTTTATTTAAAAATCTTGAGTTGTCAGATTAATTATTTTCACAAAACTATCCATTTACATTCCCATTCAGAGGATTGGAATTTTAAAATCTTATCCCCGCATTAAACCCTACCCAACCTGCTATATATGTTGGATTTACTCCAGGATCAACTTCTTCAAAAAGTGTATATGGCAAAATATCTAACATATATTCATTAGTCGTTTGATCTACTAACTTTGAAACCATTACATTAATTGTTGGCCCAAAAAACAAGCTCGTCCGTCTGCCTATTCGATAATCTATCGTCCATCTAAATTGGTTAAGCAAGTTTAACTTTTTAGCACTTGTCCCGCCTAAATCTGCGGGTCTATCAATGTCTAGAATCTGTGTTGCTAAAATTTCTAAATTATGCGAAAGTCTTTTCTTTTTCGTTCTGATAAAAGTTCCAAAACCATATCCAAAAGCATAATGACCTTCATCTTTATTTAATGGTCGAAAACCTGCATGGAAAATATTGTAAAATCCTTTCGATCCTAATTTCAATTCTGCATTAAAATAAAGCACATCTGCTCCTGAAAATTCTACTCGATTATATCCATTTCTCACGATATTAATCAAACCTATCGAAGCACCGCCAATCGTATCGGAGATATTGATTAAACCGATTTGACAACCTTTTACATTTCTTCCAATATTTATTAATGGTGCAACTTGAAGATTCGTCGTTCCTCCATTAATATTGAAAATTCCAGATGCTTGCATTCCTCCTTTCGATTCTCGACCTGCGATGTTTCCAATTCCTGCTGCTTGTATTCCATCCGATCCTTTTCGTGCTACATTCAAAATCCCAGCTGCTTGAACGCCTTTTATTTTTTTTCCAACATTAATAATTCCTGCTGCTTGAATACCTTTAGTCGTTCCTTTATTGACATTAAAAACTCCGCCAACTTGTGTTCCTTCCACATCGCCTCCCACCACATTTCCGACACCTGCAACTTGAATTCCTTTCACATCATTAACCACAGAATTGACCAATCCACCTACTTCCGTTCCATTCACTCCACCATTATGTCCCCAAAGAATATTAGCAGAAACTTTATTGGTGGTGGTAGAATTATTATTCATATTCGTTCCAACATTTCCAAAAAGTGTGATTTGAGCTATTTTTTCTCCATCGGCTGATTCTCCAAAAATATCGTCAACAAAATATTCTACCTCTTCCTCCAATGATACATTATAAAAAAACGGATCCCAGACTGGATAAATTCCCATTTCATATTCTGGCTCTTCTAAATAGTTTGTAGGGCTATGATAGTTTGCAATTTGTAAAGGCATTGTTACATTTTGCTTGACCCATTTTGGGGGCTCTGGTTTAGGTTTTGGAATTGCCTTTTTTTGAGCCCTTCTCTCTGCTAATAATTTTCTTTTTTCCAAATCAACTTTCAAAATCACTTGGTCACCAATGTTTGCATAAGTAATATCTGTTTCTTCCAACAGCTCCTCTAATGCTAACGATAATGGTATATTTTCTACATCTGCACTTACGATTTGATCTACCGAAATTCGATCGATGCTGTAAGTAAAATTGACATCGTACTCCTCACTAATTCCTTCCAACGCTTCTTCTAATTCTACATTAAAATATTGAATCGTCACCCTTTTTTCCATCATAGCAACTTGTGCGTACAAGGCATTTGTCGCAAAAAGTAAACACATAATAAAAATCCAATGATGGCTTTTCATAGTTGTTGCTAAGGGTTTTATAAAAGGAAAATGGTTATTTTTTTAGTTGACTGGTTAACAACCTTCTCCTGTGATAGTGATTTCTGTTCCGTTTATTTTATATTCCAAACCTAAAACGCCTTCAATGTAATTTAATACATCCTCGATTTTTGGGTTTTTGTAATTTCCAAGAAGTGTACATTTTTTAATATTCGAATCCGCCTCAATTTTCACTTCAAAATATCGCTCTAATGTTTCAAAAACTTTTTCCAATTTCACATTTTCAAAATCTAAAGTCAAAGTCCTCCACGCAATTGCATTTTCATTTTTCCTTTCTTCCCTTTCTATCTTTTTCTCTTTTTTATAAAAAATACCTTCTTTTCCTGCTGGTAATAAGGTAGTGTTTGCAATATTCTTTTTCTCAAAAAATGCCACTTTCCCTCGCTCTACTGAAACTTCAATTATATCTTCCTGCGGATAAGCTCGCACATTAAATGCCGTTCCAAGCACTACCGTTTTCGCTTCACCACTTTCAATTTCAAAAGGAATTGAATCCAAATGTTTGACATCAAACCAAGCTTCTCCTTCTAGTGTCACGATTCTTTTTCCATCTAAATTCTGATAAGTCAAGTGACTATTTTCATTCAAAACAACTCGACTAGAATCTGGCAAAAGGAAATCTAAAGTCTGTTCCTCATTCGTATTAAACGCAAACAACTCAGGTTCTTGATTTTGGAAAAAGAAAAACAATCCAATTGCTCCTATCAAAAATACTGCAGCTATTTGTAAAAATCGTTTAAAGTTGGATAGACGGATTACTTTAGCTGACGAATCTTTCAAGTCATTTGTTACTTCTATTTTTTGTTCTACCTTTTTCCAAGCATCATTTACATTCGTTTCAAAAGGGGAATCATACTCTTCCGAGATCTTCCACAACTGCGTCGTTTCTTTTAACAACGCTTGATTTTTGGCATCAGAATTCACCCATTCCATGAGGTCTTTTCGATCCTCCTCTGAAATTTCTCCCGACAGATGTTGGGCAATTAATTCGATGTATTTATTCTCCTTCATAATCTATTCGTGCCTTGCGATGATATGACGACATGAGTTAGGGAATACCCCTATTTTGTTTTTATTTATTTTTGAAAAAATATCTTTAAAGTATTCCTGAATACTTTAATTCATTGATAATCATACACTTAACTATAAATCAATCTCTGCAATTTTTTATTTCAAACTTAACATTCTGAATTTCTTTAGTTTCGATATTTATCATTTTTTGAAAAATGAATCCTTTTCGTGATAGATGACAACCAATTAAATACAGATTATCAAACTTTTTATTAAAACTAGATTCATAATAATATCTAACAAAATTTACCAAAATCACTTTTTGGTTTTCATTATTTACAAAGCCTAAATATTGCCTCCCACAATTTGAAGATTCCTTTCGAATCTGTTTATTCCTATTTATAATTTTCTCAACAGAATGAATCTCATTTTTAGATGGTGAAAATCTCTTTTGGACTTCAAAATCAACTAATTCAAAATTCAATTCATAATCATCTGGGAAAATTTTTCCTTTATATTTTCTTCTAGATATATTTTTCACCTTCTTAGTCAATCGATTCTCAGGAAGTTGTATGGCTAATTTTAATTCTTCATAACCTTCCCAATCGCAACTGCCATCATAAATAATACTTCCAAAACCTTTAGATTCTAAAACAAAGAAATTGACTGTTGTACAACCCCAATCTTTTATATTTTTACCTGCCTTTTCAAAAGCAATAAATTTTTCAATAAAATCTATACTCTTAATTACTTCGTAATTAAACTTCGGTTTTGAACCATGCAAGGATTTAGAAAAAAATGAGATCTTAAGCGAATCATTTTTCATTTTCACTAATTCTAGCAATTCTTCTTCAAAATGAAAACAACCTTGAGATGTAAAATTTATTTTTAATGAATCTTTATTTTCATCAATAAAATGTTGAGTCAATAACTCTTTTCCTAAATTTCTCAAGCTCCTTGATTCAAATTCCATCATATTATTTACCGTGTCCAATACAACTTGACCATAGCTAACCATTGGAAGAAAAAATAAAATCAGCAAAGAATATTTAGTTTTCATTCTTTTATTTTTTCAAAAAAACATCGTCAAATACCCTTTTAATTTCGTCCTCAAAACTCGCAACGCTTTCCCCATTTGATTCTCCACCGTTTTAACAGAGATATCCAATTTCGCAGCAATCTCTTTATAAGTTAAATCTTCAAAACGACTGAGTTGGAAAATTGCTCGACACTTAGGAGGTAGGGAATTAATAGCATCCGTTACATTCTCTTGCAATTCAGATTGCAACATTTCGGATTCGCCAGAAACTAAATTATTGGGAACGGAATATTCGATGACTTCTTCAGATTCAAAATGTTTTCGTCTTCGCAAATAAGAAATTGCTTCATTCGTTCCCATGCGATGCAAATATGCTGCGACGGAAGAAGTAATGTTAAGCTGTTTTCTTTTTTCCCAAAACTTAATAAAAACATCTTGAGCAATGTCTTCTGTCGTAGGTTTATCTTTGACAAAACGATAGATACTTTTACACACAGATAAGTAATGTTTTTGAAATAAAGATTTCAAAACAGCTTGATCATCCGATTGTAGTTTTTCTAAGATTTCAGAAAGATTTTCTTTCGACATTACAGTTGGTTCGGTAAATTCGTTTTTCTTAAAGCTTAATTTTGTTCAACAAAGTTACAATGATAAAAATTATCAAGGAAAAAATTCGACGAAGCGCTTATTTTATGATTGTAATAACTTTTTTGTAAAAAAACTGACGAATCTAATTTTGTAAAAAAAAGCGTAAATTTGAATGATTTTAACTCCTACCTGAACCACATTTTGAATCTCTAACTTTCAATATTTTTCAAAAAAGAAATTGAATCCAAAAATAATATGCTTTTATTTTTAAATAAGAAGTTTCGGCAAATAAGTCTTTTGTTGATATTCCTTGGAATGTCTTCTTCCATTTTTGCTCAACTTCAAGTGAATGCTAGTCGTCCTGATGCCACCTATGAAGCTGGTGAAATGATGTACTTCGAAGTGACTTCTGACACTTGGGGAGAGGTGAATTATATTATTCGTTTTGATCCAAAAACACCTCCGCTTCAAACTGGTAAAATCATTGTCAATCCAGGAGTACCTGCCAAAATTCCTTTTGTTTTGGAAGAACCTGGAAGTGTACTTTGTCGAGCTACTCTAGGTAGTAATTCGATTGTTGGAGGAGCTATTTTTTCAAAATATGATTTGCAAGGTTATGTCGAAGAACCTGCTGATTTCGATAATTTCTGGGATGGCGTAAAAACAGAATTGGCGACAGTTCCAATAGATCCTGTTTTGACGTTTTTGGATAGTACGAGTAGGAGTGAAACTTATCGAGTCAATTTGGGCAATATAAATAATCGAAGAGTGTATGGATATATTTCTATTCCCAAGGGAATTTCTCCACCCTACCCTGCGATGTTGACTTTACCACCTTTTGGATTTGTGGGAGATATTTGTGTCCCTGAAACTAATATTGCCGAATGGGGCGGAGCACTTTCCATCAGCATCAGTATTCATGAAGCAGAGCCAGATGAGGTTGATCCAAATTCTTATGAACCTACCGATATTTCTAATCATGACCTTTATTATTACAAACATTCCATTGCAGGTGCGATGCGAGCAATTGATTATATTTTTACGCGAAGTGATTTTAATGGAACTGACATTGGAGTAGTTGGAATTAGTCAAGGAGGTGGATTAGCTTTGATGACGGCAGGTGTCGATCAGCGCGTAAAATGCTTAGTTCAAACGGTTTCTGCACTTTGTGGACATTCAGGTCATCGATGGGAACGTCCAGCGGGGTTGCCATTATTTATTAGAGATTCACGTGGCTCTTGGGGGAATATTTCTCATGAAGATTCTACATTGAATGCCTCGAAATATTATGATGGGATTTTTTTTGCAAAACGATTCAAAGGACCGTCATATAATTTTATAAGTTATGCCGATACGATTAGTCCTTTGGAAACTATTTATACCGCCATCAATCAGTTTCGAGAAAAAGAAATTACATTTCATAGTCTTCGTTTAGGACATGAAAGTCCTGGTGAATTTTATGAATTGCGATCAGAATTTTGGAGAAAAGTATTTCCAGCGATGCAAAACAACCCTTTCCCATGGACGCCAACTACGACTGGTTATGATGTGATTTCCAATGCAGATTTTTCTATTCCTTCTGGCGGAACGGCTACCCTTTCTGCCAATGTTACCTATAATACTAATGCATTAAATAATTTACCTGCCAAATGGATGATAGTGGATGGGCCAGGAAAAGTAACTTTTACAACCTCGCCAACTTCCTATTCTACTAGTGCTATATTTTCGGAAGATGGAGAATATATTTTTCGATTTACGGCAACGGATAGTCCTGATATTAATACAGACTTTAATTTTGTAACGGTTTCGGATTTTGTGAAAGTGACGGTGGGAAATTGATTTTCTGGAAATTTGATATTCAAAATGGGTCGTGTGAAAATCATTCACACGACCCATTTTTTTTTCAATAGTCTCTTAAACAATTGTTAAAAAACATCTAACAATATTAAAACAAGGTTAAATCAGTTTCAAAAAGGCAACTAATCTGACCAATCCACATATCTTAGATTCAAACAAAAACACAATTCTAAAAACTATTCACTCTAGGCTTAACCGAACATAATATTAAAGCTAAGAAACGGTAAACAAATAGATTCAGAATTTTGGCTGCTTATTTTACTCCTATTTTTCACTTTGAAATCAATCACTTATCCAGATAAGCTCATGCTTTCAAATCAAAAACTAGAATCAAAATTAGCTACCCAAAATTTCCGAATATATTTATCTACCATTCCTAAACTAAAACTGATCCTAGAGGAATAATTCAAAAGGCTTTTCAGATTACCTATTTAAAAAAAAGAAATCGTAATTACGAACTCCGCTTAACATATCGTAAATTGTTAGATGTAGTTCGTAATTCGTTTTTTTTTCAAAATCTACCCAACCTTATTTTAGGATCAAAACGTTGATAAAAGAGAACAATCGAAATAATGAAATTTACACCAAAAAGCAGCGAGCAGGATCTTATTTTGGGCTGTCGGAAAGAACATCCGTTAGCACAAAAGTACATTTACCAAAGGTATTTTGGAAAAATGTTGGGTATCTGTATGCGTTACACAAGTCACCGAGAAGAAGCCACAGAAGTATTAAATATGGCTTTTTTCAAAGTGTTTACTAATATTCACCAATTCAAAGAGCCTGGAACTTTTGCAGGATGGATTGCTCGAATTGTTTTTAATACCTCCATTGATCACGTAAGAAAACAAATTACTTACAAAAAAGTGATCGACCTGAATAGCGAAAAGGAGACGAGCATCAACAATGATGCAATTGATAACCTAGCCACGGAAGATCTTTACAAAGCTATCCAAATGTTACCCCCTTCTAGCAGAACTGTTTTTTGTCTCTATGTCATCGATGGATATAAACATCAAGAAATTGGAGACAAATTAGGCATCAGCGATGGTACCTCGAAATGGCACTTATCGAACGCTAGAAAAGAGTTGCAAAAAATCTTAGTTAACAAATTTAGAATCCGAGTCGCAATATGAAAAATATCAACAATTCATCTGAACAGAAATTAAAACTTCGGCTGGAAGAACATGAGTTCGACTTCGATCCTAAGGCGTGGAAATCGTTGAACAAAAAACTGAACCAACATAATCCAAGAAGATCTCCATTATGGTTATCTAGTCTAATGGTTTTGACGGTGGCAGTTACAATGTTGTCTGTGGCTTGGTATGTTCCTTTTGAACCGATTCAAGAATTTTTAGAAAAAACATTTGACTTTAAAACTGAAGTAAAAGAAGAACTACCAGTTGATACTAAGTCAATCAATTTGGAAGAGAAAATAGAGGAAATTGATTTCCAAGAACAAATTCCTTTAGAAGATAACAATACTCCTACAAATAAAAATATCAAAACTCCAGTTGCCCCACTTCCTCAAATGAATCCAATAGAGCTTTGGAAAATAGAAGAAGAAAAACTGGATAAAGCAATTGACAGAGCAAAACCAATTGCAGCAATTTCAACTTTATTAGAAAATGAAGAAGAAATCACGCGTGTAAATTTACCGATCAAAAAGAGAGTGAAAGCTGGATTTTTTGGAGGTGGAACGGTAGCCGTTTCTGGTAGTCCATTGATTCCGCAAGGAGCAGTTTCTCCAGGGATTGGAGTTTTTGCAGGGTATAATATTAATGACAAATGGAGTGTACAAGCAGAAGTGAATTTTAGAAAAGGATTTGTTCAACCGTTTACGGCGAAGGAAGATAAAGAGAATACTCTGACTCTTCCAACAACAATTACAACCGAAACAACTTCCTTCGATCGAGTAGCTGCCAACCAAGAAGTCATTGCAAGAAACTTAACCGTATTAGAATTTCCGATTTTAGCTAAATATAAAGTAAATGAAAAAAGTAGTGTGATGGCAGGTGTTCGTCCGTCTTGGATTCATGTAAAGGATCCCAATTCTGACAATAGTTCGGCGGACGCACGTCACACTCCTATTTACGAAAAAGTTGACCTTGGAGTAAGTGTTGGTTATGAATTTCAACTCTCCAAAAGAGTTGCTGTGGATATCCGATTCAACAAAGGTCTGACGGAACTTTTTCAAGACGATGAAGAGTCTACTGACTTTAATAATGATTTTCAAGCATCTGTGAGGTATACATTGAACCCTTAGTTTTACGCCTAAATTGATAAAAGAATTTTTACCTCGACAGATGATATAAAGCTTTTTTAAAAAATGTTAAAACCTAATTTTCGCAACGCGGAATAAAAATTAAATTACACTCATTTCCTTCAAAAGAGGTTGTCCATGGCGAAATGGATGACCTCTTTTTTTTTCTAAAAGTCAGGCCCCAACTTCATTTACAAATCTTTGATAATTAGTTTTAGTCGATTGCCTATTTTTTATTGGCAACGAAAATTAACCGCTATATTAAATGTGCAATCCACATTCTCGATTCTGTAAAACTTTAGTTGGGTCAAAATACCTTGTCTCATTCTGCAAATTATTTTTCTCTAAATATTCCTCCAATTTTTCGTCCGACCAAGTATAAAAAGGACTCACTTTTAAAATTCCACCTTTGCTCAAACTCAAAAAATCTAAACTGTCTCGGAAAGCAGTCTGACCTTTTCTGATATTAGTAAACCATACATCAGGCTGATGTTCTTTCATCGCTCGACGAAAAGGTTCCAATTTGACTTGCTCTGTAAAAACTTCATGTTGAGGATTTTCTACCCCTGGAATTCCACCAAAAAGTGCATCCCGTTGCGAAGCAGTTTGATGAGGAATGTAGGTAAAAAGATTAAGATTTAATTTTTTAGAAATTTGATCTGCATGGCGATAAGTGTAAGAAGTATTATAACCTGTATCACACCAAATTGCTTTAATATCTTTTTTTACTGAAGTTGCCAAGTAGAGCATAGAAGCTGAATGTGGGCCAAAGTTCGTAGTAACTATGGGACTTTCAGCAATTTCTATCGCCCATTCAACTATCTCCTCAGGTGATTTCCCTTGAAGTAAATTATTATAAATGGATAACTTTTCTTTTGTGATTTTCATAATTATTTATTTACCGTAACTAACTGAATTCCAAACTCGTTCGTGAAAAAAATACAAGACCATTTTTGTAAATAACTCTATCGCTCCTATCGAAATTGCAAATGCTATTGTTCCTGTGATGAACCATGAAATCAAAATAGTATCCAATGTTCCGATGATTCTCCAACTGATGGTCTTTGCAAAACTCCTCTTGGTAGTTTCATTACTCCCCAAATTTTCTTTTATTTTTTCGGATGGAATCTCTGGTGCTTTAGTAAATACTCGCTCAATTATCATGAATAAAACTTATTAAAACTAATACCCTATAGAATTACTAGGATAAATCAAAACTATCTTCTTTTTTCTGAAAAACAAAGTTTTAAAAGTTAAAGTCTACTACTCTAGTAGAGTAATCTTACTTCGTCCTGATTGAAAGTTTTTTAATTAAAATAAGTGGCAAGTATTTATTCCGTGAAGAAAAGGAAGGAAGAAATAAAAACATTAAAAAGCAGAAATTTATAAAATTATTATTCTTATAAAATAGTTGGTAATTTTATTTTTTTATAAAATCAGCCAAGGTGTTTTTTTCTAAAATAGCTAAAGTATTGTCTCTAATTTGAATCATTAGATGATTGACGTGGCACTCTTTTTCGCTATCGCAGTCATTACATTTTTCATAAAAATTTAGACTTACACAAGGAACCATAGCAATCGGTCCTTCGAGGGTTCGATAGATGGAAGCAATTTTTATTTCATCGGGATTTTTCAATAAATAGTATCCCCCACCTTTTCCTTTCTTTGAACCTAGAAAACCAGCTTTGCGCAAAGTCAACAAAATACTCTCTAAAAACTTTTGAGAAATATTTTCACTTTTAGCAATTGATGAAATTTGAACAGGCCCATCTGATTTTTGCTTAGCGAGATAACCAAGGGCTTTTAGTCCGTATTTTGTTTTCTTTGAAATCATAGGTTAAAAATAAGTTTTTTATTTCACCCAATCAGTTACAACATCATATTTCCCAATTTCCTCTTTTGACATAAAGTGCATCCCATCTGCAGGAGCTACTCGAATGGCAGACTCTTATCAATAAAAAAATCCCTACCTATTAAATATAGGTAAGGATCTGATCAATTTTTTTTTGATCCTGAAGTTAAAATTATTATAAAAGTGAAAATTGTCCATCCAATTTTATTCACTTAAAATAGGAATGTGTTAATTGCTTGTTGATTTTAAAATCAATTTTTTAGACGTAATCGTATTATCAGATTCAATAGTAATTAAATAAATCCCACTTGGTTGATTTAATTTTACTTGACTATTTTCATCCATATCATTATTCGCATACACTAGTTGACCGATTGCATTGAGCACTTTGATAGAGAAGGTAGAAGCACTTGTCTTAATTTGAAATACTCCATTATTCGGATTAGGAAATACAAGTATATTTTCGTCATTTTCAATTGTTGCGATAGAAGTAATGGTTTCATTAATATACACTCTTGGGATGAATCCATTAATCTCATTAGAGATTCCTGAAATAACAACATCCAAATCATTATCGCCATCTAGATCTGCAATAGCCGTACTCGTAAGATAAACATCAACTAACGAGTCCACTAAGACAAAATTATTACTTCCTTGGTTTTCATAAATATTGGAAGTAAACTCTGCTCCTCCAACCGCACCAGTAACTAAAAGATCAAAGTCTCCATCAGCATCAAAATCTGCAAAATCAGAAGTACCTACAAATGTGGCTGGAAATGGAGTTCCTAAAACTAAGCTAAATTCACCTGTTCCATCATTCAAATATAGTTGTGAAACATTACCCACTCCTGCAGCTTGCCCACAAATATGTACATCTTGATCTCCATCATTATCGGTATCTGCAACGGCAATATCGCCAGCAGCAAAATCTGCAATTGAAGTATTAGCTGCAAGACTGAAATTTCCCATTCCATCATTGGTATATAAATTAGTAATCGCTACATCATTAGCATCCTCTCCCGAAATAATTACATCATTGTCATTGTCATTATCTACATCTATAAAAACTATCGAACCGCTGGTCACTTGTTCAAATGGAGTTACTCCTACTTCAGTAAATGTACCTGATCCATCATTGACATAAAGTGCTACAAATCCTTCCGGATTAAAATTTACTTGTTTGAAACCTGTCATTAGCAAATCAAGGTCACCATCATTTTCGATATCTTCAAATACAAACTCTCCTGATGATGATCCTTGGAATGGGGTATTACTTTCTAAGGTGAAATTTCCATTGCCATCATTCAAATAAAGTAATGCAAGGTACTCTGGAGAAAAATTGCTTCCGGTGTACAACAAATCTAAATCACCATCATTATCCACATCTGCAAAATCGGCATGACCAAATTGAAGTCCGATAAAAGATGTTCCAGTTTTTTCTGTGAAATTTCCATTGCCATCATTTTCATATAAAATAGTATTTAATGTCCCTGCATCTTGCCCTAAGACTAAAAGATCAAGATCACCATCATTATCAATATCTCCTAAAGAGAGAGAACCATTACGAGCGTCAGTCAAAGGAGAAGCTTGTATGTTTTCTTCTAGATTGATGGATTGAGCCATACAAAATTCAACACATAGAAATGAAACAAACAATAGGATTAATTTTCGCATCTTTTAAATAATTTTTGATTTTAAATAATTGGTTAAAACTAAATCACTTTGTAAATAGAAATGATGTGATCGTAGTTAGTTATCATTCTTATGATGAATTATTTTACCAGTTTTATTTTTCCAAAATCTAGTAAAATATTGACTTCCGATTTCCAACAAAAGAACATTTAAATTTCATGATTTTTATTAAAAGAACCTTCACGCCTAGCCATGAAAATCCAAAAAACAAAAGGAGAAGTAACGAAACATGGTTACGAAGTGCTAATTAGTCAACAACTTTATGGCTTTCTTATTAATAGAGACTTTTTTGTATCAAAAGCTAGGTACATTCTTAGGCATTCGTAAATTGAAGAGAAATAAATTTTTCAAAAGCTAAAAGTAAACATTTATTTTTCTGATTGATGAATTTGAAATTTGTTTTTTGGGTAAAACAACTTCAATTGTGGAGGTTTAAAATACTCATGCATCTCACAATTATAAGAAGAGTACTTCGATCTTGTAAAAACTTATAGACTTACTTTCCGTCGCTCTGAATTTATTTTCAAAACCAAAAACAACATCGCAATAAATAAAATTAAAATAAATCCTAACCCTATCCTCAATCCAAATGCATCTGACAAAAATCCAATCGTCGGTGGTCCAACAAAAAAACCTGCATAACCAATTGTTGTTGCCATCGCAATTCCGACACTTGGTTCTACATTTTTCATATTTCCTGCGGAAGAATAAACGATTGGAACGATCGTCGCTAATCCTAAACCCACTAAAAATAATCCTAGCAAAGTCATCCAAGTCGTCGCAAATAACAATACAATTGCAAGTCCTAAAACGGAACATAAACTATTATAAATCAACAATTTATACTTCCCTAATTTTTCCGTAACGGAATCACCAAAAACTCGTCCGATAGTCATCCCCGTAGCAAAAACGCCATAACCTATTGCACTAAAATATTCACTCTCCCCCACTACTTTATTCATAAAGATTGCAGACCAATCTGCCATCGCACCTTCTCCAGACATACAACAAAATGCTACAATTGCTAAAGGTAAAATTGCTTTAGTCGGCAACACAAATCCTCCCCCTTTTTCTTTTCCTTCCTCCTCTTCAGGTGTATCATCGATCAAATAAAATGCCCCAACAAGGCACGCAATTCCTCCCGAGACAGCCACCAATGTTAAATGAGAAAGTAGCTCCACTTCAAATTTTGCGAACACCGCACCTGCCCCAGCTCCCAATGCCATCCCTATACTGAACACCGCATGAAATGACGACATGATTGATTTTCCATAAGCTCGTTCTACAAAAACGGCTTGTCCATTCATAGCAACATCAGTCGCCCCTACACATAATCCCAAGGAAAAAAATGCTGCTCCAACAATGCTTAAATTTGAAGTAAAGACTAAATATGGAATGATAATGCATGACAGTATTCCACCCACCTGAGTAATCGTCTTGCTACCAAATCGAGTCGTCAACCAACCTGCAAAAGGCATTGAGATCACCGCCCCAACAGCCATAGTAAAAAGCAATCCTCCCAATATAGAATTGGAAATATCATAAAAACTTTGGATAGCGGGAAGTCGTGCAGTCCAATTTCCGTAAAGAAATCCATTGACAAAAAAGAAGATGCAAACAGCAATTCGATTCGCTCGCATAAGAAGAAAATTATTTTGACAGGAAAGATAATTTTATAAAAGGAAAAATTCTTTAATTATTCGTTAAAAAAAGAGCAAGTTTCATTTTCAACCAACGAAATTTTTTCTCTTGACGTTTTTAATAAAAAACAAACAGCATAAAAAGTGTAAGCAAGAACTATTTTTAGGCTTCACTTATTTTTTCAAACTCCTAAATTTTTATTAAAAAATTACTCAACAGTACTTAGTTGTACTGTCTTGAATTGAAATTTTATTGTCTAAAAATCACTACTCATGAATACTAAATTTTTGAAAACAACTATTTGCTTGATGCTCTTAAGTATACTTTCGTTTGGACAAAACGATACAAAAAAAAGGTATGAAATTGCCAGCATCAACATCAAAGGAGCGGAACATTCAAGTGACAAAAACATCTTGGCAAGAAGTGGTTTAAAGGTTGGTCAAAAAATCAGTTTACCTGGTTATGAAATTCCTCAAGCGATAAAAAACCTGATGCGAATTAAATTATATCAAGACGTTCAAATTTACCAAACTCGACTAGTGGAAGATTTAGTGTTCTTGGAAATTGAAGTTTTGGAATTACCTGTTTTAAAAAACTTCTCTATCAAAAATGTTAAAAAATCGGAGCGAGAAGATTTGATCGCTTCGCTAAAAGAACATATAATCGAAGGAACTATTATCAGCAAATCTGCAGAGAATTTATCCAAAAAAATCATTCAAGAATATTTTGAGAAAAAAGGTTTTTTGGACGTTGCAATTTCTCAAACCAAATTGCCTTGCGCACATGAAAACAATTGCCATCAAATAGTTTTTGAGGTAATGAAAAATGAGAAAACAAAAATTAATAACATTGCTTTTACGGGAAATAAAATCGTTTCCAAAAAACGGTTAAAAAAATTGATGGAGACTAAAAGTAAACCTCAATTTTTCAAAAAACCATTCTTCATAAAAGAAGATTTTGAAAATGATAAAAAAAGAATATTGGCTTATTATTCTTCTCTCGGATATCGTGATGCAAAAATTTCAAACACTAAAATTGATCGTAAAAAAGAAGGAGATTTAAATATCGAAATCGACATAAAGGAAGGCATTCAATATCAGTTTGGCGATATTATATGGAAAGGAAACTCAAAATATTCTGACACGCTTTTGACTAAAATTTTGGGAATCAAAAAAGGCGATATTTTTAATGATCAACTTTTGCAAGAACGAATTAATTTCAACCAAGAAGGGCGAGACATTAGTCGACTCTACATGGATGATGGACATTTATTTTTTCGAGCAACTCCCATGGAAAAGGCATTGAACGGAAATCAAATTGATATTGAAATTCAAATTTTTGAAGGAGCACAAGCTACAATTGGGGATGTAAAAATTATTGGAAATGACATCACTAATGAAGACGTCATTCGAAGAGAATTACGAACATTGCCAGGGGATAAATTTAATCGGGAAGAACTTATTAGATCGCAGCGAAGTCTAATCAATATGGGCTTTTTTAATCCTGAGACTGTTTCAGTTACCCCAAAACCTAATCCTAAAAACGGAACAGTAGATATCGAATATAAGGTCGAAGAAAAGAGTAATGATCAATTTGAATTGTCAGGGAGTTGGGGCGGAAGTGATGTTGGAGTCGTTGGTGCAGTAGGTGTTCAATTGAATAATTTCTCTGTTCGGAAAATGTTTCAAAAGGATGGCTGGACACCTTTCCCAAGAGGCGATGGACAGTCAGTTGGATTGCGAATGCAATATGGAGGCAAGCAATATCAATCTTATAATTTATCTTTTTCAGAGCCTTGGCTAAATGGGAAACCGAACGCATTGAGCTTTGGCGTTTTTTATAATCAGTATAAAAATAATGGAACTACAGAATCTGTTTATGATGAACATTTAAATATTTTTGGAGCGAATGTTAAGTTGGGAAAACGATTCAGATTAGGAAACGAATATATCATTTCTCGAACAGGTTTAAATTTCCAAACCTATCATTTAGATAGTTGGTCGAATGGTCTCTTCCGAACAGACGATGGTGAATTAGTGGATGATGGAAATTATTTTAACTTTAATATTTCACAGGAATTTACTCGTACTACTTTGAATCATCCGATCTTCCCGACGAGTGGCTCTAAGGTTTCTTTGTCCATGCAATTCACACCACCCTACTCTCTTTTTCCTAAAGAAAATCCAGACCAAACTGTGGAGCAAAAACACCAATTAATTGAATATCATAAATGGAGATTTGATGCTGAAAAATATTTACCAGTTGGTAAAAAATTGACTTTGAAATTAGCGGCAAAAATGGGTTTTATGGGGAACTATAATAATGCTAATGGAACAACTCCTTTTGAGCGATTTCAATTAGGTGGTGATGCATTGAGCAATAGTCAAGCTGGGTTTACAGGAACTGATCGAATTACCATGCGTGGTTATCGAACCGAAGATTTTGAGTCAAATCTGCAAGGAGATCAGGTTGTGGCGACGCCTCTTTTCAATAAGTTTACGGCAGAATTACGCTTTCCGATTTCCTTGAATCCGAGTGCGACATTTTATGGTTTGGCATTTGTGGAAGCAGGGAATTCATGGAGTAGTTTTAGTGATTATAATCCTTTTGATTTGAAGCGAGCAGCAGGTGTTGGGTTTCGTGCACACTTACCGATGTTTGGTACTTTGGGTGTGGATTATGGAATTGGATTCGATAATGCGGGTGCGAAGACTTTAGGTAATTTGGGGAGGTTTAATTTCACGTTGGGGTTTGAGTTGGATTAAACCCTCAGCCCCTAAAGAGGAGCCACTTCAAAAACCTTTCGGCTATTTGGAATTTTAACTAGAATTTAGTTTTCATAAAAAGGAAAAAACTTAAAAGCGTAAGCTAACTACTATAAATTTTAAGATGCTAATCTTCACAGTTTTTATTTTACTTTTGGAAAACATTATTTTTTCAAAATAGAAAGCATGAAAACTTCAACATTAATCATCTCTTTAATTCTCTTATTTTCCACTTTAGGTTTTGGACAAGCAGACCAATTTGAATATGGCATCAGTACTTTTCCTTCGTTAACTTTTGCTTGGAATTTACCAAAAGAACCTTCTGTTAGTTTTTCGGGTGGTGTTTTTTGTAACTATAATATTTCTAACAGATTTGGAATTGGTGGAGCATTGGAATACAAACAATTTAATTTAAAACAAAAACAATTCTCAGATAGAACCTCCCGAAATTTATTTGAAATAATAAAATTTCCAATTTGGGCGAGCATCAATTTGAATGCAAAATCGGAAGGAAAATCTAAATCATATTTAATTATAGGTTATTCTTTTGGAAAAATTTTATTCTCTGATGCTGCTGAGTTTGAATATAATTTAATCGGTCTCGTTGATCGAGTTCATTTTGGAAAAATTGGTTTAGAATCTAGAACTCTTTTGGGTGACAAATATCAATTCACTATTGGTCAACATTTAGATTTCACTAATATTTATAATAATCGATATGGAAACATTGTCGATTTTCAGATTGTCATTAGAATTGGAAGAATTTGATTTTACTATAAAGTTGTTTTAAAAAAGAAAACCCGTGTCGATAACTCGCCACGGGTTTTTCCATTTCACAACTTTAAAAAAATATAGTCCTCAAAATTAATTGAGGGCGTAACTAAAGTTACACCCTCAATTTGCACAACTAATTTTATTTTATAATTTCTACACTTGCAGGCTTACTCCAGTTTCTCAATTCGTTGGTGTAGTATAAATAAGCGACTGATGCAGGTGCTTCGTAAGTTCCTGCCAAGTCTGCTTTTAAATCTAGATTTACTTCTTTGATTTCATTCGCAGTCATTCCCCTGTAATGTAAAACTAAATAGCCATTCATGATTTCGTAATAATCAAAAGCTAATTTTTCTTGTAACTCTTTTAATTGCCAAGGCTGTAAATTAAGACCAGATGGAATTCCAATTTTCGCAATAGTGTTGGGTAAAACTTCATTGGTCGTATTTTGTAATTGTATTGTTAGACGAATATTTTCACCGACTTTTCCAGAAGAGTTTTGCAAAGTAGTTTTTAAGTTGACTTTACAATCGGAATCATTCTTTGGAAGATTGGTAAAATATTTTACCGACAATTCAAAAGGCAAAGCTGTTTCCGTATCACTAAACAATACTTTTACATCATGATTTCCTTCCGTAAAATGAGTACTGATTTTATCAAAAACAATTGGTATTTTTTGCTCACTCGTAAATGCCTGACTAGCTACCTCTTTTCCATCAATCATTAATTTGACAATACCACCTGTATTTAATTTTGTAGAAAACTGAGCATATTCAATTAAGGCTTTCATCGCCAAAACGGTAGATTGGGTAGAGCCAAATCCATAATCCGTTTTTGATTGGGCAATAAAATTCATAGCTTTTTCTAATTGTGTTAAGCCTTTCTCAGCTTTTATAATCGCAAGAGCGACGAGAGCAGTCGTTTCAATTTTCAAACTCTTTCCACCGGAGCGAGTCATTGAAGTTTTACCATTCCAACTTCCATCTTTTGCTTGTAGTTTTAATAAATCTTTTAGCAATTTTTCTGCTCGACCATCTTTGATATTATGCAATGTATTGATGACCAATGCCATCACATATGGATCTTTAGTTTGGCGAGCATCTTGGTAAGACTTCTCGATTTCAGGTCGCACTTTTCCACCGAAACCAGCTTCCGACATCGCCCAAGTGACATAGGCATCACCAGCAGGATTTTCAACGCTCCATTGACCAGCTCGGTTGCTCGGTTGCCATCCACCTTTTCCATTTTTTCGAGTAAGCAACCATTCCGCAGTTCGGTCAATCAATACTTGATCTACCCGATGAACTCGTTGCATATCTTTAAACTGCATCAAACCATAAGCAGTCAACCCTACATGCGCAGCTGGTTTTCCATACCAATCAAACCCACCACCTTTCACCTCGAAAGTAAGTAATCGCTGGTAGCCTTTTTCCAAAACATCATAGAGTCGGGCGCCTAAATCTTGGTCTAAGGAATTCGTATTTTGCAAATAATCTAAAACTAAAAGATTTGGATAATTCTTACTAGAAGTTTGTTCAAAGCAGCCTGTTGGTTGGCGAATCATTCGATCCATTCCCGCACTCAAATCACTCAACACAGAAGGGTGAACGGTGAGTGTTGCTTCTGCATTTTTTCCAATCACATTTGAAATATTGATATTAAAATCACTTTCCACATCAGCCCCACTAAAGATTTTATTGACTGGAAATCCTCTAGACAATACTTTTACCTTTTTGAAAAAACTATCTTCTTCTCCATTAGCATTTACTTTAACTTCAAGATCATGCACGCCCACTTCTCCGCTTACTTCAAATGGTAAATAGATTGTTTTAACTTCCTGATTATCAACTAAATACAAAAATGATTTCTGTCCAACATATTTAAATCCTTTCGGTACAATTGCATCCAACTTCACTTCCATTTTTGCATCAGTATTATTTGAAATGGTAACTGGGATTGTCAATTTATCACCTATCAAAACTTGAGTTGGAAACTTAGTCCGCATTCCAAATGGCATCTGTGTAAAATACGTGTGTGTATTGTTACCAATTTTCCCATTGGTCGTAATTCCTTCGATTGTTACTTTAAAAGTCGTCAAATCATCAGAGTTATAAAACTCGATATTTGCTTTTCCATCAGCGTCCGTTTCAACATTTGAATTCCAAAAAATGGTTGGTCGAAAATCATTTCTAGCTTCGCCTTTGATCTTCGCTTTATATTTAGGAACATAAAATTCGCGTGCAATGTAATAGCCATTTTTAAAATCACGCGCATATTCTAAGTCTTGAATAAAGTCTAAATTTTTATCTACAAAATTAGTCGAAGGATACACTCCCGTCAATCGTCCTAACTCTGCGGCCACATTTCTTTTATTCGAAATAGTTGCCAACTGTGCATTTAAACTAATTCGTAAATTTCGAGTTTGCGAAGCGTCCAATGAATTGTTCATTACGATTCTTTGAGCCAATTCATATTGATTTTTATAATTAGAAACTTGTTCATTTATTTTTTCAGTAAGCTGATTTTGATAATCCAAAAGTGCCTGGCTCGATATCGCTCCTTTACGTTTTTTAGTATCAATTACGATTACTCCATTTTTCCCTCGTTCACCATAATTAGCAGCCAATGCATCATCTTCATGAATTTCTACTGATTTAATATCATCAGGTTTAACATCAGCTAATGCAATTTTATCCAAAATATTTCCATCTAAAATCACCATTGGTTCATCCATCAAAACCACCTTGTCACCTACCATCGTGATACGATCTTTTTTACCATCTCGTTGAGTGATATTCCCTCCTTCGGCAGTTCGTGTTCCTAGCGTTTCATCTAATTTTCCATAACCTAAAGAGTTAAAATTACCGCCAACTGCGAGGTCTCCATTCCCTCCAAAACTAGCAGGTGTTCCTCCTGTAATTATTTGCATTTGTGCGATTTCACTTTCGGGTATTAAGTTTCCACTCACTCGAATTCCATCAATATAATAATCCGTCGCATTCGACCTTGAACCTTTTATAGAAACAGCAACACCTTCATCACTTGAACTTGCCCCTGCAGTTGTTGCAGCAATTGCATTGATATTTCGAGTAGGTAAATTTCTGATTTGTTCGCTAGTTACAGTTGAACCTGAAGACGTTGCATCTTGCTGAATTAAAGGCACTCGGTAATCCGTTACTACTACTCCAGATATTCTTTCTGGGTTTACACTTTGAACAGCAGTCTTCTTACTTTTTCTACTTCTCCTCTTAGCACTCGTGATGACAACTTCATCAAGAACAGCTCCTTCATTTAGAACGACATTTGCTAAAAGTGATTCATCATTTTTAAACGAAACTACCTCTTGCACATTTTCATAACCTGTATAACTTACTTTTAAAATATGATCTCCATTTGGAACCCTAATCATATATTTTCCGTCAATATCTGCTGTTGTCCCAATTTGTTCTTGTCCTCCTAACAATATGTTTGCGCCAATCAAGGCTTCGCCGTTGGCATCTGTTATTCGACCTCTGATCACTCGATCTCCTTGACTAGGAATTGTTTTGGTCGCAAAATTTTGACTATTTGTATTTCGCAATCTCACCTGATATTCATCCCCATAATTATTAACTAAAATTTTACTCGCGCTTCCTTTCAATGCAATAATAGATAAATGTGGATTCCCATTTTTCCGATTTTCAACTAATGAAATATTGCTAAAAACAAACTTTCCTTTTTCATCGGTAATAACTGTTTCATCTCTTCCTTCTATTCGAACTACAGCATCCTTTATTCCTTCATCAAAATCATTTACCACTCTTCCCCCAACAATTGCTTTTTCATTTGGATAAATCATTCCTGCAATTGGATTGGCTTCATATTTCCATGTAAACCTTCTCCAACCATGTGTCATCATCAAATAATCTAACGCTAAATTTTGATCCTTATCTGCATGTTTTTCTTTTGGTTCAAAATAAAAATTAGGCTCTTCAATCTCTCCCTTCAAATCAGATTCTAATAATAAATAAGCCAACATTTTGCCTTGTTTATCATCAGCATAACTGAGTAATTTATCGTCCGTCACACCTACTGAAAAATTACCTTTTACAGGTTTCCCATCTTCATCTTTCACTTCGATTTTCATACTAACTTTTTCACGAGGAAGGTATTGATCTTTATCTGTCGTGATCTTGATATCTAACGTTTTTTCTTTGTTGAGAAAAACCAAACGCTCTGCATGTGGGCGTTCTTGAGTATCAAATAAAGTCAATTGTGCCAAACCGATTGGAGCTTGTTTAGTTGGAATTTCTAACAAATGAATTCCAGTATTTGCACTTGTAGATATACTGTTATAAATTTCACCTTGCGACTGCAAAACTACCGTAAGAGACTCACTATCAACACTTTGCACTTTAACTTGCATTCGATCTTCGTTTATGTCAACGACTTGCATCACATTACCTTTTTCCAAAACAATTGGCAAAGGAAACTCTCCTGTTATATTTTTCGGCTTAGTAACTTTTGCCATATATTTCTCACCTTCCAATGCCTTCAAATCAAATGCTCCCATCCCTTGATGATAACTTTTAAATCGACTAACGACTACTCCTTTCGCATCTAAAACATGTCCTTCCACGTCAGCAGGTTTTCCAAATTCATTCAATGCCTTAAAGGCAATTCGCTGCTCAAAACCAGCAGTCAAATCTCCTCCTTCTGGGAAAAATTGTACATCTATTTTATTCAATACAATTGGAATTGAACGACTAATCGATTCACCTTGACCATTATATTGTAACAATACATTTACAAGTCCATCATTTGTATTTAAATCTTTTGGTAAGTTGAATTTAAATTCAACGTGACCTTCCTCATTTGTCTGAGATTTTTGATTAGAAAAAACTTGACCCGCCAAACTTACTTGATAGTCAAAAGCGAAATTGGCCAAAGGCGTATTTTCTAACGTTTTCAAATTTAGCTTCGCTACTACTTCTTCACCTACACCATAAGCTTCTCTTTGAAAATCCAATTCCATTCGCAAATGTGGTAGTACTGTTTTTTGTAATGTGATATTTTTTTCAAAATGAGTTTTGAAATTTTTCTGCCAATTCGTGTAGGCTTTTATTTTATAAATTCCACCGACCATTTCGGCAGTTGTTTGGATATCACCTTGAGCGATTCCATTTTTAGTGACCAATTTTAATTGCTTTAAAACACCTCCATTCGGAGCGATGAATTCCACATTAACAATATCACTTTTTTCACTCGGCTGCAAAGTATTAGCATTTCGCACGTAAGCACTAAACCAAAATGTTTCACCTGGTTTCAACATCGTTCGATCAAAATGTAAATACACTTTTTCCTCTGCTCGGAACTGATGATAAGTCGATAATTGCTCTGCAATATTTTGTATGAAATTTATATCAGCAGGAATTGTTTTGGTAAAAATATTAATCGATGAATCAACTGACTTTGTCACAGGAGTTAGATCAATCGGAGCTTGTTGACTAATCGGATATGGTCCTTTATGATCAGTTGAAATTAAATTTCCATCAGTATCTCTTTGTCTTATTGTCGGTGTACTTTTCTTTAAATTATTTTCAGAAATTATATTCGTTTCTTGCTTTGTAGTATCCTTATTTTCAGAAATGTAAATATCTTGGGATGTAGCTGCAGTAGTTATTTCTGCTGCATGTATATCATTTGAAATATCTCCTGTCGGCATCACGAAATACATGATCATCATGAGTAAAATGATCAACGCTAAAATATTTTTATAATTAAAAAAGGAAGCTCCCGGTCGAGGCAGTTCAGGTGGTGGCGTGTTGTCCAACAACGCATCCATCTTCTCCCAAGCAGCAGGATTAAATGGCACCTCATGCTGATCGCTGAGCTGTTTTAGTTTTTTATTTTGATCGTTCTTTTTCATATCGCAATACGACTCCTATCGTAATTTTTTAATAATTTCTGCAAGTTTTTTTTTGCAGTTGATAAATGCCACTTGGACGTGTTAATGCTAATGTCGAGTAGTTCTGCAATCTCTCGATGTTTATAACCATCGAGTACGTAAAGTGAAAAAACGGCGCGCACCGTGTCAGGCAAATGGTTTAAAGCTTGATACAAATCTTCCGCTACTAATTGGTCGATAATCTCGGGAGCAATTTGCACATCCCGTTCGATATTGAAATCCATAGCTTTATTGTAGCGTTTGTTTTGGCGGATATAATCGATCGAACAATTAAAAACAATTCGAGCCATCCATCCACTCAAAGTACCTGTTGCTTTGTAGTCGCCAATTGCATTGAAAATTTTTAGAAAAGCACGATTCAGTACATCTATTGCTTCGTCCTCATTCTTCGTGTATCGTTTGCAAATCACGACCATCCGCCCGTAGTACTTCGTATAGAGGTACTTTTGAGCGAGCCTGTTTTGCTCTCGACACCCTTGAATTAGGGCTTCGTCTGTACTTTGTTGTGAGTAATGCATTCTTTTCGTTTAATTTGAAAATCTAACTTTCAAACAAATAAGATGATTTAGATTTTCGAATAGTTGTGAAAACTTTTTCATTAAAATTTTCGGTGTTTTTCGGCTACAATTAAGACAACGATAATTTAGTTGGAAATGGTTGTAAGGTTTTTATTATTTTTTTGAAGATAGGGAAAATTGAGACATGGAATAATATGATTTAGAGCTGATTCTAATTTTTTAACAAAAAAAAAATAGCAATACATAAGAAACATAAAATATATGTTAGAAGTAAAATAATTAAACATTTAACATAAGCTGTCCTTTTTTATATTCCGTCTTTTAAATAAATTCAATAAAATGACTAGAATTCTAATTTTTATATTAGTTCTGATATCACAAAATGTATCGGCTCAACTAACTTCACAGCTTGGCATTTTGGATTTAACAGCAAATGGAGGAATTAATCCTTCTACTGGAATTGCCTGGAAAAGAGGGGATCCTTACCGTCTAATTTTCATATCTAGTACCTCTCGTGACGCAACTTCTTCTGATATTGCAGATTACAATACGCACATACAAAATGCTGCAAACTCTGCAGGTTTAGGTGCTGTAAACTGGTATGCAATCGGATCGACCAATACCATTGATGCAAGAGACAATACTTTTACAACTAATTTGGATACTGATGGAGCGATTTTTTTGATGAATGGATCTGAAGTTGTGGCAAATAATTTGGCAGATCTTTGGGATGGAGCAGTCGACACTCGAATTGATAATGATGAAAATGGAAATGTTTCTTCAATTTCAACTCCTATTTGGACTTCGTGGACTGCAGTTTGGACCGGAACAAACAATGATGGAACTGCAACTTCAAGATATTTAGGAGCAAGTAATGTACAACTTGGACTCGCAAAAGCAGAATTGAACTTCTGGGAAAATCGTTCTCAAGCTAGTAACTCCACTAACTTACCTTTTTACGGAATATCAGAAGTTCTTAAAGTTAGTGAAACAGGTGGTTCAGGTATCATTCATGTTACGGGGAATCCAAATGACAACTTAAACTTAAATACTATTTCTGCAAAAGAAGGTAATATTGCCTATGATGCAGATGCCCAAATTGCTTATTTCTATGATCCTTTGGGTACTGACTATGATGGCATTACAACTGGTACACATTGGATTGCTGTAGATATTTCTTCATTAGTTGATCCAATAACGAGTATCTTAACTCCTGACACGGAATTAAATAGTTCTATTTCTGACGGGGTAGTTACTCTCAGCTTTGAATCAGATGCAACTATTAGCTTTGCAGCTGGAACGAATATATTAACTTATACAGATGTCGATGGAGATGATACACTAGTTGATCTTTCTACTCTTAAAACAAATGTTCAAGCAGAAAATTCAAGTATTACGGTTACTGGCGATGGTACAACAGGTGCTCCATATGAAATTTCATTAACTGACTCAGATGTAATAAGTAATGCTGGTCTTGTACCTGTTACAGATGGGACAGGTACATTAACATGGACTAACGTTGTAGAAAATGTAACAGTAAATAGTGATGGTCAAATTATGCTTACATACACAAATAGTATCACTCCATTACCACTTGATCTAAGTCCAATACCTGAAGTTACAAATATTACAACATTGAATGCAGCTGCCGGTGCATTATCAACAGGAGAGAGTGGTGTAGTAAGAACTGCAAATAATAATACATTTGGAATGCCTGCTACATCAGGAGTTGGAGTACTAATCCTTATTAGTAATTAATAATACTTTCCTCAAAAAACATCTCTCATACTCATCTATCAAAAGAGCAGCCTTCTCTAAAACAAAAAAAGCCAAACGATCGAATACAAAATCGATGTTCAGCTTTTAGTTTATCTTTCGAGGTTTAAACCTATAAGAGAATCTGTTGAGAAGGATTATTGATAGCTTTATACCTACTCTCTTAATAGGCCGTTAATTTCATCATTTTGTATTTAGAAAAAGATTCCATTATTTGAAATCATGTGGAAATGACATAAAAGGTCATTTTGAACAAGCGAATATTAATATTGAGAAATGATTTTAAATTTATTTCCCATCTTTTTTCCATAAAAAATTCTACCCAAATAGTCCTCATTCCACCTTTTTACATCAAAAAATAATAATTCACACCTTCTTAACAAACTTTCTAAAAAATCTTTTGTTCCTTTGTGGTACTGGCGGAACTAAAATATTACCGTTTGATTTCTCGCCAATAAAAACTACACAAAAAGAGATTCAAAAGATGATTACAAAAGATCTCATTATTCAAACTGCCACTCAATTATTTGTAGAAAATGGCGTAAAAACAGTAACAGTTGACAAAATTGTCAAACAGTTGCGTACTTCTAAGCGCACGGTGTACAATCATTTTGAAAATAAAACTGAATTACTCCGCGCTTGTCTTGCAGTCTATCATCAAAAAATAAAAACGGAAAACGAAACGATAATCAATGCAGCCCCAAATGCAATTGCAGCACTCGGTAGCATGCAACATGAAATCGTCAAAAGAACTTACCAAGTCAATCCTAATTTTTTCAGCGACATCATTCACTATCATCCAGGTTTATTAGAAGAGTCTTATCGAAACACCAACAATTTTGCTCATCAGCAAATCTTAGATATTGCACAATGGGGAATAGAGGATGGTATTTTTCAAGAAGACATGGACATTGAGATCGTGGGAAAAACAGTTTTAGTCATGCTTAAGTTATTGAAAGACAACAACCTTTTTCCAATAAAAAAATACAGTAAAGAACGCCTCACCTTTGGAACATTAGTTCCTTACTTGAGAGGTTTGTGCACTCCAAAAGGAGTTCGACTTTTAGCAAAACAAGAAGAATTATTTAAAATATCCATATAACCGTAGAGCCCAAGTCCTTCCAGAATTCAAGATTCTGGAAGGACTTAACTACAAATTTAAACTAGATTAAATGAACATTAATAGTTCCCTAAGCAAAACTCCCATAGCAGTCATTGGAATGTCTGCCATGTTCGCAGATGCGAAAAACATCGAAGAGTTTTGGACTAATATTTTACAGTCCAAAGACAGTATCAAAGAAGTGCCAGCTGATCGTTGGTTGATCGAAGATTATTACGATCCCGACATGTTTGCAGAAGATAAAACTTACTGCAAGGTTGGAGGCTTCATTCCAAAAGTTGATTTCAATCCAATGGAATTTGGTTTGCCGCCAAATATTTTGGAAGTAACTGATGCAAGTCAATTGTTGGCCTTGGTTGCTGCGCGTGATGCATTTGAAGATGCTGGCTATGGCCGAAAATCTGCAAAATTCACCGCAGAATTAAAAGCAAAAACAGGTGTAGTAATTGGCGTCGGTGGTGGTCAAAAATTGATTACTCCCTTGACTGGTCGATTGCAATATCCAGTTTGGGAAAAAGCGTTGCGATCAAGTGGGATTGCTGAAAACGATATTCCACCAATCATTGATAAGATGAAAAAAGCTTACATCGGTTGGAATGAAAATTCATTTCCAGGGATGTTGGGAAATGTAATTTCAGGAAGAATCACGAATCGTTTTGATCTTGGAGGAATTAATAGTGTGGTGGATGCAGCATGTGCTGCTTCGTTGAGTGCTATGAAAATGGCGTTAAGTGAATTAGTGGAAGGGCGATGTGACATGATGTTGACGGGTGGAGTTGATACAGATAATTCACCTTTTATGTATATGAGCTTTTCTAAAACTCCTGCATTTTCTAAGTCTGGAAAAATCACTCCTTTTGCAGATGATGCAGATGGAATGTTGATTGGCGAAGGTTTAGGAATGTTGGTTTTAAAAAGATTGGAAGATGCAGAAAGAGATGGTGACAATATCTATTCTGTTATTAAAGGTATCGGAACTTCAAGTGACGGACGTTTCAAATCAGTATATGCACCACGTCCATCTGGTCAAGCGATGGCGATGGAAAGAACTTATGAAGATGCAGGTTACGGACCTGAAACAGTTGGATTAATCGAAGCGCATGGAACAGGAACTGGTGCAGGTGATGCTGCTGAACTTACCTCAATGAATATGGTTTTTGGAAAAGACAATCCGAACAAACAACACATTGCATTAGGTTCTGTCAAGTCACAAGTTGGACATACGAAAGCTGCGGCAGGTGCTGCGGGAATGGTCAAAGCTGCTTTGGCATTGCACCATAAAATATTGCCTCCTACTATTAATGTGGACAAACCTAGTTCAAAAGTCAACATTGAAGACACCGCTATGTACGTCAATACCGAGGCTCGACCTTGGTTGCGAAATGGTCATCCACGACGAGCAAGTGTGAGTGCATTCGGTTTTGGTGGAATCAATGTTCACATTGCGATGGAAGAATATCAAGGAAAAACGCGTTCTGACTTTCGATTACATGAACCATTTAAAACAATCAATCTACAAGAAACAACTCCTGCCAAATTGATTGAATTATTAACGGCTACTTCAAATTCTATTTCGGAAAATGGAGAACGTGCTTTTGATAATTTAGCAAAGGAATCTAAGACTGTTGTTTTCGAGAAAAATAATGCTCGTATTTCTTTTGTAGTAAAAGACAATGACGAGTGTGTTGACTTTTTACAAACTGCTATCCAAACTTTGCAAGCCAATCAAAATGAATGGACGCATCCAAAAGGTATTTATTACCGACCAACTGGAATGGATACGAATGGAAAAATTGTGGCACTTTTCTCAGGACAAGGTTCACAATATGTAAGCATGGGTAAAGAATTGGCGAATGCATTCCCTGAAGCAAGAGAAGCATTTGCAGCAGTTGACGGTATTTTTTATCAAGAAAATTTACCGGCACTTTCAAAAACGATTTTCCCAATTCCTGTTTTCTCAGACGAAGAAAGAAAAGCGCAACAAGTTATTTTAACGCAAACTCAACATGCTCAACCTGCCATCGGCGCAATGAGTATGGCTCAATATAAGATTTTGCAACGAGCTGGCTTCCAACCTAACTTTACCGCTGGACATAGTTTTGGAGAGTTGACGGCACTTTGGGCAGCAGGCGTTTACGACGACAGTACATTTTTGGCTTTGGCAAAAACTCGTGGCGCTGCCATGGCGACTGCTAATCCAAATTCAGATGCAGGTTCAATGCTCGCAGTAAAAGCTTCGGCGGAAGAGGTGCAACCAGCTATTGCAAATATCCAAGGAGTCAAAATTGCGAACATCAACTCTAACCAACAAGTGGTTTTAGGTGGTAGTACTCCTGCGATTCAAAATGCTTTGACTCAATTAAAAGCACAAGGATTTAGAGTCGTTCAATTACCAGTTTCGGCAGCTTTCCATACTGAATTTGTTCAGCATGCACAGCAGCCATTTGCAAGTTTTGTGCACACTCAAAAATTCAACAAACCGCAAATTCCAGTTTACGCCAATTCTACGGGAACAGTATATCCTGAAAACTTGAATGAGTTAAAAACGATTTTAAAAGGACAGATTTTAAACCCTGTTTATTTTAAAAATCAAATTGAAAACATTCATGGAGCAGGTGGACAGATATTTATCGAGTTTGGACCAAAAGGTGTTTTGACCAACTTGGTTAAAAATATTTTAAAAGGAAAAGACCACACGGCAATCGCGATGAATGCCAATGATAAAAAGGATTCAGATTTACAATTCCGACAAGCAGTTGCACAATTATCAGTCTTAGGAGTTCAATTAAATAATGTTGACCCTTACAAAAAAGACTTGGTTGCAATTCCTGCAAGGTCGAAAATGAATGTTGCCATCAGCGGTAATAATTATGTTTCTCCTCCAACTAAAAAAGCTTATGCTGATGTAATGGACAATGGTTTCCAAGTATCCGGTGGACAAACTAAAATTGTTGAAAAAGTTATTGAAAAAATAGTTGAGGTAGAAAGAATAGTTGAGGTGCCAGCGGCGCAAAACTTTATTAATCAAATTGAATCAGAAGAAGAAATTATGAATAAGCAAGCATTAGAAATTATCAAATCTGCGTTGGAATCTTTTAACACCAACCAAACTAAGTCTCTAGCAATTTTTGAAAAATTCATGAGCGACCAAAATCAACAGTCTCAACAATTGTTGAATTTATTGAATCAACAAATGGGTGGAACGACTCAAGCTCCAGTTGCAAAAGCTGTTGCGCAAAGTGCTCCAGTTCAAGTTGCTCCTATCGTGCGAGAGACTCCAGTTTTCTCAAATGGAAATGGAAGCAGTAATGGAAATGGAACACAAACCGCAACTAAAGTAGCTGCACCAGTTGCCGTTGCAGCACCGACTACAGGTGGCGGTGGTGACACTTCAAAATTAGAAGCAGCATTACTAGAAGTAGTTTCTGAGAAAACAGGTTACCCATCTGAAATGTTAGAATTAGGAATGGACATGGAAGCGGATTTAGGAATCGACTCAATCAAAAGAGTAGAAATCTTCGGAGCATTAACGGCTCAATATCCTGAGATGGCTGGTATCAATCCAAACGAATTAACGGAGTTAAGAACACTTGGTGAAATCGTGGATTACGTTTCTGCAAAAGGTGGAAACGCAGTTGCAAATAATGCAGCAACAACTTCAACTCCTCAAGCAATCACAACTATCAACACACCTGCTCCTGCTTCAACAGTAGCAGCTCCAAGTACTGGCGGCGATACTTCAAAATTAGAAGCAGCATTGTTAGAAGTAGTTTCTGAAAAAACTGGTTACCCTTCTGAAATGTTAGAACTAAGCATGGACATGGAAGCGGATTTAGGAATTGACTCAATCAAAAGAGTAGAAATTTTCGGAGCATTAACTGCTCAATATCCTGAGATGGCTGGTATCAATCCAAACGAATTAACGGAGTTAAGAACACTTGGTGAAATCGTAGATTATGTAAGTGCTAAAGGTGGAAATGCAGTTGCGAGTAACGCAGCAGCAACTCCTGCAGTAGCACCAGTTGCAACTCCAGCAACAAGTGGAGCAGACAATGCAGAATTAGAAAAAGCATTGTTAGAAGTGGTTTCTGAAAAAACAGGTTACCCATCAGAAATGTTAGAATTAGGCATGGACATGGAAGCGGATTTAGGAATTGATTCTATCAAAAGAGTGGAAATTTTCGGAGCATTAACTTCGCAATATCCAAGCATGGGAGACATCAATCCTAACGAATTAACAGAGTTAAGAACATTGGGTGAAATCGTAGATTACGTTTCCTCAAAAAAGGCATAAGCGGAACAGTTGCGCCCAAGCCTGTTACGCCAAATATTGAGGAACAAAGTTTACTAAACCTTAAAGGTTTAGTAAACTTAACCACGATAAAAACTTCCGATTTCCACGGCGTGGAACGAAGCGAAGTTGGGCTAAAATATTTACCACAACCTGATTATTTGGAATTCACTTTGCCAAATACACATATCACTTTGGTTACCAATGATGGGTCAGATTTGACATCAAAAGTAGTTTCACAATTGGAAGCAGAAGGCAGCAAAGTTGTTGTTTTAAATCTGCCAAATCAGGCTAGTAAAATTTCAACTAACGGAATTGATTTAGAAAGTCATTCTGATGAAGCGGTAAAAAATGCTATTGAAAAAATTCGAAATCAATATGGTGAAGTAAGAAGTTTTATCCACTTGCATCCTCACTTCGAATTTCAAAATGGAAATTTTGTCCAACATTTCCCTGCGGAAAGACAAATGGTTAAAACATTGTTTTTCCTAGCAAAACATTTGCAAAAACCTTTGAATGACTTAGGTCAAACTCAACGTGCTAATTTCCTAACCATCACTCGAATGGATGGAAAATTAGGTCAAGGAAAAAGAGGAAATGTAAGTGTTGTCGGAGGTGGAATTACTGGTTTGGTAAAATGCTTAAACTTAGAATGGTCTCCTGTTTTTTGTAGAGCAGTTGACATTCAACCTGAGTTATCTTCAGACGTAATTGCAACACAAGTTATTGCAGAATTGCATGACCCAAATGTGCGAAACATGGAAGTTGCTTTTTCAGAAGAAGGACGAGCGACTACTAGCGTAACAAAAGTACAATTAACTGATAATCAATCAATTACAACTAACGTAACAAAAGATTCAGTTTTCTTAGTGAGCGGTGGAGCAAAGGGTGTAACCGCTACTTGCGTCATCGAAATGGCCAAAGCATTCCAATGTAAATTCATTCTTTTAGGACGTTCAGATTTCAGTTATGAAATTCCTGAATTCGCTAAAAATGAATCTGACGAAGGCGCATTAAAACGACTCATCATGAACGACTTTAAAGTTCGTGGAGAGAAGCCAAGTTTGCCAGCAGTTAAGAAAATTTATAAAAATATTGCTGCGAAAAAAGAGATTGAGGATACCATTTCTCAAATCAAAAATCACGGAGCAGAAGTCGCTTATATTAAAGGTGACGTGACGAATCCTGCAAGTTTCAAAACTGAGCTTAACAATGTAGTTACAAGTTTTGGAAAAATCACAGGAGTGGTTCACGGAGCAGGAAGATTAGCAGATAAATATATTCAAGATAAATCGGAATCAGATTTTGAAAATGTTTTGTCTGTAAAATTAGACGGACTGTTGAGTTTATTCGCTTCGGTGGATATTCACAATTTGGACCACTTAGTTTTGTTTTCTTCGGTAGCAGGTTTCTATGGAAATGTCGGTCAAACTGACTATGCCATTGCTAACGAAATTTTAAGCAAAGCAGCTCACCTTTTCAAAAAGAATCATCCGAACACGCATGTCTCTGCCATCAATTGGGGAGCTTGGGATAGTGGAATGGTCAGCGGTGAATTGAAAGCACAATTCGAAGCAGCAGGTGTAACGCTCGTCAATAGCGAAGGTGGTGCAGCGATGATGGTCAACGAAATGAATACTGCATATTCAAACCAACCTCAAGTAATTATCGGAGGAACTTTACCTGCTGGAATTAGTCACCTTGGCGAGTTACGCACGCATAAAATTCGACGACATATTGAGTTGAAAAACAATCCATTTTTGATGCACCATGTCATTCAAGGCAACGCAGTTTTACCTGTAGTTAATGCTTGCGGATGGATGGCTCAAACTTGCGAAAAAATCTATCCTGATTTTAAAGTTTTTCAAGTAAAAAATACAAAACTCTTTAAAGGTATCGTCTTCGACGGAAACCAAAAAGAGGATTACATTATCGAATGTAAGGAAATCGAAAAGAACGAATCTGAAATTATTTTTGAAACTACAGTATTGAGTGAAGGTGGAAAATTACCGACTTATCACTACAGAGCAACTGTGATTTTAAAACATAAAAAACAGATTCCTACTGCTCCAAAATTCAATCATCAAACTAGTGGGACGTACACGCCAACAGAAGGTGCTGTTCTTTACAAAGATGGTTCACTTTTCCACGATACTTATTTCCGAGGCATCGAACAGATTTTGGATTGCACGGAAAATCAAATCGTTTTGTCTTGCAAAGCACCTGATGTGCCACTTTCAGAACAAGGTCAATTTCCAGTTATTTCTGTGAATACTTTTTTTACTGACATCCAATATCAAGGTATGGTGGTGTGGGTTCAAAAATATAATGATGGAGCGAAGAGTCTTCCATTGCAAACTGATTCTGCAATTCTATACAAGGATATTCCTATGGGAAAAGAGTTGTTTGTGAATGTAAAAATTGAGGAGTCGAGTGATTTTAAAATGATCGCGACTTGTACTGTTTATGATGAGGAAGGGGAAGTTTATATGTTGACGGAAGGAGCGACAGTTACAGTATCGAAAGGATTAGAATGGTAAGATAAATTGTAGGGGCAATCCCTTGTGGTTGCCCTGCGCTGTGGGGACATTTTTTGAAATGTATAAAATCCCATGATGCAGGGCAACCACAAGGGATTGCCCCTACGTTAAAATAATTCAATGACCAAAATAGCAATAATAGGAACCTCAAATCTTTTCCCAGGCTCTTCCACCACCGAAGAATTTTGGCAAAACCTCCTGCAAGAAAAAGACCTCACGTCTCTTGCAACCGAGGAAGATTTTGGTGCCAACCCACAACAATTTTTCCATCCCGAAAAAGGAGCAGTTGACAAATGTTATTCCCTTCGAGGAGGTTACATTCGGGATTTCAAATTCGATCCAAACGGTTACGAATTACCAGCTGATCTTTTAGCAACACAAGACAAATTATATCAATGGTCACTCTATGTTGCAAAAGAAGCATTAAAAGATAGCGGCTACGATAATCAAAAAGACATCCTCAAAAAATGCGGAGTCATCCTTGGAAATTTATCTTTCCCAACAAGTACTTCACATCAATTCATGTCCTCCGTTTATACACAGACAACAGAGGCTGCTGTGCAAAACTTACTCAACGACAAGAGTTTTAAAATAAAAAATAACAAACAACACACGCAAAACGATATCCTTGATCACACCCCTTCTCAAATGGTTACCAAAGCATTGGGATTAGGTGCAAATCATTATACTTTGGATGCCGCATGTGCAACTTCATTGTACGCAATCAAATTAGCTTGCGATGAATTAGTAACTGGAAAATCCGACATGATGTTGGCAGGCGCAGTTTGTGCTTCTGATCAATTATTTATCCACATGGGATTTTCAATTTTTCATGCATACGCACCGCATGGAAAGAAATTCGTTCCGATGGATAAAGACTCTGCGGGTCTAGTTTCTTCAGAAGGAGCAGGAATGGTGGTATTGAAAAGATTGGAAGATGCAGAGCGAGATGGCGATAAAATTTTAGCAGTAATAGGAGGCATTGGTTTATCAAATGATGGACGTGGAAAATTCCTTTTAAGTCCTCATCCAAAAGGTCAACGATTAGCTTTTGAGCGAGCTTACGAGCTAGGACAAATTTCGGCAAAAGATACAGACTACTTAGAATGTCATGCAACGGGAACTCCGCTTGGCGATGTTACAGAGTTAAATTCTATTTCAGATTTTTTCGCTACGCAAAATGTAAAACCATTGTTAGGTTCTGTAAAATCGAACATGGGACACTTGCTCACCGCAGCAGGAATGACAGGTTTACTCAAAGTTTTGTTGTCGATGCAGCATGAAGTTATTCCTTCAAATATCAATTTGGAAGAATCCGTAAAAGCTGAAAATGGTTGGATGGGCGAATCGCAATTAATTAACAAAGCAACGCCTTGGACAAATAAAAATAAACAAGCTGGAATTAATTCTTTCGGTTTTGGTGGAACGAACGCTCACATGGTCGTTCAGAATTATGATAAAAGTCAACCTAGAACAAAATCAGATGCACCTGTAGAATTGCAACCAATGTCTATCATTGGAATGGATGCACACTTTGGCGATTGCACAAATCTAGAAGATTTTTATTCCACAATTTATAATGGCACACAACATTTTCGAGACTTACCAAAAGGTCGATGGAAAGGTTTTGATGAAAATAAAAATTTGTTACAACGTTTCGGTTTCGAAGATGGCAAAGCACCAAAAGGAGCTTACATTGAAGACTTCGAAATTGATCTATTGCGCTATAAAATTCAACCAAAAGAAGCAGAGACTTTAGAGCCTCAACAAGCTTTAATTCTTAAGGTCGCAGACAATGCCATCAAAGATGCAGGTTTAGATGAAAGTTCAAATGTCGCTGTCCTAATTGCAATGGAATCTGAATTAGCGATACATCATTACTTAGCTCGTTGGGATGTAACTTGGCAATTAAAAGAAGCACTAAAAGAAAACAATATTGAGCTTACCGAGGAGCAAGAAAAAGAGTTGGAAGAATTGTGCAAAGACGGAATGTATTTCCGAGAAGGTTCACAGACTCCAAGTCAGCATACTAGTTTTGTTGGAAATATTATGGCGAGTCGAATTGCCGCGCTTTGGGATTTCTCAGGAGCAGCATTTACAGTTTCTGCTGGTGAAAACTCTGTTTTCAAAGCATTAGAAATTGCGCAAAATTTATTGTCGCTAGGTGAAGTTGATGCAGTTGTGGTTGGAGGAGTTGACTTTGCAGGTGGACTGGAAAATGTATTGTTACGAAATCAAAAAAATAAAATAAATCAGAATGGTCAACCAAGTCTTTCTTTGAATAAAGGAGATGAAGGTTGGTTAGTTGGTGAAGGTGCAGGTGCGATTGTTTTGAAAAAAACGAGTGAGGTTAAAGAAGATAAAGTTTATGCAACGATTGATTCTGTTGGAAAAAACTTAAACGTACAAAACGTTGGTTACCAAGAATTAGCAAATACAGGAATTGATTTAGAGGATAATGAAGAATCAGCTACGTTTACTAAACCTTCAAGGTTTAGTAAACGTAATTCGAAAATCGCACTCGGAAGTGTCAAAGCAAATATTGGACACACTTATGCCGCCTCAGGAATTGCAAGTTTGATAAAAACAGCCTTGTGTTTGCACCATCGTTTTATTCCTGCTATTCCAAATTGGAAAGCAGCAAAAAGTGCTTCAACGTTTCAAGACAATAAATTTTATTTTCCTTCAAAATCTCGTCCGTGGATTTTGCAAAATGATATTTCTGAAAGACGTGCAATTGTCAATGGTTTGGAAAACATCCAAGTTCAGATGACGGAAGCAGTTTCAAATACAAAAACTGAAACAACGTTTTTACAAAAAAATATTCCAAATCTTTTTGCTCTAAAAGGAAATTCCGAAAAAGAAATTCAGCAGCAAATTTCAGCTTTAGAAATTGCTATCGAAACAGCAACTCCACTAACTGAAATTGCACAGCAGTTTTTTGCAAAATCAAAAGAGAAGCAAACAAGTTTCTGTGCAGTATTAATTGCAAAAAATAAAAAGGATTTAAATCAGGAAATTAATTTTTTCCAAAAAAATATTACAAGAGCATTTGAGAAAAATCAAATTTTAAAAACACCTCGTGGAAGTTATTTTTCTCCAAATCCTTTAGGCAAAAAAGGAAAGGTAGCATTTGTCTATCCTGGCTCTTCGACAGCTTACACAGGTTTGGGAAAAGACCTTTTTCAATTGTTCCCACAATTGTATCCACACTTCGAAAAGATGTTGCCGAACCTCGATGAATACATCTGGTCGGATTATCTTTTCCCTAAAAAAGTCAACGAAACAGACGAAGACCCAAACATTTATAACAATGCAATTGCAATGATGTCAACGGGTGTTTTTTACTCGGCAGCATTCACGCATATTTTGCAAGAAGTATTTGGTATCAAACCTGAAATGGCATTTGGCTATAGCATGGGCGAATGCAGTAGCATGTGGTATGCTTTGGGAGTTTGGAGTAGCAATGAAGCGAGAGAATTTCAGGACTCTCCTATTTTCAAAAATCGCTTCGCAGGTAATTTAGAATTACTCGCTGAGCATTGGGGCATTTCTACAACCGAAGCAAAAGAGCGATGGGTGAGTTTAGTTTTACTCGCGCCAAGAGCAAAAGTGGAAGAGTTGATCAAAGGAAAAGACAAAGTCTATTTAACTTTTATTAATACTGAAAATGAGGTAGTAATCTCAGGGGATAAAATTGCTTGCTTAGCAATTGCTGAAGAGTTGAAATGTCAGACAGTAACTATCCCTTTCCAAAATGTCATCCATCATGATTTTTGTAATAAGGAAGAAGAAGGATTACTTAAGATGCACAGTTTTGATTTGAATAAAAATCTAGACATTGATTTCTATTCAAGTATCACTCAAGAAAAAATTCCATTCGACAGTCAGTTAATTGCAGAAAACTCAACTGCAGTATGCTGCGAAAAAGTTGACTTTCCAAAAACCGTAAATACATTGTTACAAAAAGGTGCCAATATGTTTATTGAATTGGGAGCGAACGCAACTTGCACGGGTTGGATAAATAATATTTTAAAAGAAAAAGAACACCTCGCAGTTAGCATCAATCAAAAAGGGAAGGCTGATGCGCAAGCGATTTTGGAAGTATTGGCTCAGTTGGTTAGTAATGGTGTGAAAGCAGATTTATCCGCTTTGTACATTGAACCAAAAGTAGGAAAAGCGCCACGTAGTTTTTTCAAAAAAATAGATGTTGGTGGACAACGGATTTTTGATTTATTTGAAAAAGAAAAGGAAAAAGGAAATTTTAAAAACATAAAGAGAAAAGCAGTTTCGGTTGAAACTAAGAAACGAGAATTAGCATTTGCAGGTGGAGGAAACGATTTACCTCCAAAAACTGATAGCGTTAATTTCATTGCCAAAACAATACATTTACAAAAAGATAAAAACAATTCCAACATGGAAGTTACCACTATAAAAAACAAACCGTCTACTGAAAATAAAATTGGAGAGAATGGTTTACGTCTTCAAGATTTCGAATCTGGTGAACAATTGAAAGGGAAAGAAATTATTTTTTCTCAAAAAGATTTGGAAGAGTTTGCAACAGGCAAAATTGCAAATGTATTCGGTCCAGAATATTCAATCATTGATGGTTACAGCCGACGAGTAATGTTGCCAATGGATCCATATTTATTGGTGAGTCGAGTAACTGGATTGAAAGGAGAAAGAGGAAAATTCGAACCATCAACGATGCAAACGGAATATGATATTCCTTACGATGCATGGTTTACAACTGATCGACAAATTCCTTGGGCAGTTTCAGTTGAATCAGGTCAATGTGATTTATTATTGATTTCATATTTAGGAATTGATTTTCAAAACAAAGGCAATCTTGTATATCGATTATTGGATTGTACGTTGACGTTCACGGATGATTTACCATTCGAAGGACAGACATTACGCTACGATATCTCCATTGATTCATTTATTAAAAATGGCGATAACTTATTGTTCTTCTTTAGCTACCGATGTTATGTGGAAGATAGATTAGTGTTAAAAATGGATGGTGGTTGTGCTGGATTTTTCGAAGACAAACAATTGGAAGAAGGGAATGGAGTCGTTTATACTGACAAAGAATTGGAAGCGAAAAAGAATGCAAAAAAACGATACTTCACACCTTTATTAAATACACCCAAAACTAGTTTTTCAAAAGAAGATTTACGTCACCTAATTAATGGTGATATGGAAAAATGTTTTGATGATATTTCATATTTCGCGAATGGACGAAATCCTTCTTTATGTTTACCTCCTGAGAAAATTTTGATGATTGACAGAATTACTTCTGTTGATTTGACTGGAGGTTCATATGGTTTGGGATACATTGTTGCGGAAAAAGATTTACATCCTGACGATTGGTATTTCCCTTGTCACTTCCGAGATGATGAAGTTCTCGCAGGTTCATTGCAAGCAGAAGGTGGAGGAAATTTATTGCGATTCTTTATGTTGATGTTGGGACTCCAACGATTGACAAAAGATGCACGTTACCAACCGATTTTTGATTTACCTCAAAAGGTTCGTTGTAGAAAAGAAGTGAAACCTTCGAAGGATACGAAGTTGGTTTATAAATTAGAAATTAAAGAAATTGGTTTGATTCCAAATCCATATGTGATTGGTGATTTGGAAATTATTTCAGATGGTGTAGTGACGGTTCATTTTGAAAACTTAGGATTACAATTAAGAGAAAAAACAAATCCTAAATATTTGGAAGAAACTTCAGGTAAAGAAAAAGCTTTTTACGGAACACAAGTTTCACCTCGATCAGAAGGTGCGTTGATGAACGAATTGGACATCACGACTTTTGCTTTGGATGATTTGTCAAAATGCTTTGGAGAAGATTTCGCAGTTTATGATGGACGAAAAGTTTCTCGTCAACCGAATACAGATTTACAAGTAATTTCAAGAATCATAAGTGTAGATGGAACGCGTAAAGATTTTTCTAAACCATCTAAAATTCATGCGGAATATGATGTACCAGTAAATGCTTGGTACTATGACCAAAATTCTGCGGCGACTATGCCCTACTCTATTTTGATGGAGATTGCTTTGCAACCTTGTGGATTGTTAGGAGCATACTTGGGAAGTACTTTGCAATTTGCAGATACGAATTTGTACTTCAGAAATTTAGATGGAAATGGAGAAATGTTTGATTTACCAACAGGTACAGATTTCAGAGGTAAGACAATTACGAATCATGCATCCTTGACTTCTTCAGTTGCTTTGGGTGGTACGATTTTGCAAAACTATACTTTCGAATGTTCGATTGACGGACATGTTTTTTATAAAGGAAAATCTTCTTTTGGATTTTTCCCTGGAGAAATGTTAGCTACACAAGTAGGATTGGATGGAGGTAAAAATGTTGATGCATGGTATGTTGCCAACAACTTACAAAAATCTGATTACATGCAAATCAAGTTAGATTCTTTGTATGGAAAAATGAAATTGTACAAAGCTCCTGCAGGCAAACCGCATTATCGATTGGCAGAAGATCAATTGAATCTAATCGATAATTTAATCATTGCAAAAGATGCTGGAGAACATGGCAAGGGTTATGTTCATGCGACAAAATTTGTGATGCCTTATGAATGGTTTTACACTTGTCATTTTTATCAAGATCCTGTGATGCCTGGTTCGTTGGGTGTGGAAGCGATTTTGCAAGCGATGCAAGTTTTTGCTTTGCAACAAGATTTGGGTAAAGATTTTTCTAATCCAAAATTTGTTCAGTTGGCGAATCATGAGACGAGTTGGAAATATCGAGGTCAAATTTTGACTCATGTTCGAGAGATGCAATTGGAAGTGAACATTAAATCTGTTGAAATGAAAAATGGGCAGTTACAGATAATTGGAGATGCTAGTTTGTGGAATGATGAGGTAAGGATTTATCAGGTTACTGATTTGGCATTAGGAATTGAAGAGGCATAATTTTCATTAAATGAAATTAGCAAAATACTATTTGTTATATTTTTTATTGGTGATACTCTACACACTAATGGGTATCATTCAAGGAGAAGATGGCAATACTATTTCGTTTATGTTTATGCTATCAATTCTGCCTTCAATTATTCTTTACTTATACAATTTAGTATTGACAATTCTGGGGTGCAGATATTTTTCAAGAAAAAATAACAATGTATTTGCTTTTCTTATTCCAATTGTTTTGCTGGTAGTTTTTCAAAGACAATTTATAGAACAAGCATTAGAATTAGATATGGGTTTAGATAAAATTTATTGGATAATTGTAGTTTTTTCTTTGATAATTAATTTAGGCGGGTATTTTTATACTCGAAGTGAATTAAAAGAATAAACGTTATATCTTACTATTAGCACAATGCTTCCCGCATAAACGAGAGCGCGCTAGGAACGGCGAAAAATGTGGGTGAGGGAGCAGCACGGAGGAGAGCGATTTTTTCGCCAAGAATTTTGCTTACTTTTTTTCGAATGAAAAAGTAAGTCGCCGAAGGCAAATGCAACCAAAATCCACTTCACTAAAAAGTTAGTGATACATCAAATTGAAAGACAGTTTTATTTCGATTGCCCACTTTTTTTTCCTTAATGAAAAAAAAGTTCGCAAAAAAAAATCAAGACTTTATTTCATTTTGGAACAGTTCTACATTTTGAATTTTAGCCACACAGCCCAAACTCGAAAATCAAGAAACTCTAAGCTCGTTCCTCGCTAAGTGTTTCTACGATTTCCTCAAACAGGGCTGCAACACAAAGCCAACGCCTAAAATCCAAAATAAGAACTGTAACCAAAATTAAATAAGGTCTAGGGAAAACCATCAACGTTTTCCCTCCAATTGACAAAAGAGTCAACTGATTAAACAACCGAACTTTTACCAAGCTAGCACAATGTTTCCCGTATTATCGGGAGCGGGCTGGGATCGGCGAAAAATGTGGGTGAGGGAGCGGCACGGTGAAAGGCATTTTTTTCGCCAAGAATTTTGCTTACTTTTTTTCGAATGAAAAAGTAAGTCGCCGAAGGCAAACGCAACCAATATCCAATTCACTAAAAAGTTAGTGATACATAAAATTGAAAGACAGTCTTATTCCGATTCTCCACTTTTTTTTCCTTGATGAAAAAAAAGTTCGCAAAAAAAAATCAAGACTTTATTTCATTTTGCAACAGTTCTACATTTTGAATTTTAGCCACACAGCCCAAACTCGAAAATCAAGAAACTCTAAGCTCGTTCCTCGCTAAGTGTTTCTACGGTTTTCTCAAACAGGGCTGCAACACAAAGCCAACGCCTAAAATCCAAAATAAGAACTGTAACCAAAATTAAATAAGGTCTAGGGAAACCTTCAACGTTTTCCTTCCAATTGACAAAAGAGTCAGTTGAAACAAATTCAAAATCCTTAAAATTCAAAAAAGCTTTAGGGAAAGCTTTCTCGAGTTATGGGGCGGGCAGGGAACGGCGAAAAATGTGGGTGCGGGAGCGGCACGGTGAAAGGCATTTTTTTCGCCAAGAATTTTGCTTACTTTTTTTCGAATGAAAAAGTAAGTCGTCGAAGACAAACACCACCAAAAACACAATCTTAAAAATTAAAGAAAAAATAAAATTGAAAGCCAATTTCAATTTTAGATAAAATCATAAATCATGAGTTTAAAATACAACGGTACACCACAACAACTATTCTGGAAAGGCTCCCCAAGAGACATCGTCTTCGACGCAGCCAGCATCCAAGAAAAACTATCCGCAACAGACAAACCATGTTACATCCTCCAAGACTTCCGTGGAAGAATCGGAGCAAGCAACAACGGTGAATTAGTCTCCGAAGGAAGAGGCCTACAAGTATTAGCAATGGCCAATCCAATGACCGCTGCCCAACTCGGTGATTCATCTTTCCAAAAAGATTACAATCTAAAATACTCCTACAAAACTGGCGCAATGGCCAACGGAATCGCTTCCGAAGAATTAGTCATTGCCATAGGGGAAGCAGGATTCTTAGGATCATTTGGAGCAGCAGGTTTAGTACCAGCAAGAGTATTGCAAGCCATTGAAAAAATCCAAGGCGCATTGCCAACACAATCTTATGCCTTCAATTTGATTCATAGTCCTAACGAACCAGCATTGGAAGAAGGAGCAGTAAAATTGTTTTTGGAAAAAGGAGTTACTGTCGTTGAAGCATCAGCATTTTTAGCTTTGTCAGAAAACATAGTTCACTATCGAGTAGCAGGATTAAGCGAAGATGCAGATGGAAATGTGGTAACTAAAAATAAAGTAATTGCAAAAATTTCTCGAAAAGAAGTAGCTGCACCATTTATGCAACCTGCACCAGAACGTTTCCTAACATCACTTTTACAAAAAGGAAAAATCACACCAGCACAAGCAAAACTAGCTACCCGAGTTTCAATGGCAGATGACATTACTGTCGAAGCTGACTCAGGTGGACATACTGACAATCGACCTTTGGTAGCATTACTTTCGACGATCATTCAGCTACGAGATGAGATGCAAGCAAAGTATAATTTTGAGAAAAAAATCAGAGTCGGTGCTGCCGGTGGAATTTCAACTCCAGCTTCTGCCTTAGGTGCATTTATGATGGGAGCAGCATTTGTGGTAACTGGTTCGGTGAATCAAGCTTGCACGGAAGCAGGAACTTCTGAACACGTGCGTAAATTGTTACAAACTGTCGCTTCGACTGATGTGATGATGGCTCCTGCTTCAGATATGTTTGAAATGGGTGTAGAATTGCAAGTGCTCAAAAGAGGAACGCTCTTCGCTCCTCGTGCAAAAAAACTATACGAATATTATAAAAAATATAATTCTATTGATGAGATTCCTGCCGACGAGCGAGCGAAATTAGAAAAGCAGATTTTCCGAAAACCACTCGAAGAAATCTGGCAAGGATGTATTGAATTTTTCGAACAGAGAGATCCTGAACAAATCGAACGTGCGCAAGGAAATCCAAAACGTAAGATGGCATTGATCTTCCGATGGTATTTAGGGTTGTCTTCTAATTGGGCAAATGCAGGTACTGATGGTCGTGCGCAAGATTACCAAATTTGGTGTGGTCCTTCGATGGGTGCATTTAATGATTGGGTTAAAGGTTCTTACTTGGAGGATTATAATAATCGGCATGCGGCGGATGTGGCGGAGCAGATTATGCAGGGAGCGGCGTATTTGTATCGGGTGCAGACTTTGAAGATGCAGGGGGTGGAGTTTGAGAGTAAGATTGAAAATTTTGCTTTAGAAGGAAATGGAGTTTTAGTTTAGTAATTTTTTATTAATTTTGTTTTATAAGGGAATAAAAAAAAACTTTTTGTTCCCTTATAAAACCTTTTAAAATATAGAATTTTCACCAAATAAAAACTTTTTGTTTAAAAAACATGCTAAAATATTTGGAATTGTCAAATATTGTTTTTATTTTTGTGTATGGTTTGAGGGGGATGATTTGAGATGTTGATTATATAGCCATGGATTTGTAATACCTACCTTTCATTTTTCTTCTCAGCTTTATTTTATTTCTTCCTATTTGTGATAAGTTGATTTATTACAAAGTCTATCTCTAATTCTAGGATATTCTTTATGACAAACTCAATCTAGCTCAAACGGGATATTTATTAAATTTAAAAAAAATATAAAGATGAAAAATTTATTATTACTTCAAGTGAGTAATGACATTTGTACTGAAGAACTAATTACTATAGGAGGACAGGCTGAAATGTATGGAATTAATGCACTTAAAAATCATCATGTGGTCAAAAACCAAATTGAACTTGGTAAAGTTTTGTCCGAAAGTAAAATCAAATATGATTACATCTATCTTTGTGGTCATGCCAACCAAGATGGTTTTGGAGCTGAATCTGGAGATTTCTTTGTTCCGTGGAGCGAATTTGGTAGATTAATATGTGAAACTGAATGTTTAAATCACTCTGCCATTTTAATGTTAGCATGTTGCAGAACAGGATACAATCAAGTTGCATTTAAATTATTTAGAAGCTGTAATAAAATTGATTATGTTTTTGGTCCTTCATGGACACTAGAAAAAGAACCTCTTGTTGCAGGAACACATATTTTTCTCTATAATTTGACATACAAGAAATCTCAACCAAATAAGGCTGCGGAAAAAGCTTCAATCGCAACAGATTATGATTTTTTCTGTTATGATAGAATTGAAATTGAAAATTCTATATCCTATCTTCAATATTTAAATACTGAAAAAGAAGAAGATAAAGATGTTTATGAAGATGAGGCTTTTTATAAAAAATATAATTTAGAAAACATGGCAACACTACACCAAGAATTATTAGAAGAATCTCCTATTGAATGTTGTTCTGTTACCCCAAGTATTTGATTCTTGAAAAGCCTCCCGCCAACCAGCGAGAGGCTTTCCCTTTTTCAATAAAAAATCTACTCCTTC
>CALJOK010000009.1 GCA_937981555.1 uncultured Saprospiraceae bacterium
CTTGAAAAACTAAAGTTTTCTAGCAAGTTGAATCACTTTGCTATGAAATCTAAAATTTACCTTGCTGCTAATAAAGCAGCTTTCAATGAACTTAAATTACTCAAGACTAATTTCTTGAGTGCGTAACATGAGTTATTAATTCTAATCAAGTCAGTTGATAAATATTAATGGCTATAAAACATTAATTGCTTGTAATTAGAAACCGAAAATAATCACGATTTAATCTAAATTTTGTTCAAATAAATACTTTTTCCTTTTTCTAAAGTAGAATTTATTTATGCCTAAAACCCGTTTTCCCATGAGTAAAAATTACAACTTAAAACAAGAAAAAATTCTTAATTCTGATCAAACTATCGAACAACTTTCTGAACTACAAATGACGCACAAGCACGATCGGCGTAAAAATGAAATTCTCAATGGATTTGTTTTTATGATTGGAATTGCTGGTTTCATTGTGGTGTTTATGTTGCCACGAGATGGTGTTTTTAACAACGGCAGTCTCGAGAAATCTTTTTCAAATTCAAGTCCTATGGCTGCTAGTTCCCTTGTCGCAACTCAAAATAATGAGGAAGCAGCAGCATTAGAAGTTGTTGGCGAAAATCCGATTAACATTAAAGGATTTTACGAAGCAGGTGAAGTGCTAGAATTTGAATTGAAAAGTTTTAAATCTGACAGTAAGGTTGAGTATATGATTCATTTTGGAAATGGAGACTCTCAAACAATCTCAGATAAGATTACCTATTACAAGTATCCAGGTTCTGGAAATTTTGAAGTTAAAGTAACGGCAAAATATCAGAAAGAGATTAAGCAAATCTTTAGTGAAAGAGTTGCGATTGATGATGCAATTGTTGTCAATAGTGAAGCTTTTGTAGAAGTGAATTAATTCAGAAAAGCAGTAACTAAAAATGGTTCAGAATTGTATAATTTTGAACCATTTTTTTTTGCTAAGCTTTGACTTAAATTTATATTTGAGTTGCTGAAAATGAATAATTCACCGTTCAATCAATTCATCTTTCAATTTTAAAGTGCAGCCTGCCAAAATATTATGCAATCGTTTTACTTCTTTTGCGCTATAATTTTTTACTTCGATAGAGCTTCCTCCAAATTCAGCCTTCTTTTGATAAACTACAAATCCTTGCTGGCAGTTTTCTAAATTTACATTTTCGATAAATACTTTTGACAAATCTTTGGAAGCAATTGCAATGTTACAATTCTTAATAGTTGCTTCTAAAATTGTAGCTTGAGATTGTTCTCCGACGCTAATTCCTTTGTCGCCACAATTATCCATTTCACAATCTACCACGTACACATTACTTCCGGAAATATCTAAACCATCATTGGTGGTATTTAAAAAATAAGATTGGTTAATCGAACCATTGCAAAAATCTAAATCTAAGCCATCTGAAAACATTTGATTAAAAATACTTCGGTTAACTTCGAAATTACTACGGATCAAATTTAATCCATCTTCACATTGATTTTTAAGAAAAACACAATCATTAATCGTCACTTCTGATTCATAAAAAGTAACTGCACCAGTTAGATTCCAATTTTCTTTTCTGTGGGTATTTAGATTTTCAAAGATGACATATTCCAGATTTGAATTTCCTGGTGCTTGCAAAATCGTAAAGCCGTTGGCCGAACGATCACTTGAAGTAATTTTGATTGGGTTATCTTTTTTTCCATTCATTTGAATAGGAGAGTAGGAGAGAAACTTTGCTTCGTTGATTAAATCAATTTCAGTTCCTTCTGAGAAATAAACCGTGAAATTTTCAGGAATAATAATATCTTTTTCAACGGTGAATTTTCCTGAATGAAAAACTACTTTTTGATCAGTAACGGTATATAAATTATTGCTAGAAATTATTAAGTTTTTGGACGCAGTTGGAGCTGTCGAATTGGTCTGTGGGAATTGCCAATTTAAAATTTCAGAATGAAAAATTTCATCATGTCCCAGCACTTTGTAGAAAACATATTTTGAATTATCTGAAATCGTAACGGGTTGATATTCAATTTGATATCGAATTAAATTCATTACACTCGGAGCTTCTTTTTTTCTTTTTCTTGATTGGTCTTGATAAAATGGAGAGGTAATAAATGCAGGTAATATTACTGGTGATTTAAAATAATTATTTACTTTTTTATTTTGAAAACCAGTTCCAATTACTTCAATTGGTAGGCTATGAATATTGCCTAATTGAACAACATTTTTGCCATCAGAATTCTTTTGGAAATAAGCTTTTAGCGATAAATTATTAAAAGGAAAAATATTGGATTGAATACCTGAAATCCTTTTGGAAATTAAATCTTTATTGAACCGATATAATTGGAATTCTTTAGTTAAAAATTCGGAACGTGCAGTAATTCCATTCTCCATTTCTGCTAAAAATTGATCTAAATATTCTTTTTCCGAAAAAGAAAATAAGTTGTAAATGTATTGTTTTAAAAAAGTCGTGTCAGAAAAGAAATATTGAATCGGTTCTTGGTCTTCCTTAAAATGTTTGCTTAATGCGCCTTCACTCATCAACAAAAAAGGATAATTGTAAGTTGGAAAACCATCAAAAGCAACAGGTTCTAATTTGTTCAAAACAGGATTAAAATAGAAGCGCATATTGTGCCACGCCACGCTATGTTGTGCTTGCATCAAATCTACAATCGCAAAATATTTAGCCATTTTTTCTGTATCAAAAATTTCTGATACAGGTCTTTTTTGTGCTAAGAAGTCAACCAATAAATTTTGTGCAGTTTCAAATTGTTGTTTTAAAACTGGATTATTGAGTAATTGATTTTCTCTAAACCCTCGTACTTCTGCGCTTGAATAATGAGCTGAATTATTGACATGTGCAATTGGATTTCCTTCCAAATCCCCTAAACGTTTTTTGACATCTGCCCAAAATCCTTCCTCTGAGAAACGAACAATGACACCTTCTCTTCGCGCATTAGATTCAGGAAGTTGTTTTTCAAAATGTTCCTCGTAAGCATAGACACCCAATGATTTTCCATTTAATTTTAATTCAACAAAATCATAGCGAGGAGTCAGCACATCTTCTTTTTTCCACCATTGATGTAAAATCCATTCTTGTAGAAATTCCCGAGTTTCGGGTGATTGCAAGGAGAAAGTTTTCATTTGATTCCAAGCAAAAGGATCTTTTACTTTTACTCGAAAAGACCATTTGTTTTTTTTCAAATGATCTAGCCAATCTCCTTTTAATCGTAATTCAACATCCATTATTTCGGAGTGATCTGATGATTTTAAAGTTCCGTTGACCCAATCATTTTCGGCACTTTCGAGGACGCCAATTTGTAGCGCATCTTTTCGTTTTTGATCTAATTTTTGAAAACCTTTTTCGGAAATATTTAACTCAATTGTTTCCCGTTTGAAGTTTGGAAGTGTATTGTTATAATTTTCCTTTTCAATAATTTTTAATTCGTCAAAATAGAAGATCTCTTTTCCATCTGAGCGAACATAAATTTTTAATTCTTCGATCTCTTTTTGAAATGGAATGGTGAATTTTTGCTCCAACAATTCCCATCCGTTTTTCTCTTTGACTGATTCGAAAATTTCCAAGTTGAAAATTTTGTTTTTGTCCATGATGACCAGCGCACTTTTGCCATCATGATTTTCTATTTTTCTCCAGACACTTGCGAGGTAAGTTTTACCTTCTTCGAAGTTTTTAAAATCAATGCCAAAACCATATTGGAAACCTTTACCCATTTCAATTTTTGAGGAGAAATCTCCTTCGATTGCCGCTTCTTTACTTTGAGTTTGAGCATTAAAAAATTGATCGCCATTAGAAATAAAATCACCTCCGCGAACTAACTCTGCATCACAATGAATGACGCCTTCCGTTTTCCAAGAATTTAAAAATGGCAAAGCATACCACAAGCCGTAAAGACCGCCAATGCCACATAACAATATAATTGCGGTTTTAAAGAAAGAAGACTTTGGAGTGTCGTTTTTGACAATCATACAATCAAGTCAGGTTGGTCAATGATGGAAAGTTTAGTATTCGGTGAAAGGGCAATAAGGTTGTTTTTGAGTTGATCTAATTGGTCAATAGATTCGGTTTTGCAAATGTAAGATAGATCTAATCCTTGCTCGATCATGTCCATTCTTTTTAGCTCCACGTAAGGTAAAATGTCAGTCAATATTTTCGTAATTTTTTTTAAATCATTCTCATCAGTTTGAATGTTGACATACATTCTATTTTCATTTTTAAAAGCGATTTTGTTAGTCATCATTTTATTGAGAAATAACAAACTGATAATCACTAAAAATGAAACGACTGCTAAAATTGGTTGATTAGCTCCTCCTGCCAAACCAATTCCAATCACAAAGAATAAGTAAGTTAATTCTTCAGGATCTTTTATCGCAGCACGGAATCGAACAATCGAAAGTGCTCCAACCAATCCCAAAGAAAGTGCAATGGAAGATTTGACGATCATAATGACCAACAACGTTGCCAAAGCCAAAGGCAGAAAATTAGCAGCAAATTTCTTCCGATTAGAATGTGAGTTTCCATATCGAATATAAAATATGCGAAGCAAGGAAACTAGAATTGCCACCACGAAAATATTCAATAGAAATTCATCTAAAGGAATATTGGCGTTGAATTCGTTAACGTATTGCTCTTGTAATTTTTGAAGTATATTCATATTAAAATTTATCCAAAAAATATATTAGAAAGCAAAGATAATAGGAATGAGGGGAAACGATATTAATATGGACAAAAAAAGAAGAGGAACGAAAAACATCGAACCTCTTCATATTTATTAACAAACAAAAAACTGACTATTAGTTATTTTGATTTTACAACAAGAAAGCCTTAAATCTGTTCAATTAATAGTGTAAAACTTTGTCGTATTACTTTAACTTTACACAAAAAGTAATTTTATTCATATGAAAAACAATGATTCAGGTTTTAATCCAATTCATTTAGTTTATGTTTTTTTTGGCGTATTGGTTTTAGGATTTATTTTTCGTCAAGTAGCTTTTATCTTTTTTATGGGATTGATGTTGGCGATGTTTTTAGGAAGTATATTTTTTATCGTCAAACATTTTCGAGATGCTAAAAAGGACGAAGAGTATAAAAATTCGATGGAAGGTTCTATTCGGAAAAATTTAGAATTATGCGAAGAACAGATGACCAAGAATGCACAGGAAGTACTAGAAATCAAAGACAATATCTATGACCTCAGAGAAAAGTTAGAAGTAAAATCAATGATCAATGAAAATACGATAAGAGAAAGTGAATTGTTGATTAGTGGATTTGAGAGAGAATTAGATTTGAGAAATGCGAAATTGGAATTTTATAAAATATGTAAAGAAAAAATCCACAATATTCACTTCAATCAAACTTTAGCTGATGAGGTTGCCAATAAACGACAACGACTCAAGCAACTCCAAGAAGATCATTTCGAAGACTTGGCGGATATGGAAAAACTTCGTTCTGATGTAGATTATACTATGACTTATATAGATACGATCAGTAATTTGTCGATTAGAATGGCTCAAAGTACCTCTCTAAGAACAGCACAAGAACTGCATGATGAGTTGAAATTAATTACACAAGAGTTGAGAGATTTGTAAAAAAATGCCAAATAATATTTTGTAAAAGTTCCAAGGATCTCATAATGTGGATAACTTTTGTGGCTGAGATGGCTGAGACCCTTGAAAATAAAGGGAAATTACTAAAAGATATTTTAATAAAAAAACTACCTTTTATTTAAAAAAGAGTCTATCTTTGCAATCCTTTTTAAAAACTAGTAAATAAATTTAAAATTTCAATATCATGGAAGCCATCAAATATGTTCATGAGCAATTAAAGACAGGGAATGATATTCCGGATTTCAGACCTGGTGATAATATTGTTGTAAGTTACAAAATTGTGGAGGGTGCAAAAGAGCGTATCCAGCAATTCAGAGGTGACGTAATTCAAATTAACGGTACGGGTGCTACTAAGACCTTTACAGTTAGAAAAATTTCTAATGGAGTAGGAGTTGAGCGTATTTTTCCATTTGGCGTTCCTGCAATCGAGGATATCAAAGTCTTGAAAAAAGGAAAAGTAAGAAGAGCTAAATTATACTACTTACGTGAGTTAGTAGGAAAAAAAGCGCGTATCAAAGAAAAACAAAGAAGATAGTCAATATCTTATCTTTCGATATAAAAAAACAGTTTGTGAAGAAATTCACAAACTGTTTTTTTTTGATTTAGATTAAGAAAAGAATAGTTGATATTCACCAGGTGAGACTCAAAGTCACCTGGTGAATAATAGATCAAAAGATTTTAATCTAATTGTTTAACATTGATTAAAAATAATTCATCCGCTACTTTAAAATCCTCTACTTTCATATCTGGAAAGTAATAATTAGATTTTGAAGAAGATACCTTGACACTTCGATAATTATCAGGATCACCCATCAAGATTGGCATGTAGAATTTTTCCACATCTGATTTTAATACTACGCTAACGTCAACTCCATTTCCACTTTGTTTGATTCGGTAAAGTAAGGTTGGAATAGTTGGATGCTCTAAATATTGTTTAAAGAATTTAGACAAATCTTTTTGGAGATAATCACTTGCATAGGTTACAAAATCTTCGGTGGAGATAATTGATATTTTATGTTTTTGATAAAATGATTTAATCAAACCAAACCATTTTTCATCATCATTAATTGAATTTCTGAGTGTGTGCAAAATCCAAGCACCTTTATAATAATGATCACTATGTCCCCAACCATCGAAGTTAACATTCATTGGTCCAAGAATCGGTTTTTTATTTTCAACAAACATTTTTTGCATTGCTAAATACCGAACGGCTTCATCAAAATTATACATGTACTCTACATACAATGCTTCAGAATAAGTGCAAAAAGATTCGTGAATCCACATCTCGGCATGATCCGAACAGCTGATACTATTCCCCCAATATTCATGTCCAGTTTCGTGAATAATTATGTAGTCAAAATCAATTCCATCTGGAATCAATCGACCTAAATATCCACGCATATATTGATTCCCGTAAGCAATCGCACTTTGATGTTCCATACCTAAGTAAGGTGTTTCGACCAAGGCATAACCGTCATCCCAAAATGGATATTTTCCAAAAAACTTTTCATAGCAAGCCAACATTGGTTTGACTTGTTGGAAATGTTCCTTTGCTTTTTCTAAATTTTCGGGAAGGACGTAATAGTCCAGGTCAAGTTCTTCCCCATCTTCACTTTTATAGGTGTCAGAAAAGTGAGCATACTTTGTGATATTAAGCGTAATATTATAATTATTGATGGGGTAGGAGACCAACCAATTGAAACGAGTGTAGTCATTTTCTGCTTGCGTATCTTCCAAGTTTCCATTGGCAATACAGGTCAAACCATTTGGAACGGCTACTCCAATCCGAACACTATCAGGTTCATCGTAGAGGTGATCTTTGTTGGGGAACCACAAACTTGCACCAATTCCTTCGCAAGAAACGGCCACCCATGGTTCTCCTTTTTCATTTTCTCTCCAAATGAAGCCTCCATCCCAAGGTGGATTTTTGGCAGCAATCGGAGCGCCTTCATAATAAACTTTAAATGAATTAGTTACTCCTTTTTTTTGTTTAGGAAAATCAATAAAAACTGCATTGAATTTTCGGGTGAATTCTAATTTTTTTCCATCGAAAACAATTTCATTGATTTTCATATTATCAAATAAGTCAATTTGAATTCTAGAAAAATCCTCGACAGCTTTGTAATGAATTTCATTGTAACCGCTGATGTATTTCTTATCAATATTGACCTTGATTTGTAGATCGTAAAAAGTTACATCGTAACAAGTTCGCTCCGGACGGAGCATTCCTCGAAGCGTATCCGCCTCTGTGAATTTGAAATTTTTAAAATAATCCACCTGTGAAAAAGCAGGCTGGAGAAATGTGAAAAGTGTTAAAATTAAAAGGGTGCGTTTCATTATATTAAGGATATGGTTAAGTTATTTTGGTTTATAAAAAGAATATTTCTTCATTGCCTTTGTAGTTGCATTGTCTAACCATTTATCAGGAAGCATGCTGAATAATTTAAATTGCCATGATTTTTTAGCTACTAAATAACGAGTTTTAGGGTTTTTATGAGTGATGCCTTTGTGTACTAATTTGGCAACTTCTTCCGCTGGTATTGCATTTTCTTCAATTTTTTTCAAACTTTTTGCCCGCTTGCTCAAAATTCTAGCATAAGGAGTATCAGCATAATCGCCCGCTTCGTTGGAAAGTGCTTTGCTCCAAATTGGTGTTTTGATTGGTCCAGGTTGAATAACTACAACTTTAATTCCAAATAAAACAAGCTCTCTTCTCAAAGCATCTGACATAGCTTCCAAGGCAAATTTAGATGCAGCATATGGACCAGTAAACGGTGGAGAAAGGATTCCATTGACTGAACTAATCTGAATGATTCTACCGGGCTCGTGTTTACAATTTTCAGTTGCTCCCAACAAAGGTAAAAAAGCACTAGTTACTCGATGAACTCCTAATACATTGACATCTAATTGATAGCGAAGTTGCTCTGTCGTAACATTTTGCATTGGTCCTGATACAGCAATTCCTGCATTGTTGACCAATCCTACTAAGCCATTTTCTCCAACAATTTCTTCGACAATTGGAACAGCATTTTTGATGGCTGACTCATCAACTACATCAAAAATTAATGCTTTAAAATTTTTCCCAAAATCATTTTCTAATTTTACAGCATCGCTTGATTTTCTCACACTTCCAAAAACAAAAAAACCTTCGGCCAATAAAAATTTGGCAGAAGTGTATCCAATTCCTGTGGAGGCTCCCGTGATTAGAATGTATTTCATTTTTTGTGTAAATATGCAAAAAAAAAATTAAAAGTATAGACAGCTAGACTGGCAACGATTTGTCTGTAAGCGTACTGGTTGTCGGTTGTCATCCTAGCGGTCTGTTTTCTTTAATTTGAAAAGTAAACATTCCCTTTTTTTAAACGTTCTTAAATAGTAGATTTAAACGTTAAAAATCATTAAATATAAAATGAGAGTACTTCCATTAATTATTTTACTTTTTCTTTTGGACTATTTTGCATTCCAAGCCTTTGTAGCTATTTCGGAAGATTGGTCGAATTGGGGTAGAATAATTTTAAATACTGTTTATTGGATGATTCCGATTTTGGCAGTAGGGTTGACTTATTCTTTTTCTACCGGAGCTGCAGCAAAGTGGAGCAAAAATACTTTTACTATTGTTCGATCAACGATTATGTTGAGTTATTTATCTAAATTTCTCATTATTGCAGTATTAATTTTGGGAGATCTTGGACAGTTAGTTTTTTCACTTTTCGAATCCATGACAAGTGATATTGGTTTTGATTTTGGGAGAACAAAATTGGCAGCCCAAGTTGCCGTTGCTTTAGGAATGATTCCATTTTTTACCTTACTATATGGAATTTTAAGAAATCAATATCGTTATAAAATTTACAATACCTCAGTAACAATTCCTGATTTGCCAAAAGCGTTAGAAGGATTGAAAATTGTTCAAATCTCAGATATCCATTCAGGGAGTTTTACTAAGAAGCATCCGATCAAAGTGGCCATCGATATGATTAATGATCAGAAGGCGGATTTAGTGTTTTTTACAGGAGATTTGGTCAATTCTATTTCTCATGAGATGGAACCTTTCGTTGATGTTTTTGATAAAATAAAATCACGATATGGAATTTTTTCTATTTTGGGGAATCATGATTATGGAGATTATGTGCGCTGGGAAAGTGCTACTCATAAAGCAGCGAATTTTGAGAATTTAAAAAATATCCATTTAAGACTAGGCTGGGATTTAATTTTAAATGACAATCGATTGGTTAAAATAAAAGGCGAAGATGTGGCTGTTATCGGTGTGGAAAATTATAGTGCGCATGGTCGGTTTATGAAATATGGAGATTTGGAAAAAGCCAATCAAGGAACAGATGATGCAGGATTAAAATTATTACTTTCTCATGATCCATCGCATTGGGAGGATGAAGTTTTGGAAAAATTTAAGGATATTCACATAACTTTTTCGGGACACACTCATGGCGCGCAGTTCGGTTTAGAAATACCTGGAATTATAAAATGGAGTCCGATCAAATATGTTTACAAACAATGGGCAGGACTTTATCAGAAAAATAAACAATATTTATACGTCAATCGAGGTTTTGGTTTTTTAGGCTATCCTGGACGAGTTGGAATTTTACCTGAGATAACGGTGATGGAGTTGCGGAAAAAGTAAATTGGTGAAATCATTTATCGATTGATTAGGAAAAAGGGAATCCCTGAATTTGATAAATAAAAAAGAGAACAAAACTTAACACGCATGAAATTTTTAAAATTAGCACTTTCTTTCTTTTTGTTGGCTTCGCTTTTTACTGCTTGTGAAAATGAACCGAAAGCTGAAATCACCCTATTAGATCCTGCTTTATTAATTGGAAAATGGGAATTAACTGGAGCAACAGTAAATAAGATTCCAAGCCCTCGTTTAGATGGTGCTTATTTTGAATTTGTAGATGGAGGCATTTTGAAAACTAACATTCTAGGTTCGGAGGAAGAAGGAAGTTATGAGATGTCAGTTGAGAAGGAAAAGTTAATTCAAAAAACGGGCAAAACAATTGAATATAATATCGAAAAATTAGTCAAAGATTCCCTAATTATGAATATGGATATTGCTTCTAAAAAATTTGTGGTTTTATTGCAAAAACCTTGAGGACATTGAAAAATATTTTAGCAGTTTTAATTTTTCTTCCCACCTTATTGATTGGACAAGACTATAGTTATACGATTAATTATTCTCAGAATAATTGCTTGATTATTGGGCCTGACAATTATCTACAAGTCGAAGGTTTCAATAGAAATGATTCTCTAAATCTCGAAGTGCCTTCTGAAGTAAGATGCAGAAGGGCTAGTAGATATGGGTTTCATTTAACCGTGACTAAACCAATGAAAAACATTCCAATAATTTTAAAAAATAGAGATGAGGTAATAGATACAATTGTGGTATTTTCGGAAAGGATAAAGTTGAAGAGTTTTTTCAAAACCAGTAATGCTAATCTTATAATATCAGGCGAATATCCATTAAAAATGGTACAATCTATTGTATCAATTGAATTGAGTTGTAATTTTAGAAGTAGAAAAGAATTAGTTATTTCAAATTTTCTTATTGAAATTTATAGCGAAGATGAGTTAATTCTAAGTAAGATAATGAAAGGAAATAGTTTGAATCATCCTAAAATTGTAGAGGCACTAAAAAAGCTTAACAGAAATGGAATGGTGGAAATTAGAAAAATAAGAGCTAATACTCCAGGAGATGATGGACCAAGGATTAAACGTTTATATTTGAAAGTGAAATAAGTTTTTCTGGTAGAAAAACTAGTGGTGTTAGTCCTCAAAGGGCTAACACCGCTTTTGTTTTTACTAAATCTAAAACGCCAACTTCCTGACTTTTCCCACATTTATGGTTTGTCAAGTGTACCAAGTTGTATTAACTTTGATCAATTGATCAATTTCATTTTTCTAAGAATCAAAATAGTATATGATGAAAAAAATATTCCAATCGTTGGCGTTTCTGCTGTTGTGCTCTTTTTCGAGTCAGGCTTTGGATGCGAGTATCACGTATTCCACATTTAAAAGTCCATCTCAAAATTATGTGGAAGTCTATTTATATGTAGTTGGAAAAACGGTAACATATATTCCTAACGCAGATTCTACGATGTTCCAAGCAGGAGTAGAGGTGGTTATTCTATTTAAGCAAGATGGAGAGATTGTCAAATTTGATAAATATAATTTAAACTCACCACTAGGTAGTTTGCAGGAAGATTTTATTGACTTAAAACGATTTGCTTTGATCGATGGAGAGTATCAAATTGAAGTTTCCATTCAAGATAAACAAGATGCAGAGAATGTCGTTCGTTATGATGGAAGGTTGAATATGGATTATCCCAAAGATGCAAATGTATTGTTACAATCTGATATCGAATTATTAGCTTCAGTAAAAAAGACGGAAAATGTAGAACATGTTTTAGTGAAAAATGGATTTTTGATAGAGCCTTTGCCTCATAATTTTTATCATAAAAATTTAGATAAACTAATTTTCTATAATGAAGTTTATGATACGGATAAAAAAATCGGTGATGATTTTCAAGTTTCTTATGGTATCGAAAGGATGGTGAATAATAAAATCAAACCAATTCTAATTGGACATAAAAAACGGAAACCACAATCAATCAATGTATTGATTTTGCAAATGGATATTAAAGATTTACCTTCTGGGAATTATAATTTTTTTGTTGAAATTAGAAACCGAACTAAAGAATTACTTTCTCGAAAATCAGTTGAATTCACTCGAAGCAATCCTTACCTCCAAGCTACTCATGAAGTAACTGAAACGGTGGAAGTCAAAGATGAATTTGTGGGGGAACTTTCTCGCAAAGAATTACGATATAGTTTGAAAGCTATTGCTCCATTGGTCAAAGATGGAGATGTTGAATTATTGAATTCGGTAGTTGAAAATAAAGACTCGATTGTGCAACAACGTTTTCTATTTAATTTTTGGGTAAACCAAAATCCTAATAATCCTGAAGTTACCTACAAGGCATTTATGGAGGTGGCGAAGGCTATAGATAAATTATATGCTTCTGGATTTGGTCATGGATTTGAATCTGATAGAGGGCGGATTTTTATTAAATATGGACGTCCAAATGATGTGATAAAAGTAGATAATGAACCAAGTGCACCACCTTATGAAATTTGGTTTTACAATGATTTCCCTCAAACCAATCAAGCGGATGTAAAGTTTTTATTTTATGCTCCTGAATTGGGAACGAACTATCGATTGTTGCATTCTACCGTTAGAGGAGAAACGAATAATCCACAATGGCAAATAGAATTATATAAAGCTGTACCTAATGAAGTGAGTGGTTCGAATTATATTGATGCAACTGGAGTGGTACCCAATAATAATCGACGAGCATCAGAATATTTTAATGAAAATTAATTTAAAATAGATTATAATCACTTGCAACATTTTTGTAGGCCAAAAATAAATGCGGGTGATGAAATTTATTTATTTGAATTATTTCAGTTGTATTAACTGCGCTTGGAAGCAGATTTACTCATCGAGAATAATTAACTCTCCGAATGGGATAATAAAAATATCGGCACCGTTGATACCAAGGTAAGTGAGTTGGAAAAAGAAATAAACTGAATTTTTTTAAAATAAAACGAAAAAACATAATATATCGAAATTGACTACCGTTTTAGAAGTGGTCTTGCATAACAAATTCAGAGAGCTTTAATTCGATTAATCGAGTTAAAGCTCTTTTTTTTTTTGGTTAAATAGGAAAGAATAATTTGAAATTTTAGATATTTGAGACTTCAAAAAAATGTAAAGAATTTCAAAACTAAAATATGAAGTATTCATTCTTAATTTTTCTATTCGCTTTTCTTTCTCTTTCCTTTTATCAAAATAAAAATCTAGAAAATACTAATGATTCAATTAGTACAAATGATTCCTGTTTGTTGAAAAACATCATTAGAATCTCATCTAATGATTCGACTACGGTTGATACTTCTGCATTTATAATTAGTTATGATGACAATAGAAGATGGAAAAGGGTCGATAATTATTTTGAAAATGGAGGTCATATCTATGTTGTTTATGAATATGATAAAAAGGGGCGAATCAAAAAAATGACAGATCATTACGTTTTGAAAATTGATTCTAATGGGTATTCGAAAGGAGATGTCGCTAATAGACAACAGAGAAGATTCAAATATAAAAAGGGAGCTAATTTTCCGAAAAAATATAAATTATTACTTGGGACTGCATGGCAAAAGGGAATTAGTGATAGCCAACTTGAACACATGGGTACATCTTTTATTGAATTTGATGAAAAAGGACACTTAAAAAAGATTTCAACAAATCCGATTAAGGGTACAAAATGGACAAATGAGTTTAGCTACGATTTTGCTAGAAATACGATATGGAATAAATCAATTTCATATACAAAATTGGGAAAAAAATTACAATATACCATTGAGAATCGATATGATGAATTGATAGGAATCCAATTTTCGTTAAATCTAGTAGAGGGAGGATATTTACAAGGTATTGGCAATTATCGTTTTGGCAATAATATACTTTACTCTAAGATGGTGTATGGGAAAGAAAACAGTAAGGAAAACTATCGAGGCAAAGTTGCTTATGAATTTGAGCAGAGAAATGAATATAACGAAAATGGCTTCATAAGTAAATCATTAAAGAATGTAATGGATCATTTTGACCAGAAAAAAATAGGTAATTTTATTACTAGTGATTATGAATATATCTGCGAGTAAACGCAAAGATGAATACTATATATTTTCATATTCAAGTATTACCATTTTTTCCTTACTTTTGCCTGATTCAAATTCGAACAACAAACAGATTGAACCTTGATTTATAGTTTTGTCAGACCAATTGCGGCCTACGCTTTAAAAATTTTCTTTCGTAAAATATACTTTACCAATCGGGATCGAATTCCGGAAGGTAAGCCGTTAATTCTTGCCATAAATCATCCTACCGCTTTTATTGAACCTTGTATTTTAGCTTGCTTTTTACCGATCAAATTGTATTTTTTGGTACGTGGAGATTTGTTTAAAAAACCACTTTTTAGAAAAATCTTGAATGTATTGCACATGGTTCCTATTTTTCGAAGACAGGAAGGCTTGGATCAATTGAAAAAGAATGATGAGACTTTTGATTTTTGCTACGAGGCTTTGAAGGATCACAAAACCGTGGTGATATTGCCAGAAGGTAGAACGATTCAAGAGAAAAGATTGAGACCCATTCGAAAAGGTTTAGCTCGAATTGCTTTTGGTACTTATGAAAAATATGGAGACATTGATTTGCACATCGTTCCTATCGGAGTAAATTTTACAGAAGCGGATAAATTTAGATCGGTTGCGATGTTTGATGTCGGCGAACCAATTCGGTTAAAAGATTATTACGATCAATATCAAGAAAATCCTCAAAGAACGATTCGAAATTTGACGACGGTAGTAAAAGAAGGTTTGGAAAATCAAATCGTCAATATTCCAAATCCAGCAGATGATGCTTTAGCGGAAGATCTTTTTACGCTTTTTAGAAACGACCATCCAGAGAAAACTTTGCCAATTATTTCGGAAGACCGACAACCACTCGAAGGGGAAATGAACATTGCAGATCATGTAAGCCAAATGTCGGAGGAAGAAAAATCTGATTGGTCAGAAAAAATAAAACAATACTTTTCCAAATTAAAATATAATGGAGTAGAGGATCAAGCTTTGCAAAATGCTGAGATCAATAATTGGAAAAATGTCTTGTTTTTAGTATTTGGATTTGTGCCTTACTTTTTAGGATATTGGTTTAATTATCCAATCTTTGGCTATGCGAAACATGTGTCAAAAACAAAGGTGAAGCAACTTGAATTTAAAGCGCCGGTAGCATTGGCGGTTGGATTAGGATTGAGTATTCTGTTAGTATTGTTTTTGGTTTCAGTTGGAATTTATTTGTGGGGATGGTGGTCGATTTTAGCGTTGATACTTTTGTTTTACATGGGGCGATTTTCGTTGGTGTACTTGGAATTTTGGGAGAAATATAACGAGGCGAAAGCGGTGAGAAATTTAGATAAAACTACTTTAGAGGATTTGAAAAATGAGCGTAAATCATTAACTGAGATGACTCGCAAAATTGCGAGTACTAGTGTTTGATCTGGTAAAAAACAATCGAGTGAAAAATCAAAACAACTGTGACAAATCCTTCTTTCGAAATTCGATCAACAATTCCTTCGCATTTGCCCCACTCATATCCTTAAAGTAATATTTTTGTAACAATGCTCTTGCAGCTTCCTCCACAGTTACATTCGGGTGGTAATTATCTCTGGCATAATGTACATACTTCATCAAAAAGAAGGCGTTAAACCATCGAAAGAATCTTCCACCAAAAGTAATTGGAATAGTTGTGTTTGCTTGTATTTCAGCGAGTTTTGCATCAAAATTATGCTCCTCTAAAAAAGTACGAATAGATTCAGGTAAATTTTTTTTCATCATCTCTATCTGCTCATCTTCAAATAAAAGTAAGTTGGGAGCGACTGAAAGAAATGGCTCTAAGTCTTCAAATATTTTAAAATTGTAAGTCGAATATTCCGATTCCGCATCCAATATTTTTTCTGCTAAAATTTCATTCACCGCCTTGCCTGTTCCAAAAGGAACTCGATCAGAACGACGAGGGGAGGGGATCGTTTTCGTTTTTTTTAACTCTGTATGAGCATTAAGAATCGTAAACTTATGAAGGAAATAAAAATCTTCACCGGCCTTCTTTTTATTCATTCCACCTTGTTGCTGATAAGCATTACAACGCACCGCCATGCTCGAACCAATCGTCTGAAAAGCTAAAGGAAAGCCTGCAAATTTTTGTGCATGAATATAGTATCGCAAGTGCAATTCATACTTCGTGATGGCATCATAAATTTCAGGTTCGTAATCATCTCCTTCGAGTGGATGTTCGAAGTGTATACCGCAAGTTTGTGTTTTTGGATTTTGGATAAAATGTTCTTCGATGGCTTGAAAATAATTTTTTTCACATAAGCTATCTGCATCAAAGCAAACGATAACTCCTTCTGATTTTCCTACAGATTCGAGTCGTCGAACCGCTTCATCCATTCCAATTTTTCTAGCTGTTCCCACACCTGCAATTTTTTTAGGAAGGTTAGATTTGTAAATGATATAAAAATGTAAATGTTGTGTTATATTTTCTTTTGCCCAAGTTGTCGCCCTTTCGAAAGTGGTTAAATTCTGGGCTTTAGTTTTCTCAGAGGTTTGTTCGCCATCATTTACGACAACTATTACTTCGGTGAAACAATTAGGCGCATCACAGTTTTTTAAACTCTCCAAACTTCGAATTAATTCTGTTTCATCATAGCAAGGAATGACTATGACCATGCCCAAGTTGTGAGGAACAGCTGCATCAATTAATTTAGGAAATAGCGCATTTTTTTCAAGGTAGGTAGCCATCTATTCTTCTTCCGGTTTTGTTGCTGGATTTTCAAAGTATTCAAGCTCGAAAGCTTTGGCTGTCCATTGTTGGAATTCACCATTACCCACAATATTCAAATATTTTTCTTCCACCAAATCATTCGTATCATTGTAATTATAAACGGTCAAACTATTAAAATTTCCATTGATTAAAACTTCCTCTTCGACTACTTTATCCGCCTCATTTCGTTTGACGAGCATTTGTCTTTTAATATTTTCTTTGGGATTGAAAATCTCCATTCCAATAATATTTCCCTCTTCATCTTCCATCACTTTTTGGTCAACAATTAAGTCTTCATCATCTGAATAATAGATTTGACCACCGATCAATTCACCTGCTTCATCGTATTCAAAAGTCGAAGTGGTGGCATCTTTATCGGCAAATTGTTCCTCTTTTTTTACTACCTTATTATTGATGTCATACTCATAAGTTGTTGACACCCATGGAGTTGTAAAATCATTGGTGTCATATTCTACTTTTTTGATGAGGTTACCCATCGAATCATATTCATAATCAATTTTACTTTCCACTTCACCATCATCGTCGAGAACTGCTTCCATATTTAATTTTCCTTCAGTAGTATATTCAAATTTGGTTGGTACAAAACCACCTCCTTGAAAATGTTCTCTTTGCTCTGTTTTTCGCCCAAACTCGTCATAGATAAATTCCCAAATCTGCTGAATCTGATTGACATAATCTGTTTGTTGAGTCTTTTGTAACAATTCATTTACAAAAGTATTTTCAACTAAAACATCAATCTCTCCTTCGTTGTAAACTTCTTCTCGAATCACATTTCCACTTTCATCTAAGTGCACAATATTCGTCAATTTTTTCTCTACTATTGCACCCTCTGAATCACAAACGCAATTGTATGTTTTTCGTTTTTTTAATGCTTTTTTCATTTTTTTAATTTCGTTTTTAAATGAATTTTATCATTACAGATTACAGGGTTTTTTATAAAAAATAAAAACAAATTTTCTGTAAAAACCTGTGTGATCTGTGGTGGAAACTATTTGCCTCGAACTGTTCGAATCAAAGCAGGCACCAAAGATAAAAGAATCAAAACAATTCCAATACTTGCTGCAATTACAATATTTTGTTCTATTCCTTTTTGCTTTATAATGATCCCTGCAAATGCCCAAATTAAAACTAAGCTATAAGCAACATCACCTCTTGAATTCAACATTTTTTGTCCAATCAAAGTCGCAATAAAAATCATCCCAACCGTCCAAAAAACTTCCGAAATTCCAAATCCATCCCAACCAATACTTACTAATAAAGCAGTTACATTAGCAATCGTCGCCACAGTTATCCATCCTAAATAAATACTGAATGGAGTGTGCACAAACCACTTAACCCCAGAGGAAACCGAACCTCGACCAATTCCCAATCGTTGATAAATCGTAATCAACAAAATCAAAAAAGTAACCATGACACCCACCGAAATTTCCACATGATTATAATGCCAAGCGAAAATCCAACCGATATTGGCGACACAAGTCAATAGGAAAAATGGACCAATTTTGGAAAACCAAGGCGTTGCATCTTGTGGTGATTTAAATAAATCTTTCGCTTGATAAATCAGAAAGCCTAGTAAAAATAAATAGATCACTCCCCAAATCGAAAAGGTAATTCCAGCAGGAACAAAAAGGTTGGGAAATGAGTCAGAAATTTCGCCTGGGTTTCTACCATTGATTGGTAAAGCGTTGGATAAATAATTGACATAAACCATCGCTCCGAAAGCGAGAATGTTGAGGATTTGGAGGATTTTTTTCATTGTATAAATTGATTGATGTAAGCATTACTTTCTTAAGATATAACAATTAAGTATTTTCCCAAAGCTAAAATATTTTTTCCCAAAAGTGAATTAGTATTCCGTTAAAAAACAGTTTTTACAAATAAAATCAGAAGTTATTTTTTCCAAAAAAAATATCCATGACATGATTTTAAATCGTGTCATGGATACTAAATTTTAAGCATATCACGATTTTAAAACGTGCTACGCATTTATCTCTGGTTTTTATTTTTTAATCCACTTCAACGCCTTCTCCAAAACTTCATCTTTCCCTTCAGTCAAACCTTTAATCGTCGGCTTAACTTCTACATCAGGAACAATTCCAATTCGTTGCGTTTCGGTTCCATCAGGATAATAAACTCCGATCCCCGAAATCATCGTTCGGATTTTTCCAGGTAAAATAATAGTGGAAACATTTCCATCTGCACCTGCCGTTGTACTTCCAAAAACTTTATTATTAAATGAAGTTTGAAATGCCATCGTAGTATATTCAGCTTGACTTTGAGTTTCTTCATTGACTAAAATAGCCACTTTTCCTTGGTAAGGAATTTTGTTTTCACCACCAACTTGAAGACTAGGCGTAAAGGAGAAATCTCCAGGTTTCATAAGACTTCCTTTGGTGAATTTTACAAAATTAGAAGATAGAGGAGTTAAGAAATTTCCAAAAGAAAAAACCATAAACTCTGAAGGGTAACATCTCAGGTCAATCACGATTCCTTTTTTGTCCAATAAGTTTTTCTTCATATCTTCAATATCTCCATCCTTAATCGTCCCTGGATAAATATAACCAATATCACCATCCATCACTTTCCAAGATTTTTTGTCAGACCTTTTCCAGAGATTAATGTCCTTCGTTGGAAAAGTTGTAAGAGCAATGTTATTTTCTTTTTCGCTTCGCAAATAAGTAACGTCCAAAACCTTTTTATTCGTTCGTAAAAGTTTTTTTGCTACATCTCTTAATTGGGTAGGGTAGTTGGAAGCAGGTAAATGAGGAAGCATTTTTTTTATGATATCTTCTACTGGTGAACCATCGATAGTGGTGATAATGTCACCGATTTTTAAGCCACTAGCTTTTCCTTTTTCTTCATCATGGTATCCTACCACCATAGCTTTCTCCTCGACCATTCTAATTTTTATTGCAGAAATATTTTCCCCAAAAAAACCACTCAATGCTTCATCTTGCATCCAAATGTTCGCGTGTGTGTCTTGTACTTTTCCAATCAATTCGAGCACGGCTAATTTGTATTCCAACTCGTTTTTCGCATTCACAAATTTGGGAACAAAGTCTAGCATCACTTGATCCCATTTGTCATCAGTCAAATGCTTGTAAGGAAAAAAGTAATGGATAATATTCCAATATCTGTACAACGATAACAATCGAAAACCAACATCTGGATATTTGAAATCGTCATAGTTCGCTTCATTTTTGATCATCGGGTTTCCTATATTTGGAGCAAAGCCCATTTGAAAATGTTTTCCAGTTCGATCAGCCGTTTTTAGTCTAATCAGCAAATAACTTAACTCATCATGTCGAAGTTCAATAAACCATTTATGATCCGCTTTTAATTTTAGTTCCAAGCTTTCGTCGTCGTAATCACCTTTTTCAAAATCGCCTAATTTTTTAATCCATCTGATCGCCGCTTCTGCACGTTTTCTATGGTCAGGAGCAGCAAGGTATTCAGGCATAAATCGAAAGAGTTCATAATCCCAATTGACATCGCCAGTTGCTATCTTTGGATGATAATATTTTAGGTAACCCCACAGTTTTCCAAGAGTTGCTAAAGTCTTAGTATTTTCAGGAGTTAACTTTATTTCCATAATTTTTGAACCTTCGTCAAATTCTGTGTCTAGCTGAGCAGGGAATAATTTTGGAGCAACTGGTTTTAATTTTGTTATTGATTTTCCATCAATCATCACATCAAAATTATCAAACCAAGCGGTTCCTTTTCCAGATAAGATACCTCCGACAAAAATAGTTTGAGCACCATCAGGGTAGTCCAATTCGATGCTGTATTGTTTCCATTCACTTGTTCCATTTATATTTTTACTTTCCATATTATCAAACGCCAAAGAACCAGCATCGCCATCAATTCGTAATAGCAAACCTACATATCCACCTGTCACCTTTTCCATTTTGAAATAACCAGTCAGTTTGATTTTCTTTCCTTCATATTGAGCTGGAATTTTGTAGGCAGGACATCCAAACCCTTTTCCATCTTCAGATTTTGAGACTACTTTAATGGCAGATTTACCATGTTGTTTTTCAGTTGCATCAGAAGTGATTTCGAATTCAGGCATGCCCCACTTGAACCAATCTTTAGGAAGCGTTTCAGCTTCTTTGACCGTTTCAAAATCTAAATTAAAAGTGGGGATATCTTGTGAAAAACCAAAGAAAGGAAGGAATAGAAAAAATACGAGTAGATTTTTCATAGGTAAATTATATATTATTTTATGGATGAAAAAATAAGAATAAATTGATTTGTTAAAGATTGAAAAAATTAAATAAAGCCACCTATATTTTCAATTTTTTATTTGAAAAAAAATATCCTTTGGGGAAGTATATCATTCTTCTATCTTTGTATCAAAATCAAATTTAGTATAGCTAGATTTACATGAAATAGCCATTTGTAAAAACGAATTTAATAATTAAACAACACCAGACAGTAGTAAACAATAAAATAAATTCAATTTTAACAAGGCAATAATTTCCATTAAAAATCATTTATCAAACTCTTATTTCAATATATTTTGGAAAAAATAGTACTGCTCGAACTTCAATATCTGCCATCCATCCAATATGTAAGTAAATTGTTACAATATCCAAACGTGATATTGGAGCAGCACGAAAATTACTCTAAAGGTAGTTATCGGAACAGGTGTCATTTGGCTAGTTCGATGGGATTGCTACGATTGAGTCTTCCGCTCGCTGGAGGAAAAAATCAACAGCAACCGATTCGAGAAGTAAAATTAAAATATGATGAGCCTTGGCAAACCCAACATTGGACTGCGATTAAATCTGCTTATGGGAAATCACCATTTTTTGAACATTACGAACATTTGTTTTTACCAATTTTTCAAAAAAGATATGAATACTTGTGGGATTGGAATTGGGATTTGTTGCAAGTGATTTTGAGCATAGTTTCTTTGGAAAAAAATATTGAATTGACAGAGGAATTTGAAAAAGAGCCAAATGAAAATGTAATTGATTTTCGGAATAAAATTTCTCCAAAGGAAAATAATAAAATGGAAGATGCTGATTTTGAACAATCAAAATATGTTCAAGTCTTCGAAGCGGAAAATGGATTTTTGCCTAATTTGAGTATCTTAGATTTGATATTTTGTACAGGACCAGAAGCGGAAATTTATTTAGAAAGAAGTTTGAAATAAGAGTGAGACTTTCAACTTTTCAAGTCGTCTAAAAGTTGTAAGAAATCAAAATAGAAATAACTATGGATCATATATTAAATAACGACCTTCAAAAATACAAAACCCAAATCGATCAAATCGTCAAAGAATTGCACGATTTGACTATCGATATTTCCCATACAGAATTAGAAAAGGTAGTCAGCGATTTGCGTAATCGAATCAACGAACCATTTATGTTTGTCATCGTTGGTGAAGTGAAAGTGGGGAAAAGTAGTTTTGTAAATGCATTGTTAGGAAGTGGAAAAGAAATTTGTAAAGTGTCACCTGCACCAATGACTGACACGATTCAGCAAATTATTTATGGCGAAAAAGAAGAGACCATAATGGTGAGTCCTTTTTTGAAAAAAATAACTCAGCCTGTCGAAATTCTTAAAGAAATTGCGATTGTTGATACACCTGGAACGAATACTATTGTTGATCAACATCAAGAAATTACGGAGCGATTTATTCCTGCTTCGGATTTGATTGTTTTTGTTTTTGAATCCAAAAATCCTTACCGACAATCAGCTTGGGATTTCTTTAATTTTATTCATGAAGATTGGAGAAAGAAGATCATTTTTGTTTTGCAGCAAAAAGATTTAATGCCAGAAGAAGATTTAAAAGTGAATATTCAAGGAGTGCATGACTATGCAGAGAAGAAAGGAATTTCTAACCCAAACATCTTTGCCGTTTCCGCAAAATTAGAATTGGAAAATAACCATGAAGCTAGTGGGTACTTACCTTTGCGAGAGTACATCAAAGAAAATATTACAGGTGGAAAAGCGCCAGGATTGAAACTGCAAAATAATATTGCCACCTCGAAGAACATCAACGAACGAATTTCTAGCGGAGTAAATGATCGGAAAAAACAATGGGAGTCTGATGTGGTTTTCCGAAAAGATATTACTCAAACACTCGATGAACAATCTGTTAAATCTAGTGCGCAAGTAGATCAATTGGTGGAGAATTTACTTTCTGCTTACGATCGAATTACCTTCAAAAAGCAAACAGAATTGAGTGCAGGTTTGTCTTTCTTTTCTTTGCTTCGCCGACAAATTAGTTCGATTTTTTCCAAAAAAGAAAACCCTCAAAAGTGGTTAGATGAATTGGCCAACAGTTTTGATCAGGAGCTAAATTCTGAATTGAAAAATAAGCTCAACGATGGAGTAGTGGAGATCGCAGATAGCATTCAGCAGATGGGAAAAATGATTGATTTGAAAATTCAAAACAGTCAGACTATTTTAAAGAACAACCATGATATATTTAGTGATATAGCTGAGCGTCGAAGTAATGTATTGATTGACTTGCAAAAAACGTTTTCGAATTTCATGTCAAAATCTGAAAATTTTACTGATCAGGAATTATTTGGAGATAAAGAAAACTTAGTTCCCAACTTAGCGGCTGGAAGTGGAATTGCAGCAGTTGGAATTATCCTTTCTACTTTTTTGAGTGGAATGGTGGCAGATGTAACTGGAGGAATTTTGACAACAGTAGGGTTGCTTTTTGCAGGAGTGAGTATGGGAAAAAAGAAACGACAAATACTTGGAAGTTTTAAAGAAGCGATTGCAAGTGGAAGACTTCGATTGGATAACGAAGTGACGGAGAAATTGAAAACTTATATTTCAAATATTAAAGGTAAAATAGATGCAAACTTCCATGGGTTTGATGAATTGGTTGAAACAGAAGAGAAGCAAATTGAGATTTTAGAACAAAAGCATCAATCAATTGAAACGCGGTTAGATGAGTTAGAAAGGCATGTTAGTTAGATTGTAAAACTATTGTTATAGTTAATATGAAAAGGTGTTAATCTGAAGAGGTTAACACCTTTTTTAGTTTAATTAATTGATATTCAGTTAGTTATGTTTCTGTTTTCTTGTGGATTTGAAATATTTAATAATTTTTTAATCAATAAAAAATCACATTTTAATTTTCATTTAATCAACTTTTAATATTCGGCCCCCAACTTTGAGACAAGTTCTTTAAGGAAACAATTTTTTTACAAATTTTAACCTGTACAACTGATAAGACATGGAGAATTTTTTTTCTCATCTTAAAGAGCCTTCTTACTTGTTGTACTTCAAAAACCAGATTTATTATGCCAAATTTAAAAGTTGAACACATTGCTGGAATAGCAATCAATGGAACAGTTGACTTAGTAGAGTCAAACCCAACCTTAAATCCAACACCAATTAACACTACACCGACTGGAAATCTTTGTCACGTCAGATGTGATCAAGACTTTCAATTTGATTTCAATTGGAATCAGCTTGGGTGGATTGGATGTATCCTTTGTGGAAATTACAAAATCGAAGTTTGCTTCGAACAATGGTGTGCAGGAGAATTTTCTCCAACACCAAATTCCGTTTTAGTTCCTACTAACCATGGAACTAATGTGCCCTACACCGCTTCGATTAATTTTCTTGCGAATTCAGTTCCACCGGGAGTTTATGGTATTGTTGCCTGTATCACTCTTTTGGATACTATGGGTAACCCACAGCCAGTTGCAGGGTTTGTTGACTTAGGAAAAGTAAAATTCTATGATTATAAGAAGTGCTAACAAGTTGACTGGTTTTTGTACTGATGTACAAATCTTTCAATAGCTTTTTTTAAGCTGACCTAGAGGGACTGTGAGTGCAGTTCCTCTTTTTTTAGTTCATCGAGACTTTGGAAGGTTGTAATTTTTCCAAATCCATTGGTGTTTGAACTCCATGATGAATGACATTCTTCTCGCCTCGTTTGACGGTCATCTTTCCTGTCTTGTAATTAATCTGCCGCATATAATTACATTGCGAACAAATAAAAATCATCCAATCTCCTTCTTGATGACTATGACATTCATGCATCGGATTTTGGGAATTAGGTAGGTTAAAATTAATCATTGATTAAATTTTTTAAATTAAGAATATTAATAATGTAGTGAACTTTGTTCTTAATTATTGAAGTTTACTAATTAAGAACTCTCAATATAAATAAAAAGGATATTCTTTTGAGAAAAAAATACAAATGATAATATTTTATAAAGTGTTTTCGTTTTAAATTCAATAAAAAATAAGCTTAGAAATATTTCGCCTAACTTTACCTTAGAGCAACCATCACCAAACAACTGAAAAGCTAAAAATGAAAAGTAACCCCTTTTCTATTCCTTTCTTTCAGTAAAAGAATTCAGCGATTTCATTAAAAATTAAATTTAGATTAAGTAATTGGAGTATTCAATTATTTGCACCTATGTGCTATTTTGATAATCATCAGGAATATGATTGTTGAAAATGGTACAAGTGTAAAATATTGGTAGTCAGTTGTTTATGTCGAGCCCCAGAAAACAAACGATGAAAAGATTCCAAAACCAAAAACAGTTAATGATCAATGAATTATCCCAAAATTTTAACCCTTGGACTACCTTTAAATGAAAGTCATTCTGAAATAATATTAAACAACAGAATTTATAAAGTACTTTCCCTTAATGAAAAAAGTGATCTCTCTCTATTGCAAAAGATAGATTATATTTCTTTTATGGTGGTCTACGATTATGCAAAGCATTGCCAAAAAGTAGATGAAATTCTTGAAATGTTTTCAAGTTTACCTTTTCTGATATTGCCTAGTAATTTTAGTTTAGACAAATCAAAAAAGATTTATAACAATCTACTTACGGGAATGGACAGAACTTTAAATATACCAAATGTGCAAAAATTAAACGTGCTTGAGTTAGAGAATGTGCAAGGTGCTGGCGCTGAAATTTATGTTCAATTTTTTGGAGAATTTAAAGTGAAAACTCTTCAACAGGATCATTTGAAATTAAAAGGTAATCTATTTACCAATCTAACGGCCTATCTTTTTTATCATCATTCTCAAAAAAAGCATCAAGATAAATTGGGGCAATTGTTTTGGGAAGGATTTGAAACTGAAGCGGCGAAACGATGTTTAAGAGTTCATATTTTTAATATCAAAAAACAGCTAAAAGAAAAATTAGTAGAAACAGATCCAATTTTGAACGAAGGAGGATTTTATTTTTTTCATCCAAATATTTCGATCCAAACAGATGTTGAGATTTTTCATAAAAATTATAACAAGGCACACACGTTTTTTCAAAAAGGAGAAAAAGGAGAAGCAATTTTCTTTTTCCAAAAAGCAATTGATTTGTACCAGGGTGATTTTATGGAAGGATTTTTAAGAGAAGATTGGTTTGTTTTTGAAAGAAAAAAATGGAAAGATCGATATTTAGAAAGTTTACAAATCTTAGCTGAGTGGCATTTTGATAACCAAGATTTTCGAGTTGCTTTACAGCATTGTCAATTGATATTGGAGAAAGATAATTGCTTTGAATTGGCTCATCGATTGATGATTGAAATCTATATGAAGTTAGGTCAAAGAGGAATGGCTATTCGGCAATTTAAAAGTTGTCAGAAGATATTGGAAAGTGAATTAGGTATGAGTCCTTCTCTGAAAACTATTGAGATTTATGAGCAACTAAATTCTGTTTAGATAAATAAAATCCATTTGTATTAAAAACATTGGTAATCTATTGATTATCAATGTTTTGTGTTTTTTATAAATAAAAACTATTCTATTTTTTTACTCTTAATTTTCTGTTTAAATTTGCAGCAAAAAAAAAGAATAGTCTAAATGGAAAAACCATACATAATAGGAATAACTGGCGGAAGTGGAAGTGGGAAAACGTCATTCATCAAAGCATTAAAAAAATCTTTTTCTAAAGATGAAATTTGTTTTGTCTCACAAGACGATTATTACTTGACCAAAGAGCATCAGAAAAAAGATGATGAAGGCATTGAAAATTTCGATCGTCCAAATTCGATTGACAGAAAATCATTTGTACGAGATGTCAAAAAACTGATGGCTGGAGAGACGGTAACGATTCAAGAATATATGTTTAATAATCAAGAAGCGGAACCAAAGGTTTTGACTTTTTCACCTGCACCAATTATTATCGTGGAGGGTATTTTTGTTTTCCATTATAAAAAAATGAGAAAGCAAATGGATATGAAAATTTTTATTGAAGCGAAGGAAAACTTAAAAGTAATTCGTCGGATCACTCGAGATCAAGTAGAGAGAAATTATCCTTTAGATGATGTTTTGTATCGATATCGAAAACATATTTTGCCTGCCTTCGAAAAGTATATTTTGCCTTATCGAGATAGTGCAGATATAGTGATTAACAATAACGCACATTTTAATAATGGATTGGAAATGTTTAAAGGTTTTTTAAAAAACAAACTTGTTGAATTGAATAAAGAAAAATAAAACTATTTGTAATTAAATTCTGAATAAGAATTTCCTGATTTTACCAATGAAAACACTATGAGAAAATTTTATTTTCACCCTGTAATTATATTAGCGACAGTCTTATTTTTTTTGACGACTACTTCTCTTCAAGGTCAAATCGTCAATATAGAAAACAAAAGATCTAGTCTTGCTGATACTTCAGGCGTTTTTGGGTATCTATCATTGGGGGCTAACTTTGTGAAAAACACGAAATCAATTACTACTATTTCGGGGGACATTCGAATTGAATTTTTGTATCAAAAGAGTAGGTTTCTGTCGTTGACCAATTATAATTTAATTCGAGCTAATAGTGATCGGTTTATCGATAATGGATTTTCACATTTGAGATACAACTATGAAATTAATAAAAGGATAGAAGTTGAAATTTTCACTCAAGCCCAATTTAATAATCAAGTGAGGTTAAAGCTAAGAGCATTGATAGGAACTGGTTTACGTTTTCAACTGTACCAAGCAGAGAAACAGCAAGTTTATTTAGGACTTTCTTACATGTATGAATATAATGAAATTGAAATTGTCTCAGAAATTGCCTCTTTTTTTTATGATCATCGGATGAGCACTTATTTATCAGCATCGATTCAACCATTTTCGGATAATTTTGTGATTTCAAATACAACCTATTACCAACCAGTTCTGACCCATTTTTCAGATGTGAGATTATCTTCCCAAACAAGCTTAACATTCTTTCTGTCTAGTCGACTTCGATTTTCTACCATTTTTAGTATAACAAATGATACAAGAGTTCCTGAAAATGTACCATCGACCTATTATAGTGTAAGGAATGGGATTCGATGGGATTTTTGAAATATTGGCTAATATAAATGTCACTTAGATCTCCTCTTTCTCCCTGTTAAAAAAAACAAATAAGTTTTTTCAAAAAGGAGTGTTTTATATGGATTTAACTTAAATTAATGAATATTAATTACGTAAGATACTGTTAGTCAAGGATTTACGATAAAAAAATATTTTTCCACATTTCAAAATAAAATAGGAATTTTCATTTATTAATAATAACTTTGTCATGCTTACTTGAGTTACCTATTGTTTAGCAATTTTTAATTAGTGTTATTTTAAGTTTTAATTTAATTCTTTTGTCCCCTAATTTTTATCTGCTCTTCATTTGTTTTCTCACTTTTTTTAATTTTTTAAATTTTTTTTAGATGAATATTTTCGTAGCAAAATTAAATTACGATACTCGCGAGGGTACGCTACAAGACCTTTTTGAGGAACACGGAACAGTTGAATCCGTAAAAATTATTAATGACCGGGATACCGGAAGATCCAAAGGTTTTGGATTTGTTGAAATGCCAAATGATGATGAGGGACAAGCTGCAATTGATGCACTTAACGATACTGAGGTAGATGGTAGAACAATTGTTGTGAAAAAAGCTGAACCAAGAAATAATGATCGCCGAGGAGGCGGTGGTGGTGGCTACAACCGCGGAGGCGGTGGTGGTGGATACAACCGTGGCGGCGGCGGTGGTGGTTACGGCGGTGGCGGTGGCTACGGCGGTGGAAGATACTAGGATTTAGTGTCTGACTACTAATCACAAAAAAATAAAGCCTCGAAGTTTACTTCGAGGCTTTACTTTTTTTAAAAGGTTAAACATTCAATGATTATATAATCTCTTCAAATTCATCTTCCTCTTCTTTTGGTAAAAAATTACTCAAAGCATTATTTTTAAATTGATGCATTCTTTGAAACTCAGTCAAAACGTTATTGACAAATTCTCCATCGACCAATTCTTTAATCTTCTCCATATTATTCAGTTCATCCATTTCTCGAAACTTATAAGTTTGTTCATACATTCCTGTTTCAAATTTGATGGACGTTTTATTGTCCATTTTGAAAACGGTAATTTTTAAATTAGGATGTTCGACGTATCCGATGATTCTCATAATTAAATTGTTTGACTAAGAATTATTTTTTGAAAATTTAGAATTGATATTTTGAGTCATCGTTTGATAGACTTTGATGAATTCTGGAAAGTTTTTTTCTAGATATTTTAAATGTAATTCGATGGTAATTTCATCTCCTCTTTTTGCTGGACCAGTTTGCATGGTGCTTGGAGAATGTTGTGAGATCTTATCGACTGTTTCTTTGATTAATGGTTTTAAAATGTCGAAAGGTAAATTCTCAGTTGAAGTTATTTTCTCTCCAATAGTAAAAAGGTTATTGGAAAAATTATTGACGAAAACTGCAGCAACATGCAAAATCGCTCTTTCTCGATCATTGATTTGATGAACGTTTTGAGAAATGAGTTTCCCTAATCTCTCCAAAAGTGTTCGATGTTTTTTTAAATTGCTATCTATACAAATTGGGATGTTCTCAAAGTTAACTTCTCTTCCAATGGAAAAAGTTTGCAAAGGATAAAAGATACCATAGTTTTTAAAATATGGTTTTAAAACCGTGGATGGAGTTGCACCTGAAGTGTGAACGACCAACTTAGATTTAGGTATTTTGTTAGATAAATCTGCTGCCACTTTTTCAATTGCACTATCTGGAACTGCTAAAATGTACAAATCTGCCCCTGTCGAAATATTATCTAATTTTTGGATGGCTTCACATTTTAGTATTTTACTTAAACGCTTTGCCTTCGATATTTTTCGACTATACACCTGTTTGATTTCCAAACCAACTTCATGTAGTTTTTTCCCTAAATGAAAACCTACATTGCCTGCTCCAATTAAAATTATTTTCAATTCTTTGGACATTGATTTTTATCTTTTCAATTCAAATCGTCTTCTAATCCAACTCATCGCTAATCCGAACATCATCATGATAGAACCAGCCCAAAAGAAATTTATTCCAGGGAAAATGATCGCCTCAAAAACAATGTAATCTGTTCGAAGTGAATTGGTCGATAACTCAATTGGATAAGTCATATTAGCTTCAGACTGAGCAATACCAATACTCATTTTTCCAGTTGTAGGATCAATTTTAGTGAATTGGAAATTCAATCCATCAGCTGCTAATTTATCTTTAATCATCATTGGATTCATTTTTCTAATCAAATAGATTGGTTGAACGAATTCAGATTTTGATTCTCCATTTTTTGTCACTTTTAGAATTGCACCTACTGCGATATCATCTTTCTCAGGTTGATAATTTGGATGTTTTGGATCACGAGCCACTTGTTCTAGTTGGACTTCATAACCATTGAAGTTGATGGCATCACCTTCTTTTAATTCAAAATTTTGATATTCCAAATTCATCTCTGTAGCAAATACTTTATCAAAAAAGCTAGTGGGTAATTTCACTTTAAATGCTAAATCATTGATTTGAATAGGGTAGGTGTAAACCAAATTATTCCTTAAAACAGCTACCGGATTAGCTTCGTAATTTTCGGGTTTTCCAAGTTGCTGGATTTTTATTTTTGCTCCAATAGCAAGATCTTTTTCCTTAGGCTCATAATCGGGATGAGTTGCATTTGGAATAACCGATTCAATAGAAAGCAGAAAACGATTGATCATCGTAGTATCTGACAAAACTAAAGTATCAACGAAAGTCATTTCTGAACCAAGTGGCACTTCAATAATTCGATAATTTAAACTGTCTTCCATTTTTTGCGCCTCTTCTCGATCAGCTTCTTTTTTAGGAAGGGTAGCGATATGTGTAAAAATATCTTTATCCAAATAATGTTTAGTACTTGGATTGTAGGCCGCAACTTTGACTAATTTATTATCAAATTGTGCAGTTGGATGAACTGTGAAATCTTCCAGGACTTTTCCCTCTTCGCCTAATTTTTTAAAGTTAATATCATATGTTCGAAGGTTTGCATTCATGGAATTACCTTGATAAGTAATTTCATAATCATTGAGTAGAGCAGGTTTTCCTTCAAAAAGAATCACGTTACGTTTCAACATTTCCTCATTCAATAAACCTCTTTGCGTAAACGGATCAGTTGAGATATGTTCTTTGTTCAATCCTGATGCTAAAATTCCAACGATCATTAATCCAAAGCCCACATGCGAAATGACTGAACCAGCTACTTTTAAATTTCCTCGAATGAAAGTAATGAGGTAATCTAAATTAGTCACCACCGCAAATATTCCACTAAATAATAAAATTTGATATTGCCAAGCATAAACGTTTATCCATTGAGCTGCAGCAAAAGTCAAAATTGCAGCAATCATCAAGGTAATGCCTAAGTGTATAAAATATTTTTTCGAAATAGCTCCCCAGTTTGCTTCCTTAAATCTAAAGAATTGTGCTGCTCCTGTAAGTAACCCAATAAAAACCCCAATCCACAATTGGTATTTATTATGATGTTCTACAGGATCTTGAATCACATAACCATCAAAACCTGGCTGAAATAATTCTGCAATTTTATTGTAAACGGGAAGCGAAGTCGAAGCTGTAATCAAGCAAGCTGAAAACAATAAAACTAACGAACCAATAAACATCCAAAATTCTTTGGAAGCTAATGCTTCTTCTTTTTCAATTCGTGGAATAGATTTTTGTTTGACAAAAAAGATTGCAAGTGGAACGATAAAAAAGAAAGCAGTAAAAACCAACAACTGTCTTTCCAAACCCATTTCTGTAAATGCGTGAACAGAAGTTTCTCCCAAAACACCACTTCGTGTCAAGAAGGTAGAATACAAAATGAAAAAGAAAGTCATTAAATAAAAAAGGTAAGTACTTCTAATCGAATGTCCAGTTGCTCTTGCCACCAAGTGAGTATGAATTCCAGCGACAATTAAAATCCAAGGAACCAACGATGCATTTTCCACCGGATCCCACGCCCAATATCCTCCAAAAGTCAATGCTTCATAAGCCCAAGCTCCACCCATCAAAATTCCAGTTCCTAAAATTGCTCCTGAAAACAACGCCCAAGGAAAAGACACTTTCAACATCTCATCATGTTTACCATTCCACAAACCTGCGATGGCATAACAAAATGGAATGGTGGTCGAAGCAAAACCTAAAAACAATGTAGGTGGATGGATCGTCATCCAATAATTTTGAAGTAAAGGATTCAAGCCATTTCCATTCAATAAATCTACATAATCAGCCTGAGCGAAAAGAGGAATATTCATCGTGTCTCTCAACATCATCAGGGGATTCGCTCCAATTTTTGTTTCAAAAATATAGACTCCTAAAACCATCGAACCAATAAAAAATTGAACTAACGACAACACCGACATGACAGGTGCTTCCCAATTTTTAGCTACTCGAATTAAAATAAATCCAAGGATCACATGCCAAAACATCCAAAGCAAAAAACTTCCTTCTTGTCCTTCCCAAAATGCAGACAAAATGTATTTCATTTCCAAATCGTCACTTACATGAAGTTGCGCGTATTGGTATTCATACATCCGAAAATACATCACATAAAAAATGCAACCGATTGTTACAAAAAGACTTAGACCGTGAACGATGTAACCGAATCGTCCCATTTTTAACCAATTACTTGCTTCCGCTGATTCTTTCTTTTGCTCCGCAAAATAGTAAGCAATGGTTGCTAAGAAACTTGCAACAAAAGATAAGATTATGGTCAATCGACCGATTTGACCTGGCAATAAATGTTCACCAATATATTGGATTTCGTCCATTTCTGTTTTTAAATTTTGGAGGTTTTTTCAGTAGAGAGTTTTTCGTGGATAGTTTTCAGCAGGCAAACTGCTTACTGAAAACTACCTATTGATTTATCCTTTTTCATTTTTCAAATACACTTCTTCATCCTTATATTTCGAAGGACATTTTAGTAGAATTTCGGATGCTAAAAATTCATCACCTTCCATTTTACCAGTCAGTACTATTTGCTCAGACAATTCGAAATCTTGTGGTTTCCCTTGATTCAAAATTACCTTTCGTTCTTCTTTATTATCATCCACCATGTAAAAGGTAAAATAATTCGGATCTTTTAATTCGTCGTAAACAATCTCTTTGTCTTTGACCAAATGCCCAACCACTTTTACTTTACCTTCTGTGCCTCGTGCATCATCAAAGTTAGCGTAAGTTGCTACCTCTCCACCAGCTGTGATGATAAGGTAAATAGCAATGCCGATCATAATCATTCCGATAAGATGTATCTTTTTCATAATCAATAGATTTTATAAAACAAATTTGATTCTTAAAAATATTTCGTGTTTAAGGTCAAGCCAAAGTTGAAAGCAATACTTCCTTTGGTCGCTTATGATTTCAACTTTGGTTTGACCACGAAATCTTTTTAAGAAAGTTGAATTTTAGCAAAGATAAGATGTGTATAGTTGCTAATATTCTTTTTTATGTAAAATTTCAAAGGTTTTTGGATTTAATTCCAAGTAATTGGGGGAGATTCTGATGAAATCATTTCGCCATTGCTTTTAGTGAATTGGATGGTAAAAATATGAGGTTCATTTAAATCATCAGGACGATCACTAGTGAAAATGGAAAGATTAGAATTCTCCCTTTGTAATTGGGGAAAAGTTTCTTGCGTTGCATCTTCTAAAGGAATTGTTTGACCAGAATCATTTACGGTCATAATTGAATTGAGTGAAGTGTTCGCAGGAAGGCTTGAATTGAAATCCTTATTGGAGAAAATTTCGATTTGTTGGATAGGGAACTTCCAACCGGCATCACCTGGTTCAGCACAAGAGCAGGCTGTTGCAGTATTTATTAATCCTAAATTCCAGCAAGGGGAATTATTTTCGGCTAAAAAGTAAATAGAATCTAAAGTAAATTGAAAAGAAAGAGCTTCATTGGAATTAAGTATTGTTTCTTCTACAACTACTTCAATTTTTCTATAATCGAAAAATTTTAAAGTTACATCAGAGCAACCGCAATCATTACAGCCATCAATAATGAGAAGAAAAAAGTAGATAGAAAGGACTGCTAAAATTTTTGTCGTTTTTTTCATGATAGATGTTTTTTAGTTTAAAACTTTATTCGAAAACCAGTTTCTAATCCAACATTATACAAATGCTCTTCGACATCAATTGTTGAAAATGTTTGTGTAAAATGATATCGAAAAATAGGTTGGAAAAAAATTGCCAAATCAAGACTATAATTATAATCAAATCCAACTGAGACGAAAGCCGAATGATGCACAAATCGTTCATTTCTAAAATCATCAATATCAAAATTCAGATTAATCAGAAACCCAATTCCTAGTTCTGAGAATAATTGAATTTTTTTTGAACTGTAATAATATCTTAACGCTAAAGGTATTTCCAAAAAATTATGAAATGTAGAAATGGAATCAATATAAATTTGGTAGCCCGTTTTTAAATATCGGATTCCAGTTTTTAGCGCAACTTTTTCTTCGTACAATTCTCCTAAATAAAAATTGAAATTTAAGCCATATCGAAAACCAGTTCTTTTTTTATCATTTAAATTTCGAGTTTGTAGACTAAGAAAATTATCAGATTGCAATGTTCGGTAAGATTGCTCTATTGAAAAGACTGGATCAATAGACATTTGAATTTGCCCAAAAGATAAGATGGGAAAAGCGGATAAAAATAGAATTAGTTTTAAGGACATGGCTTTATTTAAAAAACGTTTTTTTCAAAAAATATTTATTCTGATTCCGTTTTTAACAAAGCCACTACTCGCATGGTCACCAGCAAAATTATAGGAAATACTGCCGCATGAAAATCCTGAGGTAATATTTTCCAAAATAAAACTAACAATACATTTACAATGAGTGTAAACCATAAATATTTTTTCCAAAAACCAGTTAAATTATTTCGTAAAATATTGATAGCCAGTAAGATATGAAGAGGATTCATCCAAAGCATATTTAAGTTTTTGTGGCAAACTTCATGATCGGTTCCTACCCACATAAATACAAAAAGAGCGCCTGATAATCCTAAAAGCAAAAATAAAGTAAAGTCAAAAACTTTTGTAAATGTATTGTTTTTTATAACAAATAGAAGTCCAGTTAAACCACATAAAATCCAAAAAAGAAGCAAGGGAGTAATACTGAAACCAGCAACACTTGCAGGTTTCTTTTGAGGCACAATGATCGAATTAGGTTGGACAAGTGGCTCCGAATTTCGAAGCGTACCAAAGGTGAAGTTCTGAGAAAGATGATCTGGTAAATAGGTCTCTCCTTCAAAGTCAGCTATTTCATCTGCAGGCATTCCCAAAATCAAATCCATTCCAAAATCCGCCCAAGGACTTTTTGGATAAGTACCTCCATCTATATAATAGTCTAGTTGTTGTCGATAAGTAAGGTATGTTTTTTCAGGAATGGCATAAGTTAAATTTTGTCCCAAAGTATCTTTCAATACATCAAATACTCTGCTGGAACAATTATCATAAAAGAAATCATATTGATAGTAGGCATTTTTAGGTTTGGCATTATTGAGCAAATAATTGAAAACTGTTTGTTTTTCAGTTGCGTTAAAGTTGAAAACTTGCTCGATGACTGATCGATTTTGAACAACATATTGATATTCAAATCTTCGATATTGGTCTACACCTAATTTGTATAATAATTTTCCTCGGACAAACTTGACAACAAAATTAGGAGTATCGAAATCAAAAATCCCATAATTAAAAACCAAATCGAGACCTTGCGAAGGATCTTTCACACGAACTGCCGTATGGCCAAATAATTCATAAATTGCTTCTCCTGGCGAGCAAGTCAATAAACTGATTTTGGCTTCTGAACTTAAAGGTCTAGTTTGAGCCGAAATACTTCCACAAAAAAAGATTAAGATAAATAGGAAGAGAAGTTTTTTCATATTATTAAAACCTGTATTTTTGATTTATGAGTAATAACGAACAGCAAATTACAAATAATACTATAGTAAGTCTTACCAATGTCTCCATTTTTCAACAAGAAAATAAGGTGTTGGATGAGGTGAACCTAAAAATAGACCGAGGAGAGTTTTGTTATTTGATAGGAAAAACCGGTAGTGGGAAATCTAGTTTGCTAAAAACATTATATGGTGATCTAATTTTTAAAAATGGAATTGGAGAAGTTGCAGGTTTTGATTTAAGTCAATTGAATCGAAAATCAATTCCATTGTTAAGAAGGAAATTGGGAATTGTCTTTCAAGATTTTAATTTATTGGAAGATCGTACGGTGGGAGAGAACCTAGATTTTGTTTTACAAGCTACAGGTTGGGAAGATGCAGCCGAACGGAAAAATCGAATTAATGATATTTTAACTGATGTAGGTTTATTTCATAAAAGTTTTAAAATGCCACATGAAATTTCTGGTGGAGAACAACAGCGAGTCGTCATAGCCAGAGCTTTGTTGAATTCACCGGAGTTAATTTTGGCAGATGAACCTACTGGAAATTTAGATCCAGAAACGAGTGATGAGATTTTATTTTTACTTCGAAATTTAGCTCGTAATAATAATACTGCGGTGATTTTTGCAACGCATGATTATAGGATTTTAGAAAAATTTAATGGGCGAATTATTCGATGTCAAAAGGGGAAAGTTTTGGACGAAGAGAATTTCGTTTTTTAGGATAAGAAACGGTAGAAATTAAAAATGAGGCCTTTCAGATTTTTAGAATTTGAAAGGCCTCATTTTTTTTAGAAAAATTGGTTCCCATTTATAACAATACATTTACAAACCTGACTTTATAGGATAAGTAAAAAACGTATTGCTATTTTTTAACATAAAATTAATTGACTTTTTGTAAAATAAAACTCACCTTGAAACTGTTACTAATTTGTATTATGTCGTTAAGACAAAAAAAAGCTATAAAATAAAAATTCTAAAACTAAGTTTCAGACGAGATTAAAATCACTTTTCTAATCTTTTGATTTTTCTCTGATGATTTACTAATCAAAACAAAACATATAGAAAAAAAAATTACCATTCTTTATTTTTCCAATTAATTTAATTTAATACTACTGTATTTCTTAGCATGTTTCTGTGATGTATCTCAGGATTGAGACTGTGTTTGTAACAATACAATTACAAGTCAGAAACATAAGAGCATTTTTGTAAAAAAAAAAGTCTCAAGCAACGTTTTGAATTATTTCTGCATATAATGAAGTAAGAAAAATAACGAGATAATAATTTTTAAAAAATAGCTCGCCCTGATAATTACAAAAAGGCATTTCCATAAAAGAATGGAAATAAGAATAGAAAATAAAATTAGAAGATCGACTAGTTTTTTTTATTTTTTCTTTTAGATTTTGGAAGATGTTTAAATTTATTTTTTTTGCTGAAATGAAATTATATTTTGTTTTTATCTTTTTTGTGAAATTATATTAAAAATTGACTACGTATTTGTATTGTTAGTAGAATATAATTTTAACATTTAATTTTGAAAAAAGTAAGATGAAATTACTTTTTATTAAAAATAAAAGCAGTTATTTGCGCCCAGTTTGAGAAAATGACAACTAGTTTTCTTTTTTTTAAAATAAAAAATAAAACGTAGGGGGAATTCAAATTTCAAGTGTCTTAGGAATATATAACTTATTTAAAATCAAATTTTTCGCTCAATTTTTTTTTCAAAAGCTAGATCATTAAAACTATTAACTAAACTATTTAAAATCACATCACCATGAAAAACCTATTTGTAATTCTATTGTTATCAGCCAGCGTAATGGCAAGTGCACAAATCAATTCATTCTCAGTAAGCGTTGACGGAAGTATTCTTTTTTCTGAATATGCGATGAGTCGTTCAGGTAATGCAGGAACAACTGCAGGCGTTCGATTCGAACTTCCAATTGATCTTCCAGTAGGGCAAATTGCCATTAGTTCAGGCTTAGAAATGTCCAATTATGGAAAGCAATATAACTATAATGACATGCGAGTTGTTGGAGGAGAAGATCCTGGATTTCCAGTAATTGATGTTACTCGATTCGAATATAAGTATGTGGCAATTCCTTTGCGATTGAAGTATACTTGGAGAATGGTTTATGCTCAAGTTGGAGTAAAAGCAGAGAGATTTCAAAAGCAAGATTTAGTAACGGAAGGTACAATGTCTGATCCAGCTTATTTGGATAAGCCTCTTTTGGAAATTGATGATATTCGAGAGAAAAATCTTTCTACTGAGTTTGCTTTAGGTTTCAATGTACAGATGCCAAATCGTCCAAATTTTGGAATTTACTTCGAACCAAATGTGAGTTATATGACTAAGTCAATTTTCAAAAATTCAACTTTGGAGAATAACCAACTTTCTTATGGATTAAGAATTGGAGCAAAATATACTTTCAAAAATTTAGGACAGAGAAAATAAAATTCAACTGCGAAAGCAGTTCCATCATAAATAGAAAACAATACCCTTTTTTTAGAACAACACACCTTATTTTGGTATCACAACATCCTTAAAAACCAAATCCTCGATAGTCAATGATTGTCGGGGATTTTTTTTATTCACCACAGATTACGAAGGTTTTCCTTTAAATTTCACAAAAAAAAATCTGTGCAATCTGTGGTGAATAAATATTATTCCATCAATCCCAATGCTTTTTCTACTTCCAAAACTGGGAATTTACACACCTTATTTTGACAAACGTAGATTCGAGTTTCCCCTTCGATTAGTTTATCTTTTAGCAGTTCTAAATTTCCTTCAGATTTACCTCCAAGAATAAGTGCATGTGGCAAATAATTTTGCATCAATTCTTTGGAAAGTGTTTTGGAATTATCGCCCATCACAGCAACTTCGTAAGGAGGATTCACTACAGTCCAATATAAACTACACCAATTAGAGTAGAAATTTGGCTGAGGAGTTTCGGTAATACTTTCTGATAAATTATGGAGCATTTGCTTGCTGAGGTCTACCCATTCAGGCTGGTATAGAATAGTTCCTAATTGGTAAAGATTCCTTGCCATCGTTGAGTTTGAGCCAGGGATAACATTGTCAGCCAATTCTTTTTTTCGAGCAATTAATTCTGGATCTAGATTGGAAGTATAGTGAAACATCCCTGTTGACTTATCATAAAAGTGAGTTTGAGTATAAGCAGTTAATTTTTTAGCGTGATCCAACCATTGCTCATCAAAACTCACTTGATACAAATGTACAAATGCATCAATTAACAAAGCATAGTCATCTAAAAATGCATTGATCACAGATTGTCCATCTTTAAAATTTCGATTCAATCGATGTCCTTCTTTGATCGCATTTTTTACTAAAAAATTAGCATTCTTAATCGCAGCCTCCAAATATGCTTCATCACCAAAAGCTCGATAAGCATCTGTATATCCTTTGAGCATCAAAGCATTCCATGAAGTCAAAATTTTATCATCCAATCCTGGACGAATTCTTTTGTCTCTCGCACTCATCAAAGTGGATTTGGCGCTAGCAATATGCTTTTCTAATTTAGTTATAGACAGGTCAAATTTCTTCGCGACTTTTTCATCAGAAGATTTTCGGTGAAGGATATTGTTTTTATGTTCCCAATTTCCAGATTTTTTTACTTCATAAAATTCATTAAATACTTTTGCAAAATCATCTCCCAGCAAAGAATCAATTTCTGACTTTTTCCAAACATAAAATTTCCCTTCCTCACCTTCACTATCAGCATCTAACGAAGAATAAAATCCTCCTTCAGGATTGGTCATTTCTCTTTTGGTGTACTCCAAAGTTTCTACGACTACTTTTCTGTACAATGGGTTTTTTGTCAATTGATAAGCTTCAGAATATAAACTGACCAATTGCCCATTGTCGTAAAGCATTTTTTCAAAGTGTGGAGCAAACCAATCACCATCAGTTGAGTATCTAGCAAAACCACCACCTAAGTGATCGTAAATCCCACCATTGGCCATGTTGTCCAAAGTAGTAGTAACCGCTTCGAGCGCTTTTGCATCTTTTGTGAAATGATAATAGTTGAGCAAGAATTCATAATTATTTGGCATCGGAAATTTAGGAGCACCTTTTCGACCACCTTTTTTGAAATCAATATTGTCTAAAAAATTAGCCGCAATACCATCCAATTTTTTAGCATTGAAATTTTGATCACTATCATTCAAAACAATATTGTCTTGTTGTTTTATTCCTTCTTGCAATTGAGTAGCAGATTCTTCTAGTCTTCCAGGATCGTCTTTTTTGATTTTGATAAAATTTTCCAAAACACCTAACCAATCTTTTTTTGGAAAATAGGTACTTGCCCAAACTGGTCGCCCATCAGGCAAGGCAAAAGCATTCAATGGCCAACCACAACCTCGTCCACTCGCCAATTGACAAGCTGACATATATACATCGTCAATGTCTGGACGTTCCTCCCGATCCACTTTGATGCAGATAAAATTTTCATTCATTATTTTACTAACCAAAGTATCTTCAAAAGATTCGTGTTCCATCACATGACACCAATGACAAGCGGCGTATCCTACACTTACGATAATCATTTTGTCCTCCGCTTTAGCTTTTGCTAATGCTTCATCTCCCCAAGGATACCAGTCTACTGGGTTATGTGCATGCTGTAATAAGTAGGGACTACTTTCATTGATTAATTTATTGGTGTATTTATGATTTCCGTCTTTTGATGGTTTTCCATTTTGTGAAGATTTACAAGAGACAAATGCTAATAGGGCAAAGCAAATTAAAAATTTATACATACTGATTTTTTTTTTACAAAAATAGAAAGGTTTGGGGATTGTTGAACGTTTTTTTTTCAAATGAATTTAAAGTAGGTTAAGTACTTGATAATGAGAGAGATAAGTTTTAGAAAAAAGACTGATTTGATACAACTGAAAGAGTTTAATTTTTAGTTAAAGTAAAAATGAAATTTTCATAAATATAAAAAAGACAATAAAAAATGAACTTTTTATTTACAATGATTTGTTATAAGGATAACATTGCCAAATTTTTAAAAAGGTAATGGTTTTTTAACCTTGTATTTAAGGTATCTTGAAATAAATAAACACTTAGATCATGAACTGGCGAAGATTAAACGGAGATAAAATTGAACTACCAATTAAAGAGGCAGTTGAAAAAACGATAATTAAAGAAATCGAAGCAGGTTACAAATTAAAAGTATGTATCGGAACCGATTCGCAAGTGAGAGGAGGGGTAGTAGAGTTTGCCTCTGTAATTGTTTTTTTAAGAGAGAAGAAAGGTGGATTTATGTTTATCCATAGTTATAAAAAAGAGCAAACGATGAGTCTGCGGGAAAGAATGATTTTAGAGGTGGCCAAGTCTGTAGAAGTCGCTTACGGGTTATGTGATTTACTAGACAAATATAATGTGGCACTTGAAGTCCATGCTGACATTAATACAGATCCGCATTTCCAATCTAACATTGCACTCAAAGAGGCAATGGGATATATCCTTGGAATGGGATTTGAATTTAAGGCAAAACCTGATGCATTCGCAAGTTCATCTTGTGCGGATAAGGTTGTCTAAAATTTATTTTTTACTAAAAAGATAAAAGCCATATAGCAGTTAATCTGCTGTATGGCTTTTTTTTTTGGAAATACTTTTTTAAGTGGATAGTTGTTATTTCGTATATTGGATTTTTATTAACCTCAAAAAAGAAAAATGAAAAAGAAAAAAGTAATAGTCACAACGGATGATTATGGTGTAAATCCTAATGTTAACGATGCGATTATCGATGCAGTCAATGCAGGCAAAGTTAATTCCATTGCAGCCCTACCTAATTACGATGGGATGACCAAAAAAAGGAAAAAGAAATATAGAACCTCTGCTGAAAATGCTAAACGACTTTTGGATAAAACAAATGGCAAAGGAGAAATCGGTTGTCATTTAACCTTGACGTCAGGAAGACCAATTACTCCAGCTAAATCAATGGTAGATGAAAATGGATACTTCCGAGGTATTTATGAATTTAGGCGAACGATCAAACCAAAAGAACTTAGAGAGGAACTTAATGCTCAAGTGAAAGTTTTTACAGAGGCTAATATTCCGCTTACACATTTGAGTTGTCATCACAATGCGTTAACTTTTTTTCCCGAATTATATAAAGAGTACTTGAAAGTATGTAAAGATAATAAGTTAGCCATTCGTTCTGCAAATAGTCATCCTAAGAAATCAATGAATAAGTTCCTGAGTTTTTTGAAAATAAAACTAGTGGACGATATGAAGAAGCGTGATCGAAAGGAAATTAAAAGATTCTCTAAAAAAGCGCCAAAGCAATTTTTCTTAGATAATATCAAAGGAAAATATAAGACGACAAGTTTTCATGATAGTGGTCATTATGGCCCTATACCAGGAGCGCCAATTCATAATACCAAAGAAAATATTAAACGATGGGTTGATAAAAAACACTTTACGTTAAATAAATCTTTAAAAAAATTAGCAAAATCTGAGGAGCAGGATTCAATGGAGTTTATTTTACATATTGCTAAAAATAAACTTCAATCACCGAATAAGTTTAAGGATATTGATTATCCTGGTGTTGATTTGAAGTATTTTGACAGTCGTTATTTAGAGTATAAATCAATCATGGAATTTGATTTTTCTAAACATCCAAATATTGAATTAGCAAGCTGGGGTGCATTGAATAAGTAGGAATGATTAAAAATGTAAGTTGATTGTTATAATTTTTATAACAATCAATTTACATTTTTAATGAAATTATTCTTCACTCAAGATTCCACGAATATTCCAGTTCACATTTACATTTTCGCCTGTACTGGGATTAGCCGAAAGATCACGGTAAGTTTTCCATTCTATTTCTCCTTCACCTAACATCCAGTCGCCGTTAGTTCTTGCCGGTCCTTCATCACAACCAATACTTCTGATCTCTGAAGTATGAATGAGTCTGACAACAATCCATAAATCCTCAGCAGTAATATCTACAGGAGTAGATAAAGTATGTGTATTCCAAGAATTAGCAGAAACTTGATTGATGACATTTTTTGAATATAAAAGTGTTCCGGGAGAAGTAGAATTTCCTTCACCATAGATTAAAATTTCGCAATCCGCAGGTTTATCTTGAATATAGAGATCAACTTCATCTAAAGTTCTTCCCACATAATTATCGACAATACTGGCAGGAAATCTTTGCCCAGCATCAAACGTTCCAGCAGGAAGGGCAGGAGATGAAAAGTTATCATCATCGTATCTTAACTCAATGGTAGGATCATCTTTTTTACAAGACAAAAATAAAAGCGTGCAACTTAAAAAAACAAAAAAAATATTTTTCATGAAAAATGATTTTAGGTTAAATAATCTATAACACAAAATTAGATGTTAAATAGCTAACATTCCATATTAAGGTTATTTTTAACCTAATTTTAATAGAATCACTTTTTATTTAAAACTAAATTCTATCGTTTCATCTTCTTTCAATACTTTTTCTAACAATACTTTCCCGAAATGATCTTCAATCTTAATTTTAGTCTGATTTTTTAATTTGAAAACTTTAATATTAAAATCTTCTCCAAATGCTTTCACTCGATTCAATTCCATAAAATTCCAATCCTTTGGTAATCTTGGCGTACATTTAAAACTCTTCAAACCAGTCGGAACAATCCCAAATATACCTTCTGTAAACACTCGACAATACAAAGCACTTTCTGCTGAAAGATGAGCCATGTTTCCTTCAGGAAATGCCTCCACAACATAAGGCACTCTTTTCCCCAATAATCTTTCCTTTGAAAATTCACTTAATTTTTCCAAAGAAACTTCTGTTGCTCCCGCAAAAAAAGTTCCGCGTAAAGCATACAAAGTTCCTCGATCCCAAAAGATTTTAGAGATGGCTTCATTGTTACTATTTTTTTCAACATGGACTCCATTAGTTGACCAAAGTTTTTCAAATAACGCTTTGATTGTTTCTTCTTTTCGATCAAAAATTCCAACCACCAATGGTAGACAAATCCAATGACGTAAAAATTGATGTTCTTTATAATATTTATAAGTATCAAGCCCTTCGACTTTTGCGCCAAAATATTTTTCGATGGCAATATTTAAATTTAAGTATTGTTGTTCATATTTTTTTAGAGTAGATTTTTTCTTACCAAACGATTTCGCTAAACTTTGAGACATTTCTAATGCACCAAAATATAATGATGAAGTGGATAAATTGGCTGTTCCAGTTTCAATTCGACCTTCCATTTCATCAGATTCAGATTTAACGACACCTTCTTCATTGAGTTGACGATGACAATATTCTAAGCACCATTCGATGAGTGGCCAAAGTTCTTCCGCAATTTTCTGATCACCATTTGCCAATGCAAAATGACTTGCTCCATAGGCAATCATCGCAGCATCGCCTCGATCCAAAAGGAAAGGGGGAACCTCTCCTTCAATTTCAAATGCGTAACGAATTTTTTCAAAATCAGAATTGATCTCCTTTGCGAATGCCCGATAAGTATTCATCGCAGATTCATTTCCAATGCCATAACCCAAGTATGGAAAAAATGGATTGACATATTCTGCTTGATCGTTTGCCCAAATGCCCACATAATATCGACCACCACCGGGCGAATGAATCAAGCCTAATTTTGATTCAAAAATACTTTCGGCAGCTCTGATTTTTGAGAATTCAAAAAGCTGATTGAGGATTGGATTGGGAGTATTTAGTTGTAGGGAATTTTTCAAATCATTGAGGAACGTTTTTCTTTTGAGTAGTTTTTTTTCAAAATGAGTAGCAGAGGGAGAATTTTCTTCACTCATAGTTGCATTGAACTCAATGGAAAATTCAATGGTTTTTCCAGGAGCAATATTTGAGATGCCAGGAATATTTTGAATCTGACGGATGAAGTAAATATCATTTTTTGTGTAACCAGTTATTTCCCTATTTTTTGAAGCAAAACGTAAATGGATAGACTTGTCAGATGTATTGGTCAAGTAACATTTTTCAATAAATAATCTTTGATCTGTTGATGGAAACAATTCTCTTTTGAGCGCTAATCCTGATTTGGAAGGTTGATGTTGGAAAGTGAGAATCCCATCAATTTTTACAAACTCAATCGGGCCAGGAGCAAATTGTCTATCACCAGCAATAATAGTTGGAAAGTTTTCATCGTCAAAAGTTTCTTTTGCATAAGCTCGATACACAAACCAATTAGGATCAGTTTCTTTGATGATTGGATGGATTTGCGGAAAGAAAATTTGACGTTCTAATTTTAGGTTTTTAGCCGTATCAATTTTATATGAGATAATTCCTGCAACTCGTGTTCCAGCCATTTCAATATTATCTTGGTGTGGCAAGTTTTGATCATTTTCTAAATTCCAAATAATAGAATTGTTGTCGCCTATTTCCCAATGGTTTTGGTAAGTTTTTTTTTGAGAAAATATATTTTGAGAAAGGAGTAGGAGAAAAAGGATTAAGTAATTTTTAAAAAAAGGAATTTTGATCATGTTGATTTTTTTATATTTGCATTTTTTTAAAAGGACAAAATAGAAAATATTTTTTTTTAAAACGGAAAATATCTAATGGCAAAAAAAACAAGCACTAAAAATTTTGGAGCATACATTGATCGAACGATAAAAATTATTCGACAAAATTATTTGAAGGCCTTCAAAGAAATTGAGGTAGACTTGACGACAGAACAATGGGTTTTGTTAGATAGTCTGTACGAGAAAGATGGTATTTCTCAAAATGAATTGGCGAATGGTAGTTTTAAAAATGCGCCAACTGTTTCGAGAATCGTTGATTTGTTATGTAAAAAAGGCTTGACGGAAAGGAAAAGATTTGAGAATGATAAAAGACGTTACAAAGTTTTTTTAACAAAAAAAGGAAAAGACACGTATAAAAAGACAAAACCTGTAGTGATGAAGTTGAGGAAAAAAGGGTGGAAAAATTTGACGGATGAAGATTATGATTTCTTTTTAAGGATCATGAATCAAATTTTTGAAAACTTTGAGGAGAAAAAATAAAGTATATTTCCCCAAAAAGAAATATATTTGCCATAGCAACTGTTGCTACAACAACTATTAATTTTTTTAGTCAAATAAAAACAATTTAACATGTCAGATGTAAATTTAGAATTGCCAAAAGTATATAATGATGCGGCGGATTTTATGCCGATCAATGGAACTGATTATTTAGAATTATATGTGAGTAATGCGAAACAAGCAGCTCATTATTACAAGTCTGCTTTTGGTTTCCAATCATTGGCTTATTCAGGTTTAGAAACTGGAAATCGGGAGACGGAATCATATGTGGTAGTTCAAGATAAAATTAGAATTGTTTTGACATCACCGCTTCGAAGTGGATCTGATATTGGAAGACATATTGATAAGCATGGAGATGGTGTGAAAGTGAATGCACTTTGGGTAGATGATGCAACTTACGCTTATAATACTGCGATGGAAAGAGGAGCGAAATCATACATGGAACCTAAGACGGAAGAAGATGCAGATGGAAAAATAGTTCGATCAGGAATTTATTCTTATGGTGAAGTCGTTCATATTTTTGTGGAGAGAAAGGATTATAATGGAATCTTTATGCCTGGATTTACTAAATGGGAAACTAGGTATAATCCTGAGTCTGTGGGATTGAAATTTGTAGATCACATGGTTGGAAATGTAGAGTTGGGTAGAATGAATTACTGGGTAGATTTTTATGAAAAAGTAATGGGATTCACTCAGATCCTATCTTTTGATGACAAAGATATTTCGACTGAATTTACAGCATTAATGAGTAAGGTGATGAGTAATGGAAATGGTCGAATCAAATTTCCAATTAATGAACCTGCTGCTGGATTGAAAAAATCACAAGTGGATGAGTACTTGGAATTTTATGAAGGAGAAGGTGTTCAGCATGTTGCCGTAGCTACGGATAATATTGTGAAAACAGTAACTGCCTTGAGAGATCGAGGAGTTGAATTTTTAAATATTCCAACATCTTACTATGATGTTTTGGAAGAGCGAGTTGGAAAAATTGATGAAGATATTGATTCATTAAAAGAGTTAGGAATTTTGGTAGATCGAGATGATGAAGGATATTTGTTACAGATTTTCACGAAAACGATTCAAGCTCGACCAACGATGTTTTTTGAAATTATTCAAAGAAAAGGAGCGACCTCTTTTGGAAAAGGAAATTTCAAAGCTTTGTTTGAAGCGATTGAAAGAGAGCAAGAGTTGAGAGGAACTTTATAAAAAATAAAATCCGTGTCGCAGAAAACTACGGCACGGATAATTTATAAAAACAAAAATCCGTCAATTGATTAAATTCAGTTGGCGGATTTTTATTTGATCTTTTGTGTTAAGGTATTGGATACCTGAACACTTGATTTCATATTAATCAACCAAGTGATCTTCCAAATCTAAATCATCTATGACCAATTCATATTCGTCATGAATATATTTACTTCTCCCAAATGCTAAAATGGGAAAAAAGATAAACGGAAGAAAAAATAATCCAAATGAAAAGGCATCTGATCTTCGAAAAACTCTGGCCATTCCATTAGTGATTGTGGCCAAAGCAATTAAATTTATCAAGGGAATAAAAAATAAAAATACCCACCAACGATCTCTTTTAATAATGTCGCACATAATGATCAAGTTGTAAATTGGAACTAAAGCATACCAGCCTTTGTAACCTGCTTTTCGAAAAATTCGCCATTGAGATGCTAGTGTGATGACTAATAAACTCAATATCAAATTGAATAAGATACCTACAAGAATGGATAGTTGATAGCTTTTAGTATTAAAAGTATTGGCGATATTTTCATCTGAAATAGAATAAAAATAAAGCATAGTAGTACTAAAAATTACAGGCACGATAATGAGTACTGCCAAGAACGCAAAAATAGATCCGACAGAAATATCATATTTATTAGATCGACTAAGGTCTCTTATTCCTAGGCCTGTGGATAGAGAAAATCCAAGGATTGCGATAAAAGGAAATATGAAAGTGAGGAACCTATTTCCTCTAGATAAAAAATTTACCCCGTAATGTTGCATGGAAAATTGCACAGCATAGTTGGTCAAATAATTAAATGCAATTAGAACTATTAGCCATTTTAGGGTAACCTTTAGAAAATTATTAGGCATAAGAATTTGATTTGAATGAAAACTAATCTAGTTATTTAACTATGCTCTTTTTTGTAAAAAAGTAAATGTAGAATAGACATTATTCTAAATGAGATTTTAGCTCCATTTAATTTTAGATTGATATTTTCTAAAAGGACTACAGACTCTAAAATTATGAAGACCGACACAAATGTTTAAGATTTGGTCTCTAAAATGTTGGCGAAAGTGCCTGC
>CALJOK010000010.1 GCA_937981555.1 uncultured Saprospiraceae bacterium
TTTTTCTTACCTTTGCAGCCATTTTCAAATAAATTAGAATAATTCAACTATGCTTTCAACCAATGATGTAGGTCTTCAGTACGGCAAAAGAGTACTCTTCGATGAAGTAAATCTAAAATTCACGAAGGGAAATTGCTATGGTGTCATCGGAGCCAATGGCGCAGGTAAATCAACTTTCCTTAAAATTCTTTCTGGCGAAATTGATCCCAACAACGGAAGTGTAGATATGGAACCAGGCAATCGGATGGCGGTTTTATCTCAAAATCACTTTGCCTTTGAAGAAGATGCGGTATTGAATACTGTCATGATGGGACATAAAAAAATGTACGACATCATGATCGAGAAAGATGCCATTTACATGAATCCTGAAGCGACGGAAGCAGAAGGAATGCGTGCGGCAGATTTGGAAAATGAATATGGTGAGATGGGCGGATGGGAAGCTGAAAGTGATGCAGCAACTTTGTTGAGTAACCTTGGCGTGAGTGAAGATTTGCACCACAAACTAATGAAGGAATTGACGGGTGGTCAAAAAGTAAAAGTGTTGATCGCGCAAGCGTTGTTTGGTGATCCAGACATTTTATTACTGGATGAGCCTACCAATGATTTGGATGCTACAACGATTACTTGGTTGGCAGATTTTTTAGCCGACTTTAAAAATACCGTGATCGTAGTTTCGCATGATAGGTATTTCTTGGATATGGTTTGTACGCATACGGTGGATATTGATTTTAACCGAATCAAAATCTACACCGGTAATTATACCTTCTGGTACGAAAGTAGTCAATTGATGGCGGCACAGGTAGCGAACAAAAACAAAAAAACAGAAGTGAAGCGAAAAGAGATGATGGAATTTATCCAACGTTTCTCTGCCAACGCATCGAAATCGAAACAAGCCACTTCTCGTAAAAAAGCATTGGACAAATTGAACTTAGAAGACATCAAACCTTCTACTAGAAAATATCCATTTATTCATTTCCAAGCAGAGCGGGAACCAGGCGATCAAATTCTCAAAGTAACCAACTTGAGTAAGAAAAAAGATGATGGAGAAATACTTTTTTCTAATGTTGACTTCACAATGAATCGAGGGGAGAAAATTTCCTTGGTTGGAAAAGACTCTGCTGCGATCAATGCATTCTTCGATGTTCTTTCTGGAGAAACGGAAGCGGACTCTGGTACAATTGAATTTGGTCAAACGATCACACATGATTATTTGCCTAATGAAAACACCGCATTTTTTGCTAACCAAAATGATTTAGAATTAATCGATTGGTTGCGTCAATTTTCTGAAGAAAAAGATGAGCAATTTATTCGTGGATTCTTAGGAAGAATGTTATTTTCGGGCGAAGAAGTTTACAAGAAATCGAGTGTACTTTCTGGAGGAGAAAAAGTGAGGTGTATGTTGTCAAAAATCATGTTGAAACATCCTAACTTTTTATTGTTAGATGAGCCAACGAATCACTTGGACTTGGAATCAATTACTGCATTGAATAATGCGATGCAAGAATTTAAAGGAAATATGATATTTACTTCTCATGATTTTAAATTGACTAATACGGTTGCTAATCGAGTAATCGAAATTACGCCAAATGGAATCATTGACAGCTTGATGAGTTATGCTGATTTTGTAAAATCGGATAGCGTAAAAGAGCAACGGGCAAAACTTTTGGCAACAGCTGCCGTATAAAGTTTTCAATCAATTCGCAAATATTTTCGATACATATATTTGAACAATAAGTCGTTGGGATTTTTTTCTCAACGGCTTTTTTTTATTTTTAGCCACAGACACAGACTTAACTGACTGACGATAGCTAGATCACCTACTGGGAAAAGTCAGTCAAGTCTGTGTTGGTCTGTGGCAAATAACCTACCTTTGCATTTCCAAAAAAAAATAACATGATCAGACTAGGAAGATATAATCGTTTAACTGCATTTCGAGAAACCGAATATGGTTGGTACCTGACCGATGAGGATCAATCGGAGGAAGTTTTATTACCCAATAAATTTGTTCCAAAAGATATTGAACAAGATCAAGAACTTGAGGTTTTCATTTTCAATGACTCTGAAGATCGAGCGACTGCTACTACTCAAAAACCAACGATCGAACTTGATAGTTTTGGCTACCTAAAAGTTTTTGATGCGAGTAATTTTGGCGCCTTTATGGACATGGGATTGGATCGACAATTATTAGTGCCTTTCTCGGAACAACGCGATCGATTAGAAGTCGGCGAATGGTACATCATATTTATGTATCTCGATGGCGAAACGGATCGGTTAGTAGGAAGTAATAAATGGATGAACTATGTTGAGGTGGAGGACATTGATTTAGAAATTAACCAAGAGGTTGATTTGCTGGTGGCTGACCGTACTGATCTTGGTGTTAATGTTATCATTGACGATTTATATATGGGCTTAGTTTTCCAAAACGAAATTTTTAGAGAAATCCGCAAAGGAGATCGAGTGATTGGTTATGTGAAAAATATTAGAGAGGATGGAAAAATTGATATTAGCCTACAAAAGCAAGGTTACCAAAATGTGGTTGGCGAATTTTCTACTAAAATTTTAAAAGAGCTAAGAGACCGAAAAGGGTTTATGAAATTGACGGATAAAAGTGCGCCGGGAGAAATTTATGCACAACTGGAAATGAGTAAAAAGAATTTTAAAAAATCCATAGGAGCATTGTACAAACAAAAAATCATTCGCATCGAAAAAGATGGGATTTATTTAGTTTAAAATAAAAGTTTCAAAAAAATTGGAAGCCTTTCTAAACAATTCGTTTAGAAAGGCTTTTCTATTGTGGGTATAATAAAAATTATTCTGCCTCTTAAAAATTTTGTAAACATCAAACTTTCAATCGATTGCTTAAGCATAAAAAAAAATACATTTCGTGCAGCGTTTCAATATTTTTGGCATAATACTAATTGAGAGCGCGCAAAAAATCTATCATATTTAACTAAAAACAAAATATCGTGAATACTAAGAACCTAATTTTATTTTTCTCCTTAATCCTCATTTCATTTGCGAGTTGTAGAAAAGACAATCTTACAACTGAAATAATTACCGTCCCTAACGAACCTGAAATCAATATCGAAGGTACGCTCAACGGATTTATCACCGATAGAAATGGCCAACCAATATCAGAAGTGCAAGTAAGCATTTTAAATGCTTTCACTCAAACCAACGAATTTGGTTTTTTCGAAATCACAGGTTTAGTCAATGAAAAAATGGGCGTAATTAAAGTAGAAAAAATGGGTTACTTCGACCAGTACGAAACACTCATTCCTTCCAAAAACACCACTAGTAGAACTAGAATTCAAATGACAGAAAAGGGTGCTCCTGAAACCTGTATGTCTAATAGTGGCGGTGAAATTTCCATCGGTCAAAACTCTTCTGTTCTGTTTCAAGCGAATAGTTTTGTGGACGAACAAGGCAATGCTTATAATGGGACTGTTAATGTTTACAGTTTTTATATCGATCCAACACATAATGATATAGATCAAATTATGCCAGGAAATATGATGGCTCGGAATACTGAAAATGAACTTCAAGTATTAGAAAGTTATGGAATGGTCAATGTTGTTTTGGAAGGTGATGGAGGACAAAAATTGAACATCAATAAATCTGCAACATTAACTGTAGATGTTCCTAATTCTATTGCTAACAATGCTCCATCAGAAATTCCACTTTGGTATTTTGATGAAGATAAAGGACTTTGGATAGAAGAAGGAAATGCTGTTTTACAAAATGGAAAATATGTTGGAGAAGTGGAACACTTTACTTTTTGGAACTGTGATGTACCGGGTGAATTTACTGAAATCTCAGGTCAAATATTTGACAATAAAGGAGTAGCCATTCTCAAAGTTCGAATTACTAATATAGCAACAGGTGCTTCTTTCACCTCTTGGACAAACGAGACAGGAGGCTTCGAAGGCTTTGTTCCACAAAATGTAAATCTATTGTTAGAAATTTTAGACATCTGTGGAACGACCGTCCTTTTCTCTCAAAACATTGGTCCGTTTACTAGTGATGTGGAAGACTTAGGAATTTTCAATATCTCAAGCAGTACAAATTTTTCTCTAGTCACAGGAACTTTGGTGGATTGTAATCAAGACCCGATTTCCAATGGAAAAGTAATTTTTTATATCGCAACTCATTCATTTTATCAGCAAACTAGTAGTAATGCATCTGGAGAATTTAATGCATTGATTCCTACTTGTGATTTGTCTGAAATTGAACTGTCTGGGATAGATGGAAGTACAGGCTTAGTAAGTGCTACACAAACATTACAAGTTAGTCCAAACATTGATGCAGGACAAATAGAAGTATGTATTGATGTCGATCCTTCACTTGGATCAGTTACAATTAACATCGATGGATTGGCACCAAAAACCTTTGATAATTGTACTCTTTCCATTCAAGACCCAAATGGTAACGATACTCTTGGTTACCTTTTTGTATATCTTGAAGACTTAGGAAATGGAGATACTATCCAATATATATATACGCTATTTGAAACCAACAATGATATAAATAACCCCAACTTTGAAGAAAGCTTTTATTTAAGTTATAGTCTTCCAAGCAATGCATCTACATCATTAACATTCGACGGTTATACTAGCATATTTTTTCAAAATAACACAACTGTGACGGTAGATCAACCAGCATCAAATGTTGGAGAGATCCTTGAAATGACCTTGGATAATGTCCAAATCTCAATTAAAGAATATAATGCAAATGGAGCTGATCCGGTTACCCAATATCCTAATTCGAGTATTTCATTTTCAGCAGTCATTAAATAATATAGCATTGAATCTTACAAATATCATATCATTGTGTAAAGTTAAGAATCAACAAGCGGAGAAAGCACTCTTTCTCCGCTTTGCTCCAAGAGTGATGACAATTTGCAGGCGTTACGCTTCGCAAAATGTTGAAGCTCAAGACTTTATGCAAGAGTGTTTTATTCATATATTTGAAAAGATAAATCACTTTGATGAAGACAAGGGTACATTCGATGGTTGGTTGCACCGAGTTTGTACCAACATCGTTTTACAGCAATTAAGAAAATCGAAAAGGGAAATCACCATGGTTTTCCCGGAAGAACTACCTGAACAGGAATTAACTGAATCTGAATTTAGAACCATCCCCAAAGAAGTAATTTTAAATGCCGTACAAAAATTACCTGATGGGTATCGGAAGGTTTTAAACCTAAATATTTTTGAAGGTTGGACGCATCAAGAGATTGGAAGTGCGCTAGAAATTGCACCCGCAACCTCTCGATCACAACTGGCTAGAGCTAAGAAAATGCTAAAACATATTTTACAAAAAAAAACGGTAAAGAGTTATGATACAAGATTGGCTAGATAAAAACTTAGGAGATAAATTAGATAATTACGATTCTCCAATGGATTTAGAAAATGCTTGGGAATCACTTCAAGCCAAAAGGCAAGCGCCTAAAAAGAAAAATAGATTTTTCTTCTTTTGGGTCATCTTTGGATTGATAGCAATTGGAGCTGTAGGAAGTTATTTCTTATTAAATAACATATCCGAAAATAATTATAACGCTGAAGCTAATTTAATTACGGAGACTGATAATATTTCAAAAAACGAAAATCCCCATTTTGAAAAAACAGAATTGTCCTCTCCTACTCTATCAAATGCTAAAAATGTAAATCAACATAACGCTGATACTAATATAGCTACGGAAACTAAAACTATTCTAAATACTTCAAAAAATATAACCGTTGAAAGTCAAGATATTACTACTCAAAAGGAAACTAAATCTATCGTAAATACAAATACTCCTTTTCCTAAAACAAAAAATAACAATGTAATTACGTCAAATACAAATTCATCTTTTCCCAAAAAACCGAATGCGAATTTCATTTTTCCAAAACAAAATAAAATAGAAAATATTGTTGCAAGTGACTCAACTATTTTTCCAAAAACAGTTCAACCGATGGCTGTTAGATTTTTACCAAGTTTAGAAATGAGTCTATTAGATTTACCTCAAAACGAAAATTCAATCTTGGAAATTTATACTAAGCAAAAACCAATCTCATATCAACCAGTTCCTGTCCGTATTATTTTATCTTCTTCTTACTTTGGAGTAACCGCAGGTTATGGAATTCGTTCTAGAGGAAAAATTTTATCTCAAGAAAATCCTTTAGATGTAATTACAATAAATGCATTTTATGAAGATCGATTTGGATATTCTAAGCTCTATTTTAAAACAGGAATTACTCTCGACCAATTCGTTAATTCGATTGAATCTACTTCGGAACAATTATTATCTCAACCACGTGACAACCAATTAATTGCAGTCAATCATTTTCAAAATGGAACAACGGAAGATGTTTTTGGAACAGCCGAAGTTTCGGAAATTGAAAAAACCTTTTCTAAAAATTACAATAGATATCAGTTAATCAGTATTCCAATAATTTTGGGATACGATGTAATTTCATCGAACACCGCGAGCCTCCAAATCGAAGGAGGAATTGCCCGCTCCATATTTGGATTTCACTCTGGGAAATATTTTGATTTAGTTGATTCTGATTTTGAAAAAAGAGGGGTTTGGCAAGGAATTTATGGTCTGAATTTTAATTTTAGAACAAGTTCTCGAAGTAACATTTTTACTAGTCTAAAAGGAAATTATCACTTTAATACAATTGGAAAATCTGATCAGTTGGATATAGAAAAATTTAGATTTCATCAAATCCAAGTTGGGTTAAGATTTAAATTATGAAGTTCTAGATTCTCAATTTTTACAAAAAAAAATCGCACTCAAAAATGAGTACGATTTTTTTTTGAAAAGTATCTTTCCATTCAATTACTGAACAGTAAATGTTACCTCTAAAGGATCAGCATATACACCTTCCATATCATGTGAAACCGCCTTAATTTTATACGTCCCTGCAGCAGTTGGCGTATAAGCTGTTGCATTATCATACCCATAGCTTCCCGCAACATGAGCATGAGATTCTAGCAAAGTTTCAATGGTATTTCCATCTGCATCTAGCACAAAAATTTTGACATGGTGAATTACTTCTTCAGCACCTCTCGCAAAGTCAACTTTTACAGCCATAGCTTCATTCATAATCACTACGGCATTAGCTGTTGGTGCTGCAATCGTAATATCAACAGCATAAGGAGCTTCGTCTATTACATCATCGTCATCTTTACATCCGAAAGAAACTACTGTCAAAAGGACAAATAATAAAAGGAAATTTTTCATATAATTAGATTTTAAAAATTAGTTTATTGGTTAAAAATTTGATGACATAAAACTAAAAAAATCTACTGCTCAAATATGTAACCTAGTTCACATTCAATTTATTTTATCAGGAAAAAGAACAATTTGTCAGGGATTTTTCATTTTACAAAAACACAAATTGTTTCAAACATATTATTTATAATTCGCAATTATTTGTACTTTTATGTTTGCTGAAACTTCTTTTAATTGTCGATATAAAACAAAAGAATTTTTATCAACATATTTCGTGTCAAATCAAAGTTGAAATAAAAAACAACCAAAGGAAGTGTTTATTTAAATTTTAACTTGACTTAAGAACAAAATATTTTGATGAATAAATAAAAAATTATGGTGGATTTCATGGAAATTATTTTCTTAGGGGTAGGATTGTTTATTGGAGCGATTGCAGCTTGGTTTATTGCAAAATATAAATTTACCAGTCAGAGTGGGAGTCTTCCACTCGATGAAGTAAATGAAAAATATGTACTAAAAGAAGTGCATGATTCCATCCAAAATCAAGCTGATTTATTTCGAGATGATTTGTTGGAAAAAGAACAAGAATTACGAAAACTAGGTAGCCAACTTTCGGCTAGGGAAAATGAGATTTTAAATATCAATGAGAAATTAGTTTCGCAAAAGTCAGAAGTTGAAAACCTTCAGCAACGTTTTCAAACTGAATTTGAAAATATAGCCAACCGATTATTGGAAGAAAAAAGTCAAAAGTTTTCTCAACAAAATCAATTACAACTCAATCATATTTTAAATCCTTTAAAAGAAAAAATCCAAGAATTTGAGACTGGTGTCAATGCGCGTTTTTTGGAAGAAACTCGAGATAGAATTTCTCTAAAAAAAGAAATTGAGCAACTACGAGATTTAAATATGCAATTAAGTTTAGATGCTAATAATTTAGCTTCGGCACTCAAAGGCGAATCAAAAACGCAAGGCGATTGGGGTGAGTTTAGATTGGAAATGATTTTGGAAAAAGCGGGTTTGCAAAAAGACATTCACTATGTAACTCAAACGAGTTTTAAAGATCATGAGGGAAAAGAAAAACGGCCAGATTTTATTATAAATTTACCTGAGGGGAAACATTTAATTATTGATTCAAAAGTTTCTTTGACTGCTTACGAAAAATATTTTAACGCAGATACTGAAGAAAAAAAAGTTAAGCACCTCAAACGTCATATCGATAGTACTCGTCAACACATCAAAGACTTGAATAAGAAAAATTACCAGCAATTGTATCAAATCAATTCGCCTGATTATTTATTGATGTTTGTGCCAATTGAACCAGCTTTTAATTTAGCGGTAACTAAGGATAAAAAATTATTTCTGGAAGCACTAGATCGGAATATTGTGATGGTGACCACTTCTACCCTTTTGGCAACAATGCGAACAGTTGCTTACATTTGGAAACAAGAAAAACAGAAAAATTCGGTCATCGAAATTGCTCGACAAAGTGGTTTACTCTATGATAAATTTGTCAATTTTGTAGATGACTTAAAAGGGATTGGTCATCGAATTGATGGAGCAAAAAATGCGTATGATGATGCGATGAATAAGCTAGTTGATTCGAAAAAATTTGGCGACACCTTGATTGGGCGAGCAGAACGAATTAAAGAATTGGGCGCAAAAACAAATAAAGCATTACCAAAAGAATTGACCGATTTAGTTGACAGCTAAAATAAAAAACACGTAGTGGTCTCCTTTAGCTGACCTAAAAAAATGGAGCAAAGTGACTAATTAAAAAATCAGAAACTTTAATTGAAAAAATCGCTTTGCTCTTTTTTCAGGTCAGCTAAAGCAGACGGCTACGTGTTTATTGTTACGAAAATCTCAGATGCAATTTATGCACCTGCTGCACCAACGACTTATCCCCATCATTAATAATCACAAACTGCGCTAATTTTAATTTCTCAAATTCAGACATCTGTTTATCAATTCTAGCTTCTACTTCCTCCCGAGTTGTCCCATCTCTTTTGATCACTCTTTGAATTCTAGTTTCCTTAGGTGCCCACACCGTGATCAAATAATCTAGCGCTTGAAAACTTCCACTTTCAATCAGCAAGGCAGCTTCTTTCAAAGTATAGGGAACTAATGATTGAGCTTGTTGCCAAAGAATACCATCCTTCGCGACAGCTGGATGAACCAAACCGTTCAATTGTTCTAATTTCTTTTTGTCTTTAAAAACAATACTGGCGATGTGTTGCCGATTCAAAGCACCATCGTCAAAGTAAGATTCATCGCCGAGCAAATTCTTAATTTCATGAACCAACTCTTTATTTTCAATCATCAGGGCTTTCGCTCGATCATCAGCATAGTAAACTGGAATCCTTAAAGATTCAAATATTTTACAAACAGTAGTTTTTCCACTACCAATGCCTCCGGTGATTCCTATTTTTTTCATATTCAAATTTAAACTAATTGTATAAAGGTTTTGATAAAAGTAAAATTCGCTGCACGAACTTAATAGAATTATTACAAAATGAAAGCAAATAAACAAAGTCAGCGGTTAAATTAAAATTTTCTTTTTATATAAAAATGAATTTATTAATTTGAGGAACAGAAAGACCAACCATTTCTGATTTTTATTCGTGTAATTAAATAGTAAAAACTTAACTTACACATTCGAAATATTTTTTCACAACAGCAAAAATCCACCAAGTGTTGAAATCAATTTTACAAAAAATAACATTGACTTGTTTTGCTTCCACTTTTGCAATTATGCTGTTGGGGCAAGACATTCATTTTTCACAATCTCATTTCTCTCCTTTAAATATAAGTCCGGGGCTTGCAGGTATGTTTTCAGAAGATGTTCGAATTATGGGAAGTTATCGGTCGCAATGGCAATCGGTTCCTGTTCCATATCTAACTTTTTCAGGAGCAGCTGATATGAAATTATCCAACTTGATTCGTGGAAATGATAAACTTTCTCTCGCGGGAGGTGTCCATTTTAATTATGACCAAGCTGGTGATTCAGAATTAAGTTTATCTTCTTTTGGAGTAACAGGTGCGCTTCATTATAAAATTAATGACATGAATACCTTGAGCGTTGGAGTTCAATCGGTAGCTTCTCAACGATCATTTTCTATTTCAAATTTACAATTCAACAATCAATTTGATGGAGAATTATTTGATCCAACTAGAGATAGCAAAGAAAATTTCTCCAATGAAAATAAAGCCTTCGTTGATGTAAATGCAGGAGTAAGCTGGATTTTACAAAAAGAAGATAATCGAAGTCAAGCAATTGCTGGAATTGGTGCCTATCATTTAACTGGTCCAGTTCAAAGTTTTAAGGATGATCCAGATTCACAGTTGCCGATGAGGCTTTCCATCTATTCAGGAGGAGTAATTCAAGTGCATCCAAAATGGGATATTGTTATTCATGCCTTAGGACAAATACAAGGACCTTATGAACAATTTTTAGTTGGGAGTGCAGGTCGTTATCATATAAGTGAGGCAAAAGGAAAAGAAGTAGCTATTCAAATTGGTACTTCATTTCGTATCGGTGATGCGGTTATTCCAACCTTTGAATTACATTATGCTGCTTGGAAAATTGGCGTGAGTTACGATACGAATATCTCTGCTTTTGATGCAGCAACTAATGGAAATGGTGGAATCGAAATTGGAGTAATGTACACCATCACCAATGTTAAAGAATGTGTCAAGATAATTGAGTCTTGTCCTGTTTTTTAATGGCAATTATATAAAAAGAGTTTTCGCAAACGACATACGTAATGATAAAAAAAATTCAAAGTCCTTTAATCATATTTTTTCTCGTTTTTTCTTTTTCAAATATTCATGCTCAAACTTTCAAAGCATATGTAAAAGCTGGAGACAAATCGACTCAGCAAAAAGACTATTATGCTGCGATGGTTTATTTTCAAAATGCATTGGAAATAAAAAATGAATCAGCAGATGTAATTTACAAATTTGCAGATGTCGCTAGACTTTATCATAATTATGAATTAGCGGAAGAGTACTACCAAAAAATATTACAACATGAAGAGGCTGACAATTTCCCCTTGATTAATTTTTGGTTAGGAAAAGTGAAAAAGAATCAAGGTGCTTATGCGGAGGCAATTAGATTTTTTGAAAAATACAATTCGAATGGGAATGGAAATACAGAAATGATCGAGCAAGCAAAATCCGAAATCGAAGCTTGCAGGTGGGCCGTAGATTTAATTGCAGTCCCCGAAGACCTTGAAGTTAACCGATTAAATAAAAGAGTCAATTCTAAATATTCAGATTTTGGAGCGATGATGAAAGGAGATACTTTATTTTATTCTAGTCTTAAATTTCGAAATCCCAAAGACAAAAGTATTCCTGAAAAGAAAATGACTAAGGTGTTGTATTCTGTGAATGGCTCAAAAGGACGCCCCATGAAATACAAGTTTAATGATGATAAATTACATACCGCTCATACTGCCTTTAGTCGAAATAAAAAACGAATTTATTATACTCAATGTGAAAATAAAGGCCGCGTAGAAATTACGTGTACACTTTGTTACAAAGAAAAAGATACCAAAAGAAAAGGTCGATGGAAAAAGAAAATTATCAAGCTTCCTAAAAGTATCAACCAAAAAGGTTTTACTGCTACTCATCCTGCTATTGGTTTTGATAAGAAAACAGGAAAAGAACTTTTATATTTTGTTTCGAATCGTCCTGGAGGAAAAGGTGGTTTAGATATTTGGGTAAGTGAAATTAATGGTAAAAAATTCTCTGACCCAGAAAACGTCGAAAGCATCAATACTAAATATAATGACCTGACTCCATTCTTCCATGAACCTTCACAAACTTTATATTTTAGCTCTGATGGCTATAAAGGCTTGGGTGGTTTTGATATTTACAAAAGTAAAAATACAGTTGACGGTTGGACAGACGCTGAGCATTTAGGTTATCCAACGAATAGTAGCTATAATGATATTTACTATACTTTAAGTGCAGATACTTCGGCTGCATTCTTGGCAAGTAATCGAATTGGATCAATGTATTTAAACAAGGCGAATAAAACTTGCTGCAATGATATTTACAAAATAAACTTCCCGAAAGAAGTAATGACCGATGAGCCGCCTCCGATTGATTCATTACTAATTGTAGAAGAACCACCAAAACCAATTGCCCCTGTTACTCCTGAATTACCACAAGTTCCAACAACTCTGGAGGACTTTTTACCATTGGCATTATACTATGATAATGACGAACCAGATAAACGAACGCGTAAGACATCTACCAAAAAATCTTATGAAGAATCTTACCTGCCATACGTCAGTCGGAAATATGAATTCATTGATGAATATACCGCCCCATTAGCAGAAGAAAATAAATTTCAAGCAGAAAATGATCTAGTTAATTTCTTTGATAACAAAGTTCAAAAGGGGTACGATCATCTCTTTTTGTTTTCCAATATTTTATTAAAAAGATTAAATGATGGCGATCAAGTGGAGATTTTCTTAAAAGGATTTACAAGTCCACGAGCCAAAACGGATTACAATTTATATTTATCGAAGCGAAGAATTTCCTGTGTGCGAAATCACTTTAAAACTTATGCAGATGGAATCTTTCAATCATTTTTGAAATCAGGTCAGTTAATTATTTCTGAAAAACCATTCGGTGAAACAACTGCTTCACAGGGAATTAGTGATGACTTGAACGATCAAAGAAATTCCATTTATAGTGTCGAAGCTTCTGTAGAAAGAAGAGTAGAGATTGTTGAAATTAAACGAACTACCAACTAATTTTTTTATTAAGATTTGAAAAAGCCATTCTGAAAAATCAGGATGGCTTTTTTTATTTCAATTTAATTATTTTTTTCATTAAAAAATGGTTCACCTTTTCTCCCTTAAGGATTAGTATTCTATTAGGTCAAAACTACTTTTATATTTTCTCGAAATTTTAACAAAATAAATATTAATAAATTTTGTAATATATATTTTATTAATGTTTACTTTTGTCCCATATCTTAAAAAAAGAAACTCATCTTAAACACGACTTAAAATTAGATCTATTTAAGTCTATTTATTTACACTATCTAATACTTATATTTATAAAAAACTGAAAACCAGCTTTTTATAAAAGCATTACTTTATGTAAAATGCCTATTTTTTAAAACCGTATTTTGAAAAACACTTAAACCTATCAGCAAATGAAAAATTTTCATCGCAAAAACCTGTATAAAAAGCTGTCACAAAATCTTTCTATTTTCCTGAATTACATCTCTTATTTGCAATACCATTGTATTATTAAAAATCCTCTTATCGCCCTAGGGTATAAATTTAATAAAAGGCAAACTTTTCAATTCAACGTCAACCCTCTAAATTTTCCTTTTAAAAGAAATTAAGTAGAGAAGTTAATCCCTCAGTCATATCCTTAATAAACGTATTATTTTAATCTGTATAAACCTTATATTGAGATGTCAATAAGTCGACAACTGTCATTGGTCATTTTTATTTGCTTTGGAATGTTTTCTTCTTCCGCACAAATCACCGTTAACTTCACAGCAGATCAAACCGAAGGATGCGGTTCTGTTCAAGTTAATTTTTGTGATAATTCATCTACTACTGGAGGGAGCATAATTTCATGGGCTTGGAGTTTAGGAGGCGTAAATTCTAATAATGAATGCCAAGGAAGAATTTTTGGCTCAGCTGGAAGTTATGAAATTTGTTTAACCGTAACTGATAGTGACGGTAATACTGCCACCCTTTGTGAACCTAATTTTATTACAGTACATCCTTTACCCGATCCTGACTTTGAATCACCATCTCCCGACGGTTGTATTCCACATACTGCCTCATTCAATTATACTGGAAGTTCGACCAATATTGCAGAATTTATTTGGGGAGTCGAAGGATCGGCAGGTGTAATAATCAACGATGGAAGTGCTTCTCCAAATGCAGAAAGTACTTACTCCATTGCAGATCAATATAATATTAGTTTGACCGTAACGGATGAAAATGGATGTATAAACTTTATTTCCAAAGATGATTTTATCACTACTTATGAACCAACAGTAGTTGATGTTCATGCGGTTGAAACATTTAAATGTGAGCCTCCATTTATTGTCAATTTTGTTAATGATAATATTCAACCAAATATGACCTATACGTGGAATTTCGGCAACGGAGTTAATTTTGCTGGTACTACTCCACCACCAGTTTTATACGGGAGTGACGGAGCTTACACCATAACTGTGATTGGTCAAAATGCCGATACTGATTGTCAAGATACCTTAGTTTTAGAAAATTATATCAACATTGGTTATGTGGTAGATTTTACCTTTACTCCTGATCAAGGTTGTGAAGATCTATCAGTAACTTTTACTGACGGATCAGCAGATGCAGCGGACAATGTTAGTTGGGATTTCGGAGATGGATCAACTCCTTCTACCAACTCAAATCCAACTCATGTTTATCAAAATTCTGGTTTTTATACCGTTACTTTAACTCGTGAAATTGCTGGTTGTACAGATAGTCATACCACCACAACAGAAATTGAGGTTTTTGCTTTGCCAGATGTTGCTTACAATAATGATAATACTTTAGGTTGTTCAATTCCTCATTCTGTAAATTTTACAGGAACCTCAGCAGATGCAACTGTTTGGTTATGGGATTTTGGAGATAATACAACAAGTAGTCAGCAAAATCCAAATCATGTTTATACAGATTTTGGAGTTTATAATGTTACGCTAACGGTAACAAATGCGAATGGCTGTGAAAATGTTATTTCAACTACTAATATTGAATTAGTACAAACGGAAGCTTCCATCATCAACAACTCATTTTCGGGATGTACTCCTTTGAATATAAATCTGGAAGAAAATTCCACTACTGTTTTACCGATTACCGATTGGCTTTGGGAAATAAATACTCCTTCAGGACTCTTGACTTCGACAGATCAAACTCCGAATTTTATGATTCCTGATACAGGTTGTTTTGATATCGTTTTGACCGTAACCAATACATTGGGCTGCTCTGACACTCAAACTTTTGATGATGCCGTTTGCATAGGTGATGATCCATTGGTAAACTTTGAAGCAACTCCTCTAGTAGCATGTGTTGATGAGCTGGTAAATTTCACAGATTTATCTTCTCCATTTGTCGACACATGGTTTTGGGATTTTGGAAATACACAAACTGATGGTTTACAAAATCCATCGACATCTTATCCTGATACTGGTTTTTATGATGTGACCTTAGCTGTTTCAGATAAAGGATGTTACGATCAAATAACTTTGACAAACTATATCGAGGTAACTGCTCCTAAAGCAATTTTCACCATCACTCAAAATTGTGAAACCCCACTCTACATCGAATCAATCAATACTTCAATTGGAGCTGATTCTTACTTTTGGGATTTTGGAGTAACTGGAGATGATAGTGATACATCGAATTTATTTGAGCCAACTTTCACTTTTCCAGATACAGGAACTTATGTGGTTACTTTGACCACTCAAAATTTCACAACAAATTGTACTCACTCTGCAATTCGAACTTTATATATTCATGACCCATTGTCAGTATTTACCGTTTCTGCTACAGAAGGCTGTGTACCGATGACTATTTCAGCTATCAATAGTTCTGTCCATGCACAACAATATGAATGGTCTGGAGCTGGAATTACTTTTGCCAACTCTACACTTTCTAATACAAATATTACCATGCCTACGCCTGGAACTTATATCGATCTGCAATTAATTGTAACCGATATAAATGGCTGTAAAGATACTACTCAATTTAATGAAACTATTTATGCCAATGCAGTTACTGTAGACTTTGATCCAAAATCTATTGGAGGTTGCCAACCTTTTGAAGTAACATTTACAGAAAACTCTTCCAATCTTTTTGCTAATAATATCCAATGGGATTGGGTGTTTGAAAATAATATAGCAACTGAAACTGGACAAACAGCAACTCATACCTTTGAAAATTTAGGCCAACATCAGGTTGCTTTAACCGTTACCGATGATTGGGGTTGTGTAGGAAGTTTGGTTGTTCCAACCGCAGTTGAAGTGACTCGACCTATTGCTGACTTTGATGCGGACACCTTAAGTTGTACTAATTTTCCAATAAATTTCACCAATAATACTTCTGCATTAAATCCTACTTATAGCTGGGATTTTGGAGATGGAAATTTTTCTACAGAAACTAATCCAATGCACGTTTTTATGACGGAAGGAATTTACAATCCTTGTCTGACTGTAACCGATGTTTATGGATGTATAGATATTTATTGCTTGGAATATGATATAGTAATTGCTGATCCAGTTGCCAGCTTTCTTTTAGATACCAGTTATGCATCTTGTCCTCCATTGGTCGTAAATTTTGAAAATACTTCAGAAAATGCAACGACATTCCAATGGGATTTTGGAGACGGAAGTGGATTGTCTAATTTGGAAAATCCAGCTCACGTGTACACCGTACCAGGAACTTATAATGTGACTTTTATTGCTAATTCTAATGAGAATTGTGCAGACACTTTTATCGTAGAAAACTTAATCGTTTTAGATGGACCACTTGGAAGTTTCCATTACGAAGTAGATACAAGTTGTGCTCCAATGAAAGTAACTTTCTTTGCTGAATCACAAGGGGAATTTATGTACCTCTGGGATTTTGGAGATGGTTCTCCATTAGATACCATATTGAGTGCGAGTACAGATACGACTGTTTACTTTTATCCAGGAGGAACTTATATTCCAAAATTAGCGATCATTGATCAGATTGGCTGTGAGCGAATTTTGGAATCACCAACAAGTATATTTGTACCTGTTTTGGATTTAGGTTTTCAAGGAACAGATACCGTACTTTGTGATTTTAACAATCCAATTACGTTTTTGAATTTGATTAATTCGACAGGTTCGATTGATAGTTTAGAATGGCAATTCCAAGGTGGTTTACCAGCTACTACCAATGATTTTGAACCGACCGTAACTTTTGATCAACCAGGATTATATGATGTGACCTTGATTGCTCACAATGCTTATTGTTCAGACACTTTGCTACAAGACAATTATATCAGAATTGGTGATGTTCCAGAAGCTAATTTTTCCATGTCAGATATAATGGGGTGTGAACCTTTAGATGTAACTTTCACCGATTTAACTACGGTTATTAATGGAAATGTGGAACAAACACATTGGATTTTTGGAGATGGCTTCGAGTCATTTTTGGAGCAACCTACTCATACTTATATAGATGGCACTAGCTTCGAAGCGCAGTTAATTGTCACGACAGATGTGGGTTGCGTGGATTCTGTTTCTCAAAATATTACGGTCATGTTACAACCTGATGTAATTCTTTCAGGCGACCAAGAAATATGTATTGGAGAAATCACCCAACTGTTCGCTGACATCACAAGTGATCCAACTGGTGTAACTTATTTTTGGGAAACTGATCAAACACTCAGTTGCACGGATTGTTTAGATCCAACAGCTAATCCTATCGATACCACCATTTATACTTTTGTGGCAATCAGTAGCGAAGGATGTGAAACTAGGGTTGATATTCAAGTAGATGTTCGTCCCGTTTATGCTCCAGTTGTGGAAATTTCAAATGATACACTTATCTGTGCTAATGATGTTGTGCAACTATTTGTGGATGGAGGCGATGATGTCTTCTCTTACATTTGGGATGATAATCAGACTGGTTTAACTTGTTATAATAATTGCTTAAATCCAATTGCTTCTCCTGAGATTTCAACAACTTATACTGTTACAGTTACTAATAATTTTAATTGTTCAAGTATCGGTTCTGTTACAGTAGATGTACTTGATCAAAATCAAATCTTTGCTGGAGAAGATCGAACAATCTGTCAAGGTGATACTGCTCAATTACATTTGGATACTGGAAGCAATCCTATCTGGTTAGTTTCAGATGGTTTAGATTGCTCGGCTTGTTTTGATGCTGTAGCTAGTCCAAATGTTACAACTGATTTTATAGCTCAAGTTACTACCGATGAAGGGTGTGACATTATCGACACCGTTAGAGTAAACGTATTATCTCAACAAGATATTTACATAGGCGAAAACACAACAGTTTGTCGAGGTGAATCAATTTTACTTGATGCTGAATTCTTGTATCCTTTTGGAAATATTAACCCTATTTTCTCTTGGACTCCAGCAGCAAGCTTGGATGATCCAACTTTGTTAAATCCAGAAGCAATGCCTTCGCAATCAACTATTTATACATTAGAAATTATTGCCGATAACTGTACTCTAACTGATTCACTCAGAATTGATGTGGTTGATAAAACTGAAATTGAAGCAGTCGGCGCTACTGTATGTTTAGGTGATACAGCACAATTAAATATTATCGGATCTGCAGATCAATTTGAATGGTTTCCAGCGGAAGGATTATCTGATCCGACAATAGCAAATCCAACAGCAGTTCCGACTAATGATATCACTTATACCGTCATTGCCTCTTTATCAAGTTGTGCACCTGATACTTCAGAAGCATTGATTGAGGTAGACAATTTACCAGACGTTTATTTACCTGCTGTCTATAGTTTTTTCGAGGGAGAATCAGTATCATTAAATATTGAAGATGGTACCTCAAGTTATAGCTATGAGTGGTTTCCACAAGATGGTTTAAGTTGTACCGATTGTCCAAATCCAACTGCAACTCTTGATGCCACTTCTTCTTATTCGGTCAAGGTAATAGATCAGTTCACAGGTTGTGAAAAAACGTTAAATACAACTGTTCAATTAATTAATTTTTGCTCAGGAGATTTGATCGGAGTCCCTAATGCCTTTACTCCAAATGGAGATGGAGAAAATGATGAACTCGAAATAAAATACTCTTCCGCTTTAATTATTGATAATTATAAATTTCAAGTTTTTGATCGATGGGGAGGTTTACTTTTTCAATCCAATGATATTAATGAACGTTGGGATGGAACTTCAAAAGGAAGAAAAGTTCCATCAGGAGTGGTAATTTATTTCTTAGAATTCCCTTGTCATATTGATGGAAGTATGATTCAGAAAAAAGGAGATATTACTATTTATCGACAAGATTAAAACCTAAATAAAAAAGCCGATCAAAATCAAAAGAATCCAATTGCTTCAGCATTTACTCTTTTGATGTTGATCGGCTTTTTTACTTTTATTGCTAACGCCAATTTTATTTTAAGTCTTTATTTTTATTCTAATAATTTAGCTATCTCCAACAACCCTTTTAGCTTCGCATGAGTTGCTGCATTATTCCCTTCAGCATCTTCTATTGATTTATCTGCTCCTGCCGATAACAATACTTTTACAATTTCAGTTTGTCCAAACATCGCTGCATAAATCAACGCAGTTGCACCACTAAAATTAATGACATTCACATCCGCTCCTTTTGAAATCAAAGTCTTAGCAACATCTAAATATCCTTTAAAGCAGACTCCCATCAAAGCAGTATTTCCAGCCGCATCAACTGCATCAATATCAACTCCCTCATCCAAAAAATACAACGTCAATTCTAATTGATTGCTATAACCTGCTAAAACTAAAGGAGTAAAACCTCGCTCATTCTTTTGATCGATAACATTGTTGTCCTTTTTGACAACTGCTTTAATTTGCTCTAAATCACCTTCCCTGATTAATTGAAAAAAATCCATTATTACTTTTATTTTTTTTGAAGAACAAATGTAACAATCGTAAGATTATAAACCAAACTGATTAAATTTATATCTTAATAGACAAAATCTATCCATATGAATTTTCAACAATTAGAATACATCATCGAAGTCGAACGAACCAGACATTTTGCCGAAGCCGCCAAAAATTGTTTTGTCACTCAACCTACTTTGAGTATGATGATAAAAAAGCTAGAACAAGAATTAGGCGTAATGATTTTTGATAGAAAACAAAAACCTATTGGGCCAACTCAACAAGGCAAAAAAATCCTCGAACATGCCAAGGCAATCTTACAACAGAAAAATCAACTTCTTGAAGATCTTCAAGAAGAAAAAGAGACGCTTGTAGGAGACCTCCGTTTAGGTATTATCCCAACTATTGCTCCTTATTTAATTCCGCTGTTCATTACAAAACTAACTACTAATTCACCTAAAATAAATATTATTGCAGAAGAAATAAATACATCTTTGATTATTGAAAAACTGAAAAATGGACAACTCGATATCGGTATTCTAGCCACACCATTAGAAGAAGAAAACATTGAAGAGATTCCGATATTCTATGAAGAGTTTTTTCTTTATGGTTCAACTGATTTTGATAAAAAATTCATCTTGCCTGAAGATATCAATTTGAATCAATTATTACTTTTGGAGGAAGGACATTGTTTGCGTTCTCAAGTTTTGAACCTTTGCCATTTAAAGGAAAAATTGAAATCCAATTTCTCTTACAAGTCAGGAAGTTTGGAGACGCTAAAAAGATTGGTAGAAAAAAATCAAGGCATTACCATTCTGCCCGAATTAGCTACAAAAGGAATTGACAAAAAAAGAATTATCCAATTTGGACATCCTCGTCCAGTTCGAGAAGTGAGTTTGGTCGTGCACAAATCTTTTATCAAAAAGAGAATGTTAGATACGCTTTTGGAGGAAATCAAGAATAGTTTGCCAAAAAAACTGAAGGAAAATTCGAAGAAGTTTGTGATAAAAATTTAACATCTGAGTAGAGACAAGACATGCCTTGTCTCTACCCAGATATATCTTACAAGTATCAATTTCTCTTTTTTCCACTAAAAACACTCACGCCAGGAGCTAGCGGATTGCCAGAAGCTCTTCGATTATAAACCAATTGACCTGCATGCCAAACCGCATCTTCAATCGGTCCATTCACCAAATTCCAAAATGGAAATTCAGAAGTTTTTTCTCCTCTTTGAAAAACAACTTTCATGTCTTCCACATTTGCACCTTCTTTCCGTAGTATATCACTTGCGGCTTTTAAGTTTTCTAAAGTTCGTTTTCTTAATGTTTTATAATCCAACTCTTCCTTCGTCCCTTCTCCTCGAACATTTGGTTTTTGGCTAATTCCATTTAAAATAGTTTTAGACAAACCATGAACATGTTCCAAAATTTCCAGAGTCGTCCGACTCGTTTCACCAGCTTTATATTCCAAATCTGTTTCCGTCAAATCTTTACTCGCCCAATAAAACCGAAATCCTAATCCGTCAATCATTCTCGCAGTTACTCCTGCCCCATCATATTTCTCAGGAGCATCTGGAATTTCATAATATGGAATATCCATCTCTTCTTTTGACATTTCTTTCACTTCATCTTGAGCCATAATATTAGAAAAAATTAATACTGAAAAAATAATAAAAGACGTAAGTATTTTCATCTTATTGATTTAAGTAGTTAAAAATAAAAAATCAAATTTAATCAAAAACTATTTGACAAAATGTTGATTTAATTACTTTTGCAAAAAAAAGATGAAACCAAAATTTATCATATTTGATTGCGACGGAGTATTGGTCGATACCGAAGACATTTCCTGCGGAGTGCTTGCCGAAGAAGCGCGAAAATTGGGAGCCAATTTATCTAACCAAGAAGCCTTGGAAACTTTTGCAGGAACGAGTTACAGTTTCGTTTTTGATTTTATTGAAAAAAGATTAGGAAAAAAACTACCCGAAGATTTTGAAGAACTTTATCGCAAAAGAACTTTTGAAGAATTTGAAAAAAACCTACAACCAATTCCAGGTATTCACGATGTAGTCAAAAAATTAAAAATTCCATTTTGTGTTGCATCAAATGCACCTGCTTACAAAGTTGAATTTAACTTAAAACTAGTTAAGCTTTTTCCTTTCTTTGAAAACAATATTTTTAGTGCCTATCAAGTCAATGCTTGGAAACCTGATCCAACTTTATTTTTGACTGCAGCCAAAAAAATGGGATTTTCTCCTGCCGAAACTTTGGTCATTGAAGACAGTCCTGCTGGAGTGCAAGCTGCTGTGGCAGCCAACATGAAAGTTTTAGGATTTGCAAAAGGAAAAAAAGCAGAAATATTAAAATCAAAAGGAGCAACTGTCATTTCAGAAATGATCGAAGTTTTTAGTCATTTATAAAAACAAAAACACCTGAGGATATTTTACAAAATATCATCAGGTGCATGTTTTCTAGAAACGGTTAAAAGGGATTTTCTATTTTTTTTTGTATAAGTCAAATGAAGAATAATACTGCCAGCTTAAAAAATTCTAACTTCAAAACAGTCTCGATATTTTATTGATTACTTTATGTGATTCAAATTGAAATTAAAAAGAAATTTAATTTCTAATTTTTTTCACCATTTTAAAAAAACGAGCTATTCGTTCAATAATTGACTTGGTCGGTTTTTTGTGCGAAGGAAAAAATAAACCTTCGCGATTTTCTGGTATGGCGGATCCATATTTAATTTTTTAAAAATTATATAAATGAACTTGATTCTCTTATTTAATAGAGTGAAAAAGTTGCCTCTTTCATATGTTTAGTTTGATCTAACAATTAATTTAATGAATAAATAGTAAGTGTTTCAAACTTCAAAAAATAGAGTATCAAGTGATTTTAATCTTCAAATTTCATATCTTTTGTATAACTTAAAATTACATCATATTTTACAATTAACCAATTAAACAAACTTTTATTTCAAGTATTTAACATTTTACGAAATAAAAAATACATCAAGTATTCTTTATATAACAAAAATTATATACGAAATACAAGTTATGTAATCCATTTTGCTATCAGGCTTACAATTTTATTTGGTTTTTTTGCCCAATTAAAATGACCAAAATTATCATTCCTTGAATCGTCATTTTTTAAATAGATGTATTCTTTATTTGCAGTCTCTCCAAATTTTCCAATCAAATGACTCACGGCTTTTGGAGGAGCCAAAGTATCCGCTTGAAATGAAATAACTAAAATAGGAATGGTTACTTTTTTCAAACCAGCTTCAAAATCGAAGTCATCATTTTTTAAAATATAATTTCCAGTTCGAGCTTGATTGCTCCAATCACTCATCACCGTTTTAGCCTCTGTTCCACCAAAGCCCATTTTCTTTCCTGGAAAATATCCTAACAATACACTTACAAAATAATAAAACTGCGTAAAAAACAAAGTTGGAATTTGCCTACTCCCATACCCTTTGAAATAAACAGAACAACACGCAATCAAAATTACTCCATCAAAGCTGTTAGAATTTTTGGCAGAAAAAAGACTTACCAACTGTCCACCTAAACTATGTCCAAGTGCAAATATTTTTTTGTTAGGGAAAATAGTCTTCACCTTTTCCAAAATACTTTTGTAATCTAATTCTAACATTTCATGATAACCAAAATCAACTTTTCTGCTTGGACGAACGGAAGAGTTTCCTATACCTCGCAAATCGGTGAGTACAACTTCATAACCAACTTCTGAAAATTGTTTCCCCACCATCTCATAATAGGAACCTCTAACGCCCATAGCTGGAAAAATAATAATCACCGATTTTGATTGGTTCGAATTGGAGGGGAAATGAGTAATTTTTGAAGTACTCCCATCTTGGTTTAAAATATCTATTAGATGCATTTTTGATCTTTGTTGGTCGAGGCAAAATTAAAAGTTTTGCCTTTGTTTTATTTTTTTTCCAAAAATGGTATTTACTTTTTAGAAAAAAGAAACATAGATCAATATAATTCAACTTCAACATTTAATTTCTATCTCAAATAAAAAAATATGAAAAATTTATTATTAGCTATTTTAGTTTTTACTACCTCAATGTTAAGTGCTCAAAGTGAGAATCGACATGAAGTAACGCTTCGTTTAAAAAATGGAGACATGATCGAAGCAATGGTTCAACTAAACCCTTCTCAACCTTGGAGTGACCAAAAGTCAATCACCGTTTTTGACAAATCGTTAGTTGACCAAGCGAGAATCAAACGGAAACAAAAAAAGAAATACAAAGCAAGCAAAGTAGAATATTTTGAAATCGGTGGAAGGCGATGGGAATCTCATAAAGTGATGATGCCCGAAGGAGAATATGGAGGTACTTTAAAAGGTGTCCCAACTCCTACTTTTTTGGAGAAAGTTGAAGAGGGAGCTATTTCAGTTTTCAAAGGCTATTCATATCCTCCTGGAATAATCTCAGGCGGAGAAATTTCTTATGAAGATATTTATGAAGACATCAAAAACAACCCTAATTATTTTGTCATCAAGCATGCAGGAAAAAAACCGAAAGTAAAATATATCAACAATATCAATATTGAAAAATGGATCAAAGATGCTCCTGGAGTTTACGAAAAATTTGAAGCTGGTGAGTATGGTAACTTTAAAAGAAAGAAAGGAAAAAAATTAGGCAACTTTCTCAAAGGTCAAATTGAAAATGAAAATCCTGATTTGATCATTGGAATTATTATAGAATATAATGAGGAAATGAAATAATTAAATCCCCTTGAAATATATCTCAACTAAAGACTACTTCAATCAATTTGAAGTGGTCTTTTTTTACAAAAAAAAGGGATCTAGATTTCTCTAGATCCCTTTACAATTAACATGAAATTCTTATTTGTTTGAGTAACCTATCTTTTACAAAACCTTAATTACTGGTTTAAGCATCCATTTATTATTTCCTGTTTGATGAATAGATTCTTCAGCATCAAAATCTAAAATCAAATTATAAATACTTAAGCTATCCAATGGAGCATCAACTTTAATCTTCAATCCAGATTGTTGTGCGCTCGGTGTCTTTAATTCATACAAGTCACCATCAACTTTAATGGTGTTATTTTCTCCTAAAATTAATCTAACCTGTTTAACAGTATCTAAAGTAATCATAGAAGAAGCTATAAGAGTATCTAAACCATTTTGAAAATCAAGTAAATTATAAACGCCTGCATTAGTTCCTAATCCGATAGAATCTCTATTATCATCTGATCCATATAATACTACTAATTTCAAATCAATATTAACTTCCTCCACTCCAAGAGGAGCATCAGTCATTCGCACATTAAACATAGTTTCGGAAGTAGTAGAAATTGGATTTGTTGGTGTTTCATCATTTATGATCGAAGCGTTTACTTGCTCTTTTTTACAAGAGGAAATCAAACCAATAATGCAAAGAATGGTAAAAACCGTTAATATTTTTTTCATGATATGTTTTGTTTAAAAAGAAAAAAAAGTTAGTTCAGATTGGTATATCCGAACCAACTTCGTTCATGGGATAAAAATGTGTATACTATTAATGGGAATCTAATTTTTAATTAATTTTCTCGTAACTATTCCTTCCTCCGTTTCGATCGCTACAAAATAAATACCTCGATCAAGTCCATCCGTTGAATAAGTTATTTCATTTGTCCTTAATCCTTGTTGAACCGAGACTAATTCACCTAACAAATTATAAAGGTGAATCGATTTGATTGAAGAGGATTCTGAGCTTACCGCAAAGAAATCAGAAAAAGGATTTGGGTTTATTTCAATATTCGACCTAAAGTCACTAATCGATTTTAGTCCTGTAACATTTTCAATAGTTATCATAACTGAATCTCTGACCACAGGAATATCTGTCAAATCAGGACTAAGCATTTTTACATTTTCTATTGAAATTTGAATAGTCGTGTCTGCAGTAACCAATCCGACAACAATATCTTCGATAATAATATTAAGTTTTCCTATTGTTCCAAAACCAGATATTGGCGTTTGATCTTTCCGAACAATCGCAATATCATAATTTCCAGTTACCGTATTTTTTATGGACAATTCATGCGTTTCATCGCTTCCATTCTCAATCCAGGAAGTAGGGTCCACATCAAATTCTAAATCATCAATTATATTTGGATCATACTTGATTGAAAATGCAATTCCATAAAAATCATTGACTGCATTACCTGTCTCACCCAAATTAATATCAATATCCATACTACCTGACAAACTCCCAACTCCAGAGGTATTGATTAATTTTAGTGGTATATCTAAACCTCCAGTTCCATTAGAAAAAACATCTGGCGTAACCACTCCATGAGTCAATCCATAATTATCTTTGATTGGATTTTTGATATCGTCCTTATCAATTAATCCATTTCCATCACAATCTGCATAGGCATGATTAAGTCCATTGAAAAAAGTCCCAGTCCAAAAAGTGGTAATATCTTCAGCCTGCCAATTAATCGAGGCATTATCACGAACAGGCCCAGTCTCTCCATAAGCCAATCCTACAAACAACACATCGACAACATTTACTTCACCATTGTTATTAGCATCTCCTGGCCAAAGCTGTTGAGCATTTAGCAAATTGCCGAAAGAGCAAAAATAAAATAATAAAATAGTTAATGTGCTTCTCATAAAATCATCAGTTCAGGGAAATTTTCTTCGTATTTATAATCCAAATGTACTCCAGATATAAAGATAATCCAATTACATTATATCTTATTTTTCAGATTTTTTTTGAAAAAAAATATTACATTTGCCATTTAAGTTATTCTTCCATATAACGCATAACAAACTGACTATCAACTAACTAAGTATTATTTTTTAAAATCAATTAAAACTCAGATAAATCTATTTTTTTCAGGTTTTTTACGAATTTATACTATGACAGAAAGTAAATTAATTCAGCTTTTAAAGACTTTTTCTACCGAAGAGTGGCGTCGATTCAATGAATTTGTTGCCTCCCCTTATTTTAATAAGAAAGAAGAACTGGTCATTTTTAGCCAATATCTCCGAGGTTTAGCGCCTAAATTTTCTCCAAAAAAACTTTCCAAAGTGGAAATCTTCAAAGTCATTTTTCCCAAAAAAGAATATGATGAAAAACGATTAAGCTATTTAATGAATTATTTATTGGAGTTAGCAGAAAAATTTATTGGTTGGAAATTAATCGAAAATCAACCTACTGTTTTAGAATTAAATACGCTCTCCGCTTTTGCTGATCGAAAATTACATAAACACTATCAGCAAAAATTTCGTAAAACTTCTCTAAAAATTAAAGCTGAAAAAATTTCAGATCAACATTTTTATCTCAATCAATTCATATTGGCAGATATTGCTTCCAAAGAATTTGATAATCGAATGGTGAGAACTTTTAATGGTCATCTCCAAAATGTAACGAACCATTTAGATCATTTTTATTTTCTCAACAAATTAAAACATTGTTGCGCGATCATTGACCGACAGCAAGTGTTGGCTGATAAATATGAATTAAATTTTGTTGACGAATTAAAAAATTACCTCCTTCAACAAAATGACAATCCCCCTGAAATTGATATTTACCTACATGTCCTTTTGATGTTGACAGAAGAAAAATCTGATGAATATTTTGATCGATTAAAAGTATTATTTAAAACCCATTTTGATTTACTCACCAAACCTGTCAAAAAGGAAATCTATTTTGCCTTAATTAATTTTTGTCTTAGGAAGATTCGAAAAGGTGAAAGAAATTATGTTTCGGAAGCTTTAGATATTTATCAAGACGGGATTCGTAGTGAGGTGATTTTTGAAAACGGATTCCTTTCCCCTTGGACATTTACCAATGTGGTCAAATTAGCATTGCGTCTTAAAAGATATGATTGGATCAAAGATTTTATTTGGGAGAACGAAAGTAAAATTTCCGAGCAATTTAGAGAAAATGCCTTGTATTATAATTTATCGGAACTGTATTATTATACAAAAGATTACGAGCAAGCGTTAGATCATTTGAATCGAGTAAAATTTTCAGATTTGAATTATCACTTGGGCTCAAGAGTTATTTTGATCAAAATATATTATGAGACGGATGAGCAATATGCCTTAACTTCTCTCATTGCCTCTTTTACGATTTTTTTAAAAAGGAATAAAAACATTTCTAGTAATTTACAAAAGACGTTTTTAAATTTTTGCGAAATATTAAATTTGATTCTTCGAAATAAAGAAGAGAAAAATGAGTCAATCAAAACTAAAATTAAAGAGACCACTCTTTTGACTGATCGAGAATGGCTACAAAATATTTTGGAGAAATAGTATTTTTAATAATAAAACAAAGGCAAAATTCTATCTACATTATTTTGAATAAGAAAAGAACAATCACGCTTTCCTAAACTAAAATCTTTAAATTAATTTCACATTAAAAAAATTTTACATTAGTTTGCAAAACTTTTAATTTGGCATAAATATTTAAAACTGAATTTTTATTTTAAATAAATAATTTTTTTAATTAAAATTTTATACATTTGATCATCAAACAAATTTTAATTTATCCTCAATCTCTCATCTTATTCTCTTTTAAAACACAAAAAAACTAAATTTCATCTACCACTTTATGTTCCCCCTTTAATAAAAACCATTGATTTGTGCTATCTATTTATCCATAACTGGATATTTATTAAACTATATTTTTTATGGTATTACTACCGTATTGCATTTAACCATTTTATTTAACCTACTAAATTTTAAGCTTGTATGAAGAACACAACCGTCAAAACACTATTTGCTATTGCTATCTGCGCTTTTGTGCTATATAGCTGTGCTAAAGATAGTACAACACTACAAACAGAAATTCAAGAAGCCGAAGTTGCTCATGTAATTATGTACAACCAAGGCCAACCAATAGAAGGTAGCTACATTGTTGTTTTCAAAGAAGATGCATTTCCTTCTCTTTTAGGAAGAGCTGCCATCAACAAAGAAAATTACAAATTGCAAAAGTCTAAATTGGAAAATGATTCCAAAGAAATCTTAAGAGAAAAAGGCTTTGTAGGAAAAGAAGTAAAACAATCTTATGTTAAGACCCTTAAAGGTATTGCTTTAGAATTGAACAATGATGAATTAGAAACATTAAGAAGAGATGACCGTGTTGCTTATATTGAGCAAGATCAAATCTTAAGTGTGACGATGGGTGGCCCTCCAGGTGGAGGTGGAGGTGGAGGTGATCCACAAACTACTCCTTGGGGAGTTACTCGAGTTGGTGGTGCTATTGATGGAACCAATGCAGGAACTGCTTGGATCATTGATTCAGGAATTGATTTAGATCACCCTGACTTAAATGTTGATGTAGCTAATAGTGCAACATTTTTGGGTGGAAACTCAACTCCAGATGATCAAAATGGACATGGTACTCATGTAGCCGGAACTGTAGCTGCTTTAGATAATGCTATAGGTGTAATCGGTGTAGCAGCAGGAGCTCCTGTTGTTTCAGTTAGAGTTCTAGATAGAAGAGGAAGTGGATCTAACTCAGGTGTAATTGCAGGTGTTGATTATGTAGCAGCAAATGCTTCGAGCGGTGATGCAGCAAACATGAGTTTAGGTGGTGGAATTTCTAACGCATTAGACAATGCTGTTGCAGCAGCTTCTGCTACTTGTCCTTTTGCTTTGGCAGCAGGAAACGAATCTCAAAATGCTAACAATAGTTCTCCAGCAAGAGTTAATGGAAACAATATTTATACTGTTTCTTCTATGGCTCAAGGAGACAACTGGTCAAGTTTTTCTAACTACGGAAATCCTCCAGTAGATTATTGTGCACCAGGTTCAAGTATTAATTCTACTTGGAAAAGTGGAGGCTATAATACGATCAGCGGAACATCTATGGCTGCTCCGCATGTTTGTGGAATCCTTCTTATAGGAGGCATCACAAGTGATGGAACTGTAAATGGAGATCCTGATGGAAATGCTGATGATATCGCACACCATTAATATTTTTAAAAAATAATTTAGATATTTGGAGGCGGGCAATTTTGCCCGCCTTCTTAGTTTACGAAAAAAAACATATGAAAAACCCGAGTAAAAAATATTTATTTTTCCTTTCATTTTTAGAAGGTGGTTCTGTGATGGCTTGTGAATTGATCGGTGCAAAATTATTAGCGCCATTTTTTGGAACATCCCTTTACGTTTGGGCTGCGGCCTTAGCATTGACACTTGGTGGTTTGACGATAGGCTATTTTTTAGGTGGTCGCTTTTCTAAAACATATGCAGGGAGTTATTCTTTTTTGTATTGGGTTTTAATTTGTGCAGGATTGCTGTTAGTAGTGATGCCATTTACGAGTGAGATGATCATGAATCAAACCATTAATCTTTCTTTAGAAATGGGTGCTATCTTTTCCTTGCTTATATTTATGTTACCACCTTTGGTTTTTATGGGAATGGTCTCCCCTATTATTATTAATCTTTTGACGGAGGATGTAAAGTCTGCTGGAAATAGTGCGGGGAATGTTTACGCCATTTCTACCCTTGGTGGAATCCTTGCCACATTTATTATGGGATTTTATATTATTCCAAATTTCGGCCTGGAAATGCCTGCTGTGGTGATTGGATTTTTGCTTACGCTGTTCCCTCTAATTTCTCTTTTTATTAATAAAAATAAAAATGCAGCAGTTGTAATTATATTGTTAGCTGGATTTGCATTTTTGAGTTTAAAACCTTCCGAACAATTTAATGAAGAGTACAAAGTGTTATATCAATCAGAAGGAATATTAGGACAAGTGAAAGTAGTTGATCATCCATCTTATGACATCACTTCTGATCATCGAGATGGAAGAGCCTTAATCGTTAATAACACTTTGCAAACTTATGTTGGATTGGAAAATGATCTCCAATACAGCATTTGGAGTTGGGCCAATTACTTTCCAACTGCTGCTTCCATTTTCCCAAAAGGATCTAAAGTTTTATTACTTGGTTTAGGTGGAGGTACTTTAGTCAAACAATTGGATCGACTAGGTTTTGAGACTGATGTAGTAGAAATTGATAAAAGAATTTGGGAAGTATCTGTTGATTATTTTAATCTAGATCCTTCCACTAATGTCATCATAGATGATGCTAGACATCATGTAAGAATTACTGATAAAAAATATGACATCGTTATTTTTGATACTTTCTTGAGCGAAGCGGTGCCTGAACATTTGGTGACCATCGAAGGGTTTGAAGACACAAAAAAAATCTTAAATCCTGGGGGAATGATTATGATTAATTTCTATGGTTATGTAAAAGGGGAATTAGGAACTGCTGCAAGATCAGTTTATAAAACGTTAGAAAAGTCTGGTTTTAAAACAGATATTTTAGCAACTCCAGGAAATGAAGCTACTCGGAATTTAATTTTTCTAGCTTCTGAAATAGAAAAGGATTTTTCCAAAACAAATTACAATGAACAGAATTTTGAGAAAATAAATGACCTCTACGATCACTTCATTGATCCTCGAACCATGAACTTAAATAATGCAAAAATACTTTCTGACAAAAAACCTCAACTCGCAAAGCTTTACACTAAAGCCGCTAGAGAATGGAAAAAAAATTACAATAAGTATTACCGTAAATACTTTGTTATAAAAGATTGATTTAAGGTTCACTTTTTGGTGATTGAGTTATTAGGTTATTTGTTATTAGATTTCTTGAATACCTAATGACCAACTCTTTCATGTAATTATTTAAGTGACTCCAAAAAAATGCACTCGTCAAAAAAATAATCAAAACAACTTAAACCAATATTTCATTTAATTAAAATCGACAATATGAAAAATTCAATGACTTTATTTTCTGTACTTTTTATGCTTACTCTTTCTGCCTGTGGAGGTGGTTCAAATGCCGCTGCGGAAGAAGCTGCAATCAAAGAAGAAGTTCAAAAACTTGATTCCATCAGTACTGAAATAGACCAAGTGGCAACTGAAATTGAAGACAAAACCAAAGCTTTAGATGAAGCTATTTCAGCAATGGAAAAAGAATTAGAACAATAATTTTCAAACTCAATAACTATTGTAAATCAAAAACTTAAATTATGAAAAATTTAAAAATGATTTTATCGCTTTCTTTCTTCTTAATTTTTTCCCTGGTCAGCAATGATGCTTTTGCGCAAGGAAAAGGAAAAGACAAACAAAAAGAAAAAATGGAGAAAGCCAAAAAAGCTGGCAAAGGAAAGGCGAAGAAAATGGATAAAAAAATAGATGCCGAAGTGACTGATGCTGAAATGAATGCTCAAGATGCAAAAGGAAAAATAAAAGGAAAGGGAAAAGAGATGAAGGAAAAAATGAAAGGAAAAAAAGGTGACCACAAAAGTGATGGGCATGATGAAGATGGACACGATCATGATGAAGCCAACCATGATCATGATGAAGGTGACCACGATCACGATGGTGAGAAAAAAGAAAAGAAAGCCAAAAAAGAGATGAAGGAAAAAGAAAACAAAGGAAAGGCTTATGGAAAAGACAAAGGCGATTTGAAAGAGAAAGAATTTGGGAAAGCTAGGTCAGAAGAAGCAAGAAATAAGGTTAAAGAAAAAAAGGAGAAAGCAAAAACAAAGGTCAATAAAGGAGAAGAAAAGTCAAGTGCTGCTCGAGAAAAAGTTGCTAATGCAAAAACAGAATTGGCAAAACAAATCAAGGAAGGAAAAATATCTGAGGAAGATGCATCTCGAAAAGATGTGGCAATTAAGAAAGCGGAAAAAGTATTAGATGACCTAGACCAAAGTATTAAAAAAGGTAAAAAGAAATTAAGTGAAGAAACTGGATCAGAAAATTAGTTTTAAACCACTTTTTTATCATCCTTAATGAAAAATAGCCAATTATGAGATTTCATAGTTGGCTATTTTTTTTTATTTTTGCGGCGTCAAAACTGAAGCTTTTAAATTATTAAAAATTTATATAAATAAATTCACCATGGGAAGAGCATTTGAATACCGCAGAGCTGCAAAAGAAAAACGATGGGCAAGCATGTCTAAAATTTTTCCTAAGATTTCGAGACAAATTACAATGGCTGCAAAAGAAAGTGGTCCTGATCCCGAAATGAATCCTAAATTACGATTGGCTATCAAAAATGCGAAAGCTGCCAATATGCCTAAGGATAATATCAAAAAAGCTATCGAAAGAGCTTCGGGAAAAGATGCGACGGATTATAGTTTGGTGAATTATGAAGGCAAAGGGCCACATGGAATTTTGGTTTTTGTGGAGTGTGCTACTGATAATACGACTAGAACGGTAGCTGATGTAAAATCATATTTTAGTAAAGCTGGTGGTGCATTGGTGCCTACTGGTTCGCTGGAATTTATGTTTGATAGAAAAGCAGTTTATGAAATCCCGTATAAGGAAGGAATGGATATGGAAGAAATGGAATTAGACTTGATTGATTTTGGATTAACTAAAATTGAACAAGATGAGGATACCATTTATATCTATTCAAATTATACTGATTTTGGAACTTTGTCATCTGCTTTGGAAGAAAGAAATATAGAAGTTTCTAAGGCAGATTTACAACGATTTCCAACTTCACCTGTTGAGTTCTCTGACGAACAAATGGCTGACATTGAAAAGTTGTTGGAAAAGTTAGACGAGAATGAAGATGTTCAAGCGGTGTTCACCAATATGGAATAGAAAAGTTATAGGGATTTGGGAATGAAGTGTTGGGGTTTTCCCAAAATTTAAAGAACCAAAAAACTCACTTAAGATAAATTTTATTAAGGTATTTAGATTCTGATAAATGAGTATTGGGGTCAGTCTCAATATCCAAATCTAAAAATCTCAATACTCAAAACATAACATAACATAACATAACATAACATAACATGATTGCAGAAATTCATACTGAGAAAGGAATAATGAAGGTTGAGTTCTTCGAAGAAGATGCTCCCATTGCAGTAAAAAATTTTACTGACCTTGCGAAGAAAGGTTTTTATGATGGATTAACTTTTCACCGAGTGATTCCAAATTTTGTAGTGCAAGGAGGTTGCCCTAATGGAACTGGTGCAGGTGGACCAGGTTACCAAATTGATTGCGAATTAGATGGCGAAAATCAATTCCATGACAAAGGTGTTTTATCAATGGCTCATGCTGGACGAAATACTGGAGGTTCACAATTTTTCCTTTGCCATAGTCGAGACAATACTGCTCACTTGGATAGAAATCACACTTGCTTCGGAAGGGTTTTTGAAGGCCTAGAATTAATTGATGAAATCGCACAAGGAGACGTGATGAATAAAATTGTAGTGATTGATTAATTGAAAAAAATCAAGACTTGATTTTGAAAAAAGGGTTGTTAGTGTTTAAGGCACTAACAACCTTTTTTATTGGTCTTATTTCAAAATGAAATAAAGACACCTTGACCGTTTAACAAACAAAAAATCCCGTCATTAAAATTTAATGACGGGAGGTAACCATATATGTTAATCATCAATTATTTACTCTTCAATTATAAATTTCTCACTGTGCATTTTACTTTCAGAAAAAAAACTTACCACGTATATTCCCGCTTCTAATTGACTTACATCCAATTGAAGTGAATGTTTGTCTTTTCCAAAAAACTGCTTTTTTGAAAAAACTTCTTTCCCTGAAAAATCCAAAATATTAATTCTTAAATCAGAATTTCCTATAGCATAGAAACTTATATTTAAGATCTCACTAGCTGGATTAGGATGTAGATTAATATGTGTCAAAAATCCATTTTCCTCTTCCCTCTTTTCTACAACTGTCTGCCCTTGATACATTTCATTTACGGTAACGAAATCATTCGCTCCAATTTTACATCCAAGAATATTCACATCATCCAAATAAATCCAATCTTGAACATCCTTCGCATCGCACCGAAATCTAAATTGAGTTTGATGACCAAATGGGCCTGATATTTCTACTTCATCATGATATCCTATATCATTTATAAATTCATCTCCAAAGTTCCACTCCTCCACCATTTCAAATGTGTTGCCTCCATCTCTTGAAATTTGTAACCAAAAATCATCTGTCAATTCACTCATGTTTCTTGCATAAAATCCAAATCCAATAGTTACTGTTTCAAAAAGGGTTAAGTCAAAATTCTCAGAAGTCATCATGGAACTTTCGGAATTACCTCTCACCCGGATACAAAATTCTCCACTATTTACATAAGGTTCGTCTTCAATCGATCTTCGACAATCGTCTCCTCCATCTTCCCATATACCCCAATCATCTTCAAAAGTAGTTTCAACTATTTTTTCAATTTCGCAAGGATCATTATTTGAATTAGGGATAATATAAATGGCATAATCTTCTACTTCTCCATATTCAAAAATTCCGCAAGACATAGGATTTCCATTCCACATCATACTCACTCGCATTCGAGTCAAACCAATTGGTGCATCGTATGGAATAGCTATATTTCCATAGACAGCCTCACTTGTTGGAGCTGTAAAAATCACTTCTTCTCCAGGATCGTCAAAGTCAAAGTCTTGATTAAAGTCAATCCAGACTTTCCACGTTTCCTTATAAACCGAATTAGCAAAACCTGGTACCATCTTAACTGGATGATTAGAATTCCTTTCCAATTCAGAAACCATGCTGGTAAAATCTCCATAGCCATTATTGTTTCCACTCAGATTTTGGATATTTCCCAAACCAAAAAATTGAATCCATTCATTAGAAGAATTGTTTCCAGTACTTTGACAATATCCATTATTGGGAGTATTGCCTAAAATTTCAATACTTCCAAGAACTTCACAATTATTTACATCTGAAACGGTAACAGTATAAGTTCCTGGAGCTAAATTTTCAATTATTTCTTCTGTAGAACCATTGCTCCACAAATAGAAATAATCAGGTGTTCCTCCATGCGGGATGGCAATTGCATATCCATTATTCCCTCCAATCGCATTTGTTCCATCCACCTGAACCACTAATGGGAATGGTTCATAAATAGTGATGTCCAACATTCCTATTAACATTCCATCCGTTGCAGTTACCGTATAATTTCCAGCTGGTAAATCTGTCAAATTAGCACCTGTCGAACCATCGCTCCAATGGTAAGTATAATTTCCAGTTCCTCCAGAAGCCAAAACAGAAATAGCTCCATCTGAATTTCCATTACACAAAACATTGCTGGTAGAAATTATACTAACTGATAAAATTGTAGGAAGAATATCTGAGATAATAATACTCTCTATCCTAATACAATTTGAATCATCTGTAACGGTAACAGTATAGGTTCCTGCAGGTAAATTATTTATTGTTGCACTTGCGACGCCATTGCTCCATAAGTAACTATAACTTGGATTTCCTCCCGAAGCTAAAGCGGTAGCTGAACCATTATTAGTCCCATTGGAATTTGTACTTGTAATCGAAATACTAATTTCACTTGGTTCAGAAATAATTACAGAAGAATATGCTTCTGAATTTCCATCACTTACAGTCACCGCATAGGTTCCTGCTGACAGATTTGAGATAGTCGCCCCCATCGCTCCATTACTCCACAGATAAGAATAGTTTCCAGTTCCTCCATTTGCTTGCATCGTTGCCATTCCATCATTACCTCCAAAACAAGTAACATTATTTGCAGCAACTAAATTTAAATTTAGAGAAGGATTATTTCCATTTGGTAAACAAAAATTAGTCATTTCAGTAGAACCAAATGAACCGCCGCTGGCTAAAATATTTCCTGTTGAGTTATCTTGCAAACTGTATGAACCATTCCCTTGACTACAACACATTCCATTACCTGCTGCATCATAAATTGTAAAATCATAACATCCATCTTCCAGACAAAGTACTTCCGTAATTGTATTGTTAGGAATGCTTGAATAATTATTACCCGAAAAAATTATTGAACCCGAATTGTCTTTGATATCCCAAGATATTTCCAATGGATTCGCATCAAAGGAAAGAGATAACGTAATATTATTTCCCCCTACCGTAAATGAACTTGATTGCGAATCATTACTTGGATTCGCATCTACTTGAAAATTAGGGTCACTCGTCGCTACACTTAATAAATGGTTTCCACTTCCAAAAGAAATATTTGGTAAGGTTATATCAGCAGTAGCATTACTGGCTAAACTACCTGTCCAATTAAAAATATTATTCCCAAATCCATCCAATTCATAATTAATTGTAACCGAGGTTAAAACATTCGTTCCATAATTTTTCAAAGTAACAATTGGATTTACTGAGAAATAACAAACGTTTCCAACAGGCTGATAAATCGAAGAAATCCCAGCATCATAACTTGCCGTCGGAGGCGGCGGAGTTACACCTCCTCCCAAAGCGTTGGCTGCATTAATTTTTCCATAACCTAATTCATTTGACCAAGTTCCGTTAGGTTGATTATTGGCATTGGAGTAATTATAATTCCCTACTTTATCGGCGGTGGATTCCATTGCATATCTCGCTTCTTCTGCAGTCAAGGAATTATCATTTGACAATATCAAAGCCATGACTCCAGCAGCATTTGGACAAGCGGAAGAAGTACCATTAAAATTTGGAACGTAATCGCTACTATTGTAACCACTTGCTCCGGAGATATCTGTCGCAAAAATTTTCACTCCTGGGGCAGCAATATCGGCCGAAGTTCCATAGTTTGATCCCCACCAAGATTCGCCATCACAAGAAGTAGGAGTTTTTCTTTCATTACACATACTCATCGCGACAACAGCAATAGTCGACTCATAAGTTGCAGGATAAAAAACTGGTCCATTATCATTTCCTGCAGCAAAAAACACCGGCGAACCAAGACCACCTCTTCCGTTATTTACCGCCCCATCAATGGCACTATTGATCGAAGCTGAACCTCCTCCTCCTCCCCAAGAATTACTCAATACATCTGCATTCCCATTTTGCCAAGACCAATTTATTGCATTTGTAATCCAACTATTATTAGTGATCCAACTAGTTCCAGAACTGTAAGCAATTCGAACTGGAATAATTTTGCAATTATAAGCAATACCCGCTCCTCCTAAATTATTATTTCCAACTGCTGCAACAATTCCAGCACAAGCAGTCCCATGCGCATCATCTCCTGAAGCATCGCCAGCACTACCCTGACCAGTCGCATCAAAGCCAGGTAAAAGGTTCGCTACCAAATCAGGATGATCCAAATCAACCCCTTCATCAATGATCGCAACCTTGATCGAAGCAACTCCTGTAGTAGTATTCCAAGCCTCAAATACATTCATATCTGCACCTGAGATTCCTCCGTACTGAGCAGTATTACTCCCATCATTTTGGAGCGACCATTGATTATCGACAGAGGGATCGTTAGTCGTTAGCTTTTTCATAATCCGTAGAAAATCAGGCTCACAATAATCAAAGATTCCAGACTCCTGAATTTCATTCGCAAGCGCTAACGCATTTCGGCTTTTATGCACCTTTATTTCAAATAAGAGTTCATCAAATTGATTACGTGTGTACGTTGTTACCCCTTGAAAATCATAGATAATTTGGTTAAGTAGAGATAGTTGATCAATTGATTTTAGTCTTAATAAAATCTGATCTGTAACCCCATGCAAAGTTCCATCTGAGTGAGTTAAAAAGTAGTTCGCATAGTCGATAGATTCATCTGCACGAAGACTTTGTAACAATACATTTACGGCAACATCATCAGGCGTATTTTTCAATTCTAAAATGGAGATGCGAGGTGCGGGTAAATTCTGAATACTTTCTAATTTTAGGTTGTTTTTTTGTTTGGATAAGATTTGTAGTTGTTCTTCAGCATTCAGGTTTGAATTAAATTTGATAAGAATTTTTTTTGTAGAAATCTCTAATTGTACTTTTCCATCTGGTCCATAATAGAAATTCTGAGCATAAACATTTTGGGCTAGGCACATAATTAGTGCTAGCAAAACAATAGCATTTCGCAGTAACATAAGTTTAACGGTTTTAGGAACTGAATTAAATCAGTTGTTTAGATTTATAAAGGTTTTATGACTTTGCCCTTTCTTCATAACAATACAATTACAACTTACTCCAACTGAGTAAATTAATGGCTATACTTTGCATTATTATTAAAGGGGAAGGAATTTCGTTGTGGATATGAAACGGAAATAAATTACATTTTTTATAATATGTAAAAATTAAAAAGGTGAACCTAAATTAAAATGTATTGCTATTTTTAAACAAAATAACAATACATTTACATTTCAAAAATTAAACTTATACAAGAAATTATTTCTCCCACCAACCCTTGTCTGATCTAATCGTTTCTTTCTTGGGAGACTCATTTTCAATCACCCAAGTTTCTATGTATTTATTTTTACCAATTGGTTTCTTCACAAACATTTGACTTACCTTTCTTCCATCTTCTAGCGTGAACTTCAACGGTTCTTTATGAAAAGAAAAAATTGGTTTTATAGCAAATATATTTTCAATGATAAGGTTTCTTCGTCTGCTTCCTTTATTAGTAGCGCTTTTTAAATTGACACTTTCATCAGGGATATTCATTACCACTAATTCTAAATTTGTATAGGTTGAATCTAGCAGAGATGGATTATTAATATTAATGGATCGAAAAGTTAACTCGATAAGCCCTTTAGCTCTTACTGGTTTTTTATCCGACTCTTTAACTTTTAAAGTACCTTTATCAAAAGCAGTTTTTAAATAAAAACCAGTACTATCTTTATAGGTTTTATAGATTCCTTTCATCGATTTCTTCCAGTTTCTTTCCATCAAAGGAATCTCTTGATTGAAGGTCAAAAGTGAATCCCCCCAACTAAATAAATTATAATTCGCAAAAGCAAAATCACTTTCACTCCATCCTTCTTTTCTAAAATGTGCTTGAAGAACAGAATCTAATTTCTCCACATTTGCCGTCGTTTTCACCAAAGAGTCTAATTGCAATTGACTTTGATCCAAATTTTTATAAATAGTTTTTACGCGCTTTTTAAAATATTTACTCGCCTCATAATTAGTAAAGTACAATAATCTTTTTTCATCTAAAAAAACTAAAAAAAAGCGTTGTGGAACAACCAAATCATTAGTCAAACTATCAATCAATTCCCCCTTCTTATTTTCTGGAAAAGTCACTAAATCATTTTCGATACCTTTCCATTTTGGGCAATCTTTGTCTTCTAACCAATTTACTTTTACGCCATCTATTTCTTTATACCCTTGACAATTTTCATAATAAAAAAATCCTTGATCGAAAGTAAAGATATCATGATCCACCTTCTCTTGATTCTCGCCTTCTAAGCATCCTGCCATATTATAAATATTATAAACGTATGTTTTTTTATGGCAACTGATCAAAAGAATCAGCAAGCAAAATATTGAAATTAGTGTTTTCATTTTTGATATAATTTAAGTTCTAACGTAGAACTAAGTTTTTAAAATTAATATTGGTGTAAGTTTAATTCATCAGGTGATTTCGTGTTACCGTATCAGTAAATAAATTAGTTCGTAGAAAAGAATCGAGTATTTAGAAAATTATAATCAAACTCAAATCCCCAAAGTACTTCCCTTTTAGCAGCCGAAAAGTGATGAGAAATTTTCATGATATCATGAATCAAATCTTGCACGTCATTATTAGGTGCCAAAATCGAATATTGCAAAGCCCAACCATCTTCATGTCGTAAAGCGAATTTTACAAATCCTCGATTGTATAAACTTTCGTTTTCATCGGCAGGGGGAACATTCGACAATCCTAGAGAACTTGCCGCTCGATAAGCATCCTGGACATTGCCTGTAAATCGATCGTATGTTGCTCGGAATTTCAATCTACATAAATAGCAAAGTTGCTTCGGGACAGGTTTTTTTAGAATTCGTTTGTAAGTTCCTTCAATCAAAATATGTGGATCAAATTCCAAAAATCCTCCGCCAGTCCACCAACGATCATAGGAATCTCCAAATCCTAATTTGTCAAAAAAAGGCCCATCATTGTAGTAGCCAAACTTTAAAGTTTTCCAAATGTCCATTCCAAAAAATCCAACTTGTTGATTTCGATTTCTAACATTTAAAATAAAATTAGAAGCAATCGTTGTAGAAAACTTATAATATTTCTGATTCAAAATGGGAGAGTTCATGGAATTAAAAGTTTGGATTTCATTGAAGTAAGGTTTGTCTCTTAGTAAGCCCGCTCCCCATGTCAATCCAAGAGAATTGATAAAATCAATTTGTAATTTTCTTCTGTTCCGATGAAGATTTGTTCCGATTCCGTTGCTGTAAAAATTAGTATTTAATTGGTACGTGGGAATCAAGGTTGAAATGGTTTTATTAATTTCAATTGACTTGGAAACTGCCACTCCCATGCTCATCGAGAAGTTGGAAGAACCTTTTCGATTGAAATGAAAGTTAAGTTGAAGTGAGATACCCAAGTCAAAGGAGTCAACTTTCACTAAGGAAGTCTGATTAAAAATTTGGTCGCAATCGCAAGAGTATTTACCAGCGAGCATTTCATTATTGGCGCATAGCCAAATAATGAGAACGAGGAGAATTGTTTTCATTTGGTTTGTTTTAAATAATTTTAAAATGAAATATTAAATCATATTTTCACTTAGAAGCTTTCATTGAAATAAGGTTAGTCAGTAGGGTTTATATAAGGGGTATTAATAAAAATTTATCTTTCAAAAAAAGATGATTTTTTTATAATTTAAAATTATCCTGATCGAAGAACTTTAATTAGAATAGATCCTGTGCAAAAAAAAACCTCGAATTTTAGATACTAAAATTCGAGGTTTTCTACTCTTTGGGTTTGCCATTCCTTATAATCCAAAATAATAATGCAATCCCATCTGTACTCCGCCAAACGCATTATTAGAAGCATCATAAGCACCCGAAGAATTATTTAATCTCCACTCTTCCGCATTCAAATCTCCCAAACCATAACCACTTAACAACTCAAGATTTAATGCCATACCTTCAGAAAGAAAAGTTCGAACGCCAAGACTAAACGTCACACCAAAATCAATTGACTCAAACTGATCTTTATCCTCTTCCAGATCACTTCCGTTAGCTAATTGTATGATGCCTAAAATATTTCCATTCCTATTTTGGCTTTGATGAAAGTCTACTAATGAGACATCATCTCTTTCTAAGGTCCAAGTCGTTTCAGCTCGACTGAGCAACGAAACATATCCACCTATCGAAAAAAATGCTCGCGTGGCATAGGAGTTAGTTTCAGTATCCCCGAATACCATTTTATAACTCAAAGGAATCATGATATAATTAAGTTCTACATTTCTGGAGTGCGTAACATTGTCCAATTTAGAAGAATATTTTTGTCCCAGTCTCAGCAATTTTACACCAGCTTGAACATGGTGTTTGTTAAATCCTGCATAGCCGAAGGACAGACCAAAAGCAGGCTTGCCAGTAAACTCATAATCTAATTCTGAAAAACCATAATTGTTTTGATTGACAATTGTGCTTAAAAAATAGGCAGCATCTCCACCTACAAAAACTTGGGCTTGTAAATTTTGATTTTGAAAAAAGAGAAAAATAGAAAACGTTAGTAATTTGATAAATTTCTTCATAATATTTGTTTAGTTTTTTAAAGAAGATAACATTAGAAAGAGTATATGAAATAAGAATTCGCTGTTTTGATTGAACTAATTTTTGCAAAAAAAAACACACTCAAAATTACTTCTGAGTGTGTTTTCTTTTGAGAAATTAAATTCTATTGCGCGATAAATCTTGAAGATGCTTTCCGACCATCTTTTAAATTTATTTGAAGAAAATAAGTTCCAATCGGTAAATCGTTTTCAAAATTGATGGTAATAAAATCATTCCCTATTTCATAATTCACAGGAATTATTTTTCCTAAAACATTGACGATAGTTAAACTCTCAACCGCCGAAGTTTCCTTCCATTTTAAAAATAATTTTTCACTAACTGGATTTGGAAATAACGTTATTGGGAAATCATTTTTATCAGAAACACTAGTAATCGATTCTACCGTAATGCTTTCTATAATGATACAGTCATTCGCATCTGTAACTGTAACGGTGTAATCTCCTGCAGATAAATTTGCCAAAGCCTCAGTAGTTGCACCTGTTGACCAAAGGTATTGATAGTCAGAAGTTCCTCCTGATAAAGTACTCACTTCAGCAGCTCCATTCATATTTCCATCTGTTTCTGGCGAACTAATTAATATTAATTCTAACTCCTCAGGTTGAGTAATTTCCACTTGAGTGATGATAGTTGCTCCATTTGAATCGGTAATTGTAATCTCATAAACTCCTGCCCCCAAATCATTTAAATCGGGAACATTGGGTGACCATGTGTAAGTAAATGGAGGTGTTCCACCAGTCACATCAAGATCAATACTTGCATTTTGATCATCAAAACAAGCTAATGGATTATTAGTTGTTGTGGTCGTAATCGTAACAGGCTGAATAGTTTCCATAATGGTTACTGTTGTCGTGTACGTATCTGTGCAACAATAATTTTGCGTAGTTAAAGTCACGGTATAATCTCCTGGAGTGGAATACATAACTGCTGGAGGATTACGCTCTGTAGACACTTCTCCATTTCCAAAATTCCAATCATAAGTTCTGGCATATTTTGAATCGTTCGTAATTTCCAACATATTGTTATTGACGGTTACACTAAATTCTGCTGGCGGAACCAACAAACTATCTTGTCCTAAAGAATTAAAGGAAAGAAATATCCCGCTATCAAAAGATGAATCACCTCTATCCGCGATGACCATTTTCACATGATAAGTTTCATTTGCCACAGCTATAAATGAAGCTGGTAAGGAAGTTGTAAATCCATCATAAACAATATGTTGTCCAGCTGAATTATCAACATAATATTGACTGTTCGACATATCATTGACGCTATTGATCGCTACCTCAGTAGTACCGCCTGGAATGGTAGAAATATTATTGGCATTATTACTAAATGGCCCGGTACTTCCAGGTCCTGAAATAAAAAATGCAAAAGCATCATTAAAAGAAGAGTTAACATACTCTGGATATTCTTCTGATCCAAAAACATAATTAAAATCCAACGTGTCGTTGGCCATGACAGTAAAATCAAATTCAATAGCAATTGCATCTTGAGACAAAGGGCTCCCAGACATGGAAGACATCAAATCAATATCAACATCTCCACTTGTTCCTGTTGAACCACTAGTAAAAAAATCTGCTGCTTCAGCAATATTATTTACTTCTCCGTTGCAAAATACAATACCTGCATCTAATCCCAAATCAGTTCCTCCTGCATCAAAAAAAGCAATATTCGAACTACTTCCAGTTGTCGTGACATTTGAAATTACAATCGATGGATCGTCGAAAAAATCCATCACCATTTGTTCAACAGAATAACTATTATCAATAAATAAATTAGATTGCGCTTGAAGAGAATGATAAAATCCACACATAAAAATCAAAGGAAGGAGTAGAGTTTTTTTCATTTTGTTTTGTTTTTTTTGAAAAAGATATTTAATAAACTTCTAATAAAGATAACCTTGTTTTTAAAAATAAAAAAAGGTAAGATGTTCGCTTTTGGAATATGCTAATTTCTTACAAAACGCTTTGATCCTTTTTTACAACAAAATATAAAACCATATTAGTAATTTCAGCAAAACAAATAAAACAGTATTCCAAATACTAATTAATTATACTTTATGATACTAAATAGGTAGTTTTATCCAAAATAAAAAAACCATGCAAGTATCTTCTAGAACAAAAATGTTGTACGGACTTGGATTCGCTTCCCAAGGAATTAAAGATGGCCTTTTTCAAGTTTTCCTTTTTATTTTCTATAATCAAGTCTTAGGATTAGATCCTGTTTTGACTGGAACAGCTACTATAATTGCTTTGGTTTTTGATGCCGTTTCTGATCCATTGGTCGGTGTAATTTCTGATAATTGGAAATCAAAAAAATGGGGTCGTCGTCATCCGTTTATGTTTCTTTCAGCACTTCCATTGGGCGTAACTATTTGGCTTTTATTTTTACCTCCTGAGACCTTAGGCCAATCTGGGTTATTTTGGTGGATGACTATTTTTACAATTTTGGTTCGGTTTTCATTGACTCTATTTATTGTTCCTGCGATGTCATTGGGTGCCGAAATGTCATCTGATTTTGAAGAGCGGACTTCGATAACCAGTATTCGAATTACTTTTGGAGCATTGATTTCTACGGTAACAATAATTTTAGGATTTCTATTTTTCTTTGTTCCGACAGAAGAGTTTGCCAGAGGATTGGAAAATAAAAACGCCTACCCTGCCTTTGCCCTATTTTGTGGAATTTTAATCATTATCGCAATCTTGATTAGTACTTGGGGAACTAGAAAAGAGATTCCAAAAATTCAAGCGGCTAATCAGGTTGCTCGACCTCCTTTTTCCTTCAAAAATTTGCGAGAGACCATTAGAAAAATGATTCAACTCAAGTCATTTAATGCGGTCGTCAGTTTTAATATGATGGTTTATATTGGTCTGGGAGTAGGGACCGTTTTCTCTACTTATTTTATGGAATATTATTTTAGGTTGAGTGAAACGGAAATGATTGCTTTGCCGATTGCTTCTGGATTGGGTGGAATTTTGGCGTTGATTTTAGCACCAAGGATTGCGAAGAAGTTGGGGAAAAAGAAAACGGTTATTTATGCTACAATTCTATTTGCGGTAATTTTTAGCTTGCCTTATAACCTTCGGATTTTAGGCATATTTCCAGAAAATGGAGACCCTAATTTGATCAAATATTATTTCTTTTCGGTCATGGGTGGTTATGCTTTTTTATGGGTTTCGTTGAGTGTGGTCAATTCGATGATGGCAGATGTGATTGATGAATATGAATTGAAGAATCAAAAAAGAGACGAAGGATTATTTTTTGCAGCGCTGTCTTTTGCGTATAAAATGACGGTGGGAATTGGTTATTTTATTTCTGGAATATTATTAAAAGCGATTGCATTTCCGAGTAAAAATGAAGTGGAAGTTATTCCTCAAAATGCGATTGATGGGTTGGGTACGATTGGAGGGCCGATTTTGTTGGGGCTTTATTTGTTTTCGATTATTTTTATTACAATTTATACGATTGATAAAAAACGGTATGAGGAGATTCGGGCTGCGTTGGATAAAACTTAAATCAAAATTTCAAAACGAAAACAGGGATTTTGATTTTGATTTCTTTAAGGTAGTTTCATCAAACCAAGTCTTGCACTTTTATTATCACGACCAAATAACAGAAAAATTCCTTTTTCAATAAATCTTGAATTTTGTGGATAAAAATATACTCCTGTCTCTTGTGAATTAAAAATGGTCTTTCGCTCATCAATTTCTCCCTTGCTATTTACTATAGCAAAATCTGTAAATTTTGCGCTGTACTTTTTTTTGATTTCAGTTTCCTTTCGTTCATCTAACGTTTTCGATGCATTGAAAATCAGATAAATATTTCCATTATAATTTCCAAAAATCATATTGCTAAAGAATGACCTTGGATTAGATTTTTTTTCCAAACAAGACATCCAATTTAAATTTGCATCAAAATCAAAAGATGAAATGATTATATGATTAGCATAGTTATATCTAGAAGTAGTTGTCTTTCCTCCATTATTACTATTTCCAAACGTTTGAAAACGATGTGTTGAAATTAAAGAAATAGAATTCTGTTGGTAATCAATACTTATTCCATCAATATAAAAACCATCAGCGCCTGTTGATTCTTTATCTAGATTATATTCTTCCTTTAGCTTCGTATAAAATTCTTTTCCCCAATTATCTTTTTTTCGAAAAACCAATTCACCATTCGAGTTATATTTATGAAAAAAAATCCCATGCTCTAACCGAAAAACGTCTCTTTTTTCTTTTTCTGTAAAATAACCTAAGATGTAAAAATTTCCATCTTTATCTATGGATAATTTAGCATGCTTAGGATATGCATTTTTGATTTCAATTCTAATTTTTTCAATATCTCCATTGCTAGTTACCTTAAGAAATGAATAATCAAAACTAGGACACCATTTGCTTCTTTTCTCTTTGGATTTTTCTTTTATGAGGATAAAAACATCTCCATTGTTGGAAACTTGAGATTGAGAAATAACCATGTCTTTATCTGCCAAGGAAAACTCTATTTTCTTTTCCCAAAGTTTTTCCAATTTATCATTGAAAACATTAATTACATATTCATCTTTGTATTTCTTTTTTCGATGATCTTTATTACTCGTCACATTGGCAAAAAGAACTTTGGTGGAATCAGAACTTATCTGTATTTCTACTTTATCTTCGTTATGTTTATCATCTGTTGCCCAAACGTTATGCTTCTTATATTCATAAGTAAAAAGGGATTTGAGTGACTTTGGAATTCGACCTCCTTCTAAAATTGGAGTAGCATGAATATAGGTTTTATTTATTTTTTTATCATGATTACTTCCTAGTAAATAATCACCAGAAAAGGTGTTGATAATTTTATAAACATTGACCTCTTTCCCATTAAAATCAAAATTTAGAGGAATCGATTTTATAAAATTATTGTTAAAATCATATTGAATTAATTCTTCTATATTTTTCGTTTTGTTTCTCATGAAAATATATTCATTCGTACAACCTAATGGTTTTTGATTGATATATTTTCCAAAAGCTTTTCGTGTATTCTTTTCTCCCCAGTTTATTTCTGGAATTTGAGCATGCTGAACAATTGAAAAAAACAGAATCATAACGATCCAAAAATTCTTTTTCATATTTTTTGATTTTGATTGAAAGTTTGATTCCTGGGAAACTAAGCCGGGATTTAAAATCCCTGTTCTCCTTTTGAACTTTTGATTTTGACCTGCTTGCCGACAAAGGCAGGTTGTCATTTTTGATTTTGATTTTGATTTTGATTTTGATTTTGATTTTGATTTTAGGGAAACTAAGCCGGGATTTAAAATCCCTGTTCTCGCTTTGAACTTTTGATTTTGATTTTGATTTTTATTAAAAGTTTACTTCATCAAATCAATCTCCTTCAAATTCTCAATTCTATTCCTCACCAAGAAATCATCAATTGATTCAAAATGCTCGATGACTCGCTTGTCTTTAAATTCAAAAACCTTCTGCGACAATCCTTGTAAAAAATCACGATCGTGAGAAACCAAAATCAAAGTCCCATCAAAAGCCATTAATGCTTCTTTTAAAATATCTTTTGATTTGATATCCAAGTGATTGGTCGGCTCATCGAGAATCAAAAAATTAACAGGTTCCAACAATAATTTCACCATCGCCAATCGAGTTCGTTCTCCTCCTGAAAGTACTGACACTTTTTTATCAATATCATCTCCGCTAAACATAAAACCACCTAAGATATTTTTGAGTTGAGTTCGGATTTCTCCTTTGGCAATTTCATCAACGGTTTGGAAAACCGTCAATTGTGGATCAAGCAACGAAGCTTGATTTTGAGCAAAATATCCGACTTCAATATTATGTCCCAATTTGCATTCTCCATCAAATTCAATCTCGCCCATGATTGCTTTTATCATTGTCGATTTCCCTTCTCCATTTCGACCAACGAAAGAAACTTTTTCACCTCTTTCGATCGTCATATTCGCATCGCTAAAAACGACATGCTCATCATACTTTTTCGATAAATGTTTAGCGATAACTGGATAATCACCTGAGCGGCGACAAGCAGGGAATCTTAATTTCAAAGCAGATTTGTCCACTTCATCTACTTCGATGATTTCCATTTTTTCCAACATTCGTTCGACCGAACTAACTTGGTTTGTTTTGGAATAAGTCCCTTTGAATCTTTCGATAAATCGCTTGTGCGTTTCAATCTGTTTTTTCTGTTCGTTGTGCTGCTTTAACTGATGTACTCGACGATCTTTCCGTAATTCTAAGTAGTGCGAATAGTTGGCTTTGTAATCATAAATTCGACCCATCGTTATCTCGATAGTTCGATTCGTGATGTTGTCAATAAAAGCTTTATCATGTGAAATGACGAGTACTGCTTTCGCTTTATTAATTAAAAAATCTTCTAACCAAATCACCGATTCAATATCAATATGATTGGTCGGCTCATCGAGCAAAATCAAATCTGGTTTTTGCAAAAGGATTTTCGCCAACTCAATTCGCATTCTCCAACCTCCACTAAACTCATCTGTGGGGCGATGAAAATCTTCTCTTTTAAAACCTAAACCCAGCAACGTCTTTTCCACCTCCGCATCATAATTCACATCCTCCAACATGTAGTAAACATCTCCCAATTCCGTCACTTTATCAATGATCGACATGTACTCATCAGACTCATAATCTGTTCGGGTTTCCAACTCTTTATTGAGTCGTTCCATCTCATGTTTCATCTCGAATACTTTCCCAAATGCTTTGGAAGCTTCCTCAAAAACAGTACAATTATCATCCGTCAACAAGTGCTGTGGAAGGTAAGCGATTACTGCCTCTTTGGGCATTTGAACATTTCCACGAGTTGGTTTGTCTTTCCCTGCAATGATCTTCATCATAGTGGATTTTCCCGCTCCATTTTTTCCCATCAAAGCAATTTTATCATCTGGATTGATGACAAAATTCACATCTTTAAAGAGTGTGTGTCCACTAAATTCTACCGCTATATTTTCTACTAAAATCATATATATTTTATTTAAGCGGCAAAAGTAATAAAATGCAAGGAGTAGGAAAAGATTATTTTGAGAATAAAAATACTTTATTGGAATGCTTATTGCAAAACCACCTTTTAGGACACCAGATCCATAACAGTTTCGCCGAAATAATGAATTCTCTCTATAAATCAAATTAACATAATATTCCCACCTTCTTTCTACTATTTATCGAATAGATTTATAGCACCGTCGTTTTTTTAATAAAACCACATAATCCTATTTTAAGAATGAAAGTTAAAATTTGGTCTATATTAGTTTTGCAAATATTATTTTTAGGTTCAACCTTTTGCCAAGAAAAAAATTCCACTTTTTCATTTCTTGAATCTACTCCTGACTCTGCTAAGTTCAGCATGCATTTAGATTCTATTTATAAATATAGTTATGAAGATCATCAAAAATTAACTTTTCACATTGAGGAATCTAAAAAACTTCTATCCAAAGGACTTAAAATATCTAAAGATGATGAGCTATCTTTTTCTATCAAATTAATTGACTACGAATTAAGTCAATTTAATTATGTTAATGCCTATCAGATATTAAAAAATTCTAAACACTTACTTGAAATAGAAGACATCTCTCAAAAATTAAAGAATGAATATAATTATACGGAAGGTTATATTTTAATGCAATTAGGTGATCTTGAATTTGCTCAAAAATCTTACTATAAATTATTAGAAGATGCTAAAGAACAAAAAGATACCTTTCTTTCTATTCAAGCACTTTACTCTTTGGGACAACTTTTTGAACGTGAAAAAGACTATGATAACAGTGAAAAATATTTTTTAGAAACCAATAAAATTGAACAAGAATTTTTCAAAGAGAAACAGGATTTAAGTCAGACTTATTTAGAATTATCTAATCTTTATTTCCAGAAAAAAGATTACGATGAAGCAAGTCTATACAATGAAAAGGGGCTTGATGCAATTGTTGAATATCAGAAATCAATGAAACTAGCTTTCATCTTAAACCAAGGTGATGTTGCCCTCAAAAAAAATAAAATTTTAGCTGCACAAAAAATTTATAATTCTGCATTATTGATAGCTTCAGTAACACAGAGTAAAGCTGATTTAGAATTCTGTATGGAATTTAAAGCCAGACTTTTGAATGCTCAAGGAGACCATGGAGAGGCGCTTAACATCTATGAAAATTTTATTAAAGAGGATAATAAAGAATCATTGCTTAATACTTTAGAATGGTTTAAAGAAGCTCATAAAACATCGGATCAACTAGGTAATTATAAAAAGGCATATCAATATATGGTCGAAGTAAATACTATTAAAGATAGTATGGCCAATGAAAAGAAAATGCAACAAACAGAATTTTTAAAAATAAAATTTGGCTCTGACCAAAAGGAAAAAGAAAATCAAATTCTAGCGGCACAAGTTGCACAAAAAAATTCTCAAAATAAATTCCTATACGCTATCGCGACATTATTTCTATTTGGATTACTGTTTGTTTTTGGAGCCTTTTTTCAAAAAATGAAATATAATAAAAGACTCAAAGAAGAAGTAGAAAGTCGGACTAAAGACCTAGAAAATGCCAACATGATGTTGAGTAAATCTTATGAGGAATTAGATCAATTTAATAAAATCCTTTCTCATGATTTAAAGGAACCTTTGAGAAGTATAGTTGGATTTAGCACCTTGGCAAAAAAGAAAATTAGTGCAGAATCAAAGATTGGTGAATATTTAAATATTATTGGTAATAGTGGAAAACAGTTACATCAATTGATCGAAGATGTTTCTGTATTTCAAAAAATTGGAAATGATGCTAAAAAACCAGCAGAAGATGCTGACATTCAAGCAATGATGAGTGACATTACTGAATCTGTTTCCATTCTATTAATGGAAAAAAAAGGGAAGGTGAAATTTAATAATTTACCTACTATCAAAACCCATAAACTTTTTCTATTCTTAGTTTTCAAAAACTTAATTGAAAATGGATTAAAATATAATGAAAGCCTTTTTCCATTAATCAAAGTTACCTACTTCGAACAGAATAGAACTCATTACTTTCACTTTCAAGATAATGGAATTGGCATCGCTCCTCAATTTCAAGATCGAGTTTTCGGAATGTTCAAAAGATTGAATGACCGAGGCACTTATTCTGGTTCAGGATTAGGGTTAAGTATCTGTAAAAAGATGATAGGAAAATTAGATGGAGACATTCGGATTGTTCAATCTGAAGAAGGAAAAGGAAGTACTTTTCAAGTAAGTTTTCCTTTCATGGAACCTATTGAAGACGAAAAATTATATATGAATATGACTATATTTGATAGTAATTAAAAAACTTAAAATAGGAAACATCCCGAATTTTCAAATTGGAAATTCGGGATGTTTTTTTCATAATGGAAAGAAGGAAATTACCATTGGACTCCTACCCTTTTATCCTCGACTTCTCATCTTCTGTTGCAGTCGATCTATTCCGCACACTTTTCAATTTATTATTTCCAAATTTATATTTAAAACTAACTTTCACTCTTCGTGTATCTCGCTTCTGAGTAACATCTAAATAAATATCATCTTGCCTAACAAAGACATCATTCTGACGAATATCAAAAATATCATCAACTCCAATTTTTAAGCTTCCTTTACCTTTTAGAATATCTTTTGAAAATCCTAAATCCACACCATATTGTGCATTCAATTTAAACAAAGCATAAGTCAATTTAGATTGGTAAGTTCCAGTAACTTCCATAATAATGCCAGCGGGAAGATTAAATTCATTTCCAATATAAATGTGATACGCCACATTCTGATTGTCCAAAGTTCCAGAAGGAATACTTGATTTAAAATCATTATAAAAACTCGTCAAATTAATTCTCGTTACACCTATTTTCCCCAAAGGGATACTTGTCGAAAAGGTCAAATCAGCAGAGTTATAATTATCTAAATTTATATTAGTTTGGAAGGTTTTATTTTCTGAGGAAAATTGTTCAATCACTTCTGTCATCGCATCTTTAGTGCGGCTATAATTCGCTGAAATAAAAAATAGATTTCCAAAACCATAATTCATTCCAACCGAATTTGAATACTGAGGATTTAAAAATGGATTACCGATTTCAAATGTATACTCATCTAAATATCCAATAAAAGGATTTAAGTCTTGGTAACTTGGTCTATTAATTCTTCTGGAATAATTATAACTCAAACTATGTTTTTTGCCAATAGTGTGAGATAAACTTAGGCTAGGAAAAAAGTCGGTATAATTCCGAGGAACCGATTCTTCCAACGTTACAGAGTTCCCTAAACTTCTAGTCTGTTCCACTCGAAGTCCTGCTTGAACATTTACTTTTCCATAATTTTTGGAAACATTAGCATAGCCAGCCAACACATCTTCATCATAAATAAAATTGTTAGTTCTGTTAATTTGATTTTCCCAAATTCCATTTTCTAAAGCTTCATATTTCGAATCATTATCTGTTTTCACCATACTTAATTTTGCACCTACTTCAATTTGATAACCTTCAAAAGATTTTGAAAAATCCATTTTGGCAGCAAAAATATTTATATCAGAACGATCCTTATTTCTTAACATAAATGGAGATAAAACCATCTCATTATTTTCATCAAAATAATTATTGTCATAGGTATTATCAATTACACTTTTATAAAAAGAATAATCTGCATCCAATGTCAAAGATGTTCCCTTGTCATCGAAATTATGAACCACATTAAAATTATACGAATGTTGATTCCAAATTACATCTGTTACCCCATATACATTTAGAAGATTAAACCCAGGAGTATTGTCCCCTGTAATGGTTGTTTGGTTATCATGTATCCAAGAAGCATTTGCTCGATTAAAATTATACAAAACACCAACTGTTGTTTTATCTGAAATCGTATAATCAATTCCAAGTCTAGAATTATAACTTACTTCAGTATCCTCCATCTCTGCAACTTGATCAAAAGTTGTAGTACCATTGTTATAAGGAATCACTTTTTTGAGCGTCATGTCCTTTACTCCTTTCCAATCATTCCTACCTGATGAACCATAAATATTCATTTTATCAGATCTGTAATTAAAATTTAAGCCATTGTTATAACTCAGTTTTTCCCCTTTCCGTGCACCTGCATTTATGGAACCGTTGAAACCAATTTTATTATTTTTCTTCAACCTGATATTAATTATTCCTGAATTCCCTTCAGCATCATACTTAGCCGACGGGTTCGTAATGATTTCTATATTTTGAATATTTTCAGCAGGCATAGATTCTAATAATCTCGTTAATTCATCACCAGTCAAATATTGGTTTTTGCCATTGATCATCACAAGGACTCCTTGCTTACCTCGAAGGCTAATATTATTATCCTTGTCAATCATCACGCCTGGAGATTTTTGTAAAATCTCGATAGCAGAGTTTCCTGAGTTGACTGTACTGTTTTCAACATTGACTACAATCTTATCAGCCTTCATTTCAATAAAAGGTTTTTTGGTCGTGACTGTCACCTCTGAAAGCTCAACACCTTGCGTTAAAATTAAAGGATCAATCATAATTTTATTATTGTTAGATTTAATCAAAGTAGAATAGCTTTCATTGAATCCAACCGAAGATGCTGAGACTAAATAACTTCCTTTTTCAACAGCCTCAAAAACAAAATTACCTTCCAAATCCGTCACGACTCCTTTGATTAAAGTAGAGTCTAAAGGATTTAATAACAATACATTTGCATATTCTAGAATAACTCCTTTTTCATCGGCGAGTTGTCCTTGTATAATTCCTGTTTGAGCATTCAGGGAAAAGAAAGAAAGGAAAAGTGTTATGATAATAAGTAGGTTTTTCATATTTCGATTTTATTATGGATGATGAAAAAATAATGGAAAACTTAATTTAATTTCTATATTTCACATAGGAATTCTATTTACCTTCTGAACCACATTCAGAAGGATATCAATAAAAAAGAAGTAAAATTTAAAAGAAAATAAAACTAAGGTTATTTCATTTTTAAGTTCAAATAGCAGACGAATTGATTTTATCAAATGTTACAATCTTGTTAAAATTTAATTTTGTTTATTTTTAACTTCAGGTACAAGAACTTCCTTCTCATCAGTAATTTTAGGTTATATTTAAAATCAAAATCCTACCTTTAGAAAAAATTAAAACCAATAATAATTATGAAAAAACTTTCCCTTTTCTTTTTCAGTATTCTGCTTCCGTATTTTATTTTTTCCCAAAAACCAGAAGACAAACGATGGCTTTCTATTGATCGAATTTATGAATCTGGTGATTTCCAAATGGATTATTTTGGACAAGCACGTTGGATGGAGGATGGAGTGGCGTACACTACTTTAGAAAAATCTAAAACACATAAAAAAGGTCGAGACATTGTTTCTTACGAAACCAAAACCGGTAATCGAAAAGTATTAGTCGATGCTGAAAAATTAATTCCGGTCGGAGAGAAAACACCGCTAAGCATTTCCAATTATATTTGGTCTCATGACAAAAAGCAATTGATGATCTTCACCAACACTACTCGAGTTTGGAGGTATGATACCAAAGGAGATTATTGGATTTTAAATTTGAAAAATGGGCAATTACATCAATTAGGAAAAAACTTAAAATCTTCTTCCTTGATGTTTGCTAAATTTTCTCCAAATGATAATCAAGTGGCCTACGTCAGCGAACACAATGTTTATGTGGAAGAAATTCCTTCGGGCGTAATTAAGCAATTAACTTTTGATGGTTCAACCACCTTAATCAATGGAACTTTTGATTGGGCTTACGAAGAAGAATTTAGTTGTCGAGATGGATTCCGATGGAGTCCTGATGGTGAAAATATTGCTTACTGGCAAGTTGATGCCAAAGACATTAAAAACTTTTTGATGATAAATACGACTGATTCAATTTATTCTCAAACTATTCCTGTGCAATATCCAAAAGTCGGGGAGGATCCTTCTTCTTGCAAAATTGGAGTTGTCTCTATCTCAAATGGAAAAACTAGATGGATGGATATCCCAGGTGATCCCATCCAAAATTATTTACCGCGAATGATGTGGGGAGAAGACAGCCAACATCTCCTATCCCAACAAATCAATCGTAAACAAAACACCTTAAAACTTTGGTGGAGTAATATCAAAACAGGAAACTCTAACAATATACACACGGAGATAGAAACAGCTTGGATTGATGCAGTCGAACCGGACGATTGGCTTTGGTTAGAAGAAGGAAAAGCCTTCACTTGGACCAGCGAAAAAAATGGCTGGCGAAATCTTTATTCTATTTCTAAAGATGGTAAAAAAGAGACTATGCTTTCCCCTGGCAACTATGATGCTATTTCAATTCAAGAGATTGATATCAAAGGTGGTTGGGTATATTTCATTGCCTCTCCTGACAATCCAACTCAACGATATTTATACCGAACATCTCTAACCAGAAAAGGAAAAGCAGAACGCTTAAGCCCTGATAGTCAAGAAGGTACACATAGTTACCAGATTGCACCTGGCGGAAAATTTGCCTTTCATACTTTCTCCAATGCTAATACTCCGCCGATAAAAGAACTCATTAGTTTGCCTAATCATCAACGGATCAAGTTGTTGTATGATAATGAAGATTATAAAAAAACCTTCGATGCTTTAGCTACTAGTCCTACTGAATTTTTCAGAGTAAAAACTGAAGATGGTGTCGAAATGGATGGATATATGATCAAGCCGCATGACTTCGATCCAAGTAAAAAATACCCAATCATTTTTTATGTGTACGGAGAACCTTGGGGGCAAACTGCAAAGGACAATTGGGAGGGGAATTTATATCATCAAATGTTGACTCAAAAAGGTTATATCATTATGACTTTAGATAATCGAGGTACCCCTTCTCCTAGAGGTCGTGAATGGCGAAAAAGTATTTATCGAAAAATCGGTGTGATCAATTCTAGAGACCAAGCGATGGCTGCCAAGGAAATTCAAAAGTGGGATTTTGTAGATGCGGACCGCATGGGTGTTTGGGGTTGGAGTGGTGGTGGTTCGATGACATTGAATTTATTATTCAGATATCCTGAAATTTACAAAACAGGAATTTCAGTTGCGCCAGTTGCCAATCAATTATTGTATGATAATATTTATCAAGAAAGATACATGGGCGTGCCTTGGGAAAATAAAGAAGATTTCGTGGAGGGTTCGCCTTTAACTTATGCCAAGAATTTGAAAGGAAATTTATTACTCGTTCATGGTACTGCGGACGATAATGTTCACTATCAAAATGCAGAAGTTCTCATCAATGAATTGATCAAACACAATAAATTATTTCAAGTTATGCCCTACCCTAATCGGTCGCATGGAATTTATGAAGGCGAAAATACTCGACGTCATTTGTATCTCATGATGACAGATTATTTTTTAAAAAACTTAGAAAAAGGAGGAAAGGACATAATCACTAAACCTTAAAAAAATAACCTTCCATCTTTTAAAAGATGGAAGGTTATTTTTTTATTTTCTCAAATTTGATAACAAAGCGATCCCTTCTTTTTCAAAATATAAAACTTTATCTCTCGGATATAAATTGACTTCCTCCTTCGTTGGATCATAATCCACATCTGTCAACGATTTTTCATAAAATAAAAAATAATCCGCCAAACTTTTATCTAAATTATCAGGTTGATCCTTCGCATAAACTACATACTTATATTTCTTTTTCCAATCATAATATTTTAGTGCACTTGAAAACATGACAGTTGAATCAAGAATGAAAATTTTGTTTTGTTGTTTTCCTTTTTCATTGATATAATTCAAAACCTCGGTGGTTCGAGAATCAAATGGCCAAATAATGGTGCAATATAAATTGGAATTTTTATAAAAATTAAAAAGTGCTAAAAGCGAAAACAATGCTATTGATCCTCGCATAAAAACCAAGGTATATTCCCATTTATTTTCTCTAATAAAAAATGCAAACCCAATCATAAAAAGTGGAAAATAAAACAAGGCAGTTCGATTGACCAAATATTTAGTTTCTAAAAAATGATGTGAAAAAATATTTAACCCAAAAGGAATAAATAATAAAACTAGCAAAATCAAAACAGGGCTTTGCAAAACCTTTTTTGATTTTAAATTTTTAAAAAGAGAAAAAATTAATGCCAGAAAGAAAAGGATTAAAAAAACATTTAACAACAAAACAATTGCTTCCATAGAAACCAAATTCCCCATCGAATAGGCTACTAGAGAAATTAAAGTATCTTGATAAAACCCATCATTCCCTCCATACCAAAATCCACCTAACTCCCTCAATTTTTGAATGGGAAAATAAATCAGACCACTTATAACAAGAGAAATCAAAATATTTAAACCTAAAAACCGAAGGTAGTTAGTTTTGATTTTTTTCCAAACAAATCTTCGCTGAGTTAAAAAAATCAATTGGTTCGCCGCAAGTAATCCAACCCAAAAGAATAAAAAAGTAAAATTGCTGAGTACGGCGAAACTTCCCAGCAGGAGTGCGAAAATGCCATTTTTAGATTTGCCTGTTTCTTTGAATTTTAAAAGATAAAATATCGAAGACATAAGAAAACCGAGTCCCAATCCATAGCCTCTAGCCAATCCAAAAAAGTCTAACAACAAAGGATTTGAAATTAATATTAGGTATAAACTTATCCCAAGAAATGGTTTAAAAAAAGTATCACAAATTTTATAGGAAAAATATAAATAAGCTACCATCGAAATAAGATTGGGTAACCGTGCTAAAAAAATGGTCTCTTGTCCAGAGGAATAAATCAACTTTATCAAAAAGGAATTCAACAAATGATTATTGGCAATGGCTGGCTCTCCAGCAAAAATATTATAAAAAGATCCTCGAACAAAAACGCCAATCGTCCACGCCTCATCAAAAGTAATTCCGACTAAAATAGATCTTGTAAAAACATACGTGAAGAAAAATAATCCTAGCGAAAAATATATTAGCTTTTTCTGTTGCTTTAGTTTTTTGATCATGTCTTTAGTTTTTTAAAGTTGTTGATCAAAAATACTGAGCTACATTTTTTTATTTGTACAAAGGTTTTTCAAAAAGTCAGGTTTCCGTTTCGCTAAAGTGAATACGACAATAAATAAAATTTAAAATTCCGCCTCCACTTTTACACTCATCACCTCTCGACTGATCGGATGCAGGAATTCAATCCATTCTGCATGCAAGCACAATCGCTTACTTTTTATTCCATATAAATCATCGCCAATTATCGGCAAGTTCAATCCAAGCAGATGAGCAGCATGCACTCGCAACTGATGCGTACGACCTGTGATTGGAAAAAAATAAATTCGAGTCTGTTTATTTTTTCGCTCGATGACTTTCCATTTCGTTTGAGCTGACTTTCCACTTTCATAGCAAACTAGTTGCTTTGGTCTTTCATTCCAATCCGTCCTCAAGGGCAAGTCTACCGTTCCTTCGTCCTCTGAAACGATGCCTTCGAGTAAGGCAACATATCTTTTTTTGATCGTCCGTTTGATAAATTGGGATTGCAAAACTTTATGTACCTCTAACGATTTTGCAATCAACATAATACCCGATGTTGACATGTCCAATCGATGAACAATCAATGGCCCAGTTGCTTCTGGGAATTTTTCTTTCATTCTTTGCGCTACAGAATCTTTAATATATCTCCCTGGAACGGATAAAAATTCAGCCGGTTTATTTATCACTAATAAATGTTCATCTTCAAAAACAGTTTCTATTTCTTTTCCTTCCGCAGGATTTTTCAACAAAGGATTTTCATCCATCTCTATGCCTTCCAACATGTACGACAATACGGGTTTACATTTTCCGATGCAAGCTGGATAAAAATTCCGATGCTTCCTGATTTCAGATTTAGGAGATTGTCCCCACCAGAATTCAGCCATCGCCAACGGTTTCATTTTATGTTGAAATGCATACTGCAGTAGTTTTGGAGCAGCACATTCACCTGTTCCCCCCATGGGAGTTTTGTCCTCAAATATGTCCAACAAACTTTTTATTTCTCCTGCTTGATTTAGAAATTGGTATTGGTCAAATATCTTTTTTTGAAGACCTGCAGATTTATTTTTTCGTTTTAATTTTAATTCATCAATAGTCGTTTTGACTTGTTCTACATTTTTTTGATTTTGATCGGTTCGCTCCTTCCAAAATTCTAGGAGCCTTTTTAATTCTTTTTTCCCATTAATACTTTCTTGATTTAAGCCTTTATTTATTCCTTCAAAATTCTCTGGAGAGGTCGATTCTTTTTCTCTTTGTCTTTTTAGTTTTCGTTCTTTTTTATTATTTCTCATTTTCTCCTTCTGCGCTTCGATTTGAGTTGCAGCAAGTAATTGATCTTGTTTCATTACTTCCAAACCAGCAATAAACTCAGGGAGACTTTCCAGTTTTTTTATTTCCTGATTAATAACATTGAGTTCTTCCATCCCATTATTTAAAAAATTGTCTTCCTCCCAAACATCAATTACAGGTGGAACAAATTTAGCACGATGACTACTGTCTCCTAACTTTCCTGAAAAAGCAGAAAGGTAACCGATTTCATTTTTCTCATTTTGAACCACAAGAACACCGAACATTTTCCCAATAATAACATCAGGTTTTTCTTCTTCTAAACCAAAATCATATTCCCATTCCGTTTGAGTTTCTATATGATTTTGTAATTCTTTGGCAGCCAATAAACAAAGTGGATGAGGATCGTAATAAAACGGGAAGGTGAATTTTTCAGGCAAAGTGTAACCTGAAATAGAGGATTGGAAATTAGTAAAACAACTTTCTGACATCGACATATTTTCTTCCATCTATTTAATTTTTGAAGAGCAAAAATACAAACCTTTTCCATGAAAAAAGTCCTTTTCAAAATTAATTGAAAAGGACTTTTTTATTTTATTAAAATAAATCTAAGCTTATTCTTTCACATCATTCATCATTTCTTCAATTGCCTTTTCCAACTGTTGGTCTCTTCCATTATCAATCACGCCTGGTTCATTTTTTACTTTTACATCTGGTTCTGTTTGCAAATTTTCCATCCATTTTCCATTGATGTCTTTTGCACTAACCGGCACGACTCCCCAATATGATCCATCAGGTAATCCTTCCCATCCAGCAAAACTACACGTTCCTGGTGTTGGCATCCCAACGGTTTTTCCAATTTTCAAATCAGAATATCCACAAGCAAAACAATGTCCATCAGAATATTGTGCCTCGTTAATCATTGCCAAAGTTGGCTTAGTCCAACGGGAAGTTGGTTCACCTCCAACTACTTTTGCTTCAGTTGCATAAGTGATAAATGGAACACCTGTAAAGAACATCGCCAAATCAGCAACCAAATCTCCTCCTCCATTAAATCGAGTGTCGATAATCATTCCTTTGCGGTCAAAATATTTACCCATCATTTCTTGATAAATATCTCGGTACGGCCCATCTCCCATTCCTGGTATGTGGACGTATCCTAATGTTCCATTGCTTTTTTCATTGACTTCTTTTTCATTTTGTTTTACCCATCTTTTGTAAAGCAATCGATTTTCAGCACCAAGAGAAATTGGTTTGATCGTAATCATTTCTCTTTTTTTAGTAGCCGGATCAAGTACTTCTAGTAAGGTGAATTTATTGGCTTTTCGATTTAGATATTTTGCCACATCTTGATTTGGTTCAATTGTTTCGCCATCAATTTTTTCGATAATCATACCAGCTTTGATATTAATTTTCGATTTGTCAAGTGGTCCACCTTTGATAATTTCATCAATCAAAATTCCATTTTCCGTATGATCATAATTCATAAAAATTCCGAGGGAAGCAGTTGCATCTTTGTTAGACATACTTCCTCCTCGATACCCTGCTCCTGCGTGAGAAACATTTAACTCACCCAACATTTCAGAAAGCATCTCCGTCAATTCGTAGGAGTTTCCGATGGAAGGAAGGTATTTTTTATATTCCGTTTTCATTTTATTCCAATCGATTCCATGAAAATCAGGATGATAAAAAATCGCATTTGTTCGAATCCAAACGTGGTTAAACATCGCCTCTCTTTCTGCATTTGAATCAAATTCCATTTCGCCTTTAATTTTGACGCCCTTCTTTTTACCCGCTTCAGGATCAATTTTGGAAATTTTTCCTCCACTTAATAGATAGAGATTTTTTGTCTCTTTATCCCATTGAAGACTTCCGAAATTAGCGCCAAGTTTCATCGCCATCTTAGTTTCTTTCGTTCTCAAATCTGTACTCCACAAATTCATCTTACCTTCGAACCTTGATAAATAATATAATTTATCTCCATCTTTTGAAAGTACTGCATCACCTAATCTAGAGGAATGAATCGTCAAACGACTCTTTTGATCTTTCATGCTATCCCAATCAAAAGTTAAAGGTTTATCTTTGTCTTTTTCCTTGTCTTTATCTTTTTTATCGTCATCTCCTTTTTTATCTTTTCCTTTCTTTTTCTTGTCATCTTTTTTGTCTTTGTCTTTTTCCTTATCCTTTTTCTCTTTTTCTTCCTTAGCTTTTTTCTCTGCCTCTTCGATTGCTTTCATCAATTTATAATCCTCCTCACTTAAATTAAACTTATCCCATTCCTCTTGCGTAAAAAACATACTGTACACATCACTCTCGGAACGGCCACTTGTGGCATAAGATTTCAAACCATCTCGATTACTCACCCATAGCATTTGCTTCCCACCATTTACCCATTTGGGGCTGTAATCATAGTAACCACTTTCATTTAAATTTACCCGCTTCGATCCATCTGCAGCCATTAATAAAACATCACTATTATTCAAAGACAATCCCCAATCGACCAACAACCATTTTGAATCAGGACTCCACGTGAAATATTGATCACCATCTCGCATGTGAAATAAATCTTCTGGTGTCAAAAGGGTAACTTCTTTTTTAGTGGCAACGTCCATAATTTTCAGCGTCCGACGATCTTCGATGTACGCCAACTTTTTTCCATCAGGTGAATATGCTGCTAAGTAATTATCTTTTCCATTTTCGAGAACTGGTGATTCTTTAATCAAAGTAGAGGCATAAAAAAATGGTTCTTCTTTTCGAACCTTCTCTGTTTTATAGACACTCCATTTTCCATTTCGCTCTCCGCTATAGATCACAGATTTCCCTTCTGGCCCCCATGAAACAAAGTTTTCCGCAGTTGGAGTATTGGTTAATCGTTTAGTAAATGATTCGCCCACAGAGGTAACAAATACTTCTCCTCTTGAAATAAAAGCAATTTCTTTTCCATTAGGTGAAATAGACATTTGACTTACACCACCATTAATAGAAATAAATTTATCGTTATTATTTTTGTCTTGAGTGATGATATTGACTTTAACCTTTTTTGGTTTTTCACCTTCCTTCATCGTATATAATTCTCCATCAAAACCAAAACTTAACACACCATTTCCCATACTTAAAAAGCGAACTGGGTGTAATTTAAAATCCGTTAATTGTGAAGTTTGACTTGGATTGGAAATAGACATTTTATGCACATTATAAGTGCCACTTCGCTCACTTAGAAAGTACATACTTTTTTCATCCGAAGAAAAAATAGGCGAACGATCTTCCGCTGTGGAAGTCGTGATCATTTTATGTGCTTTGGTTTTTACATTGTAAGTCCAAATGTCTCTAGTGATCGCAGAGGTATGATGTTTTCTCCATTCATTTTCTCCACCTTTTTTATCCATATAAATTAACATTCCTCCATCCTTAGAAACTTCTACATCTTCAGCTGGAAACGTTAACAATTGATTGACTCGTCCACCGTCAACTGAAACTGAATACAATTCAGATTGTGAACGATGAGGATATTGTCTATGCTTAACATCGTCTTGGCGAATGGCTCCAAAAATGATATTTTTATCATCATGAGAAAAAGTATATGGCATTTCGCTATTGGAATGAAAAGTTAATCTTTTAGCAGCACCTCCTCGTGCTTCCATGACGAAGATATCGAAGTTGCCATATCGATCTGAGGCAAAAGCAATCTTAGATCCATCCTTGCTCCAAACTGCTTTGTAGTCGTGCGCATCATGGTAAGTTAACTGAGAGGCATCTCCACCTGTTGCTGCAACTTTATACAAATCACCTTTGTAGGTAAATACGATTTGAGTTCCATCTGGAGAGATGGAAGCATGTCGCAACCAGTTGGGTGAATCTTGGGCAAAAGACAAAAATGAAATGAATAAAAAGAATAAGATTAAATGGTTTCGCATTGTTTGTTTTTTTGATTTCAAAAATGAAGTTTGAAACTAATAAATATTAGATAATAAATGGTATTTTTTTTAATGGAAAAATGGGAAAGGGATGTTTGGGAAATAAATGGACACTTTTAAAGAGTGGTGTTTTCAATATAGGTTGCAGGAAAGAATGACAAGGACGTAAAAAAATCGTTCCTGAATTGCTCCAAAAACGATTTTTCTTTTTCTATAAATTTCTTAATAAATTAAAAAGGCGATTGATACTCCTCATTATTTAAAAAGGTCTGATCAGTCAAGGTCTTTAAGAAATTAACTAAATCCTCTTTGTCTTGCTCCGTCAAAAATAAACCGGTGTCTTTGGTATTTAGAACCGTTTGATCAGCAGTCGAAGATTCTTTAATCCCTTCATTATAATGATTGACAACTTCTTCTAACGTTTGAAAACGACCATCATGCATGTACGGAGGAGTGACTTCAATATTTCGCAAAGTAGGTACTTTGAATTTTGCTCGATCAGCAGCATCCATCGTAACAGCTTCCCTTCCCATATCTAAAAATTCCGCATCAGTATCCAAACCATTATTCATGTAAAGATCATTTTCAAAATTATCTCCTCCATGACAATGCGCACAATCTGCTCCAGAATCGTCTGGAAAAAATGGATTATATTCTTGAAAAAACAACACTCTTCCACGTTCTTCACTTTCTGTTAATTGTACATTGCCTGCTAAAAATTTATCGTATTTAGCATCATTGGAAATGATAGAAAGCATGAATTGTTCCATCGCCAATGATATCTTTTCCGAAGTAATTTCTGCTGTTCCAAAAGCACGAGTAAATTGATCTCGATACGTTTGCTCTGCACTTAGTTTAGTAATTACGTCTTCTAAAGTTTCATCCATTTCCAATTCATCTTGGATGGGAAGTAATGATTGATCCCGCAACAAATTAGCTCGACCATCCCAAAAAAACTGATTAGTGTGCCATGCCATATTGAAAATCGGCATTGCTTGACGTTTGCCTGGCAACTCTGCTACTCCAAGTGAAAACTTTAAAGTATCCGAAAATCCATCTGGTTGGCGGTGACAATCTGCACAAGCTTGCAACTCCCCTTCCGATAATTTTTTATCATAAAATAGCATTTTTCCTAATTGCACACCTTGTACAGTTAATGCATTATCAGATGGTAAAGTTGGCGGAGGAAAATTTCCATATTCCAAAACATAAGGTGTTTCATCTTTTATAATTGGAATCTCTACCGGCTCATCATCTTTTTTGCAAGCGACTATAATCAATGCCAAGGAAAAACCTACTAAAAATATTTTATGTAATTTCATTGTTATAATATTTACTCTTTGAAAAGGGGATTATTAATAAATGACTCATCGGTGAGTGTTTTTAAAAACAATACAAGTTCATTTCTCTCAATTTCAGATAAAACAAAAGGCTCAATCAAATTGCTTTTATTTGGATAATTCTTCCCTCCTGATTCATAATGCAAAATAATTTCTTCTAACGTTTTCATTGAACCATCATGCATGTAAGGCGCAGTTAGTTCTATATTTCTTAAGGTCGGCACCTTAAATTTTGCTCGATCACTTTCATCACCTGTCAATCTAAATCTTCCTGGATCAGAATAATTTTCATAGAGTCCATTATTCTCGAAGGCATAATTAGTGAAGCTAAAATCATTATGGCAATTGCTACATCCTGTTTTTTCTCCAAAAAATAAATCCATTCCTCGGAGTTCAGCTTCCGTCAATGCATTGTTATTATTTTGGAAAAAAAACTTATCGTAGCGACTATTTCCACTTAGCAAACTTCTTTCAAATGTCGATATCGCTCTAGTCAAAACAAAAGCATCCATTTCTCCTCGGTCATAAGCAACTCTACTCATCTGTTGATAAATAGAATCTTTTTGTAATTTTTCAATAATCAAAACAAGGTTAAAATCGAACTCATTATGTTCTTGAATAGGAACAAGAATTTGCATTTCTAAGGTCGGCACTCCACCTTCACGAGTAAAGTAAGGGTGATAAGCAAGGTTAGCTAAGGTAGGTGCATTACGCGTACCAATAGTTTGATCCACACCTAAACTAAATGCAACGGTATCACTAAATGCTTTTTCGGAAAAATGACAAGAGGCACACGAAACAGAACTATCTCTTGAAAGCACCGGATCAAAAAATATTTTTTTCCCTAATTCCCACCGAGCTTTCGTGAATTCATTATCTATTGGAAAAATAGGTTGAGGAAATCCTTCGGGAATGACTAATATTTCTCCCTCCGTTGATCCCACAGAAATTTCTTCTTTTTGACAAGCTATCAAAAAGACAAAACTGAAAATAAAAAAGAATATTATTTTTTTCATGAAACAAAATTTGGGCAGCCAAAATTTGATTTCAGGCTGCCCGAATACAACACCCTTAAATTATTATTCAGCTATCCATTTTTCAAAAGCAACTGGTGCTCCATCTTTCCATAAATGGATGAAGAAAACACCTGAATTATTACTTCTCAATTGGATAGTCTGCTCATATGATGACACTACTTGAGTTTGGATAACTCGTCCAGTTACATCAGTCAAAGTCAATTGGTAATTACCTTCTGTTGGTAAATTTAAAACAACACTAGTCATTTTATCAAAAGAAGGATTTGGTTGAATTTGAAATTTTCCATCAAATGCTGGATCGATCGTAGCTACAGGAACTTCGCCTTCTGGGAAGAAAACCTCTGTTTTAAAATTATTTAAAAGTTGAATGGACTCTCCTATTTCCCCATGAGTGATAACTCCTGCTGAGACATTCAAAGCTTTATACATCCCTAGATAATCTGCATCCATACTAATTGTTAAATTAGTTCCATCCAAATTTCCTTCAATTGGCATAGAAACAGTTTGATAATTCTGGTCACCCAATGCATGAACTTGATAAGTAGTATTTAAACTTGCCCCTGCTTTTCCTTCCAAAGCAACAAATCGATATCCAGCAGTCCATCCCCAATGCATAGAAGGATTTTTTGGAGCGAGAGGATGCATAGAAGAATAGGTAGAAGGATCCAAATGATTTTCATCAGAACCTACTCCTACAGAAAAAGTAATGTTCTCTACCGAAGTAATATCGTGAGACCCAAGATTTAAGAGACTTTCATTATTAGCATCAATTAAAAAGTATTCTGTAGTCTCTGTTACTTGACCTCCATCATGAGTAATAATAAAATTGTTTAAATAATATTCAAGTCGAGTTACTTTTAAGTCATAACTATCATAACAAGTGACTGCCGAATTCATAGCAAAGTCATCTGTTCCAAACTTGTGATTAATTTTAATAGTAACATCATTTTGAGCAAATAGCCCAACCGTGAAACATAAAGCGAGGAGTGTAAATAATTTTTTCATAATGATAATTTTTTAGTTAACTAGAAAATATTCAGGTTTGATTTATCAAACTTATCTGAATAATTAAATTTATGGTGAAATCACTTTTCCAAAAAGTGAAAAATATTTAGCGTAAATGATTTTAATAAAAATTGACTTAATTGGTATTATTCTTTCAAATCAAAAATTTAATAAAAAAAAACTTGTAGCTCATATTTGAACTTCAATAAACTTATTTTATATAAAATAGGAAACACCTTTAGACAGGACGTCAAAGGCTAGAGATGGAAAACTAACAGCGAAATATTTGAAATAAAGAAGGAAAGTCCTGCTTTATCAGCGGTGGTTTGTAATTGTAATAATCAATATTCCGATATCGAAAACTTTCTTCAAGTAATGATTTTCTACTTGGAGCGATTATAAATATAGGGAATGTAATTTCCGCTGAAACTGTTTGCGTAAAATTTTGATTCTGATTGGATTGGTAAAAACTAGCTTTGTTTTGACAACAAGGAATTTGGTTAACTTCATCCTTAGAAGAATATTCAGAAGAGTCGTGACCTTGAACTTTAGCACAGCAATTTTTAGGTTGTACAAAAAGTGCGCTGTATTTATAATTACCCATACAAAAATGGGAATTTATTTCTAGCCCTGTTGTGCTAAAGAATAAAAAGAAGCATAAACTTATATGTAAGATTCTAATTGCCAAATGCTTTTTTTTTATAAATCTAATGCTTAAAGTTTATAAAGAAGAATTTTAGAATGGAATTGTAAAAAGGGAAGCATTTTTTAGGGACTTCGTTAAAATTTGATTCGGTGAAAGAATTCAAAAATTAAGATTCTTCTGCCTCTATTTGCTTTTCTAAATCTTCGATAAAAAGCAAGAGGCTTTCGTTGTGCTTAGCGCATTTGGCGAGTTCTTTTTTCTTTTTGAAAGGTTTGCTTAGACTAGAATAATTTTCAAATGTTTCTGCTGAGCTTAAATTTTTAGCTTTTAAAATCTTCTTTAGTTTGGATTTTGGATCCATGGATGAAATAGAGTTTTTCTTTTCAAAAATAGTCAACATCCATGCTTCTAATTCTTCGATTGAAATGGCATAAACTAAGTTTTCATCATAAATAGAATCATTGAGCCATTCTTTTATTTTTTCAATAACATTTGCTCTTAATTCTTGAACATAGTTTGTGTTTCCACTTTTCTTAGGGCGAACGATATTGAAATTATCGACTTCTGCTGTATCGACTTGAATAATCATTACATTTTTTCGTCCACCTATTTCTAGTTCAAAAAAGTCTTCAAATAAATTCTTTTCTTCGCAATCTTTTTTGATCCTTGACAGTCCTCCAGCTGCCGCATTATTTTTAATATGAATATCAGTTTCATCTACTAAATCCACAGGTCTGATCGGAGACCAAGAGTAGTCATCAATTTTCGAATTCAATATATTTTCAATGACAGCCTGATCTGGCAAACCTTCGGTAATTAGTCCAATTCTCATAGCGTTTTAGAAATTTGTAGGAACAGCTCCTAATAATCCATTCATCCACATTTCTGATAATTTATGCTTCTTTTCTGTTCCTTTTTTAAATTGAATTCTATCTGCAACTGTGTGTCCTTGCTTATTTCTTCGAACTGCAAATAAACGAATATCATCATCCATTAAATTCAATCCATCTAAAACTGCTGGATTATGTGTAGTGATGAGAACTTGTTTGTCTTTGTTTAATTCTGTGATGACTTTCATTAATTCTCTGCAGACTCTTGGATTTAAAGCAGTTTCGATATTGTCGATTGCAAATATATTTGGTGTTTCTTTATGTAAAAATAAAGTGAGGTAAAATAGAATATGAAGGACTCCTTCGTTAGCATTTTCAGAATTGAAAAGTGCTTTTTTCTTCATAAATTTATCTGAAAAATAAAGCTGGGAATTTCCTTTTAATCTTAGATCCTTAAATTTTAATTCATCATTCGCATCTATATCAATATCTTCTAACCAAGAAATTAAATATTTGTATTTCAATAACTTGTTCTTTTCACTTTTGGAAAATGAAGCAAGCGCTACATCCAAACCTTCTCCATGAATACCTAAAGGGGATAATAGACTTGGCGGAGTCTGTCCACGTAATGCTGGAGTATTTAAATCATAAATTAGAAAATTTCTTAAAAAACTATTTAAATTAAAATTGTTGCTGTCAGGATCTTCGAATGATTTTTTTAAAAACTCTTTACTATCGATCTCCTTTTTATTTTTCAAATATTTCTCCATACTTTCATGGAATTCTTCTCTTTCCTTTTCTTTCCATTTAGAATGAATAGAATCAGTTCCATCATCAAAAATTGTAGATTTAATTAAACTAATATTATTTGAATCTTCAAATTTTACACTAAAAGAAACTTCTTTAATATTTACATTTGAAGAAAAAGAACTTTTTGTCAAAGAAGGTTTGGCTACTCGAATTCCTATATTAGATAAATCTTGCGCAGTTAATCGATTATTTCGTGCTCCACTCAGCATTGCAAAAGCCTCCAAAACATTCGTCTTTCCACACCCATTTTCCCCAATAAAAACATTCGTTTTCCCCAACTCCAAAGTCAAGTCAACAATTGATTTATAATTCTGAATTCTTATTTCCTTTATCATAAATTTTTAATATTCAATTTATCGCAAAATACAAGGATTAATGAATTTTTCCTAAAATCGAAAACAATAGAATTAAAAAAACCGTTTCCAGATTTCTCCAGAAACGGTAATTTTTTCTCACTAAAAAACATTCGGTATTTTAGCCTTTATCCTCTTCAACTTCTTCATACTCCACATCTTCCGCAGCATCGTCACTTCCTTCTGTAGCATCACCTGCATCAGCAGTTGCACCATCTTGAGGAGCGCCTTCCGCACCTGCACCATCTTGCGAAGCAGCATACATATCTTGCGAAGCAGCTTGCCATGCAGCATTCAATGTTTCCATTGCAGCGTCGATAGCAGCGATGTCTTGAGAAGCATGCGCTTCTTTCAACTTAGCTACACCATCTTCGATAGCACCTTTTTTCTCTGCTGGAATTTTTTCACCAAACTCTTTCATTTGCTTTTCCGTTTGGAAAATCAAACTATCAGCAGCATTGATTTTATCCGCAGATTCTCGAGCAGCTTTATCTGTATCAGCATTTGCTTCCGCTTCTGCTTTCATTTTAGCAATCTCTTCTTGCGACAAACCAGTTGACGCTTCGATTCGAATATTTTGTTCTTTTCCAGTTCCTTTATCTTTTGCAGAAACTGTCAAAATTCCGTTTGCATCCATATCGAAAGTTACTTCGACTTGAGGTACACCTCTTGGTGCTGGTGGAATTCCGTCTAAGATAAATCGACCGACTGGACGATTGTCTCTAGCCATTGGTCGCTCTCCTTGAAGGATATGAATTTCAACTGAAGGCTGATTGTCAGCAGCAGTTGAGTAGATTTTTGATTTCTTAGTAGGAATAGTTGAGTTTGATTCGATTACAACGTCAAACACATTTCCCATTGTTTCGATACCCATTGATAATGGTGTAACGTCCAACAATAAAACGTCTTTTACATCTCCACTCAAAACTCCACCTTGGATAGATGCACCAACTGCAACCACCTCATCTGGATTCACACTACGGTTTGGTTTTTTTCCAAAAAATTCTTCTACCGCTTGTTGAATTCGAGGGATACGAGTTGAACCTCCTACCAAAATTACTTCGTCAATTTCACTTTTGTCCAAACCTGCATCTTTCAATGCTTCGGCACATGGCTTCAAAGTTCGTTGTACTAAATCATCCGCTAATTGTTCAAATTTAGCTCGAGTCATTTTTACCACCAAGTGTTTAGGCACTCCATCAACAGCTGTGATGTATGGCAAATTGATTTCCGTTTCAGTTGAAGAAGACAATTCGATTTTTGCTTTTTCAGCAGCATCTTTCAATCGTTGCAATGCCATAGGATCTTTTCTCAAATCCATATTTTCTTGCCCTTTGAAAGTTTCTGCCAAGAAGTCAATGATTACTCTATCGAAATCATCACCTCCAAGGTGAGTATCTCCATTAGTAGATTTCACTTCGAAAACACCTTCTCCTAATTCCAAAATAGAAACATCAAATGTACCTCCACCTAAATCGTAAACAGCGATAGTTACATCTTGATCTTTTTTATCCATACCATAAGCCAATGCAGCAGCAGTAGGCTCGTTGATAATTCGTTTTACTTCAAGACCTGCAATTTGTCCAGCTTCTTTGGTTGCTTGACGTTGCGAATCGTTGAAATAAGCAGGTACTGTAATAACTGCTTCTGTTACTTCTTGTCCCAAGAAATCTTCTGCTGTTTTTTTCATTTTTTGAAGAATCATTGCAGATAATTCTTGTGGAGTGTAAAGTCGACCATCGATGTCAACTCTTACAGTATCGTTATCTCCTTTAGTTGCTTTGAATGTAGCTCTTTCCGCTTCATCTTTTACTTCAGAATAACGGGACCCCATAAATCTTTTTACAGAAGAAATAGTTCTAGTTGGATTTGTGATGGCTTGACGCTTAGCTGGATCGCCAACTTTACGTTCGCCATTGTCCATAAATGCTACCACAGAAGGAGTCGTTCTTCTACCTTCTTCATTAGGGATTACAACTGCCTCACCACCTTCCATTACGGCAACGCATGAGTTGGTTGTTCCTAAGTCAATTCCAATAATTTTACCCATGTTTTATTATAGTTTAAGTTTGATTGAATGTCATTTAAAATGATTAACAACTATTACTTATCAATTGGCATACCATTAGGATTTTGGTCGTTTTGACCTGTCAGAATGTTTTTTTTTGGAAAAAAATGGAATTTTGTGTCAGTTATTTGAATAAAAGAGAATGACAAAAAGGCAGATTCTACCAGAATTAGCTATCACGTGGTTGTTTGCTTTAGCAGACCTGAAAAAAGAGTAACTCGACTTTTTTCGCAAAAAATAATATGGAAATATGAATACAGATAGAATCATCTTTCTAAAGATAAATCAATAGTTGGAATTGGATTGAAATGGATTAGATTGGAAAAATGTCGCTATGCTCCTTTTTTTAGGTCTGCTAAAGCAGACAGCCACATGAAAAAAAATACCTGCTAGAAGATCATCTCCTAGCAGGTATTTTTTTTACAAAATTTCAATTCTAAAACTGAAAATTCAAATCTTGAGTCAACGGATTATTTTGAAGAGAATCAATCGTTGAGCCATTCAGAACATACCCTTCTTGGAATGAAGAATTTTGAGAAGAGAAAATTCCATATCCTTCAGAAAGGTTAGTATAAGTAGGAATTACTTGAGTGCTTGTAATACCTGTATTTGCATTTCCAGCACTAATGTAATCATTCAAAGCCTCTCCACCTCCACTCACCAAAACATCAAATGAAAGAAATTTTCGAGCTATTGATGGATTTTGTTCCAATCGATTACTTAGGTATTGAAATAAATCTACCTTATTCAATCTAGTATCCATTCTCACTTGGCTATTTACATACACAGCTGGAAGGTTCTCCTCTATTTTCCATTCCAAGCTTACAATTCTATCATTCGCAGGATTAGATTGATCTTTTTCTTCAATATTCAGGAATAAAGTAACATCAAATATCTGTGCTCCATTAGAGCCTCTCCAACCTACTTTCAAACCATATTGTTCCCAATTAACGGCATTAGCAGTAGAAGGATCAGAATCAGGATCTCTAATATCAACATCATCTACCATCAATGCTGTTGCAGTTACTAAATCCAAATTATCACCTCGATTAAGAACTAATTCGTATTCCTGGGCTCCAACTAAAGATTCGCCAGCAGGCAATTCTAACTTGTATAAATAATTAGGTTCATGCGCAAAAATTCCTTCTTCTCGAACAAATCCTTCTAAGTTTCCATCCACTCGAACTAAATCATAAGTAACTGGACTATTAGGATCCAAACTTCTTAATTGTACTGAAATGTTATCATAATATAAGGAGTCTGGAATTTGAGCTAATTGCAATGCACTTATATCATTATCAATAAATGCTTTTTCTACTCGAATATAATTAGCAGAGTCACTCTTAGAAATTAATCCATAAACAATAGGAATATCCTTCCATTCTGAAGTTAGATCAATTTCATTTGAACAAGAAGGATAAAAAATAGCACTTGCCATCACCGCAATAAATAAGAATATTTTTTTCATACTGCAAAAGTAATTTATTTAAAAGAGATTTTGCAAAAAATTAACCTTCCATTATAGATGATATGACGTTTCTTTGACTAAATAATATTCCATATTTTTGCCATCAAAAAATCAGAGAATTATTTACCTTCACGCCTTCAATTAGCCAACACATATTAGATTAGAAAATCCGATTTACAAAACTTAGTAATTTCATATTACTTAATTATTCATTTTTAATTATTTTATAATGTCTGTACACAAAGAAGTAAAACGAGTAACGGTTCATGTCGTTCAAGCGATGAAGATGCGTGGTGAAAAAATCTCCATGTTAACTGCTTACGATTTTTCGATGGCTAAAATTTTAGATGCAGCTGGAATTGATGTTTTGTTGGTTGGAGATTCCGCTTCCAATGTGATGGCTGGTCACGAGACTACCCTACCAATTACTTTGGATCAAATGATTTACCACGCCTCATCGGTAGTTCGTGGTGTCAAAAGAGCTTTGATCGTGGTAGATTTACCTTTTGGAACTTATCAAGGAGATTCGAAGAAAGCCTTAAACTCGGCAATTCGAATCATGAAAGAATCAGGTGCTCATGCCGTAAAATTAGAAGGTGGAAAAGAGATCGAAGATTCTATCAAACGAATTCTTTCAGCTGGTGTTCCAGTGATGGGACATTTAGGTTTGACTCCTCAAAGTATTTATAAATTTGGAACTTATACCGTTCGGGCGAAAGAAGAAGAGGAAGCCAAACGCTTAATTAAAGATGCTAAACATTTGGAAAAACTAGGTTGCTTCGCTGTTGTTTTGGAAAAAATTCCGGCAGCATTAGCAAAGCAAGTTTCTGAAAGTATCAATATCCCAACCATTGGAATTGGTGGTGGAGCAGATACTGACGGACAAGTTTTAGTGACACATGATTTGTTAGGAATTACCAAAGATTTTCATCCTCGTTTTTTACGACGATATTTAGAATTGTTTGATTTGATCAAAGAGGCAGTCGAAGAATATATTAAAGATGTGAAGTCAGGTGATTTCCCTAACGAAAATGAGCAATACTAATTTAGTGACTTATAATTAGTTGATCGATTAATTAAATAATCAGTTCACTTAAATGAAGGTGAATGATTATTTAATTAACCGATTCGAATTTCAACAAAAAAAGAATTATGATTAAGAAAATATTCTTCGCTTTATTAATCATCGGAGCCGTCGCGGGCTTTTTTTTATGGGGGAAATACCAAGCGATTTCCTCCCCTAATGTTCCTGCCGATCTTAAAAACAATATTGTCGAGATTCCAACTAATTCCACTTTTCAAGAAGTTGTAAATATAATGTTGGAAAATGGTCAAATCGAAGATACCGTTTCTTTTCGAGAGGTAGCTGAGCTAATGAATTATAAAAAAACTACGATGCGAGCTGGGCGATATAAAATCAAATCAGGCTGGAGCAATCGAAGTTTAATTACTCATCTGCGAGCGGGTAAACAAGCTCCTGTCAAAGTGGTTTTAAATACTGGAAGATTCGTGGAAGACATTGCTGGCAAAGCAGCCAAAACAATTGAAGCAGACTCTTCAGACCTTGCTCAACTCTTTCATAATCAATCAGTTATTACGTCAAAAGGTTTTACTGATGAAACTTTGATGAGTCTTTTTATTCCAAATACTTATGAGTTCTTTTGGAATACTAATGCGGAAAAGTTTTTAGCAAAAATGGTAAAAGAGCACGAAATTTTTTGGAAAAAAAATAGTCGGGAGAAGAAGGCTACGGCCATGAACATGAGCAAAGAAGAAGTATATACTTTGGCTTCTATCGTGGAAAGAGAGACCAATGCCAAATCTGAAAAACCTCGGATCGCAGGGGTTTATTTGAATCGATTAAAAAAAGGAATGTTGTTGCAAGCTGACCCAACTGCAGTTTTCGCCACTCGTGATTTTACCGCTAGAAGAGTGCTTAATAAACATATCAATTTTGACTCGCCATACAACACTTATAAATATGTAGGTTTGCCGCCTGGGCCAATTAGTATTGCTTCTATTTCGAGTATCGATGCGGTGCTTAATTCAGAAAACCATGAGTATATATTCTTTTGTGCCAAACCTGATAATTCAGGATTACATGCTTTTGCTAAAACATTGGCAGGACATAATCGAAATGCGAATAAGTTTCGATCATGGTTAAATCAGCAGCGGATTATGAATTAAGAAGTTATTTTTTATAATTGATAAGTCAATCCTAGTGAGATTAAATTGAAACCTTTTGAAGAAGGAATTTGAACCTCTTCTTTTGACAATTCTATCATATTATTATTAAAATTGGAAACAGTAATTATTTTGGTTTTTTTATAAAAATTAGAACTCAACCCTGAGTAATTTAACGAAATGGCAAACTTGGAAATGACTTTCCAATCAATTCCCCCATTAACTCCAAATACACTTTTTTCAAAGTAAGAAATAGGTTCATTTGGAAAAAAAGTAGATTCTTCGATGTCCGCAGCTAATAAATAAGCATACCAAAAACCTCCAAAAAAAGTCAATTTTTCAGACTTAGTCGTGTAGCCAATATTAATTGGAATATTTAGATAAAAAAGATTTTGATTGACTTCATTGAAATTAAATACTTCTAATTCCATTCCTTCTTCAATAGGATTGCCATTCTGATCTCTACCTATCACATCTGCTTGTATGGCTCCCCAAGGGTTACCTGGGATAGACCACGATCCTAATGTTGTAAATGAAGAAATAAGTTCAATTTTTTGCTCCACTTCTTGACTTACCTCATATCGAATAAACCTCCCTTCTATTCCTGAAATTAAACTGAACCTTTCGAAAAGATTATACTTTAGCTTCAATCCTCCCTCTACTCCTAATTTTCCACTTATCGTTCGATTTGCCTTTTCTGGGGTTCTATAAAAAGAAGTCAAGGCATCATTATCAGTAATTGCAGGACGAGTGTCATAAATATCATCTTCAATATCCAAAACTATAAAATTAGATTTTAAAGTAACTCCAAATTCCCATTTCTTACTTTGGGAAAAAATTGAAGATGAAAAAAATAGAAAGGAAAGGGAAAATATAAAAGTTAGTTTATTCATTTGAAATATTTTTTGTTGAAATTATAAAAAAGCAATAATCAATTCATCATATATTTTTTGAAAAGCATCATCATCCATAGTTTTTCTTCTTGACACCGAAGATCCTGTAGGGAAATTCATATTTTTTAATAAACTAATATAATGATTGCAAGTTTCTCGATCTTTGCAATCATTAGCTATGGTAATTATATTTTTGACAAGTTGCTCACTTTTCATTTTTCTTAAACTAGTGAAAACTAAACCTACTATCTTTTGGTCAGGGTTTTCTATATTCTTCAGTAAAGTTGGTTCAGCTACCAACCACAATCTTTCCATTTGAAGGGAAGGACTCCACCATCCTCCAGAATTCTTTTTTGACTGTTCAAGTTCAAGATATCTGAGGACTATTTTTTCAATCCTTTCTTCTTGATTTTTATTTAATTCTAATTCCCCCGCAAGTTGTCTATCTCCCAAAAGGTATGCAGCTTTAACCTCATTAGCTCTCTCATCAAAATTATCTAAATCTTCATTTACTGACTCCAATATGGTTATTAATTCTTCAGTTGATCTATCTCCTAAATATTCTCCCAACCAAAAACGTCTAGTCATACCTCCTTTTCTAAATGTTACCGCATAATTAAAATTACTGGCTGAAAATTTTTTCCTAACGTCAGAAGGAGTCATACTTAACCTTTCTTTCATCGCATTTCCAAGTAATGGGTAGTCAATCTTTTTTTGTTCCAAAAATGCTTGATCCCCTTTGCTTAATTTCTTCATAGAAAAAATAATTTCTCGCCTAGTATCTTTATCTGTTTCATCTAATTGGTTAAAAAAATATTCTAAGCCTTGCTCACTCCCATCTGTTGCAAGTATTTGAGCCATCCAACCAAACACCGGTGAATTATTCCGATATTTTTCAATTCTCTCTAAAATAATTTTCTCCAAATTTTCATTTTTGGCTTCTTTCAATAAAAGTAATCCTACCAATTTTAAATAATGATGATTTTCCTTATCTATTAATTTTAAAGACTGAGCTTCTAATTTTTGAGCATATTTTTTTAATAAATAATACTCCGCATCTATATAGTCTACTTCTTTGGTAAGTTTAGTTTTTATCTCTCCTAACAAATATTTAATTTCTTCTTTTTCAGTTTTAACTCCATTCTTCTCCATTTCTAAAACGAGTAACGTCCTTCTAAAACTCAATAAAAATTGATTTACTTTTTCATTTTCAACCGGATGTATCTCTGGATCATATTCATAACTCATTTGGGTTTTTAATTTGGAATAAAAATTCATCAAAGATGGTATCAACGTAATATCTTTTGATTTTTCAATTTGTGTTAGAGCTGACCTATACACCCTCAAATCATCATCTTTTGAAAAAAGAGATTCTTCTAAAGTCAACACTAAATTTTTATTATTCCGTAAGTTAGTACTCCATCTAATTCTTCTCTCCTCTTTCTTTTCTGCTTTTATTAAATCATCTTCGCTGCTTATTTCTGGCTTAGGATATTTCAGCGCCAAACTATTAAATTCATCTTGATCCTCAAGTTTCTTTCCATTCCAATACCAAATTTCATGAGCTGTTCCATAAGAATTTACATATTGTTTCCCATGTTGTTTTCCATTAATAAATTCTACTTCATCAGTTAGAATCCCCGTAGTATCCCAAGTTTGAAAAATACCATGTCTTTTGGAATTTAGAGTAAAAGCCTTAGCGTATGCTAATGTTTTATTTTCATGCCACGATTTATAGCTTTTCCCTTTTCGATTATCATAAATTTCTTCAGAACTTAATACTCCAGCAAACTCATTTATATAATATCTTAGTTCTTTTGTTAAAATTCCTTTTTCATAAAATTTTTCTTCCTCAGGAATCCCATTATTATACACGCCACACTTTCCATGCTTTATTCCTTCCTGATAAGAATCCATTCTAAAATGTTTATTTTCTCTGGAAGAATAATTTACTTCTTGTCCATTCCAAGGAACACCATTTTTATATTCAATTTGAAAAATTACTTTTTCATTGTCATCAAAATATTGGGTAAGTCCATTTGGAACATTTTCTTTATATGTTTTTACTAGGTAAGCCTTGCCACTAGAAATGGAAAGTGTTTTACCATTTAACTTCCCCTTCTTTAATTCACTTTCGATAAAAAACATCTTTGGATGAATTCCACCTGCAGCTACGCTTTTTCTCTTTTCTCCTTTTCCATCTATAAGAATAAAAGTTGGTGCACTATGACTTGATATAGCTGCGACCTTAATAACCCGCCAAGAATTATCAATCTTTTGAAGTCCGAATTTTTCTCTGGTTGAATTAAATGCGATAAAACTTTGATCAATAGGAAAGGTATTCAAAGAATCAGCATCCTGTGAAGCTATTATTTTAAATGGATTGTTTTGTGCTTGAATACGACTATTACAATTCGCAAAGATCACAAAGGAAAGACACAGGAAAAGAATTTGTTTAAGTTTCATTTTTATATTTTATATTAGAAAATCGGATATATTCAAAGTTAAATGATTAGGTAAAACTACTACCTAGTTTAATTTTTCAAAAACTCATTATTGAGGTCATTGATGCTTTGAAAAATAAATCTTTATTATACAAATACGTTATTAATCTATTACAAAAAAAATATTCATATGCTTTTTTTTTAAAATATTTATACTAAATTTACTTATACAGAGAAGGATTTTATCCGAAAAACTATACTGAGTTAAAAGAGCAAACAACATAATCAAATAGACTACCTCCCAAACAATTAAAGTTTACTCTTCCCACTCAAATGATTGGTTTTGTTTTTTTATAAAAAACTAATCAATTTCTTATGCCTTTCTTTCAACTGAATATAAAAAAATTATGATGAATGCTACTCTTGCGAGTAGTAATTTCTTGTTTCTATTATTTAATGTATTCACCTCTTAACCTACACCAAATGCAAACATTAGAAGAACTAAAAAAACATTTCATCAATGAATTGGTTCATCAAGATTTACGAAGAGTCTTTTATATTTTAAGACAAAACATTGATAATCAATGTAATAAATATGATGATTTAAACCTACTTCATGCAAGATATATCACGGCTAGTCATGACCAAAATATCAAAGGTATTTTATCCAGCGAGGATGCTCGAATCATTTTTAATCAATTAAACGCTTCACTTCTAGATTTTATCAATAATCTTACTGACGAGGATTTAAACTTAAAACCGTCAGCTGCTACAGTTTCCATTCCAACTCAAGTAAAAGATATTATTCAAAAAACGACTTGCAACAAAGGCAAAATCCTTTACAAAGTTCCAAGTAAAATGGAGCTAAAAAAAGAACGTAAATGTATTGTTAGAATCGCTTTTGATGAAAAGGAATTGGAGATCAATGACCTTCAAAGCGAAGGCCCCAAAGTAGAGCCGATTAGAATTGCTGAAGTGATGGAAGTGCAATTTATCGATCAATGTAAAGATGATGCATTTAACATTCGTACACTTTCGAGTTCCGAACAATTGGTAGATCGAGGTGATTTCACGGAATGGATTTTTTATGTAGAACCATTGTTACAAGGTGTTTATGATTTGCTTTTAAAGGTCTCTGTAATCGAAAAAAGATTGGGCAGAGAAATCCGTAAGGATATTGTTATGGAAAAGAAGATTGAGGTGGTTGCAAATCCAGTTGATGTAAATGATAGTCTTGGAAATTATGCTAATAGCGAAAGTAAAATGGCTATAGGAGCAGGATTTGCAATTCCTGCTGGCTTTGAAGTTTGGGATCAACCTGTGATTTTGGATTCGTTTTTTATTCCACCTTTGGATCCAGGTGCAAACCTATCTCCACCGGCTTCTCCTTACTCTCCTCCAAATCACCATGAGTCAATAGGTTGGCTAACTTTTGCTTCAGTAGTATTACTTCTTTTAGTAGTTCATTTTTCAGGCACAAAAGATAATTCTACTAATAATAATGGTAAAGGGGAAGAGAATGAACCAATATTACCTATTACCCATTTCTTAACTCTAAAGGATTCCACCGACCTTAAAAGTGATGCACTACTTCTAACGGTCAAAGGAAATCAACCACCCTATAAATTGACTTTGAATAAAGAAAGTTATAGTGATTTTTCTATTGAAAAAAAAATATATGATTCAGAATCAAATCAATTCGCTTTTACTTCTTTAGGCTTAACACAAGGTGTCTCTGAAAAATTCAAGGCAATTTTGACAGACTCAAAAGATAGTTTAATCACTTCAGATTTTTTTGTTTACTGGAAAATTCCTGGTGAAGAAGAAAATATTGATACTGCGAGAATCCAATCCAATTCTTTGAAAATAACTGCGCTACCTTCATCAGATAAAAAATCACTTGGCTTAGAAATTTCAAATGGTTATCTCCCTTTCCAAATGAAAATCATTAATGAAAATAATCCATCTGAGCATTGGCCTTTTAGTCTCATCAAAGCTACAGACACTACCCTTCTTTTGCAATCATTAAAAGAATTTCCAAAGGATGGAAACTTTATAGTAGAAGTTGTAGACGCAAATAATAAATCGGATAACGATTATTTTTCTATGACTTCCACAACCAGAGAAAACAAATTAACCTTAAATGTTTCATTAGATGAGAAGTCTAAAACTTTAAAGAGTTCTGTGATTGGAGATTATCCTCCATTCAAAGTTTTTTTTAATGAAACACAAATTGCAACATTAAAAAAAGTGGGATCACACCAAGAGAAATATGTCAATTCAAAATTGATAAACAATCAATTAGTAAAAGTGATGGTTAAAGATAACATTGGAAAAACAAAAACTGTTTCTGTAAATATTCCATGCGGTTCAGTAATTACAAATGACATTATTAATTGTTTTTATTCTGAAAAAAAGAAGGGAAAATGTTCTATATTATATGTGTACGAAGAGAAGACTAATGATAATTGGAAAATGCAAAGTCAAACTTTTTCTGATTGTAATGTGATCGAAAATATAAACAAAGGTAATTTTGAAGTGTACCGTATGAACAAAAAATCCATTTCCAAAAATTGTGATCATATTGATCTTACTGATTTGGAAAGTGTAGCTACTTTTATTTATCAAGGAAATAATAAAAAACCAATTACATTAAAAGGTTTTATTAATTCGGATAAACTTTTGTCAAGTCTAATTTGTCATCCCCCTCCATCTACTACTGATCCTCCTGTTTTAACTGACAAAGGAGATGGGATCAAGAAATCTTTAATGGTTCAACTTGATTCAGTCAAAACTTATAAATATCATACATTTAAAGGAGACAATATTTCAATCGAAAAACAACAAACTGAAACGTGGAGAGTTCAAATTATTTCCTTTAGCAAGGAAGATTATTTTGATGAATTTATTAAAAAATTTGAAGACAATAAAGATATAACTGAACCTTTATATATTAGACTGGAGGACGGTTTAATTAAAGTTTTCCTTGGAAACTATAAGGACCAAGAGAAAGAAAAAGCAGAGATTTTGCTCAAAAAATTAAAAAAGTATTTGACTAAAAATAATTTAGTTCCAGATCAAGACTATCTTAATTTCATGAAAGTCATTAAAAATTAGTTACAATTCAGCATGGATATAGTACAGGCGAATTCATTCGCCCATCACTATTAGTTTAAGCTATAGGATTCATTAGGCGAATAAATTCGCCCGTACTTTTCTCCCATGCTGAATAGTTGCAAAAATTAAAAACTAAGTCCTTCCAAATCCTGAATAATTTGGAAGGACTTTTTATAAAAAATCAATCCTTCAACAACTCCCCAATCTTATCCTCTACCCTCGTAATATTTTTTCCACGCTCAGGTTTAAATGCGATCTTTCCATTTTTGTCAATTAAAAAATAGGCAGGTAATTTTTTGACTTTATATAATTTTGCAATTTGAGACTTGTACACATCTCCTCCTGAAGCGATCAAATGAATACCTTGGTCATCATTAATTTTTACAAAATTTTCCCAAGCCGTTTTATTTTTATCTAGAGAAAGGTAAAGAAAAACGACTTCCTTATTTTTGAATTTCGCTTTCCAACTTTTACTATTTTTCATTTGCATCAAACAGGGAGAACACCACGTCGCCCAAAAATCTAAGTAAACCACTTTACCTTTTAATTCACTCAACTTCACTTCCTGACCATCAATGTCGGACAAGGTAAAATCGGGCGCTTCCATTCCGACTTGTAATCCTTTTGCTTCATTATAAACTAGGCGCAAAACATCATTGTAGCTTTCGTAAGAATTATTTTCGATGAATGATTTGATATTCTTTCCTTCCTTTTTGGCTTTGCCTCTCTTGCAGGCAATAGATAATTTTTTTGCTTTCAAATAAGCTGCGGGCTCACCTTGCAAATATTTTTCTATCAATTGATCATTCGTTAATCCTTCGTTTTCAATTTGCTCGGTTTGATAGTCAAAAAACTGATCTAAAAAATAAACATAATTAGCATTCGGCAACGCTCCTTCTATAGAAATTGGCAGTAGTTGAAGAAAATCAAAATACAACTTTGGCATTTTCATCGCTCCATCCATGTTATTAGCAAAACCAAATTCCAAAGGATAATTTAATTTCAAATAAGCATACCAATAATCAATATCTGCTTGCGCAAAAACTTTAAATTTTTCGGAAAATTGACTAGCGAATTTTGATGATTTTAAAAAATCATTTTTATCCATTTTTATTTTTTCCAAAAGTGTGGAGTAGTGATTTTTATTCATGGATTCCGCTTGTTTCCTTGCATCTTTTTCCATTTGAAAAAATTTCATGTCTCGCTCTTTCATATAATTATTATGCGCGGCCCCTTTCCCTGCAAACTGTAAACTCTGCATAAAATTATTGCCCGAAAATTTAATTTGTATCAAATCTCCAGGTTCGAGGTAAACATTTATTTTTTCTTTTCCATATTTAAATACACCAACTGCAGGTTCTGACAAATTCAACGACAGCTCAAAATTGTTTTGTGCATTTACTTCTAACTCATGAACAATTTCTTGAAAAGTAATTGGATCAGAATAAATCAAAAGAGAGGGTTTAGCTCCAGTAGGAAAGTCAATTCTTCCAGAAATAGAAGACAACGTCGTAGCACGTTCCGCTGGTCTCGGATCAATATTTACGTATTCAGTCGGTGACTCGGATTCTATTTCTGGAGCAGCTTCCTTTGCCTTAATCGTTGACTTTCCTTCCTCTCCTCTTTTTGTAATTATAATGTTAGGAACCGTTAATTCAATTGCTGAATTCCCAGAATTAGATGCTAATGTTTCAACTGATCCTATGGTAGATTTAAATTTAACATCTTGTGCAATTTTCACAAATGGCCTTGCTGAAGCTGGCAAACTCAAATCCTCTTGAATGGTATAAAAGAGAATACTATCATAATTTTGGTATGGATTAATCTCTATATAATCCATCATTTTTTGTTCTAATTCTTCTTGAGAAAAACTAGTTGAATTCCAAAGTAAATCATTAGCCAAAATATGGTAAAGTGTTTTTCCCGAAAACAATTCATACACATTCCGATACTTCGAATTTTCAGAAAATGGCAACAGAGAACTGAATAATTTATTTTCTAAGAATTCCATTTCTACTCCTCCTCCATGTACCCAACCAGTTTCTCCATAAGTGGTTTTTACTTGATACCAAAAATCTTCCTTAATTTTATTTTTGATTTGAATATCAGATTTGTAATCAGTCTTTTTATCTAAAAATTTCAATGTAGTTCCTGCCTTTGCTTCTTCCAAAATCGGAGGCATATTAGGCTCCTTAAAAATCAACATACTTGGTGCTTTGACCATTAGTGATTTTTTTAAAAAAGAAAATTCACTTTTGGATTCAAATAAGTGATTCCGGAATGACACATATTGATCGATAAAAAATAAATAATTTGGATTAGGGAGTGCTTTCTCATTGGAAATCAACAAGTTATCTAAAAAAGAATAATACTCCAACGGTAATTCTATTGGCTCATAAATGCCATTAGAGAGTGGGTTCTCAACTCGATATCTAAGTAAATTATAAGCATACCAATAGTCAATATCAGCTTTGGCATATTGCTCAAATTCAGGAGAAAAATCTTTCTTTGATTCAGCATTTAAACTCATATAGAATCCATGCATTTTTTGATGCAATCGATCCATAAATTTTCTAAAATCCATAGGATCACGTTCCACCAATTCGTAAAAAACATAATCAGAATTTCTTTCTAGAAAAACATCATTTACATTTTTTAGATACCGGCTTTTACCTGCGCCTTTGCCTGCAAAGGTGACGGATTTAGTAACATTATCCCCTTGAGCGTTGAGATATAATTCATCACCCGGATCGAGATAGAGTTGAATTTCTTCACCATCATAAATTAAAAAAACTGGAGAGGAATAATTGAGTTGGAAAGTGACCGAAAATCTGTTATCCACAATTGGAATATCAAAAACTTCTTCGCCTCTAGAAATAAAATCTCTATAGAATTTCACACCTATAGTCCCTGATGTAGCGGAATTGATTTGACCTGAAATTTTGGTAATTCCATTCTTTTTGACTTCGACTTGTGCGTTAATTTCGGAAAAAAATAACAATATACTTACGCACAAAAATATTTTCAAAATGGAGCTCACCTCAATAGCTTTTCCCATTATTTTTTTATTTCTTTTTCTCTAAAAAAACTAAGTAAATATATTAATACTAGTTTTTCCAGAAAACGGTTATTCTCAGTATTTGACTATTTTCGTATTAAAAATAATCAAAATGTTTGTTAATTCGAAATTGCTAAAAAATAATTGGTTTTCGTTTTGTGTTTATCAATTTAGGATCGAATACCTTAATCGTATCCGATTCTAAATTATAAGAACTAATTAATATTCAACCCACCCTTCTGGCGTTTTGATAGAAACTTTATTTCCTTCATGTGCTTCTACTCTACCGACAACTTGAGCATCAATATTAAATGATTTTGAAATATCGATAATTCGCTGCGCATATGCTTCAGGTAAATAAAACTCTAATCGATGTCCCATGTTAAAAACTTGGTACATTTCCTTCCAAGATGAACCACCTTCTTTTTTTATCAAATCAAAAAGTGGTGAAATTGGAAATGGATTATCTTTAATTATGTGTCGATCTTTGATGAAGTGATTTACTTTTACTTGTCCTCCTCCCGTCGCATGAATCAACCCATTAATCTGGTCTTTTAACTCCGGAATTATTTTTTGTAAAACAGGTAAATAAGTTCGAGTTGGAGACAAAATTAATTTTCCAACATGAATTGATTTCCCATCAACTATCACCTCGTCTGTCAATTTTTTGTTACCAATATAAACTGCCTCCTTAGGTGTTGCCGAATCAAAACTCTCAGGATATTTTTCTGCATATTCATAATTCAAAATATCATGTCGAGCACTCGTCAAACCATTACTTCCCATTCCACCATTATATTCATCTTCATAAGTCGCTTGACCTGAGGAAGACAAACCAACGATCACATCGCCTGGTTGAATATCATTGACAATCAAATCTGATTTTTTCATTCGAGCAAAAGCAGTAATTCCTACATCAATCGTTCGAACGATGTCTCCCACATCAGCGGTCTCGCCACCTGCCAAATGAATATTCACTCCATGTGATTTTAACATGGCCGCTAACTCATTGGAAGCATTAATCAAAGCTCCAATAACGTCACCTGAAATCTTATTCCGATTACGACCAATTGTAGATGAAATTACAATATTATCCACACAACCAACGCAAGCCATATCATCCAAATTCATAATCAATGCATCCTGAGCAATCCCTTTCCACACAGAAAGGTCGCCCGTTTCTTTCCAATACAAATAAGCCAAACTAGTTTTAGTTCCAGCTGTATCTGCATGCATCAGGTTGACATAGTCATCATCGCCAGCAGTAAAATCAGGAAGAATTTTGCAAAAAGCATTAGGGTATAAACCTTTGTCCATGCCTTTGATTGCAGCATGTACATCATCTTTGGTCGCCGAAACGCCACGTAAGTCATATTTATATTGATCACTCATAATTCATTTTTTAGGAGTGCAAAGGTACAACCTTAATAGAGTTTTTTTGAATGATTGATTAAGGAATTTTGAGGTTTTTCAAACCTGACTTTTGGTGTTTTTTAGGTGGTTATATTCATTTTTTATAAAATATCTTGTAAGATAGAAATGTAATAATGTAATGTATCAAAAAATAGAAATCACTAGGAGCAACCTTTATTTTCTCTCCTTGCACTAAATAAATAGTGCAAAATTTCTTTCTTAATATCTAAAAAATAAATCGTTATGAAAAAAATTACAAAATTTATTCTTCCTGTTCTGTTTCTTCTTTTATATGGAACAACCTCAACTGCTCAAGATTGTCCTCAAACCACCTCAATTGAATCTCTAAACACCAATAATCTAAAAGGAGGAATTTTATTAAATGGAACATTATTCAGCAATTCACAAGCATATTTTGGCCCGAATACTTCTCCATTATTGCCTCAAGTATCCGTTGTTTTCACGAGTGGACTCTGGTTAGGTGCAAAAGATAATAGCGGTAATTTAAAATTAGCTGGCGGAACATACGGAAGCCTTTTTGATTATGTAGCAGGTCCTATTACCAATGATAATAGTCAAATTTCTTACAACTGTGATTCTTATGATCGCCTTTGGGTGGTCATGAGATCTGATATTGTAGCACACATTGCAGATTTTGAAGACAATGGAGTGATTGATAATCCTATTGATAATATCTATGACTACCCTGCTCAGGAGAATCCTTTCTTTGAAAACATAAATGGTTTTTCTCTGCCCAATACTCCTCAAGGATTAGCACCATTCTATGATCATAATAATGATGGAGTTTACAATCCTGAGGATGGAGACTTTCCTAAACCCAGCGCTGTTGATAAAGAGGCCATTCCTAGTCAAATAATTTGGGGTGTGTTTAATGATGGAGGAAATCCACATTTTGCAAGTCAGGGAGAACAATTAAATGCTGAAATCCAAATAACTGGTTGGGCATATGCCTGTACTGATAATGAAATTTTAAGCAATACTCTTTTTACCTCTTACAAAATTATCAATCGAAGCAACGAAGATTTAGATTCTTTAGCGGTAGGATTTTTTATGGATTTTGACATGGGATGTTGGACTGATGATGTGATGGGATGTGCTCCCGATCTTAATACCTTCTATGGATATAATGCTGATGAAGTCGATGGTACTACTGGTTGTCAATGTAGTGGTGGCATAAGTACTTTTTGCAATAATCCTCCAGCTCAAGCGGTCACCCTACTGAATCAAGAGATGAATTCCTTGATGTATTTCACTAACGAATCTCCAGGACAAAATCTAATAAGTAATACTCCTAGTACTCCTTTGCATTACTATAATTATATGCATAGCAAATGGAAAGATGGGAGTCCACTTACTTTTGGAGAAGATGGATTGCAAGGTAGTCAAGCAACCAATTTTGCCTTCCCAGATAATCCAAATGATTTGACAGGTTGGTCCATGAATACTGCTACACCTCTTGATGATGATAAAAGCGTACTAGGAAGTTCCCATATCGGAAATTTTGATGCTGGCGATGTGGTCAATTTTGATCTGGCTTTTACTTTTTATCAAGATGAAAATGTGAACCATCTCGAAGTAGTCAACACAGTTTATGACTACACTCCGACTCTTCAACAAATATATGATGATCATTTTGTAAGCAGTTGCGAACCGGTTATACTAAACAATGAAAACCTGTCTGATCATAACATTCAAATTTTCCCAAATCCTACTTCTGATATTTTAAATATAAAAATGGAAAATCTATCCTCTGCTCAGATGACTGTTTTTGATATTTATGGAAAAAATATTTTGGAAAAAACAGCTTTAAATCAAAATGAAATTCAGTTGTCTACTTCCAACTTTTCCCAAGGAATTTATTTTTTAAGAATAGAAATGGAGGGAAAAGAATTGGTCAAGAAATTTATAAAAATGTAACTATTCAAATTCAATATTTTTAACTACAATATTTTAAATATGAAAAACCAAACTACATTTCTTTTAATCGTACTCTTTTTAATTTCTTTTGGAAAAAAAAGCAATGCTCAAGATTGCCAACTTCCGGAATCCTTTGGAGTACTTAATGGGAATAATATTAATGCTAGTATTCCTATGAATGGTAATTTATTTTGGACGATAAATGAAGATCCTCAATTTCAAGTAATCACTCCTCCTGCTGTAGGTGCAATACCGCATTCATTTTTCACCACAGGAATCTGGCTAGCAGGTAAGAATACTGATAATAATTTAAAGATAGCTACTGCTTTATATCAATCTACGACAAGACGCGATTATTTTTCAGGGCCAATCAATAATGACAATGGACAGCTTTCCTTTCAATGTGATAATTATGATAGAATTTGGGAAGTTTTTGGTTACGAAATTTCACATCACATTGCTGACTTCGATGATAATGGAGTTATTAATACTCCTTTGGAAAATATCTATGCTTACCCTGCTCATCTAAATCCACATTTTGAAAATATTCATGGATTTGCTTTACCAAATACAACAGAAGGTTTAGCTCCATTCTATGATAAAAACAATGATGGAATTTACAATCCAGATGATGGAGATTTTCCACTTCCAGAAAATGTTTCTGCTGAGAAAATTCCTCAACATATCATCTGGGGAGTTTTTAATGATGGAGGTGGACTCCATACTGAATCACAAGGAGTGCCATTAAATGTCGAAGTACAATTAACTGCTTATTCATTTTATTGTACTGATGATGAACTTTTGAATAACACCATATTCACCTCTCACAAAGTTATCAATCGTGGAAATGAAACTTTAGATTCCATGATTTTCACCAAATGGGTGGATTTTGATTTAGGATGTTATTCAGATGATTTCTTGGGTTGCATTCCAAATCTCAATACTTTTTATGTTTATAATGAAGACTCAAATGATGGTGGACCAGATGGTACTGATTGTAATTTAAGTGGAATTATTGGATTCGGTTCGAATCCTCCTGTTCAAGCCGTCACTATACTAAACAAAGAAATGTCTTCTTTTAATGTTGGTGGAATATCATCATCTCCCACAGCTGCAGAATATTATAATCTCATGCAAGGGAAATGGGAAGACGGTACTCCAATCACTCAAGGGGGAAATGGATATGGGGGAACTCAACCGACTTCTTTTGTTTTCCCTGACAACCCAAATGATCCAAGTGGTTGGTCCATGACTACCACTAATTTACCTTTCATGGATCGTAGATGTATTGCCAATGTAGAATTGGATAATTCACTTGCTCCAAATGATTTTGTAAAAGTTGATATGGCATATACTTTTTATCGAGATGAAAATTTAGACCATATCCAATCCGTTAATTTAATTTATGATCAGACACCGATTCTGCAACAATTATATGATAACAATTTTGAAGACTGCAATTTTGATGCTTGCGTGGATGACTGTGTTTGGACAGGTGATGCTAATCGAGATAGTATCGTTTCCACTTTTGATATTTTGCAAATTGGTTTAGCTTTTAACGAGTCTGGGCAAGCTAGAAATACGCCTTTGGTTTTCCAACCATTCCCTGGACAAACATGGGGAGAAGATTTTTATGGCATTGATATAAAACATGCTGACTGTAATTCAAGCGGTTCTATTGTAGCTACTGATTTTGATTGGGTGGAAACTTATTATGGAAAATCTTATAAGCAAGGTAGTATCATTGACGAGTATCCAACAGGTTCTGAATTAAGTATTACTACTCTGGGTGGGAATCCAATGAATGATATGCAACTAGGACTTGGTCGGATACAAGTTGAATTAAATCAAGCAGAAGATATTTTTGGTTTGGCTTTCACTTTAGAATTTGATCCTACTTATTTAAAAGTTTTACTTGACCAACAATCTTCTCCTTGGGGAACTCAAACAACTAGCAGTTTTACTTTTTTACATAAAAATGAAACCGCTGGAGAACTAAATTACGCTTATGTAAAATTGGATGGAGAAAACAGCACATCAATAATCGACGACCTTGCAGATATTCGTTTCCAAACTATTACAACTGATTTCGAACTAGTTCAAACTTATCTCCGAATTAAAAATATACGAGCCATCTTAAACGATGGAGAAATTTTAGATTATGGTGCTCAAGATTTTTTAGTCAGTATCAATAACCCTGATGGTATGGGACAAATTTTATCTAATGAAAATTTGGAGGAAGCCAACATTCAAATTTTTCCAAATCCAACTTTCGATATTTTAAATATAAAAATAGAAAATCCAGCACTCACCAACTTCTCCATTTTTGATATTTATGGAAAAAAGATTTTAGAAAAAACAGAAGTGAACCAAAGTGAAATTCAGTTATCCACTTCGCATTTTTCATCAGGCGTCTATTTCTTAAAAATAGAAATGGAGGGAAAAGAGTTGGTGAAGAAATTTATTAAAATGTAGTATTAAACAATATACACAAGGTGACTTGAAGTCACCTTGTGTATAACTTAGTTTCAGATTTTCAAAAAAAACGATATGCAAAACCAACTAAAATTAATTATTCCATTTTTACTAATTTTTTCTTTTTTGGAAAAAAACATTGCCCAAGATTGCGGTCTGCCTAGTGCCTCTAAAACTTTAAAGGGCAATAACATCTCCGCAGACATTCAAAATAATGGGACATTATTTAGAGATACTTTTGATGCTGGATTTAGAATTAGCTCTCAACCAAATCCAGCTGTTGCCACCATTTTTGTAGAAGGTTTATGGATGGGTGGGTTTGATAATAATGGTGATTTAAGAGTAGCAGCTGGCGAGTATACAAATAGTATTTTCAATGATTATGCAGCAGGTCCTATTCTGTTTGACAATGGTCAAATGACTTTTGATTGTGAAAACTTCGACCAACTTTGGGAAGTGTTTGATTATGAAATCCAACAACATATTGCTGACTTTGCTGATGATGGAATCATCAGTAATGTCATTCCCAATATCTTTGGTTACCCAGGACATCAAAATTTATTTTTTGAAAATTTTAATGGATTTAGTCTACCATATAACTCTCACGGATTAGCTCCTTTTTTCGATAATAATAATGATGGAATTTATAATCCGACAGTTGGAGATTATCCTTTGCCAGAATCAGTTCATCCTGATGCGATTCCTTCCCATCTCATTTGGGGAATATTTAATGATGCAGGGGTCGACCATACTCAGTCAGATGGAATAGCTTTGAATGCCGAAATCCATCAAACAACTTGGGCATTTAATTGTGCTGAAAATGAGATATTAAATAATACAATTTTTACTTCTCACAAAATTATCAACAAAGGTTCTTCCGTACTTGATTCTATGTTTATTGGAAATTTTAGCGACATGGATATCGGATGTCATACCGATGATTATCTAGGTTGTATTCCAGATATGAATACTTATTATTGGTACAATGAAGATCAATTGGATGGAACTACAGGGGCTCAATGCAATGGAAACGTTCTAACTTTTGGAGATAATCCTCCTGTTCAAGCAGTAACCATATTAGATCAAAAAATGGATAACTTTATTTATTATGTCAATAATTCACTTGGCATCTCTCCATATATCACACCTAACTCTCCTTTCGATTTTTATACTTATATGACTGGATGGTTTCCTTGGTCAGGAGGAACTCCCCTTACTTATGGCGGTGGTGGTTTGGGAGGAACACAGCTTGAAAAATTTGCTTTCCCAAATCATCCCAATGATGCCTCAGGCTGGTCAATGGCTCAGGCTAATTTACCTTTTTATGATGAACGAAGTTTGGCAAATATTAAAGTCGGATCATTAAATCCAAATGAATCCATTACCATAACCAAAGGATATACATTTTATCAAGATGAAAATTTAGATAACAATTCGACTGTAGATTTGGTGTACGATAATACTCCAATTCTGCAACAAATGTTTGATGATAATTTTGAATCGGCTTGTACGTTTGTAGTCTCTAATAAAAATATTTTGGAAGAATCTTCTATTCAAATTTCTCCCAATCCAACTTCCGATATTCTAAATATAAAAATGGAAAATGCATCGTCTGCTAACTTCTCTATTTTTGATATTTATGGAAAAAAGGTTTTGGAAAAAACGGAAGTAAATCAAAATGAAATTCAATTATCCACTTCGAATTTTTCGCAAGGTGTTTATTTTTTAACAATAGAAATGGAAGGAAAGGAGTTCGTGAAAAAATTTATAAAAATGTAATTATTACTCTTAAACAAAAAATATTAAAGCTATGAAAGAAAAAAATAAAACTATTAAGTTATCTATAATTATTCCTGTTTTCAACAGGCCCTATGAAGTTCAAGAATTACTGGAAAGTTTGCAACAACAAACGAATCGTGAATTTGAAGTTATCATTGTCGAAGATGGATCAACAGTAAAATGCAATTCAGTCATTGAAAATTTCAAACAAAATCTTGATATAAAATATTTTTTCAAACCTAACTCTGGCCCCGGCCAAAGTAGAAATTATGGATATGAAAAAGCTATGGGGAATTATTATATTTTTTTGGATTCTGATTGTATTCTTCCTCCGGATTATATTCAGACAGTTCAAACTTCATTAAAAAATAAATATACAGATGCCTTTGGTGGGCCAGATAAAGCTCATGAAAAATTTACCCTTTTACAAAAAGGAATTAATTATTCAATGACTTCTTTTCTTACCACAGGAGGGATACGAGGTCAAAATGAAAAGTTAGGTAAATTTCATCCAAGAAGTTTTAATATGGGATGTTCACAAGAAGTACTTAAAACTATAAACGGATTTTCTAAAATGAGATTTGGGGAAGATATAGATATGAGTATCAGAATATTGAAAAATGGATTTAAGACACAATTAATACTGGAGGCTTTTGTTTATCATAAGCGACGATCTAACTTAAAGCAATTCTTCAAACAAATTTTCAATTCGGGAATAGCACGAATTAATCTGTCTAAAATACATCCAAATTCTTTGTCATTAATTCATATGGTTCCCACCTTCTTTTCCATAGGAATTATTTGGAGTATATTTTTTTCCTTGATTTACTCTAGTTTTTTTCTAATTCCTATTCTTACTTATTCCTTGATTTTATTTCTTGACTCTCTTTTCAAAAATAAAAATTTAAGTATTGCAGCACTATCAATCCTTACGAGTTATACTCAAATCTTTGCCTATGGTTTTGGTTTTTTGTGGGCTATTTTAATGTTTAAAATCCTAAATAAAAATGAATACTCGGCTTTTAATGCTAGCTTCTATGAATAGTTTTTATTTCGATAAATTACTTTTCTAAAATAATTCCCCTTTCTATATTTATAGGGAAAAAAAATTAGAAAAAACGGAAGTGAATCAGAGTGAGATTCAGTTGTCCACTTCTAATTTTTCACAAGGAGTTTATTTTTTAAAAATAGAAATGGACGGGAAAGAGTTGGTGAAAAAATTTATAAAAATGTAACTATTAACTTAGGGTGTAATTTAAAATTACGTCCTAAGTTTTTCCATTTCCTAAAAAAACGTTATGCATAACCAACTAAAATTTATTTTCCTAATCTTATTTTTTTTTACTTTTGAGAAAAAACATTTCGCTCAAGATTGCGAAGTCCCCGAAGTCTTCAAAAATTTAGAAGGCAATAATATTTTTGCAAAAATATCTTTAAACGGAACACTTTTTCAGGATTATCCATTAGGAGCTTTTAATCTAAACACTTATCAATATCCTAGTGATATTTCAACTATTGGAAACTTTAATCTTTGGCTCGGTGCTATTGGTTCAAATGGTCAACATCAAATTGCGGCTAATAGATTTCCTTCAGATTGGAATAACGATTTTGTTTCAGGTCCAATCATCAACGAAAATGGACAATTAAATTTTGAATGCGAAAATTTCAGCCAATTATGGGAAGTATTTGGAACTGAAATAAAAGAACATATTGCTGACTTTGAAGATGACGGAACCATAGATAACCCAATCCAAAACATCTATGCCTACCCTGCTCACCAAAATCCATTTTTTGAAGATATTCATGGATTTAGTTTGCCCAACACTATTCACGGACTTGCTCCTTTTTTCGATAATAATAATGATGGAATTTATAATCCAGAGAATGGTGATTTCCCTTTACCTGATTCTGTAGATCCAAGTATTATTCCTGGACACATCATCTGGGGAATTTTTAATGATGGAGGAACCAACCATACTAACTCGGGAGGACTTCCTCTGAATGCTGAAATACACCAAACTCTCTGGTCCTTCTATTGTGATGGAAATGAACATCTAAATAATTCCATTTTCACTTCTTACAAAATCATTAATAAAGGAAATACATCTTTAGATTCTATGTTTGTGACTTTTGAAACTGATCCAAATTTAGGTTGTCCTTTTGATGACCATTTCGGATCTATTCCTGACCTAAATACTTTTTACTTTTATAATCGAGATCAGATAGATGGATATGATAGTCTTGGATATTGTGGAGATTATATTCCTACATTTGGAAACAATCCTCCTGTGCAAGCAATAAGTTTTTTAAATAAAGAAATGTCAAGTTTTATTTATCATTTTTCTCCAATTGGATCGGGGCCAATCACACCACCCAATTCACCACATGATTACTACACATATATGAATGGTTGGTGGCAAGGGAATATACCTTTAACAATTGGAGGAGTTGGATACGGAGGAACCCAAATTACTTCCTTCGCTTTTTCTGATCATCCTGATGATTCTTTAGGATGGTCTATGCATCAATCCAATTTCACATTAGATCCAGAACTGAATACTCTATCAAATACTTATATCGGTTTACTCCAACCTAATGAATCTACAACTGTAGATCTAGCATTCACTTTTTATTCTGATGAAACTTTAAATCATATCGAAACTGTAGATTTGGTTTATGATAATACACCTTTGATTCAGCAGGCGTATGATACTCAGTTTGCAAATGATTGTATCCCATATTCTTGTACCAATGATTGTGTTTGGGCAGGTGATGCAGATAAGGATAGTATAGTTACTACATTTGATTTTTTACAAATTGGATTAACCTTAGGAGCTACTGGAACGATTAGAGCGCATCCATTAATTTGGCAGCCATTTGAAAGTCAAAATTGGAATTCCTCATTTTTAAATACCGATTTAAAACATACTGATTGCAACGGGAATGGACAAATTGATACAGTTGATTTTCAAGAGCCTGTAATTAATTTTGGAAAATCGTATAAAGTTATTCCTCCTGTTGATGTATATAATAATGGGCCAGAATTAAGTATTTACCTTGAGAGCAATATCGATACATTATTTATTATTGGAGGCATACAACCTTTAAGAGTAAAATTAAATCAGGAAGAACAAATTGCAGGTTTAGCTTTTACAATAGAGGGTGATACTAGTATGGTAAATCTTATTTTTGGATTTGCTAGAGCTTGTTGGGCTCCTAATCAAACTGATCCTATTCACATTTATCAATTTGGCTTATTGGATCAAGAAGAAAATGAGTTTCATTATAGTTCTGTAAAAATAGATGGAGAAAATAGTCTAAATAGAAATGACAATATTTTAACTTTTATAGCTAGTCCAAAAGATACTTCTTACCAACTTATCCAAACTACACTTCGCATCAAAAACATCAGAGCAATCTTAGCTGATGGAACCATCTTAGATTATGGTTCTCAAGATTTCTTACTCAACATTGTTAATCCTAATGGAGAAGGAATTGTTTTGGAAAATCAAAACTTAGAAGAAGTCACCATTCAAGTTTTCCCAAACCCTACCACCGATATTTTAAATATAAAAATGGAAAATCCAACTCCTTCACACATCACCATTTTTAATATTTATGGAAAAAAAGTTTTTGAAAAAATGGACGTAAATCAAAGTGAAATCCAGGTATCCACTTCTCATTTTTCGCAAGGTGTTTATTTTTTAAAAATTGAAATAGAGGGAAAGGAATTCGTACAGAAGTTTCTTAAAATGTAGTTACAGATTTAGGATATAATTTCAAATTATATCCTAAATTTTCCATTTTACAATAAAAAATAACAATACTCCTAAAAGTCCAAAACCTAGTATCCAAAACCAACTTCCACCCTCCGAAGAAATCACATCCATATCACCTATCGCCACCATTCCAGCCCAAAAATAAGGATGAGCAGTCAACGGATCCGCACTTTCTAAATATTGAATTTTTGCATTTTTAAGCGCGACATCTTTTCGATTCCCTTGCGCTAAATTTTCATAAAAACGCTTCATTAATTTGGCAGTCGACTGATCATTTGCCATCCACAAACTCATTACTACACTTCGACATCCTGCATAAGAAAATGCTCTACCAAGACTGATAACTCCTTCACCTTCAGCGAGTTGTCCAAAACCAGTATTGCACGCACTCATTACAGTAAGCTCCGCAGGAAGCTTCATATTATAAATTTCGTAAGCATTCAAATAACCATCTTCGAGCATATCTTTTTGATAAGAAAAAAGAAAACCTGATTTCATAGGTTGTTGGTCATTGGCAAATGCATGAGTCGCTAAATGAATGATTTTACTGTCGCTTGCAAATTGATTAAATGAATATTCGGTAGCGTCATTTCCTGAAAAAACATTCCCTTCAAAGAATTCATTCGCAGTCAAAATTTCAGATTCTGTAAAGTTCAATTCAGACAAATTTGCTCTTGCTGCAAAACTACTAGACATATTACTTTCTGCTAAAATTTGATTAGAAAAGGAAGGCGCAAAACCAACAAAATCAAATTTGTAATTACGTTGCTCGTTATTATTCTTTTCCAAAAAAGCCAAAGACCAAGCATATTGAACATCGTAACTTCTAAGCAAATAAGGCAATTGTCGAAAATCTTTTTGTTCTGACTTTTGCGCTAACATCTCGAAGGGAAGATAATTCAAAACACCATGTGGGACGATAATTAATTGAGTTAAATCATCCAACTCTTTTTCTATTGGTTGAATTAATTGTTGGTATAAAAAATTAAGTTGACTAATGTATTTTTCATTTTCCGTCAAAGCATTTTTAGCAGAATTGGCAATTTTATAATCTCTCAAGTATTGAATCGATTCCTCTATCTTGTCAGAATATGGTTGTTGGTATCCATGTAACTCTCCATTAGAAATTACAAACGTGTACATATTATTGTCGTCATAAAAATATTCAACCAATGCAGTTTGTTCATTTGATTTTTTATCAATAAATTCTTTGGATATCAAACTTGGAACCGCATATTTTAATTCAAAGTAAGCAGGATTAAATTTTTCTAAACTTGCTATTTGGTTTTCATATTTCAACTTCAAATCAAATAATTTATTTTGCAATGGATCTCTTTCTGATGCATTCGCTTCAAATATTTTTTCCGTTAAATCTTTGATCTCAAAACCTAAATTTTCTAACTCAATTATTTCACCTTTTGGAATCCCTGCATTTTCCAAAGCAAAATTTTCATTCATATTTTGCCATAAAATACTGGCTTTACTTTTCTCTGAAAAGTTTAAAGCTTTCAAAAGATACAATTGATCTCCTGTCAATTCATTCAATCGAAATGCTACTCGAACGGCTATTTGAAAAACAGGAGCAACCCGTTTATTCAGATCCTGCCGAGAAGTTTCTGACTGGTAAGATCTCCTCATTTTCTCAATTAGTTCTATAGCTAATTCTAAAGTCCTCAATGAATTATCAAGATCTATCTTTTGCTTATTTCCCAAAAAACGTTTTTCTAAAACCTCTCCTTTAACTTCAAGTAAATCTAAAAAATCCATTTCTGCTTGAACTAGATTTAGAGCAGGATTCATCTCTTCTTTATTTTTATATTCAAAATCAAATGCCACATCCTCCATTCCCTTTCCAATGTGAATAAGTGCAGAATCCAACTCATTTTTTTTAGAAAAAACATTGGCCATTTGTCGATAAGTTTGCGCAATTAAATTAGTCGCTCGAAAGTCATGATTTTCATATTTCACAATGGCATTTCGATAAAAATTTAATGCCTTGTCATACTGTTTCATATCTTCATAAATATGTCCAATATTAATGTATTCATTGACCACATAAGGATGAGTCAAACTCAATCTTTTTTCCATAATCGCTAATGCCTTTTTATACATTTCCAAAGCCTCTTGAAGTCGCCCTAGGTAAACATAAAAATTGGCTAACTCAGCATAAGAACCCGCAGCTTCTGGATGATCTTTTCCAACCGAAATTTCTTGAAGTTTTACGACCTTCTTGATGTATTCAAGTCCTTTCTCAAAGTCACCTTTCCCAGCATAAGCTTTACTAAGGTTAGAGTAGTATTTGGGAACACTTGGATGAGTCTCTTTATAATGTAATAATTTGATTTCCAAGGCTTTATGAGCAAATTCTATTGATTTATCATAGTTACCCATTTTACGATAAAGGTGTCCTAAATTATTATAAATACGATTGAATTCCTGGCTCTTTGGCTTAGCTGATTTTTTAAAAATAGCAAAGGCTTTTTGGTGATAATTTTCAGCATCTCGATAGTTTGCCATTTTGGTTTGACCATTCCCAATATTCATGTAAATATTACCAACTATAATACTTTCTTCCCCAAACTCATTTTTAAAAATTTCAATGCATTTTTCAAAATTAATTTTGGCATTTCCTAGGTCATACATTTGATTATAGGTGTTGCCTAATTCCATATAAAAACCACCAACATCTTCGTGGGTTTCACCATAAACTTTTATCGCGATCGGCAAGCTTTTTTTTAGTGTTTCTAAGGATGCTTTATGGTACCTCAATCTCCTTTCAGTTTTTCCCAAACGAAAATAAGTTTTGACTACATCCTTGTGTTCTTCTCCATTAATTTCGATTCTAATTTGAAGCGCTTTTTCAAAATCTATTTTTGCTTTTTTATAATCTCCATCAGAGTATAAATCCTTTGCTCCATAGTAAAGACTATCTGCAATCTGCTCTTGAGTTTGAGCCAATGAGAAATTTTGAAAAAAAAATAACATTATACTTACGGAGTAAATTATTCTTTTCATCGGAAAAAATTTGAGGTTTCTTTTTTCTAAAATTACGTAAAAAATTGAACTAATAATTTACCGGAGTTAGAAAAGAGATTTCGCAGAATTGCGCTGAGAGATTCATTTTTGATTAAAACCAAAACTCTGCACAATTCTGCGAAAACTCTTTTTTACTTCAACGGTAGAAAATCTACTTCTTTAACTTCATCAATTCTTTCGACAAATTCGCAATCGATGCAGCAGAATTATTAAAATCAAAATCCACTTTTAAATGATGTCTTTTACCTAACCATTTCACTTGAAGTTTCAGTTTTACCGCTCCCCCACTTAACACACCTAACTTGCCTTCGAATGTTGCTTTTTCTACATTCACCAAAGCATCAGGTCCTTTTTTCAAAATCCATGCAGCAGCACCTCCTCCAATTCCTAATCCTTTTTCGGTTGTCTTAATAAAAACTTTAGCTGTTTTTACCGCACCTAATGAAACACCTCTTTTACTTTTTAGGTACATCACTTGAGCATCTTTGTTAGGATCACTATTTACCCATTTCAATCCGTCCAATATTTTTTGAGCAGCTTTTAAAGAACCTAATGCTGCAAGTCTAGTAGTTCCCTTTGTTGCAATTTGAGTATTGTACCAAGCCTTCTTGTACAAAGGTGCTTTCTCCTTTTCTTTCTTCAGCTTCTTAATGTCCTTCTTTATCTTGTTGACATTTTTTTCCCACTTAGAAACTTCTCGCTTGGCAGCATCGTATGCTTTTCGTTTTTTACTTTGCTTCTTTTTGATTTCTTTTTTCTTGACATTGATTTTTTTATCCCAATCTGCGACTGCTTTTTCTGCTTTCGTTAAACCCTTGTAGGCGTCTTGTAATTTTGAAACACCTCCTTTGGTAGAATTTTGAACAAAACCTGAAACATCTTTTTGCACAAAATCAAAAAAGTTATTATCCATTTTTACTTTCAAATACATCGCTTCTGCTTTCTTGATATCTCCTCCTTTGGCTGTAATTTCTCCTTGAAAAAGATTAAATATTTTTCCACCAACCATAAATTCAAAACCATCTTCCTTCATGTGAATATCTGTCTCTCCTTTTAATCCTAAAAGACTCACCGCACCATTGACAGCAAATTTCTTCTCTTTCTTTTTCCGTAATTCAAGGATAAAACCTGGTCGAGAATTATTACCCGCTCCTTCCAATTTGAAGATACCTAAATCCATCGGGTCAACAAATGCTTTTGCCATTATTCCATCGCTATAACTAATGTCAAATCCTCCTTCTGCTTCGAATCCTGAAACATGAATTTCTCCTCCTGCTCGAAATCCTGCGTCATAATTTTTTTCCAAAACCTGAATCGAAGTTGGAACAACTTCCAAATGAACATCTTTGAAATAAGTATTTCGCAACGCTTTTTTCATGTCCTTTGGAATTTTATTTTTGATTTTGCTACTCATCAACATTTCCACAAAATCATACAAGACTAATTTATTAAAACCTGCAGACAACATTGACTTGGCAGGATTACGTGTATCAAATGCAACGGTAGCATCTCCCTTGAATTTCCCAATCTTAATCTCCCCCGTAAGAGCAATGTTAGGAAGTATCGCTGGAGCAGTTGTAAAACTTGCGCCCATCTGAATTCCGACGTCGCTGACTTTTAATCCTTTGGCTCCGAGCGGGTCGTGCCAGTCGCCTTGCATCATCGCCAAGAAATTTAAAGTCTGGTCATTCAATACAATTTCTACTCCTCCTTTGAATTTTAATAAATCTTTATCCAACTGAGTATCCATCGTTCCTAACAATGAAAGTGCAAAATTCTTTGGCGATGGTTTTAGCCTAAAAATTACGCCAGTCAACTTTGTCGTTTCTCCTAAAGTAATATCAGTTTCCAAATTTGCATCTAAATTGACGTGGTCTAACTTGCTCGTCAAAGGCGAACTCACGATTAGGTTTTTTACGCCAATCAAATGATCCACTTTTAATTTTGTCAAATCTAACTTTGCGACCATGCTGCAACCTTTTTTTATCGCAGTTGACATTTGCGCCATACTTGGAATATTCGAAGTTTCTTTTTTTGATTTTTCTTCAGAAGAAATCACGATTTTTTGTCCACTCAAATCTATTGCATCTAGTGCTTTTAAACCGTTGTGAATATTGGAAACTTTAAAATTCTTCGGCGGAGTGATCGTCACCAAGTAGGAATTTTTCTTTTTTCCTTTTTCTTGCTGCATCCATAAGTCTACATTTCCAAAACTTGAATTGGTAGCCAAAGTGATCCATTTTTGATATGGAGCAACGGTGAAGGTTCCTTCGGTCAATTTCAATTTGATAATATTACTTGGAATATCGAATCCTTGGATGCTTTGTTTGCCGACTAAAGATTCCAAACTTCCGCTCAATTCTAAATCTCCAGTTGTTCCAATCAATTGTAATTCTTCTTTTTTGTTGGTCAACTTTGCGCTTAAATTGACGTTCTTCCCTCCTACTTTAGTCATCCCTGTAAGCGTGCTATATAACTTGCGTTTATTTTTATCCGAAGGATAATCCACTTGAAAATTAACTTTGATTTGTTCCAATGCAATATTTGCCGAAGACAATAATTCCCAGTTTTTCAAAGCATTAAATTGCACATTAAATTGCTTGATCTTTTTCTCTGTCTCGTCTCCGCCAGCCTTTTTTTCTTTGGAAAAAGTAAAACTGAATTTCTCCAAATAAACGTCATTTTCAATTGCACTAGGAATCAATTTTTGGATTTTTTCGCCAGCCAATTTTATTAGTTGACTATTTGTGATGGAGACTTTTGAGTTACTCGGCATCGTCGCTTCGAAAAATCCAATCGAGTTGTCACTATCGTAACTTACGGTAAATCCGACACCTGGTTTTTTGAAAAAAGTACCGACACCTGTGAGTTTTTTCTCAGCAGAAACGACGTTTAATTTTTCGATAAAAAATGACTCACTACCAAGCGTTGAATTAAGTTGTGTTCGAAGTGTCTCTTCCCAGTTAGAATCTACATGCATCGCAAAAGTAGTTTGTAAGAAAAGGAAGCAAATGACTGTGGTGATTAATTTGATTGCTTTCATGATATGGATTTTTTTTGTTATCAATTGGATGTTCTGACTCCATATAGCATGAGAAAAGGAAAGGTTACCTTCTAAAATGAAAAAAAGGATAATTATCTAAATTGTTTTCATAATTTCACATTTCTATAACTTAGCAACAACAAAAAAGAATATGAAACCAATTTACACCCTCCTCTTTATTTTATTTTTCTCTATTAATTCTATTGCACAATTTGGCTACCCAATATGCATTACTCCGCATGATGATGATTTTGAATCACCCACTAATTCTACTTTATCCGATTTAGATAATGATGGAGATTTAGATTTAATTATCTCAGGATATATTTTTCCATTTCAAAACAAACTGCATTGGATGGAAAACCTAGATGGAAAAGGGAATTATGGGTTACCCAAATTCCTTTTAGATTCAGGGTATGGTAATCATGTTTTTCAGCCTTTCGATATTGATGCAGATGGTGACCAAGATATTATAGTAGGATTTCAAAATGAAATCATTGTCTTTGAGAATTCTCTAACTTCCACCGCTGACTTTTCTACTTCTTATCAACTCGCAAGTTTAGATAATAATGTCATCAACATTGAACTGGTGGATATAAATAATGACACTAGAACCGATATCATTTGCCAAGTTTCTGGTAACAAAATCGGCTGGTTAAGAGCGTTTGGTACACCAGGGAATTTTTTCAGTTATAATGATCTAACAACTATGGGTTCATGGGATTTCTCAATTGATGATATGGACAATGATGGAGACCTTGATATTGTTACGGCTAATTATGATAATACAATAAGAGAATTAGTTTGGTTTAAAAATTTAAATGGATTCGGATCATTCGGTGATCCCATCATTATTGATGCTGATGTAAATAGTCTAAAGAATATCATGACTATCGATTTAGGAAATGACAATGAGATGGACATCATTACAACTGATGCCTCAATATTTCAAGTAGATTCATTTGCTAATTACTTTTATATCAATGAGGTAGGAAGTGATAATTTTGGAACAAAAAATTTGATTTCAAAAAATACAGATATCTCTTCTCCCTTTAACCTTGATTATGATGGAGATGATGATCAGGATTTTTTCATTACGGAAAATGATGAAATTTTCCATTTTGAGTTTAATCCAATTTCTCAAGAAGTTGAGAAAAAAGAGAAATTTATTTCCATGAATGGTGAGTTAATGGATCTTGAACAAGTTGATATAGATGGTAATGATTCTTTAGATTTATTTTTAATTCCAGAAGGACCAAGTGCCTTTTTATTTCTTAAAAACGATAATGGACTATACGAGGATCCAATAGATTTCACAAGACAAATAGAACCTACTAGATATCATCATAATGAAACTGATATTGATGGCGACGGTATTCCCGAATTAATAACTAGTTCTGCCATTGGTGTGGCTTGGAGAGCTTATGATAATTCAGTTTTAAAATTTGAAGCAAGTCATTTAATCCCTGTTGGTAATAGCATTCAAGGAGATCCTCGATTCATCGACTATGGGGATTTGGATGGAGATGGAGATAATGACATGATTGCCTATTTTTACAAAGATACGATTAACAACACCGTTGTTTGGTTTGAAAACATAGACAATGAAACCAACTTCCAAATTAGAGATACCCTATTTATTGGTAACTATGAATATGGTAATTTGAAAATAGCAGACATCGATGGCGATAATGATAATGATGCCTACTTTATTAAAACCTCGGGAACAGAGAGTGGTATTTATTGGTGTGAAAATATAGATGGACTAGGTAGTTTTTCAACTGCTAATAAGATCAATGTAAATGAAGATACCCCAAATACTTCAATTTTAGTTGATGTAGATGCCGACGGTGACCAAGATGTATTATTTGCTAATTATTTACCAAAAAAAATGGGTTGGTTTGAAAATGTAAATGGTATTTTTTCTTCCGCTCAATATTTTTCAAATCCTAACAACCTAAGCGTTCAATTTAGTTTTGTAGATCTTGACAATGATGGATTAAAAGATATTGTCTATAGAGCTTCAAGTGTTTATTGGAGAAAAAATTTAGGTGGGGCTGGTAATTTTGGGCCTGAAGTTTTATTTCAAGAAACATCACAAGGAGGAATACAAGAATTCGCTTTCGCTGACATTGATAATGATTTCGATAATGACTTTTTTATTCTCACAAAAAATGAAGTGAGTTTATTGTTCTTTGAAAACCTAGGAGGGCAAAATGGATTTGCTACAGTCAAACCTATACTGAACATTCCTGAAGGTACTACAAGAATTTATTTTGTCAATTATGATGGAGATAAGGATTTGGATTTGCTTGCCACTTCCTATTGGGATGGCAAGACGTCTTACTTGGAAAATTTTATTGACAAGCCAACCATCTCAGGAAAAGTGTTTTTCGATAGTAATGAAAATGGAATTTTTGATTTAACGGAGCTACCAGTAAACTTGCAAACTATCAATATTGAACCTGATGGATTAGCTTCTCTTTCTTCGGATTCTGGAGAGTTTGAATTCTTTGTAGACAATGGAGTATACGAAGTAAGTTGTGAACCTTTTGATAATTTTACCTTGACCACTCCACAGTTAGTTGAAGTTGAAGTAACCGATACAACTAATGCAACAATAAATTTTGGAATAAAAACTTTGATAGCAGAAGTAGATGCAAATATTCATTTGACCTCTGCACCAACTCGCTGTGGATTCACCGTTCCTTTCTGGTTGGAAGTTCAAAACTCAGGAAGTGTATTAAGTGATGTTGAACTTATTTTAGAGTTGGATGCTTTAGTTTCATTTGATAGTGCTTCGGTTACTCCTGACTCAATTGTTGGAAATTTTATTTATTGGAATTTCGAAAATGTAGTACCGAGTTACTCCCGAAATATTCAATTATTTCTCCAAATGCCAACTGTCGATTTTCAAGGTGAATTATTAAATTTTAATGTTGTAGCAAACTTGACTGACTCTAGCAATAACCTATCCGCTAGTTTTACTACACAATACCAATCAGAGGTAACTTGCGCCTATGACCCAAATGATAAATTGGTAAAACCAGATTTGTTGGGAGACAATAATTATTTAATTTTTGGAGATACCTTGGAATACACTATTCGATTTCAAAACACAGGAAACGATACTGCATTTACGGTTAGAATTGAAGATTATTTAGACCCAAATTTAGACTGGAATTCTTTTCAATTAATTGGTTCAAGTCATCCTGTCGAAGCATTGTATGATCAAAACACCAGGAAGTTGAAATTCACATTTTCAGATATTTTACTCCCAGATAGTTTATCGAATGAACTAGCAAGTCATGGATATGTTAGTTATAAAATTGAACATGCAGAGAACCTTTCAGAATATACTTACATATCAAATCAAGCCAGTATCTTCTTTGATTTTAATCCTCCGATTATTACCAATACGGTAGAGAATATTCTTATCGAAAACTACCCGCTAGAATTATATATTCAACATCCAAAGTGCAATGGGGATAGTACGGGTTTTATCCAAGTGATTAACAATGAACCGTTTTTTCAAAACTATACATGGAGTGATAATAGCATTGGATCAACCAATCTAAATTTGCCTGCGGGTGAATATCAACTAACGATAGAACTGAGTTCAGGAGAACAAATAGATACCACAATCTCATTAATAGATCCAAGCCCAATTACGATAACTGAATCTCAACTAACTCCAGTAAGTTGTTTTGGTTTTCAAGATGGAGAAATTTCGCTAGATGTCGACGGAGGCTTACCAAATTATAATTATGATTGGAGTAATGGAACAACGGAATCATCGATTCAAGGTATTGGTGAAGGAACTTATTTTGTCACGATTACAGATTTTAATAATTGCGTTTTAATTGATTCATTTGAAATTAATGCTCCATCCGAGATTTCATTAACCTACACTTCTACCCCCGAATTAGATAACTCTTCTGATGGTTCGGCTATAGTTACCGTCACCGGAGGAATACCTCCATATTCTTATCTATGGGATTTTGATAATTCAATTAATGAAAATATGATTTCTCAAATGTCATCAGGAACTTATCAGGTGACTATAACTGATAGTCATGATTGTCAAACTTTTACTACTGTTATTATTGATCAGATTACAGATACTGATGAGTTATTTAATAAATACAACTTCAGTATTAGTCCAAATCCAAGCGACGGAAAAATCAATATTCTAATCGAACTAAAAAACAATGAAAGTGGAAAGATTCTAATTCAAAACAGCTTAGGACAAACTATTCAAAAAATAGATTTAAATAAGAACATAGGTCTCCAAAAGAATTTTGAAGTAGACTTACCTATAGGTGTGTTTACAGTCAGTCTTGTTTTGGAAAATAAATTTGCTCTAACTAAAAAATTAATTATTATAAAACCATAGGACTAAATTATTACAACTTACTATCATTAAATCATTCTTCATATTGAAGTTATTTTAAATACCTAACTCATTATCTCTTAACGAGTTAGGGCTTTTTATTTTCTTTCCAAAAAAATCTACAAATCAAGCAGCTCTAATACACTAAACGCATTTGAATCTATAGAAACAATTTTTTAGTAAAAAAAGTAGGGGGCATGACTATAAAAAAGCGTCTATAAAATAAATCCTCTTTATTTATTTTAAAACAAAACAAATGGCCACTAACAATTTTAAACTTCCCATCTCGATTTTACTTTTTTTTAGCTTGATCTTTTTTCAAAACTGTGACTCCTCCCCTTCCGAAACTTCCAACCCAATTGTCAATAAAACTATTCCTAGTTTTGTAGATTCTTTAGATGCTGATTTTGATGAATATTTAGAGAAAGGTCATTTACCTGGTTTTGCCATTTCTATTTTTATTAAAGATGAAGTCTTTTATCAAAAAGGATTTGGTTTTGCAGATGTAGAAAACAAAAAATTAATGAATGAAAACACCATTCAAAATATCGCCTCTATCAGTAAAACTATGATCTCAGTTAGTTTGATGAGAGCCGTGGAAGAAAATAAAATTTCTCTCGATGATGAAATCAATCAAATTTTGCCCTATAAAATTCAGCATCCAAAATATCAAAACACTCCAATTACCATTCGACAATTAGCGACGCATACCTCCAGTATTTCTGATGATAAAAATTATAATCGTGCTTACATTTTTAGCAGTCCTTTGCAAAAAAAAACATTTCCTGAAGCGTGGGAAAAATACATTGACATTTACCATAAGAACCAACCAATGCCAATGGATCAGTTTTTAGAAAAAATATTTTCTCCCAAAAAAAAATGGAATAGTGCTGAAAATTTCACCTCCGCTCAACCTGGAACTCAATATGAATACAGCAATTTAGGTGCAGCACTTTTAGCGCATTGCATTGAGCTTTCAGTTGAAAAAAACTTTAAGACTTATACGCAAGAATTGATTTTCAATCCGCTCAAAATGAATCGGAGTAACTGGGATAGATCAAAAGTCGATACCAATAATCATATCGTTTATTACAATGAAATTTATAATCCTGTTCCGCCCTATTATACGATTACCTATCCAGATGGCGGATTATTTACTTCCGTAAAAGACTTAACCTTTTTCTTACAAGAGATGATGAAAGGTTATGTTGATGAAGGTCAACTTTTATCAGAATCATCATTTCAAGAGATGATGAAAAACCAAATTCCAAATTTAGACACCCCAAATGGAATAATTTGGGACCTAGATAATGATTGTTGTATTGGCCATAGTGGCAATGATTTTGGCGTATCGACCATGATGTATTTTAATCCAAAAACTGGAATTGGTAAAGTTCTATTTTCAAATATTTCTATTGAAAAAGAGGAACTAGAAGGTACATTTTATGCTATTTTCAATAACATGTTTAAGTATGACTCGAAAATCCAAGAGCTCATTAAGAAACCTAACTAATTGAATTACAATTAGTTAGGTTTGCATTTTTTATTTAAAAATTACTGGCTATTAATTCCCAATCGACTTCATCTGATTATTCTGATTCAATAACCCTTGAAATATATTTGGATTCGAACCTGAAGGAAGGACTGCGATTTCAACTTTGGACGCCAATTCTTTGTTGATTAAAAAAGTCGCAAAAGCTGGATTATCTGCACATAATTTTGCGAGGTCAACCTGTTGTTCAAAAGCGACTTTATCCATTTGTCGTTGTTTATCGATTTGGATTTGTTCTAAATCTCTTTGCTTTTGAACGTCCAAATTTTTAAGGTCTCTCTTTTTTTCTAGTTCAGCTTTACCGATCAATTTTAGTTTTTCGGCCTGCGCTTGAGCTTGCATTCTTTGCACTTGTTTGGACGTTTCCGCTTTGGCGAGTTCAATTTTCCGACGTTCCTTTTCGGTTTCAGCTTGAATCTTTTGAAGCTTACCTTGTGCTTCTGCTTGAGCAATTTGCACTTGCCCATCTGCTTCTGCTTTTTTCTTATTGGCAGTTGCTCGCTCTAGTTCGACGACATTCATTTGACGAATTCGTTCGATTTCCTTTCTTTGCAAACCTACCTCCTCCATCGCTTTGGTATAGCTTGTAGGGAAAATAATATCAGAAACAATAATCTCATCGATAACGATTCCCGGTTCTCCAAGTTTTGCTAAAAGTTCATCTTTAATCGAATTAATATATAATAGCCGGTTGGAAGAAAAAACTGAATCAACACTTGAAAATTCATTAGAAATATTTTTCACTAATTCTAAAGACCGTGGTTTTAAAATCACTTGATTAAAAGAATCCATGGTGATAAATTGATTATTAAATTTTTGAACATCTTCTAATTCCCATCTAACAGAAACAGTTAATTGCACCGGCACCCCATCTCCTAATCGAACATCGGACAAGTAATTTTGATGTACAAAATTTTGGCTTGCAATTTTTTTATTATCGCAATTGGAAAAAATAAAAGCTAAAAAAAGAAGTAGAAGTAAATAGTAGAATTGTTGTGGTTTCATCTTGAACGAATTTTTAAAAGTGAAAAAGAAGATTTGAAATTCGATTGCAAGATGGGTTGATTCCACCTAATATATAAGGCAAAACTATTATGCGCAGGAAGGTAAAGATTATGTGTATCGAGTGGGCGATAATTTGATTTTGGGAAAACAGGAATTTAACTTGGCAAATATTATAACAATACATTCACAAAATGAAAAAAGTAAAGTAAAAACTTCAATTCTTCTTTAACCAAATTCACTTAAATGGATCAGAATATTTTGAGTCTATCAAAAGTGTTTCATCTGTCATAGTTTTCAAAAAATCTATTAGAGCAATTTTTTCCTCCTCCGTAAAATTAAACTGCTTAGGATTTCCATCAACATCTTTTAACTCTTCATTCAGGTTGAGATGAGCCTGAATGCCTGAATTATAAAATTCAATAACTTCTTGTAAGGTTTCAAAACGTCCATCATGCATATAAGGAGCTGTCATTTCAATATTGCGCAACGAAGGTATTTTGAATTTCCCATTATCATTTTCATCAAATGTTATAGCTCCAATTCCTCTGTCTAAATACTCTTCCTCCAAACCATTATTTGCTGAGGTAAATAAAATATCAGCCGATTCGAAAATAGATTTACCATGGCAACTCATACAATTTTCAACAAATAATTCCCTTCCTAATTCTTGACTTAGATTAAACATTTCCAAATCTTGATCGATGGTAGAATTCGTGCCCATCTGAATCAAAGCTTGATCTAAGAGTGAATTTTGAGAATGAATAGATCCTAAAAATGTAGCTAGCGCAGTCAAGATTCTTGCATTTGTTATCGTTCCTTCTTTTGATAATCTTTTAAATAAAATAGGATAATATGGTCGATCATTTAATCTCAAATTTAAAGAATAAAGTAATTGCCCCATTTCATTTGGGTTCTGAATTGTGGCTGTCAATTGGTTGTGAATTGTACTGCTCCTTTCATCCCAAAATAATTTTTGATTAATAGTATCATTTACAGCCCCTGCTCCATAAGTGGAAATAAAACTTGGAAATGATCCCAATGCTATTGAGTTTCGCAACGTTTGATTTCCATTAACACCATCACTAAATGCTTGGTTATCTGCAAATGCTAAAGATTGTTGATGACAAGAAGCACAAGAAATAGAAAGATCATCTGAGAGTACTTTGTCATAAAACAATACTCTTCCTAGCATTGCAGTATATGGCTCCACAATTCTAGAAGTCCCATTCGAATGTCCTAAATTATTGACATCGAAATCGGGAAGTGTATTTGAAATATTTAAAGTTTCATTTAAAATAGTTAGTTCCTCATTTGTAAAAGGTTCTGGCCCTTGCCAAAAATTTGCAAACATTTGACCTCCTTGTCCATGACTTCTATCATCAGATTTGCAAGAAGATTGAGAAAAAATAATACAACCAAAAAGTAAGAATAAAAGGATTTCATTTTTCATAAACTAAAATATTGAAGTAGTAAAATTATATTCTAAAATTAGACTTTAATTTTAAACTCTATCCTTTTGACGAAATAGATTTTATCGTTGAACAGACATGAATCAATATTTTGAGTTTTTATAAAATTCCGATTTTCTTATGTAAGTAAAATGATTAGAGCATCCATTAATTCAAATCTATTTTGATACCTCTTCTCTAAATTTAAAATAAGCATCCAAAACTCCTTTTGGATCTTCTATCTGAGGCCAATGCCCAATTCTTTCATCCAACAATTTCACATTCGGATTTGGGATCAATTCTTTGTAACGATTAGCCATATGAATTCCTGAATTAGGATCGGACGGTCCATTGATAAAACACATTGGAATTGAGGTAGATTGCATGGAACTAATCCATCGTTCTTGATGATTGACTTTATCAAAAACTAATCTTCCGATGAGGTAGGCGATAGCTTTGCCATCTTTATAATTTAGGATATCCCAAAATTGTTGGAGCAACAATTCAGAGGGTTGGGTATCGGGGCCAAAAACATTTTTGATGGCTTTATCTAACTTTGGTTTAGAGAGTAGTTTACTTAAAAGTTTGCCGATAGGTTTGGGTGATTGCGAAAGTAATCTTTGGATTAATCTAGGTTGATAGGTATCCATAAACAATCCACCATTCATATAAACTAAAGACTCGATTTTAAAATTATTTTTCCCTTCTCTATCTCTGACAATCAACTCTTGTGCAATACTCACCCCTAGATCATGGGATAAAATATGTGTTTCATGAATATTTAAAAAATTCAATAAATAATTAATAGTTTCGCAATGCTCCTTAAAACTATAAACATGATTTTGAGGTTTATCCGAAAAACCCATTCCCAAGTAATCAAACGTGACTATCGAATATCTTTTGACTAATTCAGTCCAGACAAATTTCCATTCAAATGTATTATAAGGATAACCATGAAGGATGAGTAATTGGGGTCCACTACCCTCTTGAATATAAAAAATTTGATGCCCATCGATTTCTAAAAATTGGCCTTTACTTTTCCATAAAAGAATTTCATTATCCATTTTGTGTGTATTAGTATTTTTAATACTGCAAGCTACTTTTTAGGGATAATAGTTAATTGTAAAAAACGGTCGTTTTTATTTTCGAACAAATCTTTAGGGGTATTGCCTGTGTGTTTTTTGAGTGATTTAATAAAATGAGACTGGTCAAAATAATTTTGTTCAGGATAGAGTTGTCCCTTTTTTAAATGCTTAAAAGAGGCAGAACATTTTAAAATATTACAATAGGCCTTTAGCGAAAGACCAAATCTATTTTGAAAATATCTTGTGATTTGGCGTCTTGACCAAAACACTTGTTCTGCATAAAAATCAGTCGTTTCGTTTCCTTTGGTTTGATATAATAGTTTAAATAACTTTTGCTTTCTCGTATCGATTTCTATTTTAGAATTTATTTCTGCACAGATTTTTTCATTCAACTGATTAGCTAATTCTTCTGTATCCGTATCAAAAAATGAAACCTCATCCAATCCCCAATAATCATCTCTTAGATTTTTTTGACTATTAAGCATTGAGGCAATCTTATCTTTAAAAAGATAATCAACTGCCAGTAATCTAAATTGAATTCCAAAAAGTTGAGTATTCGGTTGAATAGTAACTTCCGTCTTTTTAGAATAAATTCCAGACAAAGAAATATGATCTTGTTGATAGTTTTGAAATGAAATGATAAGATCAAAACAACCATCTGGTAAAATGGAAAATTTTAAATCTTGGTCTGTTGAATTATCCAACCACCAATAACATCTTATAAAGTCTTTTAAAAAATCATCGGGTGAAAGTTGATAATAATCCATTAAGTTTGAATTTTAGAATAAGGCTAGTACTTGAGTTAACTCAAGTACTTTTTACAAATAAAATTAATTCAACTATTAATATCAAGGTATATTTTTTTCCTTGATATTAAAAATACAAAACAGCATTTTGAAATTCATTGGATAAAAAAGAATAAAATACGTCTTTGCCTCTCTGCGTTCAATCAGCTCTCCCGTTTTACTCGAAATAAAACTTTATACATCACAGGTACAAATAACAATGTAATTACGGTTGCGAAAAGCAAACCAATCATTATTGAAATTGCCATCGGTTCCCACATTGCACCACCTCCAAGATATAATGGAATCAAGCCTAAGGTCGTTGTGAACGTTGTCAATAAAATAGGTCGAAATCGTTGTTGTGCTGCTGCAACAATTCCATCATATTCTGATTTCCCCAATTCATCTATTTCAATTTTGATTCTATCTAACAATACAATTGCATTATTGATTACAATCCCCGCCAATGAAATCACACCTAAAAATGCCATAAAACCAAAAGAAGATTTGAAAGCTAAAAGCCCTAGAATCACTCCAATCAATCCTAATGGAATAGTCGCTAAGACAATAAAGGTTTTTCGAAATGAATTAAACTGTAAGATCAAAAGCAATAAAATGATAAAGCCTGCCAACGGTAATTTCTCGATGACAGCGCCCATTGCTTCACCACTTTGTTCAGATTCACCACCCAAAGTATAGGAATATCCAGGAGCCCAATTTTTAGAATTATCTTCTATCCAAGGTAATATTTCACTAGTCAAATCAGATGCAGTAAACCCATCAACAGCATCACAACTGATGGTCATACTTCTAAATAAATTTCTCCGAAGAATCTTTGGATATTGCCAATCAGGTTCAATTTCAGCAACTTGTACTAGCGGAACATTTTGTCCAGAAGACTGAGCAATAATATTTACTCCATCCAAATCATGAACATTTAATTGTTGACTTCCTTTGTTTCGCATGATGATTGGGATATTATCATCTCCATCTCGAAACGAGCCAGCATTTGAACCATTCAATGCCGTTTGCAAAGAGATTGCAATATCTTGATTGCTCAAACCTGCACGATTTCCCTTATTAGGATCAATATCTACAATCAGTTTCTTTATTTTAGCTCCCCAATTATCATTGATATTTTTAGTACCTGGTACACTATTTATTTTTTGTTTGATTGCTTCGCTGATCCGATATAATTCTTCAGGAGAATTACCTGTCACCTTGATTTCAACATCTGACCCACCACCGCCACCACCTGCCAATGCACCGATCGTAGCCTTGACGTTAGGAAAATTTTCCAAACAAAATTTATCTAACTTTTGAGTAACATAATTATTATCCTCAAAAGAAGAGGTGTTCAACAGGATGTGTGCATAACCTGAATTGGCTTGCCCAGGTTGATAACCTTGATCGTAAGAAGATGGTCCTTCGCCAATAAATGAAGACCAATCTGCAACCCCTTTCGTTCGATTTTCATTAGTCAATAATTCCTTTTGAATATACTTTTCGATAGTTTTTACAACCTCTTGCGTACGTTCTATTTTTGCACCTAATGGTAAATTCATATCCAACGTAATTAAATTTCTATCGCTATCGGGGAAAAAGATAAATGGTAATTTTCCAAAAAGAGAAAGGCTTCCAAAGAACATCGCAACGATTACACCAATAGTAATCAATGGAAAACGCAAAGCTCCTTCAATCAATTTTTTATACCCTGCATTGAGTCGTGCGAACATACCGGTCTCTTCCGCTTCTGCATCTTTTTGATCTACTTTCATAAATCGTTCTCCTAAAAAAGGAATCATCGTCATCGCCAATATCCAAGAGGACAATAGTGCCAAACTAATCACTACGAAAAGAGGTCCCATGATTTCACCCATTGCATTTTCTGCTAAATAAAAAGCTAAAAATGCGGCCGAGGTAGTTAAGGAAGAAACTAATAAAGGGATCATTAATTCTCCGCAAGCAGCTATTGCAGCGGGAAAGGGTTTTATTCCTTCTTCCATTTTCACCATCATTGCTTCAGAGACTACGATGGCATTATCAACCAGTAATCCTAATGCCATAATCAATGCGGCTAATGAAACTTGGTTCAAACCTATCCCAGCCAAATACATCAACCAAATGGTCATGACCATCGCCATTGGAATTAAACTAGCTACGACTAGCCCTGTTCGGAATCCTAAAAACAATAACATTACAACCAATACAATTCCTACTGATTGATACACATTACTTAAGAAGTCCGAAACTTTTTTGTCTACATAAAAATCTTGAGCAGCCATTCTCCCTATCTGCATTCCCACCGGAATAATATTGTTATATTGAATGACTTTCTCGTCCAATAATTCTCCAAGTCGAATTATGTTTGCTCCATCTTTTAGAGATACAGCAATGGCAACGCCTTCTTGACCATTGACACGAACTAGTTTTTCCGCAGGAGATTTATAAGCACGAGTAATATCTGCAATGTTACCTAGCTCTATTTTACTTCCATTTGGAAGGGTTAAGATCGTTCGTTTCAAATCATCAATAGATTCAAAATTCCCTGTAGGTTCCAAAGCAATTCGCTCCTCTCCTAACCCAATTTGACCGCCAGAGAAAACGATGTTAGTTGTTGCAATAAAATTTTGGAGCATCCCAGAGGAGAGACCTAATTCTGCCAATCGAGCATTATCGAATTCGATATAAATTTGTTCCTCCAAAATACCTTTTAATTCAACTTCCGCAGCGTCATCCATTTTGACAATATCATCTCTGATGTGTTCCGCTTCTTCTTTGAGTTCAGCATTGGAGAAACCATCACCTGTCAATCCAAGCATCACTCCATAGACTGTTCCGAAGCCATCGTCATTGATATTGGGAGGGCGAGAACCATCGGGTAATTTGTCTTGAATAGCATTTACTTTTCTTCGCAATTTGTCCCAGACAGGTTGTAAATCTTTTTCTTTAATATCTGGTTTTAGACTTACGGTAACGATAGAAAGTCCAGTTCTACTTTCGCTAGTTACATCATCTAATTCAGGAAGTTCTTGCGTCACTTCCTCAATCTGTTTGGTAATTAATTGTTCTACTCTTTCGGGAGATGCCCCAGGGAATTGAGTAACAACAGTTGCTACTCGAATCGTAAATGGAGGCATACTGTTTCTCGACAAATTACTGTAAGAAGTAATACCCATAGTAAGAATAACGATGAGCACCATCATGGTTACTCGTGTATTTTCTAAAGCAAATTTGGTAAAATTCATTATAATTAGTTTGGTCTTATTTTAAAATTAGATGGTGGTTTTTGAAACCAAAAAACATAAAAAGAAATACTATTCAAGAAGCCTCACCTTCATGCCATCTAGTAATGTATTTAAACCCGCTGTTGCAACCAACTCTCCATTTGCCAAACCAGACTTAATTTCAAAACCTGCTCTAGTTAATTTTCCAATTTGAATCTTTTTCTTTTTAACCAAATAATTTGTCCCTTCTTTAGTTAAACCAAACACAAAATGACCATTACTATCTTCTCCAACTGCTGCTGTTGGAGCAACCATTTTTTGTATATCTTCTTTCCCATTACTAAAACTAAAATGAACATCAGCTACCATTCCTGGGCGAATATCTTCAGTAGGTTTATCAATTCTAACCGTTACAGGATAAGTCGAACCACCGAGGGAACTAAAGGCAACTTCATAAACTTTACCAGAGAAAGTTTGATTTGACATTGAAGAAAAAACAATATCCACACGTTGGTTCTTTTTTATTTTTGAAATAAATATTTCAGGAATCCCTACGGAAATTTCAGGGTTGTTCATTGCACTTATTGTTGCAATTGGAGTTCCCGAACCGACTAACTCATTTTCCTCCACCATCACCGCCGTAATCACTCCTGAAAAAGGGGCAATTAAATTGGAATACCGAACTTGGTTTTGAGCAGATTCTACCTGTTTTTCTGAAGCATTAGCTTGGGCAAGAGAAGCATTATATGATGCTTCTGCTAATTCTAATCCAGATTTTGCTTGCTCAAATTCGCTGATGGATACACTATTATTTTCGTATAATTTTTCAATTCGTTGATAAGTTGCTTTGCTATTAATAAGTTGCGATTTGGCACTCTGAATTTGGGTTTCAGAAGTTTTATTGTTAGCGACAGATTGTTGATATTGAACAGAATAATCTGTTTGATCAATCTTGGCAAGGAGTTGTCCTTTACGAACCATATCCCCAACTTTTACATTCAATCGAGTAAGTGTTCCACTTACTTTAAAACTTACCTTAGATTCTTTACTCGATTGTGCAGAACCAGAAAATGTTTCACTCAATGCATCGCCACTCATGATGACTTTGCCAAATTTCACAGGACGAATAGTTTCCTCCACTACTGATTTTTTCTCCTCACCGCAAGCTGTCAAAAGGAAAATAAAAAATATATACAGGCTGATACTTTTTAAAGTAAAATTTTTCATTAGTGATTTTTTTATAATTAGTTGGAGGACTGTAAGAGTATTGTTATAAAACGTTTCAACAACGATTGAACCGTTTTGTAATCTTACAATCGTATTTATTTTTGATTAAAGTATTCTTGAATTTTTTGGAAAAAATTATTTTTCTCAACTGGTGTAGCTAAGAAATTAAAATACCCAACGGACCGCTCTAGATTCAAAAAATCTTGAATAAAAGAATAGACCGCATTAGTTGATTGAAGTTCAGTTGCTAGTGAATTATTTTGAGCATCAATCAAAGTAGTAATATTCGTCTGGCCAGCTGAATAGGCATCTTGTACTATTTCATAATTTTTCCGAGAAGCATTAGCCGCAGTTTGAGCCAATTCCATTCTTGAAAAAGATGCCCCTACATTTTCTAGACTTGCTCGAATAAGTAGCTCCAATTGGTTCTCTGTATTCTGTCGAGTATTTTGTAATTGGATCACATTGAGCTTTGATTGTTCGATTAGTTTTTTTCGACTATGACCTTGGAAGATAGGATAAGAAATCCCCAAACCAATATCCCAAGTAGTGGCTTTATCCACTTCTGGAAGTCCATCAGGAATATCAATTCTTCCAAGTATTCGGTTGGCTGAACCACTCATAGCTACCGAAGGTAAATACATCGCTCGTTCGCGAGACAACTGCAATCGTTCTTGAATTTTTAAGCCCAAATCAATCTGTGCTAACTCAGGTAAATTGTCCTTTGCATATTCCACCATGAAGTTGGAGAACTTATCTAAGCTACCATAGTCACTAATAAAGACCATTCGTTCATCTGCAAAAATCAACTTTGATTCTGCAATGGTCGCTTCCGTAATATCGACAGGTTCATTGATAGGACGATTGAGTAATTGATTGAGTTGAAACTTAGCTTGACGCAAACCTGCAAAAGCATTGTTAAGTTCAATATTCGCATTCGCCAATTCCGCTTCCCAACGATTGATGTCGGATGCCCCTGTGTAACCGATGGCTTCTTTGGCTTTGGAAATATTGTAATTATCCTTGTTTCGTTCTACATTTTGTTGTTGGATATTGAGGTTACTTTTGGCAAATAATATATTCATGTAGGCATTGGTTACGTCAATGACTACATCAAGCTGAGTTTGAAGTAATTGCTTTTCTTCACTTTCTTTAAGCATTTTTTGAATGGCAACATTGGCCAAGACCGGTTCTGCAAAAATAACTTGAGAAGCACTTCCACTCAAAATCCAATTGGCTCGACCTTGTGCGCCTTGTCGAGAAAAAGTGGTCAATTCATCCGTTAAAGAGAAACTTGTTGAAGCATCCACCTGAGGTAACAAATCAGCTTTTGCAATACCAATCTCAGTATCCGCAATGCTAATATCCGCTTGCTCAATTTTTATATTCAAATTACTTTGAAGTGCTTGTGCAATTGCTTTTTGTAGCGTCAGTTTATTATCCGTTTTGATATTATCAAGGTTGGTCAAAGTTGCTTCTGCCATCAAATCAAAACTAGGGTAAATTCCAATTTGGCGAGCCGTTTCCATATTTATAATAAGGTTCTCTCCAAAAGTTTGCACTTCGACAGAAAGGTTTGCAACCGACTGACCTTCTATAATTTTCATAATTGTAAGTGCAGTCCGTCTAGGAATTTTCCTTAAATTTTCTGCAATTTTATAACCAGCCAATGCACCTGCTGCTAAATACTCTTCTCCAAAAAGTGCGGCCGAAGGCACCTTATTTTCATTAATAGTTTGAAAAATATTTTTCACACGATTAGAGTCTTTTCCAAAATATGGGAGTGCATAAACCGCTACTTTCTTATCTGTCATATCCGTAAAATGCTCACCAATATTATCGGTGTAAAACATATGGTCCACAGATACATTTTTCCCTTGGAGGTACTTCGCAAAAAGTTGTTTGATAAAAGGCTCTTCACCAATGGTTCCTTTTTCCGTAATCACTTCCAAATGATCAAAAGGATAAATGCTATACAATAAATTAAGGTCTCGTTCCATGTCAAATGGCGATTCCATGTACGTAAAATTTTCGATACCAGATGTTCCTTCGGGAGTTTTTTGTAGACCTTGTAATTGAGCATCCAATACGATAGAGGCAATCGTGGGTTTTGGATAGTTTTTCAAACTAATCGCATAGTCTGAAGTATTAGGCCCCAAACCAATTACAATGTCATTTTCCGCATAAGCATCTGAAAAAGACTTTGCAATATCAGCTTCATTTGGAGTGGCATAGTAGGTATTGAGGGTCACTTCATAACGATGTTGAAGCAACATCATGATTTCGTCTTGAAGCCGTTTTTCAAATTGAAATTCCATAGCATTGTCAGGTTTGGTGTCATTAACTAGACCAATGCTGACCGATGTTTGTGCCATCAAAGGATGAAGCACAAAGATGAAAAAAAGGAGCAGTAGATTTCTCATTTGTTTTTTATAAATATATTAATAATCAAATACTATAAAAGAATATTTATTCTTTTTAAAGATAAAAAAATTTAACTCAACTATTGTCGAATTGCATCCCAAATCAATTTAAAACTATTGTCCATTGTTTTTTTATCTAAATTGATTTTACCCTTTTTGTGCAATTCCACCAATTTTGAAGTAGTTCCATCCACCAAAGCAAAAATTAAATCAACCTCTATTTTATCCTTTAGAATCATTTCTGTTTGTCCATCTCGAAAAATTCCAAATACGTTTTCCAGAATTAAATCTATTTGCTCAAAATATTTTTTATTTAAATAGGGAGATTGAACGAATTGATTAATAAAAGAAAACTCCTTTATTTTATTAATCTTTGCCTGAATTATAAATTGAAAAACACTTTCAATTCTTTTTTTATAAATAGGATGATTAGGAATTTCTTCATTAAAATGTTTTATAATTTTTCTAGTAGTTTCTAAAAAAGTAGATAACAATAAGTCTTCCTTATTTTTAAAATAAATGTACAAATTGGAAGGTGAAATTTTTACTTTCTTAGCAACCTCAGACATTTTAACTCCTGATAATCCTTTAGTGTGAACAATGTCAATCGTGACATCTATGATTTTACGCTCTTTCTTTGGGTCTTTTAATTTCATATCGCAAAGGTATAAAAAACCTTTTACAGAATAAATATTCTTTTATACTTATTCTTTTTTCTCATTGAAAAAACAATAAGATTCTCCAACAATATCATTCTCGCTATCTTTTATTTTCGAAAATAGGATACACCAGTTCCTTTCATAAAATCAAATACTCACTAATTCTTAGGCATATTTATATTTATCATGGTCCAAAAATACCTTGAAGGAATATTAAGTATTTAATCATTTCGCAGAAAGATGAATACATTTAGCAGAAGTCTTTTCCTTGATCCGGAATCCATTTGAATCTACTGACCTAGTCAACTTAATTTTTATTTAAAAATATATTAGCTTTAGGGGTAACCTTTATAAACCTCACGTTATAAGTAAATGATAAAAGCACAAAACCAAACCGATCAAAATTTACTCGAAGGCATTTTAAGTGCTGACAATCAAGTAATTAAGACAATTTACGACTTGGCTTTGCCTGCTGTAATCCAATGGGTAAAAGAAAATAATGGAAGCGAATCTGATGCAAGAGACATTTTCCAAGAAGCAATTATCGCACTTTTTCGAAAAGTAGAAGAAGGAAATTTTACGCTGACTTGTACTTTAAAAAGTTTTATTCGAATCATGTGTAGAAATTTATGGTTGACTAGAATTCGAAATAATAAAAAATTTGCAGGAACAGAATTGGAAGATGTGGAACAAGTGAGTTTAGAAAAAAACATGATCGAACAACTCGAACAATCTGAAAAACAACAATTATTTTTCAAGCACTTTGATGCGCTTGGAGATAATTGTAAAAAAATAATGCAATGGTTTTTTGATAAAATGCCATTAAAGAAAATTGCCATAAAATTAGATACCAGCGAAAGCTATATCAAAAAACGGAAATTTATTTGCAAAGAAAAATTAGTCAAAGCAATCCAAGCAGACGCCAAATTCAATGAACTAAAAAACTAAACTCTTTCAACTTTTTAAAATGAACTTAGAAGAAAAATATACCCTAATCGAAAAATATCTTGCAGAAGAAATGCAAGGAGAAGAACTGCATGATTTTGAAAAAAAATTATTGAATGACTCAGATTTGAAAGAAGAATTAAACCTACATCAACAAGTTGCGGAAACTTTAAAAGGAGAAAAAATCCATCAACTACGAAGTGTTTTAAATGATATAGATAAAAAATGGGAAACTCCATCAAAGCAGAAACCGGCCAAAGTAATTAATTTTAATTTCCGAAGAATCTTAACAATTGCTGCAGCGATTGCTTTATTAATAACTGGTTATCAATTGTTTACAAATAGTAATTTATCTTCAGAGGAATTATATGCTGCTAACTTTGAAACATATCCAATGTTACTTAATCAAAGAGATATTGATCCAACTATAAATATTAAAGCATATAGTAATGCAATTACATTTTATTTGAATGGTCAAAATCAAGAAGCAATTGTTGCTTTTGACCAGTTAATAAAATTAGAACCAGATAACAATACTTATGAATTTTACAAAGGCAATCTCCTTTTAGCAGAAAATAAATCTGATGAAGCCATTCCTATTTTCCAAAAAATAATTAATGGAAATCATCCTCTTTTAGTCGAACAAACTCGATGGTATTTAGCATTAGCATTTTTAAAACAGAATGATCAAGAGAATGCAAAAGCATTGTTAGAAGAAATTAAACCTGGTCGATATAAATCAAAAGAAGCTGCTAAAATTTTAAAGCAACTATAACCTTTTTTTCTTTTCTTTATTGATATGAAAAATAAAGAAAACAAAAACCCCATCTCCCGTCGCAAAGCAATTAAAAATATTAGCGTTGCAGGAAGCAGCTTAGCATTAATGCCTATGATTTCTTCTTTTAAAAATACAGAAGAAAAAAAATTAGGCATTGCCGTAGTCGGTCTTGGCAATTATGCCACTCGCCAAATTGGTCCAGCTTTATTAAAAACTGAATTTTGTAAAATCCAAGCCATCGTAACCGGTACTCCGGAAAAAGAAAAAATCTGGCAAGACCAATATGGTATTTCTCCAAAACACACTTATAATTATAAAAATTTTGATTCCATAAAAGATGATCCGACGATTGATATTGTCTACATCGTTTTGCCCAACTTTATGCATGCCGAATATACCATTCGAGCATTGCAGGCAGGCAAGCATGTCATCTGCGAAAAACCAATGGGCATGGATGCTGCTGAATGCAAATCAATGATTGCTGCTGCAAAAAAAGCGAAGCGAAAATTGCAAGTTGGCTATCGACTCTTTTATGAACCACATCATCTTAAAGTGATGGAGGAAGCGAATAAACCATTCACAGGCCGGATCAAAATGATTGAATCAAGTTTGGGTTTTGATATGGCAAAACCAGGACTTTGGCGCATTGATAAAAAAATGGGCGGCGGCGGTGCATTGATGGATTTAGGAATCTATACCATTCAAGCCGCACGTCGTGCAGCTGGTCATAATCCAATTGCGGTGACAGCTCATGCATATAAAGATGATCCAGAATTGTACAAAGATATTTATGGAACTTATGTTTATCAATTGCATTTTAAAGACACGACGGTTTGTAATTCGACGGTAAGTTTTTCCGCTTACACAGATCGATTTCATGTGGCTACCGGCAATGGTTATTTGGAAATTCAACCCGCATTTTCAGCCAATAGAATTACTGGAATTATGACATGGAATGAATCGAAAGAAACTTTACCCTTGCCTGAATTTCAGCAAACAACTCAGATGGATGCGTTCGCTCGAAATATTTTTGACAATACCACAATCCTTGCTTCAGGTGAAGAAGGCTTAATTGATATGCAAATTATTGATGCAATTAAAAAGGCGATTGATTCAGGGAAAAAGGAGTTGGTAGATTATAAAAAGTAATTATTCAATGGAAATTTACCACGCTTCATTTTTATAAAAAAAGCCAATTACAAATAAATGTAATTGGCTTTTCTTTTTAACAGAAAAAATAATTCTATTCAATTACAACTTTCATTGGTGTACCATTATTTATTTTTAAAAAGTAAATGCCACTACTCAAAGTGCTTACATCCAATTGGTAATATTCTTCCGAATATTGAGCAGACAAATTAAATTGAACTCCCACAGAATTCAATAAAATCACTCTTTCTATATCTTCTGAAGTTTGAATATATAATAAATCAGAAGCTGGATTGGGAAAAACAGAAGTTGGAAAAACTAGGTTGTCCACCGTCACAGAAGCAATATGTGAATACTCAAATGCATCATTTAAATCCACTTGTTTTAGTCGGTAATAATTAATACCAAGGTGTGGATCGGTATCTTTAAAATCATAAACTGTTCTCATAACCGTAGTTCCATTTCCTAATTTCGTTCCTATCGTTTTCCACGAATGACCATCTCTACTTTTTTGAATTTCGAAATAATCATTATTAATTTCTGAAAGAGTTATCCAATTTAAATCCACAGCTTGTTCCTCCTTATTCCATAATGCCGTAAACTCAATAAGTTCTACGGGAAGAGGAGTGGTTGTAGTGATTTCTATATTGTCAATGTAAGTAGCATTGCCATTAGTAGTTTGATATGATCGGTTATATTTATTACTTGCTTCAAAACTTAATGTAAAAACCGAAGCAGCATAAGCACTTAAATCAATAGTAATGTGACTCCAGTTATTTTCATTGGCACTTGATGATTGATAAACACTTCCAATTTGTGTTCCATTGGCGAGCACTCTAAAGTTGGTATAATTAACATTGAAACCATACAATTGTCTCAAGTCAAATTCCAATTGTAGTTGGCTAGCAGCAGAGGTAGCATCAATACAAATGTCTAATTTAGATTTATAGTAAGGGTTCCAAAGTGATTCGAAAGCATTAGCACTTGTAGGAGTTTGGTAAAAAGGACTAGAAGATTCATCATTACCTTCGAGCACCAAACCATTGCTTCCTTGATTAGCTGCATCTGCTGATACCTCTACAGAATTTTTGTAAAGAGCATCCATATTAAAATCATTTAATGCAGTTGCCCCGCTTTCAAAATTTTGAGTATAAGGCAGAGATTTTGTACCTACAGAAACAATATGATTTTTAGTTTCAGTATTTGTATTTACTCCATCAGTAGCAGTTAAACTCACATTATAAAGACCTGCTGTAGTATAAGTATGAGTAGGCGATGCTAAGGTGGAAGACATCCCATCTCCAAAATCCCAAGTCCATCCAGTCGCTCCAGCTACTGTGGCATCACTAAAGTCTACTGAAATATTACTTGCACAATCCTGAGTATAATCATAATAATACTCAGCTTCAAAAGTAATAGAATTGGAACAAGTCAAATACGCCCTTGAATTGGTTAATGCCAATGCCATACGAGCTAGTTGATCCGTTGAAAAAAAAGTTCGACATTCCTTTCTTGAATAAGACAATTTATTAGTCACATCGGGAACGTAAGATTCTCCATTATTATCTGTTTCTGTTCCATAATAATCACAACCACCTGAATTCATATTAGAACTACTCAATACTGGATCAGCTGGGGTATCACAAATTAAATCTCCTGCAGTACCGCAGTTAGAACCATTCACTAATTCAGCCCCAAATGCAGTAGTATGAGTATGATAAAGATTAAAGTAGTGTCCTAATTCATGTGAGAAAGTACTTTCATTCAGCGTACATGAATTGGCTAACATGACAAAATCTAATCCTCCAGGAAATTGAGCATGTCCACATATCGCACTAGTTCCTGAAAAGACATCTTCCGTTGAATAAATATTAATCACATTTGCTACAGAATGAGCAGTATGTAATGCATTCATTTCTGATTTATCATAATCATAATAATCATCGTTATCAATATAGTTAATCGAACTACATTGGTAAAAATGAATTCCAGCATCAATAAAGTCTACATTAACTCGGTCAAAAGCAGCTAAGTAATCAGCAGAAGATATTCCTCCCGTACCTGCGGAGGTTCGGATGATATGCAATTGGACCGGGACAAAACTTAAGGTAGTTCCACTCTCAGGTGGATTGAGTTGATATAGTTGCCAATCTTTATTCTTTTGATGTAGATATGCCAGATCAGCATCATCGAAGTTCGTTCCGCAATCCATTTCTTGAGCAGAAATAGAAGTCGCAAAAAAGAATAAACTAAACAAGGTAAGTAGGGGTAAATGTATTTTCATCGTTTTTTTTTTGTAAAAAAAGGGGTTAAAAAAATCGCTAACAAGAATGAACTTTACAAATTTAATTATTTGATATTTAATAAAGAAAAATTCACTTAAAAATGACTTTAAAACATTAAAACATAATTCTTTAAAAAAATGTAACTAAGTTGATCTAAAAAATTATAACAATAACTAAGATGCTCGTCCAAAAATACAATCCTCTCTGGATTCAATATTTCAATGATTTAAAATTAGAATTTGAAAATGCACTTCAAGGATTGTATTTTCAAATTGAACATGTAGGTAGTACTTCCGTGGTTGGACTTGCTGCCAAACCAATAATTGATATTGATATCGTTTATTGGGAAGACGAAGATTTTGAAAAAATAAAAAATAGACTTTCCAATATTGGATATTATCACAACGGTGACCAAGGAATATATGAACGAGAAGTTTTTAAAAGAAAAGACCATCTCAAAAAACATTCAATTTTAGATCAACTAAAACACCATTTATATGTTTGTCCTTATGACAGTCTAGAATTACAAAGGCATATTCTATTTCGAGATTTTTTAAGGAAAAATGAGTTAGTCAAAAAAGAATATGAAGATCTTAAATTTGAGATTGCAAAAGAGGTGAATCATGATCGAAAAAAATATGCAGCCCTAAAAGAAATTCGAGCAAAAGAATGGATTCAAGCAATAATCAATCTAGCAAAAAAGGAAAATGAAAAAGAAATGTAATCTTAAAGTCATCCTTATTTAAACTAATTCCAAATAATTTTGAGAAACGAAATTTCCCCCTATCTTTGCGTTTATAAAGAAAAAACAGTTTCATGTCAAAAACAACAATTGCAATTGCTGATGCACAATATTTAATTCGAGTCGGATTAAGACATCTTATCGAAGGGTTTGAGCAATTTGAGATTGTTGGAGAAGCAGGTTGTGAAAAAGAGTTACTTGAAGTTTTAGAAAACCACTCTCCAAATGTGGTTATTCTAGATTATCAACAGCCTAAAAATTTTGATATCTCTTCTATTGAAAAAATTAAATCTACCTCACCAAAATCCAAAATCTTAGTTATCAGCGGCGACAATGAAAAAGAAAACATTTACAATGTTGTCCAAAACGGCGTAAGTAGTTTTTTAACAAAAAGTTGCGACGAAGAAGAGATTATCAATGCTATCAAAGCAACGGCCAAACAGGAAAAGTTTTTTTGCAATAAAATTCTAAATTTCATTTTAGAAAAATCATTTGCAAAGCCAGAAGACTGTTCTCTTATTCCTCTTTCTCCTCGTGAAATTGAAATCGTTCGATTAGTCGTTGATGGAAAAATTGCCAAAGAAATTGCTAGCGAACTCAATCTAAGTACTCACACCATTTATACTCACCGCAAAAATATCATGAATAAATTGGAATTAAAATCCACTTCAGAATTAGTTTTATATGCTGTCGAAAAAGGAATTGTCAAAAGTCCTGTATAAAAACTAGTTTTAGAAACTTCTTGATCTTCATTTATTAAAAGAAATATTGCATTTACCTCCCTTTTTTTTGACTTTCTTAACATTTCTCTCCGTAACAAAAGTTTTCCATTTTCTTTTTTCCACCTACTTTACTTTTACACATATATAGCATCATTATTTATTTAATACTGAATATCAGTATTTTACCTATTAGTAATTTTAGTATAGCTAAAATAAATACACATTAAATAAATTTCACCTTTAAGTTAGGTTAATGTCACAATAACTCATCTTCCTATTATTGAAACTAACCCAAAACCCGCCTATTATTGAGGTATTCCTTTTAATCTATAATCACTCAGACAACATAATTAGTCACAATCATAACCAATACTAAATTCAATTTAGTAGTCTCAACCGTAAGCCCATGAAAAAATTTTACCTAGGAATTTTTTGCTCTCTTTTCGCTACACTTTCTTTTTCCCAAGATCCTTCCTTTTCTCAATTTTATGCGAATAGAACTTATCTCAATCCTGCCTTTACAGGACTTGATAATGGAGTGAGTGTTGCAGCAGTTTCAAGGCTTCAATGGTTGGCTGCAGATCGAGGATTTCGAACCTATGGGATGAGCTTCGAGATTAAAAGACCATTCATTAATAGTGGATTTGGAATACAGCTTTTTCAAGATGAAGAAGGAATTGGAGAATTAACAAATACTTCTGTAGGACTTTCTTACTCCTACTCTATTCCATTACGAAATCACCACGAAATTAAAATAGGAATGCAAGGTCGATGGGTGCAGAAATCAATTGATTGGAATAAGTTAATTTTCTCTGATCAACTTGATCCAGTTCATGGAAATATTTTTTCAACCACAGCTCAACCTGGTCAAGAATATGTTAGACATACTGATTTTGATCTTGGTGCAATTTGGGTAAATACGACAGATATAAAATTGGGAAAACGAAAACTAAAAAATGTTAGAACGAATGTTGGATTCAGCTTACATCATTTAGTTTCTCTTTTTAATGAAAACGGAGGAGGAGAATCTTTACAAAATTTAGATACTAGTGTTCCTCCAAGAGTAACCATTCATGCAGGATCAGTTATTCCTTTGGTCTACTATGCTGGAAGGAAAAAAACTATTTCTATTTCACCTAATTTCAAGTATGATATTCAAGGAGAAAATTTGACTGATTTTAAACGAAATTTCCAGGTGGTTACCTATGGTGCATATCTAATGTTTGACGGTATGTATTTTGGAGCGATGTATCAAAATAAGATTCCGATTCTTGGTTTTAAAAATACCAATGCTTTAATTTTTGCGGCTGGAGCTTACATTGAAAAAAATAAAATGAACCAATATTTTATAGGTTTCAGTTACGATGCAAATACTTCTGGATTAGGAACTAGAGCTGGAGGAGTTTACGAAGTTGCTTTGCGTTGGACTGGTTTGACTATACTTCAACCCAAACATGGAAAGAAAAGAAAACGAGGCAAAAAGAAACCTGCCAATTGTTATAAATTTTTCTAAAACATAACACATTGATAATCAAAAGCATTATCAATGCGATGAACCAAAAACCAGAATTCTCCCTTCTGTATTTAAGAAATCCAAGCTAATTAATTCCATATGAAATATATTTATTCACTTCTAATCTTCGCATTTACTTTCATCAGTTTTGATGTAAGTAGTCAATGTAACTTTACCGTTTCCAACACAAATATTTGTGGTTTACAGCAAGTAAATTTCAATGTAATTGGCCCTTCAGGAAATTACACTTGGGACTTTGATGGAGATGGCAATATCGATGCAACTGGACCGAATGTTACTTATTCATTTCCTCAGGTTAATTCCAATACAACTTTTTCCGTTACCTTATTTCGAAATAATAATTTTTGTTCTACACAAAATGTGAACATCTTAACTACTCCTGATCCAACGATTGGTGTCCTTCCTGGAAGCGGCGTATTGGATGGAGATCAGATCAGAGTTTGTAGTAGTCTTCCAGATGTAACTTTGGATCTTTATAATGCTTCTTCGACTTACTCTGATAATGTGAGCTATACTTTTGATTGGGGTGATGGGACGACTGAAGTTTTTGATAACAGTACATTTCCGGGAACCAATTATATTTCACATGATTATTCTGGTTTCGGATATTACGATATCATACTTACTGTAGAAACTTCTAATGGTTGTACTGCCACACAAAATTTTACATTTTATAATGGAGGAAACCCATCTGTCGGATTAGCAACACCTGGAAATACCACAGGACTTTGCGCTCCTGCCACGGTTGATTTCCCCATCACAAATACTGTCAATAATCCAGACGGGACAATTTATAATGTTTATGTAAGTGGTGTGTTAGTGCAAACTTATACTCAAAATAATATTCCTGCTGCCTTCACTTATACTTTCTTAGAATCATCTTGTGGCTTGACCACTTCTACAGGTAATTATGAAAATGCTTATGATGTACAAATTGAAGCAACGAATCCATGTGGATCATCGCAAGCAACCATTGAACCGATTGAGGTAAGTACGCCTCCTGAATTAGAAATTTTAATCACAGAACCTTCCGTAGCTTGTGAAGGAGAAGAATATACTTTTACTAATGACTCAGGAGGATTAGGAGAAGTATCGAGTGGAAACCCTTCTACTTGTACAAGTTTACCTCCTACTTGGTCTATTACTCCAGGTATACCAGGAATAGATTGGGAAGTAACTTCAGGAAACTTTTTTGGATCAGATCAAATTGTGGTAGTATTTTATACACCGGGAGATTATACGATTACTATGAATTTGAACAGTCCATCTTGTGGATCGGGAGTAGTTAGTCAAAGCTTTTCGGTTTTGGGTGATCCAATTTCATCTGCTATTGTAAATTTAGTAACAGCTGCTTCGCCAGGAGCAGATGAATGTGTTTCGACTATGGCTACTTTTCAAAATGAATCAGCGGGAGATAGTTTAAATTATGTTTGGAATATTAGTCCTGCGGGAGGATGGAATTTTGTAGATACTTCGACATTTACCACGGAAGATATTATCGTTAATTTTACGGAACCTGGAAATTATAACGTGAGTTTATTGACCAGTAATTTGTGTGATGTCGCTAGTTGGGATACCACTTTAATAATTGTCGCAGCACCTGAGGTTATTTTAAATCCATTGAATGATTATTGTGAAACAGCGACATTGGATTTTGATGCATCTGATGTAAATTTAAATGCAAATAATGGAACCTTTTCATCTATCGAATGGAGTTTCCCAGGAGGGTCTCCTTCCTCTTTTTCTGGAGCTTATCCTACTGGAATCTATTATGGCTCTACAGGGACATATACTGTTAGTGTAACTGCCACGAATCAATGTGGACAGAGTACATCCACTCAAACTTTTAATGTTCAAGCGCCAGGCAATGTTTCTATTATGCCTGACCAAACTGTTTGTAAGAATGACGCTTCATTTTATGTGACTGCAACTCCAACTGGAGGATCGTGGTCAGGAACTGGAATTTCTCCAAATGGTTATTTCAACCCAGGAAATAATAATGTTGGAGACAATACTTTAACTTATACTTATTTGGATGGAAATTGTAGTTTGACAGCAACCATGGTAGTGACGGTTTTGGATTTGACACCAACAGATGCAGGGCCAGATCAAGAAGCTTGTATTTATGAAACTTTACTTGAATTGACTGGAGCATCACCTGCAGGAGGGACTTGGTCTACAGATAATGGCGCAGTAATTATTGGAAATGCTTATGTTGATCCAACTGGATCTGGGCCTGGAGTTTATAATTTATATTATAGTTTTACTGATGGAAATAACTGTACAAATACCAGTACAAAAATTGTTATTATCAATGACCGACCAGATGTTGACGCAGGTTTAGATCAATCCATTTGTGAAAATCCATTTGACATTTCATTGACTGGTTTTTCACCTTTAGGTGGAACTTGGACAGGAACTGGAGTTACTCCATTGGGTGTTTTTAATGCTGGAAATACGCCAGGTTTAGGAAGTTATACTTTGACTTATACTTATGTTGATTCATATACAGGTTGTGCGAATAGCGATACAAAAGTAATTTCAATTGTTCCAAATGATCAAGCTGATGCTGGAATGGATGAAGAATTTTGTATCAATGATAATTCATTTTCTATTCAAACTGGAACGCCTGTTGGAGGAACTTGGAGTGGAAATGGAATTACGCCTGGAAGTAATATTTTCGACCCAGCCCTTGCTGGTGTTGGGATTCACGTAGTAACATATACTTTTGGAGTAGGTGTTTGTGAAACTTCAGATACAAAAGTTATTGAAGTTTTAGACTTACCTAACATTACTCTTCCTAACTTGAATGAAGTTTGTTTAAATGAAGCGGTAGTTGATTTGAGTGGAGCTAGTCCAACTGGAGGATCATGGTCTGGAACAGGTGTTTCGGGAAATGAGTTTACTCCAAATGATGCTGGAGTTGGTGTTCATACATTAACTTATTTCTATACTGATATGAATACATTATGTTCTAATTCAGCAAGCATCGATATTGAAGTTTTACCTTTACCAACCATCGTAGCTAACGACACTTCTTATTGTAATACTTCTGGATTAGTGGATTTACCTACAGCAAATCCTTCTGGCGGAACTTGGTCAGGAGTTGGCGTTTCGGGAAATCAGTTTGATCCAGATATTGCAGGTGGAGTTGGAAGTTATATATTAACATATACTTACGCCGATGGAAATGGTTGTGAAAATAACACTACAATTACGGCAAGTGTAATTTCTCCAAATAATATTAATGCAGGAAGTGATTTTGAAATATGTATTAATGCAGGAGTAATTGATTTAAGTCAAATGGCTTCTCCTCAAGGTGGAAGTTGGAACTCAAATGGTAGTGCAGGATTAAATGGTAACTCTTTCAATCCATTTACCGCAGGTGTCGGTACGCACACTTTGACTTACTTTATTGGAAATGGAAATTGTCAAGTAAGTGATGATGTTCAAATCACAATCAACGCATTGCCTATAGTAACTACTATGGATGATCTTGAAGTTTGTGTAAGTGAACAATCCATTGTTCTTTCTGCTACACCAAATGGTGGAACGTGGACAAGTAATAATGGAGGGGTATTGGCAGTCAATATTTTTAATGCAAGTGCATCTGGAGCTGGTAATTTTTCTTTTACTTATACCTACCAAGATAATAATGGTTGTGAGAATTCTGATAACCTTTTGGTTTCGGTAAATCCTCTTCCAACTTTAACTACCAATGATACTACCTACTGTAATACACCAGGATTAGTAACTCTTCCCTACTCTACTCCTTCAGGCGGAACATGGAACGGACAAGGAGTTAGTTATAATCAATTTGATCCTATGATAGCCGGGGGAGCTGGAACTTACAACTTAACTTATTCTTACACAGATGGAAATGGTTGTCCAAATGAAATTGTTTCTATCGTCTCGGTTATATCATCTCTATCAATTAATGCCGGACCTGATATGGAAATTTGTATGGACTACGGAATAATTGATTTGGGGAACATTTCATCACCAGGAGGTGGAACTTGGATTGCTAACGGAAGCGCAGGTTTAGTTGGAAATACTTTTGATCCAACTTTGGCGGGAGCTGGAACTCATACTTTAACTTATACGATTGGTTCTGAAAACTGTCAAGTGTGGGATGACATTGAAATTATCATTAATGAATTACCATATGTAGATGCAGGACAAGATCAAGAAATTTGTTTTGGAGAATCAAACATCAATTTAGTTGGTTTCCCTACAGGAGGAACCTGGACAGGAACAGGAATTATTGATGCTCAAAATGGAACTTTTTATACTTCAAATACTCCAGAAGATTATACTTTAACTTATTCATTTACTAATAGTGAAGGGTGTATTAATTCTGATGATGTAATTGTAACGATCAAACCTCTTCCAGTTGTTGATGCTGGAGATGACTTTACTTTTTGTAATCAACCTTCTAATGTAATCTTAGGTCAGGCAACTCCTGCAGGAGGAACTTGGTCAGGAGATGGAATTGTAGATGGAGCGAATGGAGTTTTTAATCCAATCAATTCTAGTGGCATTGGGTCTTACGATATCATCTACACTTACACTAATCCTAATACAGATTGTACCAATTCAGATACCATAGTTGTGACCGTTGTTGATCCAGAACTGATTGACGCTGGGCCAAATGATACACTTTGTATTGATCAAGGAATTCATCAATTAAGTAATTTCCAACCAGCCAATGGAACTTGGAGTGGAACTGGAATCACCGATGCAATCGCTGGAACTTTTGATCCAGTCATAGCAGGGGAAGGAATGCATACGATCACTTATTCATTTGGAACTGGAAGTTGTTTTGTCGAAGACACTAAAACTATTTTAGTAGTAGACTTAAGTTATGTAACTGCTGGACCTGATCAATCAACTTGTATCACTTATGAATATTTTGCTTTATCAGGTAATTCTCCTGCTGGAGGAGTTTGGACTGGAAATGGAATCATTGATAGTGAAAATGGAATTTTTGATCCGATGTTAGCTCAAGTTGGAGACCATGTTTTGACTTATACCTATACCGACACTTTATCTGGTTGTATTTCTTCTGATGCAAAACTAATGACCGTTTTCCCAATGGAAAATCCAACTTTTGATATGCCACATTTAGTTTGTAGAAACGAGGTGATCAATTTAGAAAACTTGTCTCCATCAAATTACTCAGCGAATTGGAGTTTTGGAGATGGAAATACTTCAACTGATTTTTCTCCAACTTATGCTTATGATGTAGTAGGAACTTATGTAGTAACTTTAGAAGTTGAAAACGAACATGGTTGTGTAGGAGCAATTTCAGATACTATCGTTGTGACTGATGTACCTGTTGCCTACTTCCAACCAGACACTTCTGAAGCATGTGTTGGATTAGAATTAAGTTTGACCAACTTAAGTTTCGGAGTTGACTTATCTTATAATTGGACTTTTGGCGATAGTCAGAATAGTAGTACTTTAGAAAACCCAGGAGTTGTCTATTTTGAAAATGGAATTAATGATACTGCTTACGTAATTACTTTGACTACCACCAACCAATGTGGAAGTAGTACTTATCAAGATGTAGTAACGGTAACTCCTCAACCAGTTGCCAGTATTGGTTTGTCACCACAGACTGATTGCTCACCAGTAATTATGGAATTTGCCAATATCTCAGTTGGTGCCGCTACTGATTTTTATTGGGATTATGGAAATGGAAATACCTCGACTGGAGTACTTCCTGAAACTCAAACTTATACCGCAGATACCACTATCGAAATTTATACCGTCACATTAGTTTCTTCCAATGTTTGTGGATCAGATACTACCACAACTGAGATTGTAGTTACACCACCTGATGTTCAAGCATTAGCAGGAGCTTCTCAATTCGCTGGTTGTCAGCCACTTACCGTTGACTTCTACAATTATGCAACTCCGGGAGCAACAATTGATTGGACCTTTGGAGATGGAAATTCATCTTCCCAAATTCAGCCAACTCACACTTTTACAGAACCAGGAGAATATACAATTATCCAGTTTGCAGGAAGTGATTGTGGATACGATACGACTTCAATTAATATCATTGTTTACCCTGCACCAGAAGTAGAATTTACCCATCCAACTTTTGTTTGTTTAAATCAGCCAATTCAATTTGCCAATAATTCGATCAACACTTCTGGAAATTACTGGGACTTTGGAGATGGTCAAACTTCTCAAATCAATGAGCCGGAACATATCTTTACAGAGCCAGGTCAATATACGGTTACCTTACAGGGGATTTCAATTTACAATCAATGCCCTGCGACATATACAAGTGTAGTTACAGTAATGAATTTACCAGATGCAAGTTTTGAACCTGCAGCATATAGCGGTTGCGTTCCTTTCGAAATTGAATTATTCAACAGTTCACAAGGAACAATTTTTTACGAATGGAGCTTTGGTGATGGTAACACATCAATTGAAGAAAGTCCAAAACATGTTTATAATGAAATTGGAACTTACGAGGTAACGTTGATTGCAACAGACATCAATGGATGTTTTAATGACACTACTCTTTCTAACATCATTGTTCACCCAACAGCAGAAGCAGCTTTTGAATTTGAACGAACTTCTCTTTGCGGTTTACCTGCTCAAATTAATTTTGAAAATCAATCATCAGGCGCAACAGGCTACACTTGGAATTTTGGAAACGGATTAACCACTCCTAATACCAATCCATCCAACGTTTACACAGAAGCTGGAGAATACTTTGTAGAATTAATTGCAACGAATCAATTCTCATGTGCAGATACAATGCTGCAAGATTTAAGAATTTATCCTGAACCAGCAGCGAGCTTTGAAATAGAAGGCGCAGAAGGATGTGAGCCAATGGAAGTTACTTTTAAAAATACTTCAACTGCAAGTAATAATTTCTACTGGGACTTTGGAAATGGAAATATTTCGGAGGAAGAAAATCCAATTGAATTATACCAAGAAAATGGATTGTATGATGTTCAGTTAGTCGTTTCGATTGATGATGCATGTTTTGATACGATCGCTTTAAATGAAATAGTTAATGTTCACATCACACCTTTTGCTAATTTCGAAATCGACGAATCTACTCCAGGTGTCATTGATGGAGAATTTCAAATGGTCAATCTTTCTGAAAATGCTGATAATTACTATTGGGAATTTTCGGATGGTGGAAGTTCGCAAGCAGTCAATCCAAGTCATCGTTTTTTCAATAACGGCAACAAACAAATATACTTGGAAGCCAGTACAGAATTTGGTTGTACAGATGATACTTTGATTAACTTTATTCCAAAAACGATCAAAGGATTATTTGTTCCGAATGCATTTTCACCTGAACAAGGTCTGGGTGACGTCAGAGTTTTCAAACCTGCAGGAGTTGGTTTGAAAGAATATCATATGCAAATTTTCTCTCCTTATGGTCAGTTACTTTGGGAGACACAAGAATTAGCAGATGGTCAACCAGCGGAGTCTTGGGATGGAAGAATTAAAGGAAAGCTAATGGCGCAAGATGTTTATGTTTGGAAAGCTTATGCAGTCTTTGACGATGGAACAATTTGGCAAGGTGAAGCGAAAAAGAATGGAGGTTACAAAACGATGGGATCAGTAACTTTGCTGAGGTAAATTCTTCTTTTGGAAAAAATAAAAACTTCCAACCTGTAATAGGTTGGAAGTTTTTTTTTATTGAACTACTTGTCCCGTCCTAAAATAGTGATATACAAAAAGTACCTCAAAGATGAAAAGTCAATCAAAACCTTACGTCAAGCGGGCCCAGCGCAATTATTCGATGTCGTTAAAATTGCGACTAATAGGAGAAATAGAAAATGAATTGCCAATAAACAGTAAGTAAATATGGATTGATTTTTTCTTATAAAATTTAGTGCTCTTTCATTGCCAAAAGATTCCTTTTCCTCTCTGTTTTCTTAACTTTGTCTCAAATAAAAAATCCTAATTATCATACTTTAAAATAAATATTTAAATGAACGTAAAGACAATTTTAACCTTACTTTTATTCTTTTCACTTACAGCATGTACTTCTGATAAAAAAGATCAACCAAAGGATGGAGCAAAAGATGAAGCAACTCCAATCGTTAAAGTTTTTAATTACAAAAACTTTGAATTGCAAGCTGGTGATTTTCTTTTTCAAGATGGCGACTGTGGATCATTTTGCGAAGCGATAGAAAAGGTTACTTTCGGAATTGATGGAGCAAGACTTTCACATGTTGGAATGGTTGTACCGATGGGAACCAATGCACTTGCTGTAATTGAAGCGGTAGAAAAAGGGGTGAAGATTACGCCAACTGGAGAATTTTTTAGTCGATCTATGGATGGAACTGACCATAGTAAAGTACTCGTAGGAAGATTGATAAAAGAAAAACAATCACTCATTCCCCAAGCTGTTCTATTTGCTCAATCTAAAGTCGGTAGTGCTTACGATTCAGGATTCAATATCTTGAACGATAGTTATTATTGCTCTGAATTAATCTATGCTGCATTTATGGATGCGAATGGTGGCGAACCTGTTTTTGAATTGCAAAAAATGACTTTCAAGGATCCTGATACAAAAGCTACTTTTCCAGCTTGGGAAACTTATTTCAAAGATTTAGGCATGGCTATTCCTGAAGATGAGCCAGGTTTAAATCCAGGTGGGATGTCTCGTTCACCACATGTGGAAATAGTTCACGCTTATGGAAAACCAACAGGCTACAAAAAATAAAATCCATCTGGAAGAATTAAAATCATAACTTATCAGTCTGATAATTTTTGATTTTAATTCTTCCAGATTTTGATAAAAAACAATTTCCCCTATGAAAAATTTACTTCTCATCATTATTCCTTTCTTATTTTTCTCTTGTGAAAATCAACCTCAGCAATCAATTAATCAAACTTCAATAGAGTCTTCAGAGGTTCCTACTCTTGACACCGATCATGTATTACTACCCTACCCTGATTCATTGTTCGAAACATTTGAAATGCCTGAAGGTGATGTCACTTATGTGATGAAAAAATACTTTATCGCCTTTCTAAAAGAAGGCCCCAAAAGAGATCAATCCAAAGAAGAAGCGGATCAAATCCAGGCAGCTCATATGAACCATTTAGGAAAATTAGCCAATGAAAAAAGAGCTTGTATGATCGGCCCATTTGGTCAAGATGCGGAAACAGATATTCAAGGAATCATCGTTTTTAGTGTTCCAAATAAGGAAGAGGCTGAGCGTTTGGCGGCAATGGATCCTGCGGTTCAATCGGGGCGTTTATTGATTGAGGTACATCCTTGGTGGGCGGCAAAAGGAAGTAAACTTTTTTAAATTTTGAATACCCCATTTCCAACTTTACAAAAAATGTTTCAGTTTTATAAATTGGATATTGGGCATTAAAAAAATAATTATTATCAATGAATTATAAAACCATCTCCTCCTCCAGCATCGGCGAATTTAAAGATCGGGGTAGTAAGTTTTTTGCCTACGCTTTCCCTGCCTATTCTGAGGAAGAATGGCAACTCCAACTTGAAGAAGTCAAGAAGGAACATTTCAAAGCACGACATCATTGTTATGCTTTTCGATTAGGTTTGGACAAAAATAATTTTCGTGCAAATGATGATGGCGAACCTTCGGGAACGGCAGGTCGTCCGATCCTTGGACAGATTGATAGTTTTGGATTGACCAATATTTTTATTGTAGTAGTTCGATATTTTGGTGGAACAAAACTAGGTACTTCTGGTTTGATCAATGCCTATCGAACAAGTGCACAAGTCGCTTTGACAAATGCCGACATTATCGAAAAATCATTGGATGATATTTTTCAAATTACTTTTGATTATGCCTTGATGAGTGAAATAATGAATACATTAAAAAAATTAGAGATCGAAATGGTTAGTCAAGATTTTGGCAACATTGGAAAAATTACCATCGCTCTTCCGAAAAGTGATTTGGAAGAAAAAATGATTTTGATCAAAGCTGGATTTGCAAAAGTACGAGTAGAGGAAGTCGCGGATTTGGAAGAGATTGAAGGAGTGGAAATTGAGTATTTATTTACGAGATGATCAGTTTTCAGTCAGTATCCTGCCTAATGAAAACTGATCACCTCACCAATGTAACATCCCCAACTACCTCTTCCACCCGATCATTTAACAAATTCAAATACTCAATTCGATAAACAAAAACATCCGAAGTGCAAGGCTTCTTTTCGCAATTTCCATCCCAAGCAGTTTTCCCATCATAGA
>CALJOK010000011.1 GCA_937981555.1 uncultured Saprospiraceae bacterium
GATGTCGTTCCAGTTGAACAATCTACTGACGTCCCTTGACATGGAAGACAAATACTGCCATCGCAATCTAAGATCGTTTGTTCATCATCAACGGTATTTGGATCTCCATCATCACAACTAACTATCGAAGTCGTGCCTGTGGAACAATCGATTGTCGTTCCTTGGCAGGGTACACAGATAGTTCCATTTGCATCAAGAATAGTTTGTTCGTCATTTATCGTACAGGCATCGCCATCATCGCAACTAACTACTGAAGTTGTTCCATTTGTACAATCTACAGGAGTACCTTGACATGGAAGACAAATATTGCCATCACAATCTAAAATTGTCTCTATATCATTTATGGTATTTGGATCTCCATCATCACAAATTTGAACCGATGTCGGGCCTGTTGTACAATCAATTGTTGTTCCCTGACAGGGTACACATATAACACCAGTTCCATTAAGAATAGTTTGTTCATCATTGATTGTACATGTATTCCCATCATCGCAAGAAACTACTGTTGTTGTTCCATTTGAACAGTCAACCTGAGTTCCTTGGCAAGGAGTGCAAATACTCCCGTCACAATCTAAGATAGTCTCTATGTCATTTATGGTACTTGGATCACCGTCATCACATAACTGAACTGAAGTAGAACCTGTGATACAATCAACGGCTGTTCCTAAACACGGTATACATATACTCCCATCGGAAATCAAAATGATTTCCATATCATTTATAGTACAAGGATTACCATCATCGCAAGATATTGAAACTTGGCAAGAAGGATCTGTATTACATGGTGCAGGTACACCAGCACATGGAACGCAAACGGTTCCATTCGCATTTAATATTGTTTCTACATCATTTATTGTACAAGGATCTCCATCATTACATGGTATATCAGTCGTTGGGCCTGTACTACAATTTACTAAAGTTCCAGAACATGGAACACAAACACTCCCATCACAATTCAATACCGTTTCCATATCATTAATGGTATTTGGATCTCCATCATCACATGTTTGAGTTGTTGTTGCCCCATTGGAACAATCAATTATTATTCCTCCACATGGGGTACATACACTTCCATTTGCTGCTAAGGTTTCCATATCATTAGAAGTACATGGATCTCCATCATCACAAGGCATCGTAGTTTGGCAACCTACATTAGAACAATCAACCAAAATACCTGCACACGGTAAACATACACTCCCATTTGCTGCTAGTGTCTCGACATCATTATCTGTACATGGATCTCCATCATCACAAGGCATCGTAGTTTGGCAACCTACATTAGAACAATCAGCTAAAACACCTGCACATGGTAAACATACACTCCCATCTGCTGCTAGTGTCTCAACATCATTATCTGTACATGGATCTCCATCATCACAAGGCACCATAGTTTGGCAACCTACATTAGAACAATCATCCAATATGCCTGCACATGGTAGACATACACTCCCATCTGCTGCTAGTGTCTCAACATCATTATCTGTACATGGGTCTCCATCATCACAAGGCATTGTAGTTTGGCAACCTACATTAGAACAATCATCCAAAACACCTGCACACGGTAAACATATACTCCCATCTGCTGCTAGTGTCTCAACATCATTATCTGTACATGGATCTCCATCATCACAAGGCATTGTAGTTTGGCAACCTACATTAGAACAATCAGCTAAAACACCTACACATGGAATACAAACAATAGTATTATCACAATCATCTACTGTTACCATATCACCAATTGTGCAAGGATCTCCATCATCACAAGGTAGAATAGTTGTGTTAACACAACTTGCAGGTGCAATCTGATCATAAGTATAATCCAAACATATTTCATAAGAGATAGAAACTGTCCCATCCGTAATAGCCGACCCATTAGATGGACATGAAGCAGAAAAATCAGTAGCTGGAATTAAATCAACTCCAATAATATCAGTTGCACTTATTGCATTACAATTGGATATGGTTAACGAATACATCCCAGTAGTAGTCGCGCCACCACCAAAAGTATTACACCCAGGAGTCAATACATCTTGAATAATTGGGCATACAGCTGTATTTGTCAAAGGACAACCCAATAGAACATTTCCAAAAATAGGTACACCAGTACATCCACCTGAGGTGGTAATATTTGTCAAATCTATATTTATCACTAATGAAGTAATCCCTGGATTACTCATTCCACATGGTAATGGTGGTGGAGCAAAATTATGCAAGTATCCTTCATTAACGATTGGCAAATTAGCATGAGACCAATCATTTCTATCTGGTCCAATTAAGGAAGTTGTAACAGTTTGACATTCTGTAGTTGTATACTGTCCAACACTATATTGGGAAAGAAAAATTAGAAAAATGAAAAATATAGATCTTAATAACAAATGAAAATGTGTCATTTTGTATTCTGTTTTTTGAAAATTCATCTCCTATAAGAAATCTCCCTAAATTCCTTTGGGGAGATTAAAGACATATTTTAATTAGAGCTATTGTAAATATGTACGTGTAGTTATTATTCGGAAGTATTGAATTTATAGTTTTGATTTTATCAAAATCATGTTCGGTTTTTACTGTAAATCAGACTAGTTTGAAAAAGACTTTTCCCAATTGCTTTTTTGAAAAAAACAAAAGGAAAAAGTCTTTTTATTTTTATAAATTCTAAGAAACTAGAATTGAATATTCATTCATTGTGACTTAAAACTTAGAACATCATATCTGTTATTTATTTACTATGAATTTCTTAGTAATTAAATCATGTCCTTCCACTTTAATGGATAACCAATACATACCAGATTCAAATTTAGTTACATCAAATCTCAATGTACCTTGATCAATAGGCTGATAAGATTGTTCTCCCATTTTTGCACCTCGAGTATCAAATATTTCTATTACAGCTGGAAGTCCAACAAATTCATTAACAGTTAAATTAATGATATCATTAATTGGATTTGGATAAAGTGTAATAGATTCAATTTCATTTTGAGATACTCCTCCAACAAAGTCAGGGTCAGTATATCCTGGTTGGCCTGGTGAACATGGAGCTGGTACATGACAAAGATTAAATCTTGAATTAAGCCCCCAGAATAGGTTTGTCAATTCTGCCATGTTATCTAGATAATCTCCACAAGTAGAATTACATTGACAAGCCAAGAAATCATTTGCATATTTTAACAAATCATTTACTGTTGGCTCATTTGGTAAGTCATTCAAAATATGGCCTGGAATATTCATACATGTAGCACTTAATGCAAACCCTCCTAAATCCAAAGGACCATTTGAGTTTATCATTTCATTGTATCGAATATTCAATGTAGTAGCAACAACTTGATTAACTAATGAATTAAACATTCCATCACAAGTTGAACCTGAAGGTAAAGAAACAGATCCTCCATAGGTATTCATCATAGATTGTATACATTGAGCATCATCTACAATAATTCCGCAATCTCCAAATCCAACTTCGATTGGATTATTTCCGTTATCCAATAGTGTATTGATAATGTCTTCTGAAGAAACTCCAAACAATTCACCATCCGGATTTCCATAAAATTTCTGAGTTAGAGTACAGAAGTCTTGACTACAATTTCCACTAAAAATAATGGAACAATTGCCAGCAACATTTCCACATTTATCAGTTACTTCTACAGTATATACTCTTTCAAAATATCCTAATTCATCACATATTGGACTTCCTGTATCATCGATGACATTTACAAAAACATCGCCGCAGTTCTCAGAATATCCACTCGCTACCATTGCTAAATAATCATCTAATTCATCTGCTTCTGGTACATCTGAAATCAAAGCCATTGTTGCTTCAACTGGTACACAATCGCCAGCTGGTGCCCAAACATCTGGTGTAACTGAAACTTTTAAAATAATTTCTTCCAGTTCATTCCCACAATTATCGGTACCGCTATACGTCATTACAATATAACCTCCATCACAACTATTCCAGTATTCAATTACTTCCGGCTCAATCTCTCCTGAATTTTCGCAAAAACCATCAGATCCATTTCCGAACGTTGCATTAGGTGCAACATATCCATATGCTTCCCAACAATAAATCGAATTGGGCACATCATCTGGAGCAGCTATAACTGCAGCTGCAGCTGGTAAAACTGAGATTACAACTGGTGCTGAAGAAATTGCATTTCCGCAATCATCATGACCATCATAATTAATAGTAATAAATCCACCAGAACAAGCATCAACATTGTATGTAATAGTTGGCTCTATCAATCCTGAAATTTCACAAACTCCTGTTGCTCCATTTGAATATCCAGCAGTAATTCCAGTTAAGGCTTCTGCCTCACTACAAGTTAATTCAGATGGATAATTTGGAACAGCAATTGTTGGTACAGGTGCTGGATCAATATCAATGTATCCAACCATTGCAGTAATATTTCGACCACATTCATCAGTTCCATAATAGATAATCTCTAATTTCCCGCCACATCCATCATAAAAATGATTCATCTCAATAAGAGCTGGTTCAGTAATACTACAAGCTCCAGTCAATCCATTGTCTGCAATTGTTGAAGGAGGAGTAAAAGTTTGAGCATCGTCACAAGAAAGGTTACTTGGTAATGTTGGAAGTGTAATTGTTGGAATCGGAGCAGCTTGTACTTCAATCGTAAAGCTTCCACCTTCGATCGTACGTCCACAAATATCAATTACATCTGCATATTCAACAATAATTACTCCCCCACATCTATTCCAGAAATTAGAAATTTGAGCTGGCATAATTCCAGAAATATTATAAATCCCTGTCTCACCATTATCATAAGTTCCATCTGCAGCAGAAAAAGTTTCAGCAACTACACATGAAATAAAAGATGGTAAAATAGGAAGTGTAACTGTAGCTTCAGCCGGAATATAATCACTTCCACTACAATCTTCATCAATACCATTACATGGAAGATCTATTTCTCCTGGATTTATTCCAGCATTTGTATCATCACAATCTGTATTGTCTAAAACATAATTGGCAGGAGGATCACAAGTAAGAATACTTGAATTGGGATCTCCATATCCATCCATATCTGTATCAGCAAACCATTCTGTTGCTTCCTTCCAGAAAAAATAATTATCAAAATAAACTGTACCGTTTCCAACAACTTTAAATTGGAATACATCTGAAAGATTAACTGGAGGTGTAAAAGCACTTAACGGTATATCTACACTATTCCATTCGTTAGGTACAATAGTAAGTGGAAATGCAATTTCATTTCCAGGACTAATTAAATAAAAGTCAATAAATGATGCATCAGCTGTCCAAAAATCAACATGAATAAAATCATGATCAGAAACATTCTGGTTACTTCCAAATTGTGTTCCTTGATAATTCAGATTAAAGTATTGTAAAGTATTATTTCCATTGATATCTTGTACTGAAGTATTAGTTTGTTGTCCCCAAAAAGGATTTAGATTCGTACCTACTACATTAGTATAACTATCACTAAAAATTGAGATCACACAATTATCCATCTCATCTTGAGTTGGAGTTGGTGCACCAACTGTAGGTTTTGGACAAGTAGCACTACATCTGTTCCAACCAAAAGTTACTGTCTGAGGCATATTTTCTACCACCGTAATAACACGATTGATATTAACACCATCCACAGCAGTACAACCAGCAGTTACTGAGGTAAAATTCTCAGGACCTTGAAGTTGATCAAAAAACTTATAAGTTTGATCTCCTACTTGCATATTAACTGTAGTACAATAAATGCCATCTCCATCTGGATCAGACACCGGATTTGCTCCAGCATTCCAACCATTAAATCCACCAAAAACACTTGGAGCTTGTACTCCTGGAAGGCAGCTCATATCTACACATAGTTCGATATCTACTGTAGGAATTGGAACACATTCTTCTTCACAGGTTTCCCAAGCAAAAAGTACGGATTGAGGAGTATTCTCTTCAACAGTAATTGTTCGCATTGTTCCGGCTGCATTCGTACAAGAACCTGCAGCAGAAAGATTCTCTGGTCCTTCTTCTTGAGTAAAAAATCTATACTCATAATCTCCTGGCTCTAAACTAACTGTTGCGCAATAAATACCATCTCCATCAGGATCTGTAACAATATCACAATTTGCGCAACCACCATTAATACTACCAAAAACACTTGGTGCTGTTGCTGAAGCTTGACAAGAAAGATCAACACAGAATTCCACGTTCACAGCAGTTGATACTGCCGCTCCATAGAAATAAAAATTATCAAAATAAACTGTTCCATTTCCAACTACTTTAAATTGGAATACATTGGAAAGGTTTACTGGAGGAGTAAAAGCACTCAATGGAATTTCTACACTATTCCATTGGTTAGGTACAACTGTAAATGAATAAGCAATTTCATTTCCTGGGCTAATTAAATAAAAATCTATAAATGAAGCATCTGCTGTCCAAAAATCAACATGCAAAAATTCATTTCCAGAAACATCTTGATTACTTCCAAATTCAGTTCCTTGATAATTAAGGTTAGCATATTTTAAGGTATTGTTCCCCATAATATTTTCAACTGTAGTAGTAGTCTGTTGTCCCCAAAATGGATTCAAATTAGTTCCAGCTACATTCGTATAACTATCACTAAAAATTGAAATTACATTATCCAATGTTTCATCATGGATAGGTGTTGGAGCAGCAGTCATAGGACCACTAACTGGAGCTACAGTCCCATGGAAATATAAATTATCAAAATAAACTGTTCCAGATCCAACTACTTTAAATTGAAAAACATCTGAAAGATTTACCGTTGGTGTAAAAGCGCTCAAAGGTATATCAATACTATTCCATTGATTAGGTACAACAGTAAGTGGATATGGTATTTCTAAACCTGGACTAATCAAATAAAAATCTACAAATGAAGCATTCGATGTCCAAAAATCAACATGCAAAAACTCATTATCTGAAACATCTTGATTACTGCCAAATGCAGTTCCTTGATAATTCAAATTTAAATATCTTAAGGTAGGATTTCCTGCAACCATTTCAATTGTTGCATCAGTAGATTGTCCCCAGTTAGGATCGAAATCCGTTCCCGCTACATCTGTATATGCATCACTAAATATGGAAAGAACATTATCTGTCACCTCATTATGAGTTGGAGTTGGTGCTGCTACCGTTGGTTCCGGAGCTGCAGTTATATTCCCTTCTGGAATTTGAATATTATCTAAATAAACAATATTTTCTTGCGCTCTTGCAAAATCAAAATCAGGAATTATAACTATTCGAGTATAGCTATTTCCTATTTGGCCAGAAAAATCATAAGTAAGCTCTTCCCATTGATTAATTACAGTATTTGCAATTAGAAGTTCAATAGCACCATTCGGTCCTTCAAACTTCATACCAACATTACTTATAGTTGGTTTGTTTACCATAATCTTTACGGTAGAATTAGAGGCATCAAATTGGAAACCATCTAAATCATCTGTATAAGTTAGAGCCCAAGGATTACCAGTAAGTCGAGCAGTAAATTTCGCCACATTTGCAGAAGTATTAATTCCGCCTGCGACTGGGTTAGCAATAAATTCTAGTGGAGGATTATCATCATTGGAATCCATAATCCAATTCCATCCAGCACCTGATCCGGCTGGTTCAAAATCAACATTTGTATATTGAGCATACGAAATGTTGGTCATGGCTAAAAAACATAATAGGGTTAGTAATACGATTTTTTTCATGTTAAATAAGTTTTGTTTCTCTTAAAGTTTTGATTGAAAATGCACTCATAATTGAAAAATAGAACACACAGACAGTCTTTGGGGAGTACACATCATTACATTGTGTAATAATTACCTAAATTTACTAAACAGAAACAAAAGCAAAGAACCATAAAACTACACAAACCACATAAACAAAAGGATGCACGGATATCCGTGCATCAAATTCTCACTATTTTACTACTCATTTTTCAAAAGATAACCTTGTAGCCTTCATGATTAGGGTGATTTTTTTATTACTCGAAGTTTTAATATCAAAAGCCTGATACATCCTTCGAAGAGAAGAACTGACGCCTTCTATACTTAAAGATACTTCCTCTGCTATCTCTTTATTACTAATAGATGGGTTATTGAAGAGGAGATTTAAAATATTCCAAGAGGATTCTCCTATTTTTGAATTAATTGCTTTTTCAATTAATTTCCGATTTAAGCTGAATGACTTTCTATCAGAAATAGGAACAGTTAAAGATGGAGCAGATAATTTCTTTTTTAAAGATTTGATTTGATTAAGTAGTTTTTCTCGCTCTATTAGATGTTGTTCTTTTCTCTTTTTAATCGCAATAATAAAAGCAAAAATAGTAGTTGACAGGATTCCTAAAAAAAGTAAACTCAATTCTTTACTTCTACATTGAGAAGCTTGAATTTCTTTTTTAAAATTCAACATTTCATTTTTCATTTTTTCACTCTTAGCTAAATCTAATCCAATTTTAGCTAACTGAATTGCGCTATCAGGATTTGAATAAAGAAAATCATTGGTGGCAAATTGACGGAGAGCTTCCAATCGCTTGGTAGCATCCTTCGACTCATCCAACAGAAGAATAAATAAGGAATCTTTATTTATTTGAGCAGAAGAAAAGATATAAAAAACTGTCAGAAGCAGGGTAAGTAAAAATTTCATTTAAGATCTAACCAATTTTATGCATGGATTTATTAATTCTGATAAACTAAAGATAAATCATTTTTTGGTAGTCTTAATTATAAAAAATAAGAAATGAGTCTTTGAGTAGGTTTGTGTTAGAAAAAAGATGACTTAAGGAATTTCTTAATACCTATTTCTATACTTAATAGGAATAAGCATTAGTTCTTTTTCAAAAAGGGTAAATTAAACTTCAATTCAAAATTCAACTTGATGCTCTTCATCGATAAGTAATCCCGTTGTCTCTTCTAAAAACTGATGAAGTGTTACCATCTGATCATGTCCCAATTTTTGCCCAATAAACGCAACTAAGAAAAGGGTAAGAAAGCTTAAAATTAAAAAGGGAACCAACCAAAGAATCAAACCAGGCTTACCTAAAAAAATATTAGACAATCCGATTATTGCAATGACCACAGTTACAAAAGCTATCAAAAAATAGATAAACATAAACATCGTCCAAACGGATTCACGTGGACCATATACTCCACTTATCAGACTTCCTTTTCCTGATTCCTCCAAAGTCAATGATAATTGAGGCGACCAATAATGTTGATCTACTTCATGAATAAGCAGTTTCCCATATCCCGAAATGTGAATCCACCCCTTGCACGTAGCACCTTCTTTTTCTAGACCATTTTGAATTTTCGCAACCAATTGCTCGAAGGAAAAAGATGTAGCTACGCGAAAGCGAGGACGAATTTTATACGCAGGTAAATGCTCTTCTACGTCTTGATTCATTTTATGTGAAATATTTTTTGCTTAAAAAGATTACATTCCCAATCTCCTATCGCACTATCATTACTGGACAATCATTAAATCTATCCACTAATGTTTCAGTCACACTTCCATAAAGAAAATTTTCGAACGCAGTATGTCCTTTGGCTCCCATTACAACGAAATCAGATTTTTGATCCTTAAAATAATTAGATAATATTTCAGAACTACTCTCATTGATTTTTTGTACAAAATCAATCGGCACCTCCTCTTTTTTAAGATCAAATTTTCCTAAGAAAACATCCCATGCCATTTTTGCGCTTTGCAAAAATTGAGAGTCCAGTTGATTTCTAGTTTTTAAATCTAAATAATAATTTGCGGGGGCAGTATTTACAATGTGAACACATCGAACAGAACATTTTTTAATTTCCTTGGAAAGATACAAGGCTTCTTTCAGAGCTCTTGCGGAGTTATCAGAAAAATCCAAAGGGACGGAAATTTTAGTAACCCTTAAGTTTACATTAGCTGGAACAAATAAAACATTTCCAGAAAAATTTCTAGCAATCCTTTGAGCAGTAATTCCACTCCCCTCACTTTTTTCTTTCCTACCGACAACTACTAAATTAGAATCTAAATTTTCAGCAGCAATAATCATTTCTCGATACGGATTTCCTTCAACTATTTCTACTTCCGTAAATATTTCTTTGGGAAATAGAAATTCAGTCTTAGTCAGAAATTGATCCTTTATTTTTCCTTTTAGATTAAAACTTGGTCCTAATATTTCATGCATTTCCCAATCTGCATTTCCAGGAGAAAGGATACTTGGAATGACATGAATCAAATTAAGTTTTTTGATATTTAATTTATCAGAAAGGAAATGAATATAACGCAAAACCTTATCATCGGTAGAAGACAAATCAACTGCAACGGAAACATTCTGTGTATTGAGCATAGTATTTTTTTGAATGATTGAAAGTTAAAAATCACCCTAAAATTAATTGGAAAGAATACGAGTGATGGTGATTATTATCAATTTCAATACTGATCTTTGTCAATCATATAAAATAGAACTTCAGGAATTCATTCCATTCATTTTTTTGTAACAATACTTTTACATTCTTCCCCATCAATGGTTTTTTTGAAATAAAAACAGTTAAATCAACATTAATTGTGCGGAATGAGCGATGTTAATACTTGAAGTGCTAATACCATTCATCATGTCTAACCTTATTGAACTAGGTGACAAAAATCACCTTTCTACTTGACGTTTATCATCTGTCACCTTCTTTGAAGTATTTAATTTTGAGAAAAATAAGCTTCAAATAATGGATCAATTTAATTTCTGGGAATTTTTTGCAGGTCTAGGAGTTTTCCTTTTAGGAATGCTTCTGATGGAAGGTTCGCTAGAACAATTAGCAGGACGTACTTTTAAAAAGTTCCTTAGAAAACATACTACCAACCCATTCAAAGCAGTCTTAGTTGGAATTCTGATAACCATCATTTTACAAAGTAGTTCGGTGGTCAGTTTAATGGTTTTAGCTTTTGTTGGAGCTGGGATTATTGAGCTCCGAAATGCTATTGGAATCATCATCGGTTCTAACTTGGGTACAACTTTTACTGGTTGGGTAGTCGCTTATTTTGGGTTTAGTTTTGAGATAGAAGCATTTGTTTTTCCTTTCTTGGCCATTGGCGGATTGAGTATGGTTTTCTTTCCTCGTGATCAAAAATTATATCATGTAGGATCTTTAATTGTTGGATTTAGGGCGTTATTTATGGGACTTGATTATATGAAATCTAGCATCGATTTGTTTGCTCAAAATTTTGACATTTCTCCTTTTGCCAATTTCAGTCCTTATATTTTATTTTTAGTTGGTTTTTTTTTAACTGCGATTATTCAATCTAGTTCGGCTGGAATGGTCATTACATTAAGTGCGCTGAATAGTGAAATTATTCCTTTGGAGGGAGCTGCGGCAATGGTGATTGGAAATGATTTAGGAACAACGATTACCGTTTTGCTAGGTGCCATGAAAGGATCAAAAGTAAAACGACAAGTTGCCTTTAGTCACTTCTTTTATAATTTTATTATTGATATTTTCTCGCTGATTTTTTTAGTCCAACTATTGCAGTTAGTTACAAAAATCATCGGTACTTCCAATCCTCTTTTAACTTTGGTGGCATTCCATAGTTCATTTAATTTTATTGGTATTTTGATTTTCGTTCCATTGCTTGGAGTCTTTGCAAGATTATTGGAACGAGTATTTAAAAACAAAGAAGAAGTCATTGCTCAACATATCTCTAGCGTTCCAACCGATGTACCTGAAGCTGCTTTAGAAGTTTTAACAAAGGACATCAATCATCTATTACATCGCGTTTTCCTATTACAATTTTCAATTTTAAATATTGATAAAACTGGATTTGAGGACAAACAACTTTTAGAGAAAACTAGAGATATGTCCTACAAAAATCAATACAATCAAGTTAAGGAATTAGAAGGAGAGCTAGTAGAATTTTATGTGAAAATTCAAAACCAAAAACTTGAATCAGAAGAAAGTATTAGACTCAAACATTTAATGCTTTCGATTCGTCATACCATGTCTTCGGCCAAAGGAATAAAAGATATTGCTCATAATATTGAGGATTTTGAACGCTCGGTAAATGATTATCTGATAAATTTTTTAATAAAAAAACGAGCAGATCAAGAATCCTTTTACAAAAATATCCATCAAATTTTAGATACTAAAAATCAAGAATTACTTTTTGAGAAATTGGCAAGTTTAAAGATCCAGAGTAAAAACAATTATAATAACTTCCTAGAATCTGCGTACGTCATCATCCGAAAAAGTAAATTTTCAGATATAGAAATCTCAACTTTATTTAATATTAATCGAGAAATTCATTCCTCCAATAAGTCGCTTTTACTAGCCGTAAAAGAATTGTTACTAAATAATATTAGGTCAAATGATTTTGATCTCATTTCTGAAAATACTTAAAAAGTAAAATTTTCCCATAATCTGAAAAATGATTTTAATCACCATTGTTTCTGATTTTAATCATCCCATTTTTTTCTGAAGAAATAGAACTTAAACAAAAATTAAATAATGAAAAATAAATTAAAAATTCTTGTTCCTACTGATTTTTCCTTCTCAGCTGAAAATGCTTTTCGTCATGCTATTTTGATGGCTGACCAAATGGAGGCGGATATTACACTAATAAATATAGTGAATCCAGATGTGGCTGTAATTGATGTTCCTGTTGCAATTGAAATTGCCATAACTGAAAAAATGAAAATTGCTAATCAAAAATTATTTGAACTGACGAGTAAGATTTTATCTCAAACAGTACAGCAAATAAAAAACGTTCCTGTCATTCTTACTAAAATCGAAATGGGAAACCCTGAAGCAGTAATTAATAAATTTGCCAAGGAACACGAGTACGATTTTATTTGCATGGGGACTCGAGATGAACATGGAGCTATGGATAAAATATTGGGAAGTGTGGCAGCCAATGTTGTAAAAAAAGCACCTTGCCCTGTTTTTGTTATTCCCGAATATGCAGCTTATCGCAAAACGACTTTGGTAACTTATGCGACTAACCTGAGTGAAATTGATCCTTATGAGATTTGGAGAGTTTCAAAATTACTAGAACCATTTTATCCAATTATTCGATGTGTCCATTTTACAGAATCTGAAGGAGAGCAATCTACTTCACTTAATATGGAAGAATTAAAATCTTTCTTCTCTGAAAATGCACCGGCTCTTCAAATTACTTTTCATGAAATAGCGACTGAAAACAAATTGGATAGTATGCTTGAATTCTTAAATACTTTTGATACGAATTTGTTAGTGACTTATCAGCCACATCGAAATTATTGGCAACGATTGATGCATCGTAGTTTCACCAAAAAAATGGCTTTGGAATCTAAGACACCAATGTTAGTCTTAAGAGATAGAACTAAATAAAATTTATTTTGAAAGGTATTTTTGGTAATACTTTAGCGGTAGGTTTTTATCAAATTTCAAAGAAAATATAAAAACAGAAATTGGAAATGTATTTCATTATTTTCCAATTTCTGTTTTTTTAATAAAAAGAACACTAGTGATTCCGACGTGTTTCTTTAGCTTTTATCAATTGCTTTTTAACTTTGCTAATTGCTCCACTAAATGCATGCATGAATTGTTTATCATCAGAAGAGGCAAATATTACTGGCCCTGGAACACGTAACTCTATCTCTGCAACTACTGAATCTGCCGTATTCCCATCACCTACTTTAAAGAAAATTTCTGCATTGGTAATTCGATCATTAAAAGTAGACAAAGATTTTATTTGATTGATAATTTCAGTTTCTTGATCACTTTTTATAGTAAAAGGAGCTTGAATGTTTACGTTCATTATTTATTGTTTTTTATATTTTTATTAAAAATTATTTCGGGTATTAATAAAAGGCCTGAGTTTCAAAATTGTTCTAACTGATCTTATTTTTTGAGATCAAAACCATTTTTTCTTTTTAAAGAAAATTAGAGAACCTACAAAAATCAAAAACATCACACCTAATAAAACAAAGTATCCATTCTCATATTTCAATTCAGGAATTTTCTCAAAATTCATTCCGTACAATCCTGCTAAAAAAGATAAAGGTACAAAGATCGTTGTGATGATAGTTAACACTTGCATCACTTGATTCATTTTAAATGAAATTTCAGAAATATAAAGATCTTGCATCCCATTTAAAATATCACGTTGAGTTTCGTTTAAATCCATAATTTGAATAGTGTGATCATAAACGTCTCTGAGGTAGATGGTGGTATTTTCTTCCACATGAAGACTATCTGTTTTTGAAAATTGACTAATGGCTTCTCGTAGAGGGGAAATGGATTTTCGGACGACAAGTAACTCTTTTTTCAAATGATGAATTTCACCTTTAATCGAGCTATTAGGATTGTCTAATAATTTTTCTTCAAGGTTTTCCATGACATCTTGAATCTCATCAAAAACGACAAAATAATTATCAATAATATTATCCAATAAAGCATAAGCTAAATAGTCTGCTCCTTTTGATCTCACTTTCCCACGTCCTGCTTGCACTCTGCTTCGAACTGGAGCAAATAAATCACTTTCATTTTCTTGAAAAGAAATTAATAATCCTTCTCGAAAATAAACGGCAATTTGTTCTCCTTTTACCTTTTTCTCAACTTTGTCAAAAGTAAAAGCTCGAACAATGACAAATATCCCTTTTTCATATTCTTCAAATTTAGGTCGCTGCCTAACATCTGCTATATCTTCCAAAATCAAGGAATGAATTTCAAAAGTTTTTCCAATAGATTCCAACAAGTTAGTATCATGCAAACCTCGCATATCATACCAATCAACTTGTTCTTCTCTCGAAGGTTGAAAAGTAATTTCAGATTGATTATCAAAAGTATGATCTTCTATTTCTTTTTCATCATATTGTAAATGATGAATGACAACCTCTTCTACTTTTTGACTCCCCGTAAAGATCACAGACCCTGGTGGCAATCCAACCTTTTTTCGCTTTCGCTGTTGTCGTTCTTTTTTATGCATGAAATTAAGTTATTCAATTCAACCTGAATATTGTAAAATTCGATTTATCAAAAGGAAGAGATTTGATCTTCGATTATTAATTTTTTAGGTCAATAAATTTCCTTCTTCATCCCACTCGGCAATATCATTCCGTTTGCTTTGATCGACACATTTTGCTAACCATTCAGGATCGTAATCTACCTCATGATTTGCTAAAACCTCTTCAGGAACTCCATCCCATACATTGGCAAAATTACTCGTTACTCCAAGATCTTCAAATCCCATTCTCGTGGTATAATATCCTGTCATTGTCAAGTTTCTAATTTGATTAAAAAACTTGATTCCTGGAGCCATATCTGGTTTTTCTCCATCAGGATCAGGATAAGCGATATCATCAACTATTTTAATTTCTTGCTCCTGCGTACAATCAATGAATCGTTTCTCAAATCGTTTATTAGATTCTGCATCTAACCACATTAAACCACCTCGGAAAGGTAATTGAAAATAAGAAGGTAAATCCTTTGCCATAAACTCAATAAACTCAGGCACCTTAGCTTCCGTTGCAGAACCAGCCGTCGTAGTCGCAGGCAAAATAATATCACACAAGGTAGCAATGGTTAGCATTTCATGTTCATTAAAATAAGTTTCTGCATTTACTTTTTCGTCATGCTCAACTTCAGAAGGAACCCTTCCGTAAAGACCTTCCACATTTTCTTTTATCTCTTCCTTTACCTCACCAGTTTCCGTTTTACAACTTGTAGTTGAAGTCACAGTTGCTCCAGCAATTGTTCCAACTAACATATATTTGAGTGAATCTCTTCTTTTCATTTTTCTTTTTTTTAAGGTATCAGGTGTCAGGTTCGTCACTTTGCTTTCGGTCAAGTGTCAGATGCTTCTCATTGTAAAATTCATGAGCAACACCTGACACCTGACTGTCCGAAAGAACGGCCTTTTCTGACTCCTATTTATTGAATATTTTTCTTTTTGTATTGCTCCACAATAAAATCAGAAGTCCTCATCGCTAATGCCATAATGGTCCAAGTACAATTTTTATCCGCTTGACTAGTGAATGGTCCAGCATCTACCACAAAAACATTGTCAGCATCATGTAGTTGACAATATTTATTAGTTACAGAAGTTTTAGGATCGTTGCCCATTCGAGTAGTTCCAACCTCATGAATAATTTGTCCAGGTTTTAACAATCCCCAATCTTGCTCCTTGGTAGGTTTGTCGCCTAGTGGAATTCCACCCATCCCGTGAATAATTTCTTCGAACGTATCTTGCATATGTTTGGCTTGATATCTTTCGTAATCAGACCACTTATAATTAAATCTTAAAACAGGAATTCCAAATTGATCAACTACCTCTGGATCTAGCTCGCAACGATTGTCACGCATCGCAATAGATTCTCCTCGACCTGCCATCCCAACTACAGCACCTCTAAACCTCTTAGCATCATCTCTCAACTTATCACCATAACCTCCGACTTCTCCGCCGATATGTTTATTTAAATCAGAAACATTAAATCCAAATCCGTATGCTGGCATTCCTAATCCTCCCCAAACTTCAATATGATACCCCCTTGGGAAATCTAATTTTTTATCAGCTTGCCACCACGGCGAATAAACATGCAGTCCTCCTACCCCATCTTCATTATAATCAGTTTTTCGATTCATCAAAGCTGGAACGAATCCTGCTCTTCCACCACCAGTAGAGTCATGCAAATAACGACCAACGTTGTCGCTACTATTTCCCAAACCATTTGGATGTTGCTTACTTTTTGAATTCAATAAAATTCGAGCAGTACTACATGCTGATGCTCCAAGCACCACAGAACGGCCTTTTAACTTATATTCCAACCGGTCTTCTTTATTAATAAAAGATACCCCAGTTGCTTTTCCCTCGTCATTAGTCGTAACCGTTCGTACCATACTATTTACATACAAATCAACTTGACCTCCACCATTTACTGCAGGAATAATAAAAACAGAACTGGAAGAAAAATCTGCATAGGCAGTACAAGATCGATTACATTGAGCACAGTAAAAACAAACTCCTCGATCATTATTTAATTTTTTTGTCAAAATAGATAACCGAGAAGGAATCACATCGACACCTGCTTTTTTTGCACCTTTAATATAATAGAGTTCATGCAGTCGAGGTTTGGGAGCAGGAAGGAAAAATCCATCTGGATCATTTCTGCGTTTTTCCTTTGAACCAAAAACACCTACCATTTTATCTAATCTATCATAATATGGTTTGATGTCATCATAACTGATGGGCCAATTTTCTCCAAGTCCATCAATATCTTTGTGTTTAAAATCATCAGGTCCAAAACGTAGAGAGATTCTTCCCCAATGATTCGTTCGACCACCGAGCATTCTAGATCGCCACCACATAAAATCTGATCCGTCTTTTTGAGTATAGGGTTCGCCATCTACTTTCCAATCTCCCCATGACATATCAAAATCTCCGAAGGCTCGATTAGTACTTGCTCCTCTTCGAGGTGATTCCCAAGGGAATTTCATTTGAGTCTGAGTGACAGGATCTTTTGGATCAAAATAAGGCCCCGCTTCCACAAGTGCCACCGACAACCCAGCTTCTGAAAGAATCTTAGTCGCCATTCCACCACCTGCACCTGAGCCAACAATAATAACATCGTACTCTTTTGTATTTTCTTTTATTTGCATCGTTTAATTTTTCGTTTTTCAATTTCAGCCTTCAAGATAATTAAACTTTTTTCTTTTTATAAATTCTGTAATAATAGTCTTGTAAACCAACCTGATTTTTTACCTTGTATTTTTTTTTAAAAGACAAATAATTAGTCATTTCAGAGACTATCTTGAATATGAATGAATTAGAACTTAGAACAGTCAATGTTACTCGCTATGTGACGCCTCTACGAGAAGGTGGTTCACTTCCAGCCATCGTAGAAGCCGATGATGGATTTCTTTATGTCATAAAATTCCGAGGAGCAGGGCAAGGAAAAAAAGCTTTGGTCGCTGAATTAATCGGAGGAGAAATAGCTAGAGCAATTGGTTTAAAAATGCCTGAGTTAGTTTTTATGACTTTGGATAATTCCTTTGGTCAATCTGAAGCGGATGAAGAAATTCAAGACTTGCTAAAATTCAGCGTTGGCTTAAATTTAGGATTGCATTATCTCTCAGGTGCGATAACTTATGATCCAATTGTCTCAGTTGCTGATTCGATGACAGCATCCAAAGTTGTGTTACTTGATAGCATAATTTCCAATATGGATCGAACCGTTCGAAATACCAATATGTTGAATTGGAATAAAGAATTATGGCTAATAGATCATGGAGCAAGTTTTTATTTTCATCATAGCTGGACGACTTGGGAGAAACATGCTAACGGAACATTCCCTTTAATTAAAGATCATGTGATGTTGGATCGGGCAACAGAATTAGAAACTGCTTCAACTGAAATTAAATCATTATTAACCGATGAGTTAATTGATCAAATTGTGGAGTTAGTGCCTGATGATTTCTTGACAGAAGAATCTAATCCGATTCCTCCTTCGGAAAAAAGAAATGTATACGCTACCTTTTTAAAAACCAAAATATCTAATCTAGATAAACTAACCAAAGAAGCTAATGATGCAAGGAAATGAAGTTTTTGAATATGCCTTCATTCGCTTTGTTCCCAAAGTAGAGCGAGAAGAGTTTATGAATGTTGGAGTAATTTTATTTTCCAAAAGAAAAAAGTATTTGGGGGTAAAATATCATTTTGATGAAGCCCGGCTTTCGGCTTTTGCAAAAGATACAGACTTGGAAGAATTTTCCAAATATTTAAAAAGTTGGGATTTAATTTGTGAAGGAGCGGAGGAAGGTGGAAAAATTGCTCAGCTAGAATTAGCAGGGCGGTTTCGTTGGTTGACTGCTGCGAGAAGTACCATTATTCAACACTCCCAGGTGCATAATGGCATTTGCGAAAATCCAGCATTGATGTTGGAAAATTTATTTGAAAAATATGTTTTATAAAAAATGGTAAATCTTAATTGTTTAGATTAAAGATGAACAAAGGAGTTTTAAAATAAATATTTTACGACAAAATCATTTCGTAAATGTATTGTTATAAAAGAAGGTTCTTCATTAATCTGAAGAACCTTTTTTTATAACACAGCGCAAATTCAACTTTTAAATTAAAACTAATTCTTAGACTTTTCTCCAAATTTTGCGGACTTAATAAATTGCGAATCTTGCAATGAACTTAAAAACTGATCTGGATCAATTAAAGTTTTATCAAAACTGAAAAGCCAAGTATTAGTATTTTTGTCGACCGCTTTTACGGTTTCCATTTTATATTTTTGAAAAGCTGCGACGACTTGTTGAGGTTTTACTTTTCCACGTAGCGTTGCGACAATTTCATTTTTAATAATAGTACTTGTCATTTTTTTTCCATCACTACAAGAAGATGAAAAAAAAGTAAACGCTAATACAATTACAAAAAAGGATGGTAAATATTTCATTCGTTTTTTATTTTAGTTTAACTACTTTTTGCCCACCAACGTTTATTCCATTTAAAAAAATCTGTAAAAAATAAATGCCTTCTGACAAACTTGAATTATTCATTTCCAACAAATGATTTCCATTTGGTAAATTTTTATACGCATCATTTAAAACTACTTGCCCGAGAGCATTCACCATTCTCAATTCTAAATTCTCAGTTTGTGCTGCAAGATTCAAATTTACTTTTAACGTTTGAGAAAATGGATTTGGGAAAATTTGCAAGCTAACAATCTTTGCTTTTTCCTCTTCAATAGAAGTAGATGCCGTCACAACATTTACAGTTAAATCATCAAAATAAAATCCATCTCCTTCAACTCCACCGTCTGCTTTTAATCGAAATTTTATCCAAAGCATTTCACCGATATAATCTTCTAAGTTTATTTCTTCTAACACCCAATCAGCTTGAATTCCTTCATAAACTGGTTCATCAAGATCTTGATTAAATGTGCCAGGTGTAGTGTATTTTCCACAAAGCGGCGTATAAGTATTTCCATCAATCGAACCCATGACTTGAGCCAAATCATAATTAGCTTCAATATCCCATTTCGCATAAAAATTTAAAAATGCACCTTCCGCATCTGTTAAATCAATCGGAGTATCTAGTTTCATTTCTGTAACTTGGCTTGCTTCATAATCTTCCAATGGAGAATCAGTATAACTCGTAGCACTTGAATAAAATGCTTCCGTTGTTTCGTTCCACATTCCATCGACTGTCCAATTATTAATTTCATTTCCCATATCAGAAAGACCAACCATGATGTCTCCGTCTAAAAATATTTTAGTAATCGTATCATGAAGAACATATAAACCATTGTCAATCTGGATAGCAAATTTTAATTCTTCGTTATTTACCGCATCATCAGAAATAGAATAATCAAAAGTCATTGCCTCTTCATCCAAGTGAGTCATCGTCCAAGTATTCGAGTTACTCGAAGTGATCGTTGTATTTCCAAGTCCTGTAATTGATAATGTAAGATCACCTGTTTCAAGTCCATATTTTTTTAGCACCATTTCGAGAGATCCCACTTTTGAAATTAAATAGTTGGAAGAATTAATTTCCTCTACTTCTCCATAATTTAAGACCAAATGTGCAGTCGTTAAATTTTGCTTAAGCGTAGATTTGTTTAATCGATCAATATCAATTTGTGAAGGCCAAAAACCAAACCCCACCTCTCCAACTTCTGGAGTCATCGAATAAATAGCTGGTTTAGAATCTGTTTCTCCATACATCCAATCATCACTATTTCCATTCACGGCATAGCCAACTGTTTGAGTACCAGTACCTGCAAAATAATTATTTTCACGAGTCATCGCTGTTGCTAATGCTAAGAAAGTATCATGCTCATCTGTCACTTGATCGCTGTAACCCCATGGGTATATCAACAAATTTCCATAGGCATGATAGTTCAAAGTAATTTTAAATTCATGTTCATTACAAAAATCTCGAACCGCTTGATTCTCAGGTTCTGAAAATGGTGCAGTTCCACGATAAACATTACTTGTTGAGTTTGGAGAAGAACCATTATCATCAATCCCCCATTGGTATCCATAATTTCGATTCAAATCAACGCCTCTCAAAATACCATTCTCTAAGTATTTATTTTTTCTCCAAAGACCTCCGCCATTCGGGTCATTGGATTCGTTATAAATATATCCATCAGGGTTAATGCATGGAATAAAATACATTGCAGTATGATCTACCAAATATTTTACCTCAGGATCCGAGTCATAATTTTCCAAAAGATACCACAGATAAAAAACCATTTGAGATAAACTGTTTGGTTCCCGGGCGTGATGCAATGCCGTGTAAAGTACCTCAGGTTCTGCTTCATCAACATTTGGATTATCAGAAAGTCGAAGCCAATAAATTGGGCGTCCTTCGTGCGTCAAGATATTTCCAATTGGTGCTTTTGCAGAAATCAAATTTGGATAAAGTGAGACCATCTCATCTAGTGTCGCCAATAATTCATCGTAAGTCAAATATCCTCCCATAGAACCATCTTCATAATTTACAGGAGTGTCATAATCATATTGAATACCTGTTCCATCATCATCACAATTTCCAAGGGTTCGAGTTTCTACGCCATGATCATGAGAATGACCTGTTTCATTTCGAGCCACATAAAATGCTTTTACATCTTCAATTAATATTTCAAAAGGGATTTCATTTTGGCGAAGTAAATCAATTTCTTGATTTGAAAAATCATTGATCAAATGTTTTCCTTTAGCATAATCTCCATGATCCGCTTCTAGACCTAAACGAGCCACATCAATAATCGAATGATTGGTTAAATCAACTTTCACTCGTGAATACTGATTTAAATCTTGCTGTGAATAGCTTTGAAAAAACAAAAGGAATAGGAAAACAGTAGATATGATTTTTTTCATCTTATTGTAATTAAGTTGTTTTGAAGTCAATTTTTGAAGCCTCATATTACGAAAGTAATTTTAGTTTTTGGGATTTTTTTTTGTATCCTTTTAGACTTAAGTGGAATGAATCGTGTCATTATACAAAAAGGAAAATTTCCTTAGCTTCTATTATTAGCTCCTTAAACCCAGGTGCCTTGGAAAAGAAGAAATAAATGGTAAAGAAATAGATTTTTATTTTACCTCAAGAAATGGAGAAAACAAAACTTCAAAGAATATGGTTATAGCAACTTTGTCCTCTGCTTATGGATAAGGGCGAGGGCAGTTTCGTTCGCATATTATTTTGAAAAAAAACTTAGAGGCTGTGAAATAAGCTTCACATTTTGAAAAGAAATAAGTTGTTGTAAAACGGTTAAAATATATTCTTTCTAACAATGGTTGCTCAACGTCTAGGAACAGCATTATTTACTTTTGCAAAAAATAGAAGTTAAAACATCTTGGATAAATCCAAGATGTTTTAATTATTCTTTATTTTTCTATCAAAGGAGTCACCACAATATTTCGATATTCAATCGGACCATGATCCCCTTGCAACATAAAAGGGCCAGTTTTTTCTTCTCGACTATCCAATGCTCCTCCGGTAATTCCCGGAATAATTTGATCGCTAATTATTGTTTTCCCATTGGCAACAACAGTCACTCTTCGACCAATTAATGTGATGTCATAAGCTTGCCATTCTCCTGACGATTTAGCGACCATTTCATTGGGAGTCAAAAATCCGTAAACAGCTCCAAACATAATATCAGAAGGATCATTTCCTTTATTATCAGCTATCTGAACTTCATATCTACCTCGAAGATATACTCCACTATTACCTTCTTCAGGGTACCGAAATTCGATATGTAATTTAAAATCGGAAAATTTCTCATCTGTAATAATATTAGATCCAGATGCTTTACTAGTCAAAATTCCATTCTCAACTACCCATTGATTTTCCCCTGAAGCATGCCAGCCATCTAAGTTTTCTTCGTTAAAAATTTGACGAGGTGCTCCCCAAATGGGATTGCCAACCGCCTCTAACTTAGGAGCTCTATTAGCTGTCCAATTATAGGTTTTACCATCCGTATATTTCATAGTTCCAGATAATATTTCGCCAAACAATTTCCCTTCAAATTCCATATTATCCTCCCCTGCTTCCCATTGTGGAGGTATAGCAAAACTGAATCTTCCATCCTTAACTTTAATATGTGAAACAGGACGGGCACTTCCGAAAGCATATACAAATCTGCCTACCAAAGTTTTATTTCCAGAATGACGAACTTCTAACCAAGATGGTAATTGTGTCCCATCTTTTGAAATCACTAAATCCCAACGACCTTCTAATTTCTTTTCAGCTTGTGCGAAAATTGAAGTAGAGACAAATAACAAAACAAGTGTAATTGAAAATAATTTATAATTTAATTTCATAATTTTAAGATGTTGAATTGCGTGAATGTTAAAATAAAAATAAGATTAATTTAAACAAATATAAATATTAATTCTCCCCCCAATGGTATTTGATTTAATTCCGATAAATATTGATTTTGAATGTAAGCGATGCGGGGATAACCTCCTGTCGTTTGTCCATCTTGCAGAACAATGATTGGCAATCCACTTGGTGGTAACTGAATAAAACCTGGCAAAACTGGAACACTATTTTTTAATTGAAAATTTAAGTTCTCTAATTTTTCACCTTCCAATCTGATTCCCATTCTATTGCTATCAATTCCAATTTTATAAATATTTGAAGAGAGCAATTCAATTGATTTTTTAGATAGCAAATTAAATTCAGGACCTTTTCTAATTGGAATTATTTTTTTTCCAGCAAAAGAGACATTAGTATTTTTCCATTTTAAAACATCGCCCTTTCGCAAAAGCCGGCCTTCAAAACCGCCTATTTTTGCATTCGTGTAAGTCGAGAAGGAATCGTATATTTCATCAATCTCTAAATCTCCTTCAAATGCAATATATCCTCTTAATCCATCTTTGGAAAAGTTCCCTTTGAGTATATCATTTTTATTTACAGCTAAAATTGAGTTACGATTAATAGGTTCATTATTTATTTTCCAATTGAAGTCAGCTCCAGTAATTACGATTCGAGTTTTATCATTAAATTTTATTTCAGGAGCGCTCGAAGTACATTCGATGAGTGGACACTCTTCATTTTTATTTAAAATCAAAAGTGCAATTCTTGCAGCATTTTCATCCATCACGCCTGATCTTGGGATAGCAAAATAAGCCAAACCTTTTCTTCCCAAGTCTTGAATACTTGTCATCATTCCAGCCTTTATTATTTCGAAACTACCCATTGTATTCTTTTAAGGAAATTTGTTTTTTCAAAATATTTTCGAATTCCATTTCGTCGATGGGGTGTAAAATTATTTGATCCCCTACATTCATTTTTAGTGGAGGCAACTGAGAAATTTTTAAAATAGAAATTGGAATCTGACCAATTACATGCCAACCACCTGGACTATCTATTGAATACAATCCTACATATTTCCCACCAAGAGCAAGGGATTTTGCTTGGACATATTTAGCAGGAATAGTTTTGCGAGGAACATGCAAGGAAGGATCTAGTCCTTCCAAATAAATAAACCCAGGAAGGAAACCAAACATAGCAATTGAAAATTTCGTGGCTACCAATTTTTCAATAATTTCTTTTTTAGAAAACCCCGTCACCGATTTCACCTTCTCCCAATCTTCATGATCGTTAAAATAAATGGGGAGCTGATAAGTCTTAGATTTAGTGTTTTCTTTTTGCTGTATTTTTTGTAAAAGTTCAATTTTAGATTCTTCGAAATTGTCATTCAACTTAAGACAAATCTCAATTGGCGTAACAATTACTTCATCCACAAAATCTAATTTCTCACTAAAAATTGATCTTCCTATTTCAGCTAAATAGGTTTTATTTTTTGATTTTAAAATTAGAAAATCATTATTATAATTTTCTATATCTAAATTTGGATTAGGCAATGCGTATATTTTTTTCTTTTAGAAAATCGTGTATTATTTCACTTAATTTAACTGCACCTTTTGTATCGCTGTGCAAACAAATTGATTGTACTTTAATAGGGCAAAATTCCAAATTGTGAAGTTGCACATTTCCTTGAATAAAATTTTCAACTTGTTGTAAAACTTCTTCTGGCTTTTCCAAAACAGCTCCTTCTAAGGTTCGACTTCTCAATTGATTAATTTTTTGATATCGTCTATCTGCAAATCCTTCCTGAACGAATTGCATTTTGTTTTCAATGCAAATATCAATGACTTGAGAGTGAGCCAAAGTTACTATTTTTAGCTTAGGGTCAATTGATTTAATTAGCTGCACAACTTCTACAGCAAGATATTGATTCGCTACCATATCATTGTACAATGCACCATGAGGTTTGACATGATTTAATTTTTGCCCAAGACTTTCCACCATTCCTTTGACTGCACAAATTTGATATTTTAACTCTGACATTAATCTTGAGCTTTCTACTTTCATTGATACTCTCCCAAAATTTTCTCGGTCATTATACGATGGATGAGCACCAATTTTGACTTGATGTTTGATAGCTGATTCTATCGTCTTTTCGATAAGGAAAGGATTACCACTATGGAAGCCACAAGCAATATTGCAAGAGGAAATATAGGGCATTATTTCTTCATCAAAATTTCTTTTTTGAGAAGGTTTTAATTCCCCCATATCACAATTCAAATCAATTTTTTGCATTACTATTTAATTTGTAAAGTAAGCGTTTTTAGTTCACTAGACTATAGACAAGGTGAATTTGATTCACCTTGTCTATAGAGCATTTCTTATTTTTAATATCTCCAACTTTTTAGATCCGCACCTTTAGGGGCTATCAAGCCAACCTTTTTAGTATATTTTTTAATAAACATTTTATTGTATCGTAACCTACTAATGTGATTCCCATTATCATGATCTCCATTCCAACAATGTTCTGCTCTATCTCCATAATCAACTTCCCCATTATAAAATGGAGCAGAAGTTTCTGATAAAATTTCTTCGGCAAGATATACAGCATTGTTAAGATAATAATTATCCATATCACCACAATAGAGATGAATTTTATGTTCCCAATCTTTTCCGTGTTTTGCCCAATCCCGTTTTAGAATGTAGGCTAAATCATAATTCTCTTTCCAGTAAGCAGCAACCTCTTTATCAATCACACCAGTCAATCGATTCCAAATTCTTTTAGGATTCCCATCTTTATCAATTGGAGAATAGGTGGCTTCCCAAATATCCCATTGTTGTCCTGACCGACCTTGAGAACCTAATACTAATTCTCGATAATTCATATCTTTAAGACTAGCATCTACATTTCCAAGATAGTCTCGATGACCTGCTACAAGGGTCTTTCGAAAAGGACCTTCTTTGTAATATGCATTTTCATCTTCATAAATATTGACCAAACAATATGCTCTAAAATCAATAGGGTCAGGACATGCCGCAAAACACATTCCGTACTCTTTTGGATACTTCACTTGAACAGCCAACGCTTCCCAGCCTCCTGTACTTCCACCATAAACAAATCGTGACCATCCCTCTCCTATTCCCCTAAATTCTTTTTCAATGTAAGGTATCAATTCATAAGTTAGTGCATCTCCATAAGGTCCTTGAGCTTCACTATTTACGGCATAAGAATCATCATAGTAAGGTGTAGGATGTTGTATTTCGATCGCGATGACTCTTGGGAAATCTGGCCCAGTCCATTTTTTATAAAAATCATGCGCTTCTTCTTGGACAAATTTATTGTAGCCATCCACTTTAAATCGTTCACTATATTCAGGCTTTAAATTTGGGTCTGGAGGAGTAGGTCTAAAACCTCCAAAATCATCTGGAAAATGTCCGTGAAAAATAGCAAGCGGGTACTTCACATCTGGATGTTCGTCCCAGCCTTCAGGTAACAAAACGTGCGCACCTAAATACATATCTCTACCCCAAAAATCACTCAACAATTTACTTTTGATTTTTATATGCTTAATATATTTGGTGTCTTCTGGTTCTTCTATCGGTGGTATTTTTTGATCCAGCTTTATTTCAATTGAAGAAAGCGCTCCATCTTTTATATTTATCTTTTGAGGAGTAGAATATAAATTACCCGGTGCTTTATTCCATTGTTGTCCTTCTCCTCTGTCCATTGGTAATTTTACCAAATGTCCATCTGCTCGATTAAAGGTTTCGTATTTATGAAATAAAATTTGAACATAATATTCACCAGAAGGCAAGTCCTTCATAACATGAATTGGGTAACCAAAAGCGTTCTCCTCAAATGCTAAGACATCTCCTTGTTTCCATTCATTAACATCCATTCCAAAACCTTGACAAGTTTTAGAATCATCTCTTAATTGAAAACGAGGCTCCGTTTCAATTTGATCGGTAATTAATAAAATTAATCGTCCATCTAATACTTCGTTGTAGTGATCAGTAGGATAAGATATTTGAATTCCATTGGAAGAGCTTACATTATTTTTTCCATTTTCTGAATTGGAACAAGAAAGAAAAGAAATCATCATAAAAGCAAAAATGCCAAAGAGAATTAAACGTTGGATTGTTTTTCTCATTTCGTAAGTTTAGATTCGGTTATTAAAATAAAAGTCAATGTAAAACAACTTTATTATTACCTGTGAAAGGTAAGTTTTTTTCCTGTTTCTTTTTTTAAGATTAAAAAAATATTTCAAATATCATTTGTTATTTTTTTATTGTCAAACAACTTCGATAAATAGTTTTTCAATTTAGATTTAAAACTCATTTCATTATTTCCTACATTTGATGGTTTACTCTTATTTAAACAAATTCACTTAAAACAACCCAATTATGAGAATTGAAACGGATATCAAATTAGGCTTTAAAGATGTAATGATTCGCCCCAAACGATCTACCTTAAAAAGTAGGTCTCAAGTTTCTTTAATTCGAAAATTTAACTTTTTGCATAGCGATAATATTTGGGAAGGAATCCCCATCATGGCAGCCAATATGGATACAGTAGGTACTTTTGAGATGGCAACGGCTTTGGGTAAAAGCAAATTATTTACCACCATCCATAAACATTACTCACCAGAAGAATGGAAAGAATTTTATCAAAATGATCAAGCAGGGATTAAAGATTTCATTGCGGTCAGTAGTGGCACTAGTCAAAATGATTCTGAGAAATTAAAAACGATTCTTGGCTTCTGTCCTCAATTAAAATTCATTTGTATTGATGTAGCCAATGGTTATTCAGAACATTTTGTAGATTTTGTAAAAGGTATTAGAAACCAATATCCAGATAAAGTTATCATTGCTGGAAATGTCGTCACCGGTGAAATGGTGGAAGAGCTTATCCTAGCCGGGGCTGACATTATTAAAGTTGGAATTGGTCCAGGTTCAGTTTGTACCACTAGAGTAAAAACTGGAGTTGGCTACCCACAATTATCTGCAATTATTGAATGTGCTGATGCTGCTCATGGATTGGGCGGACAAATAATTAGTGATGGTGGTTGCGCAACACCAGGAGATGTTGCAAAGGCATTTGGTGCTGGAGCTGATTTTGTGATGATGGGTGGAATGTTCGCTGGACATGACGAAAGTGGTGGTGAACTTATCGAAGAAGGAGGAAATAAATTTAAACAATTTTACGGCATGAGTTCTGAAACTGCGATGAATAAACATTCTGGAGGAGTCGCCAACTACCGAGCAAGTGAGGGAAAAACCGTTAAGGTTCCCTACCGAGGAAGTATTGAAAACACCCTCAAAGATATCTTGGGAGGAATCAGAAGTACTTGCACTTATGTTGGTGCAGTTCGTTTAAAAGAATTGACTAAGCGAACAACTTTTATTCGAGTGGCTGAACAGGAAAATCGAATTTATTCTAAGTAATAAAAAAATTCCCAAGGTGACTTTGAGTCACCTTGGGAATACATAGTCCTACTTATTAGTACATTTAATTTCCGTACTCTTCTTTCAATTCTACAATCACTTCATTTTTTCTACCAATAAAATCATACGGCGGATTGTATCCTAGAAAGTAGAACCGATTAGTATAACTGATTCCTTCCCGATCCAGCACTTCCATTAATTGAATTTTATATTTTTCAATTTTTTGGGAATTTGCCCATCCTCCAAAAGTTATTGCTGCGACAGTCTTAGCGGGTTCCTCCCTAAATTCAATCTTAGATTGATTTGGTTTTGGAAGGTTTTCTTTCTTTAAATTTTTGGGAACCATAAACATCACCGTCATCGAATCTTCCAATGACATTGCCACAGGTGAAGTCATGGAAATTTTTTCTTCTTTTTCATTTCCTCCAAAAATATATCCTGCTAAGATTGAAAAACCTTTGCTTGATGCTTGGTCATAATCTTTGGTGGATAATTTTACTGAGGTAAACAAACTGGCTTCATAATTTCGAATTTCAAAATCTTTATATTTTTTAGCAACTGAAAAAGGATAGTTCTCAATCCCACTCCTACTTTGAAATGCAAAGACTTGAACGACAGAAAAAATCAAAAAAAGAACACCGGTAATTATTAATATTGTTTTCAAAATTTAATATATTTTTAATTAAATGAATTTTTTTTTAGCTCTCAAAGACAATTTTTGTTTAAAAAATACATCTTTTAAACTAATAACAACCTAGAAACACTTGTAAAGGATAAGTGTTTAATTTTGGTTAGAACTACAATTAGAAATTTATTTATTTTGTTGATTTGACCAAGTTGTTTAGCTTTATGTAGTATCATTCTTTTTGAAAAATAAAAAATAATAAAACGATATGAAATCAATGACCTGCAAACAATTAGGTGGAGCTTGCGATTTAATGTTCCAAGCGGAGACCTTTGAAGAGATAGCAGAAATGAGTAAAAATCATGGAATGGAAATGTTCCGAGCAGATGATGAACCACATTTAGAAGCGATGAAAAAAATGCGAAAATTAATGCAATCGCCCGAAGCCATGCAGGAATGGTTTAAAAATAAAAAACAGGAATTTGAAGCATTAAAAGAAGATTAACCAATTTTTAGAATGAAAAATTTAAAAGTTATTTCCGATCCTAGAGTCCAAGATGTTTTAAAAAAACATCCAAAACCATTTGATAAAAAATTAAAACATCTTCGAAAATTAATTTTAGATACTGCTGCTAAAATTGACAGCATTGATGAGTTAGAGGAAACACTAAAATGGGGAGAACCCAGTTACTTAGTAAAAAAAGGAAGTACGATTAGACTTAATCGAAGAAAAAACGAGCCCGATCAATATGCTATATATTTTAAATGCACGAGTAAATTAGTGACTTCGTTTAAAGAAATTTATGGTGATATTTTTTCTTATGAAAAAACTAGAGCAATCTATTTTAACCTAGACGACGAAGTTCCGGAGAAAGAATTGAAGCATTGTATTTCATTGGCATTAACTTACCATCTTGTAAAAAATCTTCCATTACTTGGTGCTCAAAAACTATCTACATAAAATGTAAAAGCGCTGTTATGAAATTCATAACAACGCTTTTACATTTATATACTTTTAATAAAAATTATAAATTCTCATTGACCGCATCCTTCGCATCAATAATTCCCCATCCGAAATTGCTACTCTCATTTGGATAAAAAGAACTATTCCATTTCATCGCATTGAAAATATCAGACCGCGAACTTGATGGGTGATTAGACCAAATCAATGCAGCAATTCCTGCAACACTTGCTGTTGCAGCAGATGAACCTCCAACATATTTTGGTTGGTTGGTATCTAATGCTAAAGTAAGTGCATTACGAGAATTATTAGATGCTCGCTGCATCACCATCACAAAATCAACTTCACTTCCACTATGGCATTCATCACATTTTGACATAGAGCCTGAACCATCTTTAACTCCAGTAACAGCAACTGTTTGCGACATATTTGCTGGAAAGATCACACCCCACCAAGAAGTCCAAGAGAAAGAAGTACCTGCTGCTGCTACAATCATTTTGCCTTTATTATGTGCATAATAAATTCCATCAGCTACCGTTCCACTCCAAAATGGAGTTCCGATCGACATACTAATTACTTTTACTCCAGAGTTATTTCCAGCAATAATTAAAGCATTTTTTACTCCAGACTTTTCATCACTCGTATTGATCACAACATCTTCAACTGCTCTTATCGAAATCAAATCTGAATTATAAGCTACTCCAACTGCATTGCCATCAGAACCTCTAGGAGCAGTAGCAAATCCGCACATTGAAGTTCCATGTCCACATTGATCATGAGGAGGCTGAAGTGCTCTCCACCACCACCATCCTGAATAAAGTGTACTCAGTTTAGTTACCGTTCGACCAGTAGAATATCCGCTATTAAACGCTGACCCCAAATTCTCTTGATCATCAGAAGCACCAGAATCAATTACACATATAGTAACATTGTCACCAGTTGAAGTTGACCAAGCGCCAGAAACATCTGAAGAGTTATGGTTCCATGACTGTTTCACATTAGGAGCAATTGTGGAATAATCAGCAGTATTCAAATTGTAACTTGGAGATCCATCACATCCTGAACTACTTCTAACAGAAACCTGATCTGGAGACATCGAAGGAATAGAATATCCCATTGGTTCTACATATCTAATTTCAGACATTTCCATTAATTTCTCAATGGTATTCTTATTAGTAATTCTAACGGCCATGGTAGGTAGCACATTAGGCATTCCGTGAGGCAATAAATCTTCGATAGTTGAAACTGCTTGATTTCCCTTTTCTCCATCCAAGATCATTTCTAGAATGTCTGTTCGGACAGCTTTCCATGTTTGATCTTCAATATTAATCGTATGAATTTTTGATTTTAAATCCGTAGTTCCTGCTGGTTGATAACCAATTGAAAAAATGGAATCACTTTGCATTCCAGCACTCCAATTAAAAGTAGCATCGACAGTAGACCAATGAAAAACGCCATTCGTTTCAATTGATTTTCGAAGATGATCATTCATTTCAGTTGTGGAAAGTGGATCAGATTGAGAAGGGGTTTCGGAAGTATTAAGTTGATCTTTTTTACATCCAAAAAATAGAATCGTTGCCAAGAAGGCAATCGTACATATTCTGTTCATATGTTATAGGTTTTTAGTTGATAAAAATGTTTCTATTAAAACAAAGATATAAAATAAAATTATTTAACATAGCGAATATTCGCAATCTTTACTAACACTTTACAGTTTTATTGATTGATTATTTTAAAAACGGATTGGTTCCCCCTATTTGATTTTAGAACTAGAAACAAAATCCCTTTGGATTTAAGCATCAATTCTGCTGATTGCAATATCCCTTTTTCTAATTCTTTTCCAAGTAAATCGTATACTTGATACGATTGATATTTTTTCCAATCACCTTGTATTTCTATTTTTCCAAAAGAAGGATTTGGAAAAATTTCTAAATCACTTTTATCATTAACCTTATTTATTGGAGTCATCGTCGAATCATCAATCTTTATTCCATCAAACCATGAATAGGAATAATATTGGCATCCATCAACAAGATTATCTGTAGAGCCACCATGTATTCTCAATACTATTTTGTCAATATTCAAATGCGTTATTGGCACTTCAAATAATTGAAATTCTGGCACTTCTCCAATATGGAATAAATAATCATTTCCTAGATACTCACCATTCAAATACATTTCTGCACTAAAGTAAAAATATGGAGGATGATTATACAGAATAAATGTTGAGTCAGGTATTGATTTTACATAAAAATAAAAGCTTTGATTTTCTTCCATTGGGCTTATAATATCAATTATAGTAGAAGCCTTACTTTCACAACAATTTCCAAAAAAACTAGAATCCTCCTCACTAGGAAGAAGAAGAAGTGAACTGTCTCCATCAATGCTAATATCACTTTTCACAAGTCCTTCATGAGTTGAATCTTGATTTGTAAACCATCCGACTGGTCTTTCATATCCATCCACCACTTCCCATTCTTCAAAACTTGCATTTGGAATTGTTTGTCCTACAACTGTATATGAAATAAAAATGTAAATAAAGAAAAGCGTTAGATTTTTCATTTTAGCTTATTTTATTGATTGATTATTTTAAAAACCGATTGATTCCCACTATTTGATTTTAGTACTAAAAATAAAATCCCTTTGGATTTAAGCATCAATTCTGCTGATTGCAATATCCCTTTTTCTAATTCTTTTCCAAGTAAATCGTATACTTGATACGATTGATATTTTTCCCAATTCCCCTGTATTTTTACATTTCCAATAGAAGGGTTTGGAAATATATCAATCACGAAATTTTCGATTTTATTTATTGAAGTGGAAGAACTATTTTTTATTTCCAATCCATCCAACCAAGAAACTGATCGAACAACGCAATTATCTAGTCCTCCATTTAACGCTCCTCCCAAAAATTCGAAATTGATCAATTCTGCTCCAACAAAATCCATTGGAAGTTCTATCAATTCAAATTCCTCAACCTCTTCCCAAAAGGTCGAATCTATATAACCAAGATTTTGCCCATTCTTATATCCTTGAATTCTTATTTGAAAATAAGCATCATTATTAACATTAATAGAAAGCAATTTTAAATAGAAATAGAAGCTTTGGTTTTCTTCTAACCCATCATTTAAAACAATTGAAGTGGAAAGTCGATTGTTACAATCCTGCCATGCAGATGGAGCATGAGAAACAAAATGCATGGAGTAATCTCCATCTATTTTAAAAACAGAGTCTTGAATTATTCGAGTAAAGAAAGTATCCTGATTGGTGTCCCAATTCAACGGTTTCTTATAATTATCGATCATTTCCCATTCTTCAAAACTTGCGTTTGGAATTTGGGAATAGAGAAAAAAAGAAGAAAAGCCTAGAAGGAAAAGGAGAATTGAGTTTTTCATTTTGCTTAAATGTTTTCTAAAAATAGCAAAAACTTAAAATTTGACTTAAAAACCCAGCTATTTTATCTCTTTTTTTATAAAAATCTATGGATTTTTTAACAAAAGATTATTCTGTACGTATAAACAAAAAATGTGCTATTCCAAATAAAAAGATGTACCTTTGCGCGCTCTTAGAATTAAGATCTATTTAAAAGCTATTATTTAGTAAATTCAAATTACATGAAAGATATTAGAAATATCGCAATTATTGCCCACGTCGATCACGGTAAAACCACTTTGGTTGATAAGATTTTATACCAATGCAATCTCTTCCGTGATTCAGAGGAAAAGAAAGAATTAATTCTTGATAATAATGATTTGGAAAGAGAACGTGGAATTACGATCGTTTCCAAAAATGTATCGGTTGTATATAAAGATGTAAAAATCAATATTATTGATACTCCTGGTCACGCCGATTTTGGTGGTGAAGTTGAGCGAGTTTTGAATATGGCGGATGGAGTGCTTTTGATCGTAGATGCATTTGAAGGTCCTATGCCTCAGACGCGTTATGTGATGAGTAAAGCAATCGAATTAGGATTAAAACCAATCGTAGTTGTAAATAAAGTAGACAAAGAAAACTGTCGACCTGAAGAAGTACAAGATGATGTATTTGACTTGATGGCAAACTTAGAAGCAAGCGAAGATCAATTAGATTTTGCTACAGTTTATGGTTCTGCTAAAAACGGTTGGATGGGTGAAGATCATGCTACTCAAACAGAAGATGTAACTTATTTGTTAGATCAAGTTTTGGAACATATTCCTGCACCAAAAGTGAATGAAGGAACTTTGCAAATGCAAATTACTTCAATCGATTATTCTAACTACATCGGTCGAATCGGTGTAGGTCGAGTTAATCGAGGAACAATCAAAGCTAACTCTCCTATCTCATTAGTAAAAAGAGATGGCTCTGTTGTAAAAGGAAGAATTAAAGAATTATACTCTTTCACAGGAATGGGAAAAGAGAAAGTGGAAGAAATGGTAGCAGGTGATATTTGTGCAATTAGTGGGATTGAAGGTTTCGATATTGGAGATACAATTGCAGATTTTGAAACACCAGAAGGAATGACTCCTATCTCAATTGATGAACCTACGATGAGTATGTTTTTCACGATTAACACTTCTCCATTTTTTGGAAAAGAAGGAGACTATGTAACTTCTCGTCACTTGCGTGATCGGTTGTTTAAAGAAACTGAAAAGAATCTTGCTCTAAAAGTAAAAGAAACTGCTTCTCCTGATTCATATAATGTATATGGACGTGGAGTACTTCACTTGTCTGTTTTGATTGAAACGATGAGAAGAGAAGGATATGAATTAGCTGTAGGAAAACCACAAGTTATCATCAAAGAGATTGATGGTGTAAAGTGTGAGCCAGTAGAGTTAATGTCAATTGATGTACCTGAGGGAGTTTCTGGAAAAGTTATCGAAGCGATATCTAACCGAAAAGGTGAAATGACGATCATGGAACCAAAGGGAGATTTGATGCACTTAGAATTCGAAATTCCTTCACGTGGAATTATTGGAATCAGAAATCAAATTTTGACTTTGACTTCAGGTGAAGCAATTATGTCTCACCGATTTATTAAGTATGATGCATGGAAAGGTGAATTGCCTTCAAGAGGTAAAGGTGTTTTAATTGCACACGAAACTGGAACGACAATTCCTTTTGCAATGTTTAAACTACAAGATCGAGGTAAGTTTTTCATTCCTGCAGGAGTTGATGTTTATGAAGGTCAAATCGTTGGTGAAAACACAAGAGATAATGATTTAGTGGTGAATGTTATTCGAACTAAAAAATTATCTAATATGCGTTCTTCTGGCGCAGATGATAAAGTAAAGATTGCTCCACACCTTCAATTTTCTTTAGAGCAATACATGGAATATATTGGAGATGATGAGTATTTGGAGTTGACTCCAAAATCAATGCGATTAAGAAAAATCTTCTTAAAAGAGCATGAGAGAAAACGAGCTGGAAATCCAAACTTGGTAATGTAATTACGAATTGTAATTATATTGTTATAGAAAAAAGCTCACTAGACTTTAATTGGTTTAGTGGGCTTTTTTTATATTTGAATAAATAAGTTTTTAGTATGAATAAGTTCTTAAAATATTTTATCATTTTTTGTTTAGTTGCACTTGGTGCCTTTATTTTCTATGTGCAATTAAAGGAAGCAGAAAATAAACAACCGACTGTTTATATTGATAATTATTCAGGGAGTACCGTTAAGATTTTTCGGAAAGATGAGATTTGGGTGGAATTAGAAAATGAATCTTCTTTGGTGAAAAAAGATTTAAAACAAGGGACTCATATTTTATTTATCCAAAACTTGGAACGTAATTCCCTTGATACTTTTCGCATGAATATTAGAAAAGAAAATAATTATGTGCTAAATCTTTTTGGAAAAATGACTTACTATGAAGGCAAGGTAACCTATCAAACTAAACTTGGAAAAGGAAATAATGAAACTTTCGAAGAACGAGAGATTATCAAATCTTTTTTCCAAACTAGAGCTGATTTTATTCTAGAAAGACCACCCAATACCATCGAAGAATGGTCAAAAAATCCACCTTATAAATGGGCTAATGCAAAAATGAATAAAAAATACTTGAGAAGAAAAAACCAAATTTGGTGAGATAATTCCTCATTTTAAAATAAAAAAATCCAAGTGCATCGCACTTGGATTTTTTATTTATAGTCAATAACTCAAAAACTGTTAAGCATAAACTTGTGTATTCAGCCCTTGCTTTTTCCCATCCAAAAGAACAAGAACTTTGATTACTTCCTCTTCTTCTTTTTTAGAAAAAACGCCAGAATTAATCGTTCGTGTTCCGCCAGTTGAATCACTTAATGGAAGCATTTCGATTATCATGATTCGCATAAAACCATCTTCAGAAAAAGTAGTTTCTCCAACAGAAATAAAATACCCTTCAGGAATATCTGTAACTGTAATATCTACTTCGAAGTCCTCTTTATTAAGTTGAGTGATTGTTTGAGAAATTATCATTTTTATTTTTTATGCTATCATCTCTTTGAGTGAATCAATTCTTTCTGCTGGAATCGGAATTGCTTTTCTATTTATTTTATCAAATAAAACCCCTACTACATCCATCGAAGAAACCACTTCCTTGGTCAATCCATTAAACATATCATGTCGCATAATCAAAGCTTTATTGGAAAAACTAACTAAACTACTTTCCACATATAATAAATCATCCTCAAAAACTTCCTGTAAATATTTAATCGTTTGTTCTACTACGACAAAGCCAATTTCTTTGGACATCATCTTGGAAGTACCCATTTCCAAACTCAAATTACGACCTGCGTTTTCAAATTTGTTGATATAGTACATTACGTTCATATGACCATTAGAATCACATTCCCAAGTCATGACTGCACCTTTGTAGGTCAAGAATTTTTTCATAAATTTTACGGATTACTTATGTGATTTCTCGAAAGCTAAAACTTCAGAGTTTAAATTTTAACCGTATTTTTCTAATAATTTATGTTGCGCTTCAATAGCGTCTCTAAATTCTGCCTTCATCCGAGCAACCAATTCTGCCAATGGCAAAACATCTTTAATCGTTGTTACCCCCTGCCCTGCTGACCAAATAGTTTTCCAAGCTTTGGCCTCGTCCACTTTAAGTTCCTCCCCAAAATCTACCTTAGCTTTATGCGCCCAAAGCTCTTCTGTAATTCCCATCGACTCAAGGCTTGCTTGTAAAAAGTTAGCAGAAACTCCTGAAACAGCAGCGGTATAAACGATGTCACTCGCACCACTATCAATTATCATTTGTTGATATTTTTCATCCGCAAGGCTTTCTTCAACATTAATAAATCGAGTTCCTAAATAAGCCAAATCTGCACCCATTTGCATTGCTGAAGCAACATCTCTTCCTGTACTCATACATCCCGAAAGCAAAATCGTTTTGTCATAAAAACTTTTGATATCAGCAACTAATGACATTGGATTAATTGTTCCTGCATGTCCACCTGCTCCAGCAGCTACCAAGATCAAACCATCTACACCTGCGGCAGCAGCTTTGATCGCATGACGCTTTTTAATGACATCATGAAAAACTAATCCACCATAATCATGAACCGCATCTACCAAAGTAGAAACCGCTCCGAGCGAAGTAATGATTAATGGCACTTTATGCTTAGCACACATTTCCAAATCTGCTTGTAATCTTGGATTTGTATTGTGAACAATTAAGTTTACACCATATGGTGCAGCAGTTTTTCCAGTCTCTTTTTCCCAATCAGCTAATTCAGTTTTGATTTGAATTAACCATTCTTCGAAGCCTTCAGTCGTTCGTTGATTCAATGCAGGAAACGTCCCTACAATCCCAGCTTTACAACATTCGATAACTAATCTTGGTCCTGAAATTAAAAACATTGGCGCAGCTACAACTGGCAAATTTAAAGTATCTATAAATGGTGCTTTCATATTTTTTCCCTGTTCTCTTTAGGAGAATGTGATGGGTATTTTTATTTTTTAAAATTTATTTTTTATCAAAAGAAAATATTCGGAGTTTAAATAAACTCTAAATATTTCACCCCCTTTAGTTGGCGGGATTTATATTTTTACAATATTCCCCTTGCTCGGATCAACCTTTCCCTGCAACATCTCATGGTACAATTTAGATAACGATTCAAAATCATTTAGGTAAACTAAATCCATCCATTGAGATGCTTCTTGCGTAAATTCAGCACCTGCAACAGCAATTTCTTTATTTGCTTTTTCTACTCCCCATTCTTTAAATAATTGTTGAGCAAAAGCTGGAGCGAAGAAAAATTTAGATCTTGGCAATGTTTTAAATTCTTTCTCTGATGTCCAATCAGTTAAACCAATTAGGGAAGAAAATTTTAATTTTTCTCCTAAATGATCATTGATTCGAAATAGTAATTTTGAATTCCCAGCCATGTCAACAACCGTTGAATCTTTTTGATTTAAATTTTTTTCCAAATCATCGTAAGTGATTACTTCGTCATAGTAACCTGTGTTTTTGACAAACTCAACATTCCTTGGTGAAGTCAAACCAACTATCTTTTTCCCATCTTCCTCTTGATTCTTTTTCAACATAAAAGCTAACCCCATCGCAGTTTTTGAAGAAGCACTTGTGATGATTATTTGTTCTGCTTCAAAGAATTTCCCAGTTTTTAAAAACTGATAATTTAAAAATGAGGTGGTAAATAATGGTCGAATAATTGGAGCATAATCTTCCATTTCTTGATTGTAAGAAATGTCAGCTTTTGTATTGCTGTAATTATTATAAATTGGTGCAAGGTCTGCTCGGTGTGCTGAACCATCTGTAATTCCAAATGGGGAACATTTTCCAACTTGAATTTTTAGAAAATTTCCCATTGGAAAATATCCGTAAAATCGCTCACCAACTGTAACTCCTTCATGCTTCGATTCAATTACGTCAGCATATCCCCAAACAGGTACAATTCCATAAGGTTCTTCCGTTGGGAAAAATTGCCAATAACCAATTTTATGACCTACTACCGCGTAGGTGATATTGTTAGTGGTCATGGCATATTTATCAATTTTAAATAACACTTCTCCATCTTGTATCTCAGGAGTTTCAGATTCTGAAATCTTGGTATTATTTAATTCTGTTTTGTGGACGAGGAAATTTTTATTGGTTTTAGACATCTAATTAATTATTTCAATTCGTTTTTAAATTCAACATTTTTGGATAAATGATTGATAACTGCTTCCAGTAAACCATCATCCAAAAGTTGCTTAGTAGAAAATTTATTTTCCTTTCCTTTTATACTGAAACTTAATATTTCTTCAATTTGTAAAGACTTAAAAATACTATAGCCTCCAATCAACATTAAAAAAAATGGACTAACTACTTCTAGAATTTGAATCTGCCCATTCCCGTCTGATTGGAAAAAACTCATTACTCCTTTTCCCATAAAAACTCCAAACACAAAAAATGAAAGTCCAAAAATTAATAACACTAACCAATTTTTAATGGCCTTCCCTTTTTTCAAAACTACTTGATCGATTTCATCAAAGGAGAAAGAATCATATTCAAATCTGTTTCGCAGTAGATGCAAATCCGACTCACTCAATCCAAAATATTCATCTTGAAATAAATATTTATTTTTCATTTCAACCTACTCAAAAAGTAAACTAATAAATTCTCCAACACATGCTGGCTTTTCTACCCCTTCAATTTCTACAGAACAACCCCAAAATATCTTACAGCCATTCTCACCATAAGCTTCCACCTTATTTATTTTTCCGTTCAATCGCAAACGGCTTCCAGCTGGAACAGGATGCGGAAATCGAACATTATTCAATCCATAATTCACCCCCATTTGCCCACTTTTAATCGTAACTGCTTCTTCCAACATTTTTGACAAAAGAGAAACTGACATAAACCCGTGAGCGATTGGAGCTTTGAAAGGCGACTCTTTTTTTGCTCTTTCGACATCAACATGAATCCATTGATAATCTAAAGTTGCATCGGCAAAAGCATTGATCATTTCTTGAGTGACAGGAATCCATTCCCCTTGAGGAAGCGCATTCCCTTCCATCTTCACGAGTGCTTCGATATTTTCTATTTCTAATTTTGGCATTTCTTTTTGTTTTTCAAAGTATAGGCGAATTCATTCGCCTTGAGTTTAGGTTATTCTATTTGAGGCGAATGAATTCGCCTTTACTGGATCGTGACTAATTACTAATCACAATTTTCCCACGCACTTTTCGATTCATCATTTCTTCTAAGGCTAGTGTTGCATCTTGCAATGGGTAAACTGCATGGATATGTGGTTTTAATTTTCCTTGAGCATACCATTGCATTAATTCCATGGTATTTTGGATATTCTTATTGGGAAATTTCATTGCAAAACTTCCCCAAAAAACACCTACGATTTGACATCCTTTTAGTAATGGTAAATTCAATGGAATTTTTGGAATATCTCCTGCTGCAAAACCAACCACTAAAAATCGTCCTTCCCATGCCATACCTCGAAGCGCTGGCTCTGAATAATTTCCGCCAACTGGATCATAAACTACGTCAACTCCTTTACCTTCAGTCAAGGCTTTGATTTGTGCTTTTAAATCTTCCTTTGTATAATTGATTGTTTCGTCTGCACCATACTCTTTGCACAGTTCTAACTTTTCATCAGTCGAAGCTGCTGCAATAACTTTTGCTCCCATCAATTTCCCTAACTCTACTGCTGCCAATCCTACTCCACCTGAAGCACCTAACACTAAAAGTGTTTCTCCTTCTTTTAATCGAGCTCGATCTTTTAAGGCATGATAGGACGTTCCATAAGCCATCATAAATGAAGCGGCAATTGGAAAATTCATGTTAGGTGGTTTTGGGAAAACTGCTTTTCCATCCATCACTATTTCTTCTGCAAATCCTCCATGTGCAGCAAAACCAAAAACTTCATCACCTACTTTTAAATGTTTGATTTTTTCACCAACGGCTTTTACAACACCTGCAATATCACTTCCTGGAGTGAAAGGTAATTCAGGTTTGAATTGATATAATCCTTGAACTATTAGGGTGTCAGGAAAATTAACGCCACATGCTTTTACTTCAACCAATACTTCTTTTTCCTTTGGTTGACGACTTTCCACATCTTTGTAAACTAAAGTAGATGGATGTCCAAATTTTTCACAGACTATTGCTTTCATATATTGTCCCAGTTCCATTTACGGGAACATTAATGGGTAGTTTTGTTTTTAAAAAAGTCAACTTCATCAGAAAAAAAAGAACTATTTAGGTTTTATTATAACCTAAATAGTTCCTCCTTTTTAAGCTACAGGAGTTTCCTCTAATACTTTTAACACCAATTTACCTTTCTTATCTCCAGTAAATAGTCGTTCAAAAGTACTGTGGAAATTTTCGATACCATCATAGATATCTTCTTTACTTTTCAATTTCCCTTGTGCCAACCACATTCCCATATCTTGAGCTGCCTCTTTATACTTCGCAGCATAATCAAGCACCACCATTCCTTGCATCGTTCCTCTATTTACCAAAAGTGATAAATAATTACTTGGGCCTTTGATTGCTGTCGTATTATTATATTGAGAAATTGCTCCGCAAATTACGATACGTGCATGCATTCGAATTCTTGCCAAAGCAGCATCTAAAATTTCTCCTCCTACATTATCAAAATAAACATCAATTCCTTTTGGACAATGTTCTTTGATACCTGCATGAACACTTTCATTTTTATAATCAATCGCTCCGTCGAATCCTAATTCATCTACAACGTATTTACATTTTTCAGGACCACCTGCAATTCCAATTACTCGACAACCTTTGATTTTAGCAATTTGTCCTACGACACTTCCTACTGCTCCAGCAGCACCAGAAACTAAAACTACATCACCTTCTTTAATCTTTCCAACTTCTAAAATCCCAAAATATGCTGTCATCCCTGGCATTCCTAAAGTACCAATGTACATTGGCATTGGTGCTAAGTTCGTATCAACTGCATAATATCCTGCTCCGCTTGTCACATTATATTGTTGCACTCCTCCCCAACCAGTTAAAACGTCTCCAACTTTATACGTTGGATGATTATTTACCTTTACAACTTCTCCAATTGAACCTGCTCGCATCACTTCACCAATCCCTACTGGAGGTAGATAAGATTTAACATCACGCATCCATCCTCGCATTGCTGGATCTAAAGAGATATAATGGTTTTTGATTAAAACCTCACCATCTTGCAATTCAGGAATTGGATTACTTTCCAAATTCCAAGTATCTGCATCAGGCATTCCTTCTGGACGTTTAACTAATTTTAATTGCTTATTCATAATTGATTTTTTTTAAATATTTAAGATTGACTTTATTGTATTCTATTTAGCTTTTTTCGCAGCAAGCATTGCTTTAAACATTTGCATTTTCATTCTCACTTCTGGACTCCACCACACTTTTAATGCTTCTGCTAATTCTTCTTCACTTTGTTCTTTTAACTTTTCTAACCACTCACCACGCAATTTTGTTTTTGTATTTAACCAAATATTTCTATCTGCTTGTAAGTAGTGTTTCATTCTTGACTCAGCCTTTGGCAAAACCTCTTCCATAGGAACAACTTCATCAACTAATCTTGCTTCCAATGCTTCTTTGGTATTTAATAATTTACCTTCCAAAATATACCGGTACGCCAAACTCTTTCCTAACCAAAAAGAATACGCTTCAATCAAATTCGTGGTAATTTGAACATTCACCGCTACCTCATTTAAACCGATTCCGTATTTCTCTCCCTCTGCCATTATTCGATAATCTGCTGCAATTGCTATTACTGTTCCTCCTGCTGGAGAATGTCCGGTGATCGCACAGATAAATGGTTTGGTGAATTTCGCTAACTCAACATACATCAAGCCAAAAGCTATAAAAAACTCTCGTATTCTTGCTTCATCGTAATCATATAATTCTATCAAATCTAAGCCTGCTGAAAAAACGCCTGTTCGTCCAGTCAAAATAACTCCACTCACGGAATCATCTTCTTGCATCGACTTAAAAGTGCTTCTGATTTCGTTGACCATTTGGAAGTTAACCGCGTTAACTTTAGCCCGATTCATTGTGATGATGGCATACTCACCTTTCTTTTCTATCTCTAAATAATCCATTTTTTTTATTTTGGCTTAAATGTAGCTAATAAATTGAGCGGCATGATATAACGAGTTTAATATTCTTGATGGACTTAATTTAGTAAACTAGTTAAAAAAGCTCAACCGTTTTTTAGGAATTGTAAATTGCTTTTACTACAATGCAAAAGTCGCCAATACAAAAGGTAGCAAAAAATAATTTATGTCTGAAATGATTTTTAAATATATAGAAAAAGGGATTTCGATTGAAGATGATGACTTTGATGAAATTTATCCAGATGAGATTCGGCCGATGGCTTTCACTCATTTTACACCTGTGGAAATGGCAATCAAAGCAGCAAAATTTTTAGTTCAAAAAACTGGAATGCGAGTTTTGGATATTGGTTCTGGGGCAGGTAAATTTTGTATGATCGGTTCAGTTTGCACAGATGGGCATTTTACTGGAGTGGAACAAAGGGATAATTTACATGAAATGGCGGAAGAGATTTTCGAAAAATATAAATTGAAAAATATAGATTTTATCAATTCAAATATTACTCAAATTGATTTTAGTGATTACGATGCATTTTATTTTTTCAATCCATTTTATGAAAATATTATTCAGTTTGAAAAAATAGATGACTTGGTTGATGTGGAAACTGATTTGTATGATGAGTATTCTAATTATGTTAAAAACCAATTAGATAAGATGCCTTTGGGAACTCGTCTCGTAACTTTTTTTAGTGCGTATGATGAAGTGCCTGAGAGTTACAAATTGATTTCAAAAGATGATCGACAGAAAATTTCTATGTGGGAAAAATCCACACTTCCGTAAAACGACTCTCCGAGTCGTTAACAAGCAAATGTGTTAACGACTCGGAGAATCGTTTTACGTAGTAAATTAATTTCCTTTTTCTATGATGAATTTCTGAGTAATCATTTTCTGTCCATCTGCTTTAATCGCAATGTAATGTAACCCATTTCCATATTTCTTCAAATCAAAAATAGGATGCGGGTTTTCTAAATTTTCCAAATTTCTTTCTTCCATCAAAACTCCTCTAGCATCATAAATATGGATCGTTACATTTTTGGAAATGTATTGTTTTAAATTAATCAAGATTTCATTTTTAGCTGGATTTGGGAAAATAGAAATTTGATTTCCAGTTGGTCCAAAATTCACTTTTTCAATTTTAGAAAAAACTTCAGACCCATTTTTTTGAATCAATTTCAACCGATAATAATTATCTCCTACCAAAGGTGTTTGATCTAACTGTTTATGGAAAATAAAATTTGGAAGTTCAGAGTTGCTATCTTTTTTTCCAAAAAATTCAAAGTGTTCTCCGTCCGAAGATTTTTCCAAAATAAAAAGTCCAGTTTGATCATTCAAATTACATCCCCAATTTAATTGAGCCTCTCCATCATTTTTCAAAGCCTGAAAAAAGACTTCTTGATCTGCTTGAATAAATGAAGTTGGATTACTCGTCAAACTACCAGACGTACATCCCATAGCTTCTAGTTCCGCTAAAACTAGATAACCGCTACCTTCCATTTGCACCCGAATATATCTTGCATCAATATTTAAATTAATTACACTCGGAGAACCGACCAAGCCATTAATGAAAAACTCTGCATCTGCTTGACTTCTAGAAGTAGCTAAGTTTGAATTTGTAAATGCATTGTTAGAAACCAAAATATAAGCGTTTTGAGTTTGGTCAACGCCATCCGTTCGATTATAAATATTGATTTGTTCCAAAGAATAACTTTCGCCTAAGTCAACATCCCACCAAGGTTCTGTTTCATTTTGAGTTGCTGACACCGAGGAATTAGAGGTTGGATTCGTGAAGAAAACTCCATTGGTATTCCCATCTACAGTTTTCGAAGAACTGCCTGTAATTCCTCCAGCATTTAAAGTGGAAGATTGATTAGTCGTTTTATTCAAAGCAACATTACTCGTTGCTGAACAGCCCGTATTTATTGGCGTTCCGCTGCAATTACAGTTTCCATCTTCAATATCATTATCCGTAAGTGTATTGTTATCATCACAGGGTGTTCCAGCACTTGGACAACCTCCACCATTGGTACAGCCTATAATTTCGACTTCGGAAATAGCCAAAAATGAAGTTCCAACCAACTGAACTCGAACATATTGTCCTGTCCGGTTTACATTAATTATAGTTGGTCGATCAGCAATTCCAGTTTCCAAAAAACTAGAAACACCAGCTTGATTAATCGAACTATTTAAATCTTGCGAGGTAAATGGAACGTCAGAAACTAAAACATAATAATTTCCAAAAAAATCTGAACAACAGTCTGTTCTATTCCAAAGATTGATAGTTTCAATATTAGAATTTTCTCCAAGATCAACTTCCAACCATGCATTTTCTACCCAATTTGTCAAAGACGTCGAATTAGCTCCCCAAAAATTTCCACCTGTATTTCCATCAATTGCTCGCTCTGCATTTGCATTTACTTGAGTTCCAGATTGAGTAGCTGTTTTTCCCAAAGCAATGTTTGAAGTAGTACTGCATAGGCCGAGTGGAGGTTCAGTTACTTCAAAAATTTGAGTTTCAGATGCCGCAGGATTATAAGTAGTATTTCCATTTTGATCTGCTTGAACAACAACATTTCCAGTTGTTCCATTTAAGGTAACCGTATTTCCATTGATTGTCGCGGGCCCAGAAATGATAGAATATGAAATGGTCAAACCAGAAGATGCAGTTGCATTTATCGAAAATGGTCCATCCGTAACTGTCTTGTTAGAAATCGGATCAAAGGAAATCGTTTGGTCTTCCAATCCAGAAGAATTGCTACAACCGATTACTTCTACTTCCGCCAAAGCTAAAAATCCTTGCCCTTCCAATTGCACTCTAACATATCTTCCTGTTTCATTGATAGAAATGGTAGAAGGTGTTCCAGCTTGAGTATTTTGATAAAAACTGGAAACGCCACTTTGATTTAAAGTGCTATTCAAATCAGTTGAATTAAATGGTTGATTAGAAACCAAAACATAATAATTATTTAAAATTTCTGAACAACAATCGGTTCGGTTATATACTTTTATTTGATCAATATCAGAAACTGATTCAAGATCAATCTCCCACCAAGTTTCATTATCCCAATTCGTAATCGTTACGGAATTTCCTCCCCAAAAATTACCATCTGTATTTCCATCGTTAGCTCTAGATGCATTTGCATTGAGTTGCGTGCTATGTTGCGAGGAAGGTTTGTTGATGGCAATATTGGTTGGGGTTGAGCAACCGCCTGTATTAGGAAATGTGTAATTTATATTCAAAGTATTTGATGGCGAATCATTCAAGTTTCCCGAATTATCACTTACCGTTTGTGCGAATAAAAAGATGGAAATATTTCCTTCATTAATTGGAGAAACTGTTAAAGAGTAAGAAGAATTTGCACCAGTCAAATTTGATAAATTCCCATTTGAAATATTAAAATCTGAAAGCGTTAATCCATTTATATTTTTAGAAAAATTAACATTAACCACAAAACTTGAAGTAACATTATTAGTGGCCGTCGAAATCGTGGCAGTTGGAGACGTCGTGTAGTTTATGTTTAAAGTATTCGATGGTAAATTATTCAAGTTTCCCGCATTGTCACTTACCGTTTGCGCTGATAAAAAGATAGAAATATTTCCTTCATTGATTGTCGAAACCGTTAAAGAGTACGAGGAATTTGAACCTGTCAAATTTGATAAATTTCCATTTGAAATATTAAAATCTGAAAGTGATAATCCAGAAATATTTTCCGAAAAATTAATAGTGACATTGAAATTTGAATTAACACTATTTGAAGTTGTTGATAATGTTGCCACAGGTGGTGTGGTCTCTCCCCCACTTCCTGTAAAATTCGTATTTCCCAAAATCCCTAAACTTAAATTATAATAACTCCCACTCCCCGAAGTTTCTATTTTTAAAGATTTTAATAAATAAAAATTATCACCAGACAAAGGTGAACTATCTACAAATGAAGTCCCCGTAATTGTATTGTTATTTATTTTTTGAAAAGTACCATTTATACTTGATGATCGATAGATATTATAACCAACAATCGTTTCATTTGTTGGTGAACTCCAATTTAAATTAACTGAATTAGAATTATTAGAAACTTGCAAATTACTTGGTGCTTCAACCATGTGCATTCGCAAAGTTGGATCGCCCATCAAAGCGGTTGAAATCAATCCTGGCCCGTAAGGCAAATAAATATCATTCGGGTTATTTTGCGTAGCAAGCAATCCATCTCCAATCGTATATCCCATTGACATATGATGCAAAGCAAAAGGAGGATTACCTGCATAGCAACTCACTAAAGTTTGACCAGAAGCTAAAGGTGCTCTCAAAAAATTATTTTCAAAAGCCCAATTTCCAAATTGACTGCCAAACAAAAGCGTGAAAATATTTTGCAAATTACTAGAAGTAAAATCATTCGTTGTTCCAATTCCCACCGCCGAACTTCCATTACCACTTCCTGCACCATAACTCCATAAATAACTTCCCGAATTCATCGACGAAAAATAATCTGTATCAATAATATTGTTCGCGCCAAACATGGTGGAAAAATTTCGATAACCTGTGGCAGCAGGTGCACCAACCGTTTGACCAATATTATCATCCATCAAAGCGCGACGAGTTGGATTAATTTGGCGAGTTTTAAATTGATGATTTTTATTTAAATATTGTTGCACCAACTGAACTTCTGTTTGACCAAAGGCAGGCATGTCAAAAAAGTCAACTCGTCCCACTTGCAATTCCACCACACCCGATGGTGGTACATTTTGATCAAATCTTCCATCTCCAGGCACGTTGTGATAAATGGGTAAAAAAGTAGCAGTTGTATTGACAATATTATCAGTCCATGTTCCATCCATTTCTCCATAATAAACATCAGCTGGATATGCACCTTCATTTTCGGTATGCGTATCTGGAAACATACTTCCAGAGTAGGCAATCGGAACATGACCTAACAACAAAACTGATTTCAAATCCGAATTGGAATTATAGACATTTTTAATCGCAGCATGCACATTTGTAACTGCATCATTTCGGTCAACATTTATCGTACTCACTCTCCAACCATCTTTGATGAAATCCATTTCCAATTCTGAAAGTTCAGTAGCTAAAGGAGATACTAAATCATTTTCCACTACTAATAATATTCTTCCTCGATCTTCGATAGGCGGCAATTCAATCCCCGCATAAATAAATCCATACTCTGGTCGTGGTCGTAAAAAATTTCCAGGCGCTCCATCGCTATCTATAATCTGTCCCGTTGAAGTATTTTGCAAACTCCAATAAGTACTATTATCAATCATACTTGGTTTAATCGTGATATAAATTTCTGAACAACCTGAACCATCATTGCAAACTGTAAAATTGGTACTTTCCGTTGACCCAAAATCATCACCATAAGCCACCGTACTATTACAATTTTTCAATTCATAAAATCCATTTCCAAAACTGCAACACAATCCAATTCCATTCGAATCATTGATAGTGAATTTAACTAGCGTTCCAGCAGGTACACAAACTATTTTTTCATAATTAGAAAAATCCTCTTTGAAAAAAGCATACTCATACCCTACTCCAATTTGCACATTGGCATCCACATAACTAGTCGCATTTCCTGGCAAAGTGGCAATCGGATTACCCCAATTAGTATCATTCAATCCCTTCCGATAAACTACATATTCAGTCGCACCATTATCAGCTTTCCATTGCAAATTTATTTGAGGAGGACTTACCTGAGTTGTCGCACTCAATTGAACTGCTCGCTCTTGTGGCGAAGGCTGGGGTTGCTGTGCAAAAATGTTATGACTAAATAATAACATTAGCAGAAAGACGAAAAATTTGTTCATTATCAAATTTTTAGAATGAAGAAAATTTAGATTAAAAATAGATTCTTAATTGAAATCGGAATGGATTATAAAAATAGGCAAACTAAAAAGGAAGAAGAAAAGAATGACTTTAAAAGTACTTCTTTTGCTTAAATCTAAGGGTTTTGACTTAGAAAATATTTATTTCAAATTAAAATTACGCCTTCTATTCAAAACTCAAATCATTTTCTTAGTTTAGTGACTTTGTACTTTACACTTAGAATTATTCCTGTTCAAAAAAACATTATGAGAACACAAAACATTGCATATATTTTATTTAGTTGTATTTCTTTCGTTGTCATTTTAATGTATGGACAAGCTATACTTATTCCCTTTATATTGGGTTTGCTTCTATGGTTTATTGGAAAAGAATTAGAAGCTACTCTTGACAAAATCAGTTTTATCAAAACGAAATTCCCAACTTGGTTAAAACATATTTTGTCATTTGGAATCATCATGATTGTTCTTATTTTTATTACAAACATCCTCACTTCCAATATCAATTCTTTAGCTCAATCTTTTGAAAAATATGAACCAAATTTTGATGCCTTAATTTTGCAAATAAATGATTGGTTTGGAGTAGATTCCAAAAAAGCATTAAAAAATTATTCTGGAAATTTAGATTTTGGAAACATCTTACAATTGCTTTTTTCTTCCATTACAGATATAATTAGCAATGGTTTTATGATTCTACTTTATGCCGTGTTTATATTGTTAGAAGATGCTAGTTTTAAACCAAAACTTAAAGCAATTTTTGTCGGAAAAGAAAATGAAGAAAAGGTAGATAAGATTTTAAAAAAGATAAGTACTTCTATTTCTAGTTATTTTGGATTAAAAACATTGTTGAGTTTAATCACCGGAAGTTTAAGTTATGTTGCCCTTCGAATCATCGGAGTAGATGCTCCAGAATTTTGGGCGTTTTTAATTTTTATTTTAAATTTTATTCCAACTATAGGATCACTAATTGCTACCATCTTCCCTGTAATTTTTTGTTTATTTCAATTTGGCACTTTCACTCCTAGTCTTTTGGTTTTAGGAATTGTAGGTACAATCCAAGTTATCGTTGGGAATTTTTTAGAACCAAAAATTATGGGAAGCTCGATGAATATCAGTCCTCTCGTGACGATTTTATCGCTATCCATCTGGGGAGCAATTTGGGGAATTATCGGAATGATTTTGAGTGTGCCGATTACGGTGGTGACGATAATTATTTTTTCTCAATTTGAAAAAACAAAGTCTGTCGCCATTATGCTTTCTGAAAAAGGAGAGATTGGTTGATTAAAACGATCGTAGAGACAAGGCATGCCTTGTCTCTACAATTATCATTTTATCTAGCTTTGATTATTTGCGAGAAATCAGTTGCTTTCAACGATGCTCCACCAACCAATCCACCGTCCACATCTGGCTGTGAAAAAATCTCTTTGGCATTTGCTGGCTTCACACTTCCACCATAAAGAATGGTTGTTGCATCTGCAATTTTATCACCATATTTTCTAGCAATCATTTTTCTGATTTTGTCATGCATCTCTTGTGCTTGTTCTGGCGAAGCAGTTACTCCAGTTCCGATAGCCCAAATTGGTTCGTAGGCAACTACAACTTTTTCAAAATCTTTTTTTGACAAATGAAACAAACCTTCTCTCAACTGTTTGGAAACATGTCTTGCATGATTTCCAGCCTTCCGAACACTCAAAGGTTCGCCACAACAAAAAATCGGCAAAAGTCCATTTCCTAAAACTGTATTAGTTTTTTTAGCTAACAAAGCATTTCCTTCCTTAAAATATTGTCGTCGCTCGCTGTGTCCAAGAATGACATATTTCACTCCTACAGATTTTAGCATCCCAACCGAAACTTCACCCGTGTAAGCTCCACTTAGTTCATTCGAACAATTTTGAGCAGCTACTTCAACTCCTTTAGCATCTTTTACAATCGCACCGATTGATTGCAAATGAGTAAATGGAGCAGCCATAATCACCAAAGGATCATTAGCTTTTGATTTTTTCACAATAGCATTGGCGAGCTTCTCTCCTTCTTTGAGCGTGGTATTCATTTTCCAGTTTCCAGCTACGATAAGTTGTCTTGACATGATTTGATTTTTGATTTAAAAAAATAGAAATGCAAATGTAAAAATTTTAGGAACAAAATCTGCAGAGTACTTTTTACTTTTCCGATTCAAAATAGACTAAGTTGTTGGAGTTTCAAAAATGATGACTTTGTCGATTATTTTAAATTCGAAGTTTTTCACCAATTGAGATATGTATCTTAAATCAAATTTTCGTTTTCTTTGCAAAATGAGATAGATAATGACTTCGTTAAATGTAGTATTAAAAATGGTGCACATCATTCCCATTAGTATCTAATTAAAAATATCATTCAAGTGAAATATTATTATTTTATATTTTTTTTCTTTCTTTCTCAAACTAGTTTTGGACAAAGAGATACGATTGAGTTCAGTTCATTTTCGATTCAATTAGATTCGTTGGTAGTGACAGCAACTCGGAAAGGTTTTGATGTGGATGATTTTATTAAAATGGTTCAAGAGGATGAATCATTTTACAAAGCTTTCCGAAATATTCGAACGTTGACTTATACTTCAGACAATGACTTGAAGATGTTTTCGAAAAAAGGAAAGATCAAAGCAAGTTTAAAAAATACTATTCAACAAACTTCAGATGGTCGATGCCGAACAATGGAAACCATCAATCCTGAAATCGCTGGGAAATATTATAAGCGAAAAAAGAAGATCCGATATTACACCGCCAAGATGCATGATCGACTTTTTTTCACTTATGGAAAAGTTTGTGAATCAGATAGGATTGAAGATCAGGAAGGTCTGGAAGATTCTAAAAACCTTTCTGGTATGAGTAAGCATATCAATGAATTAAAAAAACTCATTTTCTATCCTGGACAAAAAGCAGACGTTCCTTTTATCGGAAAAAAGACTGCCATCTTCGAAGAGAAAATGGCAAAATATTATGACTTTTCTATTTCCTCAAAAATCTATAAATCAGAAACCGACTGTTATGTTTTTTTAGCAAAAGTAAAAGATGGAACCAAACGAGACAAAACTGTAATCAAATACATGGAGACTTTTTTTGACAAAAAAACTTTTCAAGTAATTGCTCGAAATTATCATTTAGCCCACAGCGGAGCCATGTTTGACTTTGATGTAAAAATGGATATTTCTCTAAAAACAATTGGTGAAAAATATGTTCCCGAATTCATTGCTTACGATGGTCAATGGGATATTCCTTTTAACAAAAGAGAGATCTCAAAATTTAATATTTCATTTTATAATTTTGAATAATTCCAGGGAAGAAACCCTTTGTGATTAAACTATGAATCGTACTTATCCAAATTCAAGGTTTCGATAATTTTGATTAATTTATTCGCATACTTTTTATCCGTTGCATAACCTGCCTCTTTTAAACCATGAGCCCAACCAACATAATTTGTTGCTCCTAGTTTTTGCAAATGAGCATATCTTTTTCTCTGTAAAAAAGTACTGTGTGCTCGATAGCTTTCCCAAACGTTACTATATTTTCTAAAAAAATCTTTGTGGGAATCGTCCGTGAAATTAGCACAATGTCCTTTTCGACAATTTTTAGAAAAACATTTTATACCAAAATGATTATTATTTGCTCGCGCTAAACGACTTTCTCCTGCATCACTTTCTAACAATCCTTGTGCTAAAGTTATGCTTGCAGGAATGCCATATTTTCCCATTTCAGCAACTGCTACATCTGCATATCTTTTGATGTAACGATAAACTGTTTCTTGTTTTTCTATGACAATTTCATGAGGAATATTTTTACGCTTTGCATAAGTTGGATTTAAGATAAAAGCCAAATTTGCAAAAGTATTTGCTCGGTTATCTTTTCCAATTTTAGGCGCTTTCTTTTTTTCTTTTTCTTGCTCTAAGGAATGCTCCGGTTCAAAATATGGAAGCGGTAAAATGGAAGCCTCTTGTTGTTTTTTAGGCTTAGTTTTGTAATTTGACTTTACTACTTCAGGTTGACTAGTAATTTTTGATTCGGATGGGTAAGTTACTTTTTCATAATTTGGCTGAGGTTGATGTTGTGCGGGTGCATGACTACCTGCAGCTTGCAAATTCAAATTAAGACTAATGTCTTTTTTTAAAATGATAAAAAGTACAAAGACAATCAAGATCATTTTCATCCAATTTTCTCTAACAAAAAGGGATGCATTGTCGTAATGTAAATGACTAAAGTTTCTGATTTTGGTTAATCCATATTTCATGATAAGTAAGTGTTTGATTTTTGGCAAAGATTAAAACTTGAACACAATATAAAACAATTTGTTTTTAAAAAGCAAATTATTTTTAAACATTTTGTTTTACAATTATTTCAACCATTTGATTATCAATCATTTATTATTGGATTAATAATAGCAATTGAAAATATTTTTTACTTAGTGTAATATTTACACTACTTTTGTTTCGAACTAAAAATATACCTGTATATGATACTTATTGCCGATAGTGGATCTACTAAAGCAGATTGGAAAATTTTGCATACTTCTGGAGAAGTAACCAGTCAATCAACTCGTGGATTTAATCCATTTATACAAAATTCTGAAGCCATTGAAATTGGCCTATTAGAAGATTTTGATGAATCCTTGGAAAAGTCAAAAGCTGAAGCTGTTTATTATTATGGCGCAGGTTGCTCTGATGATTATCGAAATTCAATTGTAGAGATTGCCTTAAAAAAGATTTTTCCAAATGCAAATATTACAGTTAACCATGATTTATTAGCAAGTGCAAGAGCTGTAAGCGGAACAGAGGCCGGCATTGCATGCATCCTTGGGACAGGTTCTAATTCCTGCCTTTATGATGGAATCGAAATAATTGACAATGTAAAAAATATGGGTTTCTTAGTCGGTGATGAAGGAAGTGGATCTCATATAGGAAAAGAACTTTTGCGAGGATATTTTTATCGAGAAATGCCAAAAGATATTTTAGCAGATTTTGAAAAAAGTTTTCCGGAAGGACAAAGAGGAATTTTGAATAGAATTTATGACAACCCAAAACCAAATGTTTATTTAGCTTCCTTTTCAAAATTTCTGTCTAGTCATCAAGGTCATCCATATATCCAACATCTCGTATTTAAAAGTTTTGATGAATTTATCAGAAGACATGTTTTGAAATATGACGGCTGCCAAAATTTAAAAATTCATTTTGTTGGGTCAGTTGCCTATTATTTTAAAGATATCTTAGAAATTGTTTTAGCAAGTTATGATCTAGAACTTGGGTATGTTATAAAAAAACCGATTGATCGTTTGGTAGAATTTCACCAAAAAATTGCCACTAAATAAAGATTTGAAATTAAATAGAGCGATTGAAAATATTATATTTGCGACTTAATTAAAAAATAAAAAACCGAAATGGGAGATATAAAAAGAATTGCAGTTTTTACTTCAGGAGGAGATGCTCCAGGAATGAATGCAGCTGTTCGAGCTGTAGTGAGAACTGCGACCTATCATGATTTACATGTTTATGGAATTATTCGAGGATACCAAGGAATGATTGATTGTGATTTTAAGAGAATGGAAACCAGAGACGTAGGAAATATTTTACATCGAGGTGGGACGATTTTAAAAACAGCTAGAAGTGAAGATTTCCGAACTAAGGAAGGAAGAAAATTGGCATTCGAAAATTTGCAAGCTAACGATATTGATGCCTGTGTTGCAATAGGTGGAGATGGGACTTTTACAGGTGCTCAAGTTTTTTCCAAAGAACATAAAATTCCTTTTATTGGAATTCCTGGTACAATTGATAATGATATTTATGGGACTGATTATACCATTGGTTTTGATACTGCTGTAAATACTGCTATCGAAGCGGTAGATAGAATTAGAGATACTGCTGATTCACACAATCGCTTATTTTTCGTTGAGGTAATGGGAAGACACGCAGGGTTTATTGGTTTAAATACTGGTATATCAAGTGGTGCAGCAGCTGTTATGATTCCTGAAACGGAAATTAGTATCGATCAATTGATCGAAAAATTACAAAAGGGAGCAAAGAGAAAAAAATTATTCAGTTTGGTCATTGTTGCGGAAGGAAATCAAAATGGAGGTGCTGCGGAAATAGCTGCAAAAGTAAAAGAGAAGTTTGATTATTACGATACTAAAGTTGCTATTATTGGACATTTGCAAAGAGGTGGAGCACCAAGTGGATTAGATCGAGTACTAGCCAGTAGGATGGGATTCCATGCTGTAGAAGGATTGTTGGCTGGAAAAAAAGATGTGGCTGTTGGAGTTGTCAATAATAAAATTAAATTTACTCCATTTAAAGATGCCATCTCAAAAGCGAAGAATCCAAATAAAGATTTAATTCGAATGTCTGAGATTTTGGCTCAGTAATTTTTTCTCCCAAAAGAAAATAGCCCTTCCTAAAATATTAAATTTAGGAAGGGCTTTCTTTTTGAATTTTAAATATTATTTCAACATTTCCGCAACTGCGCTCGCAGGTTGAATCAACTTACCTGTTTGATTTGTGCTCTTTGTATCTCTTCCAGTTTTATCTAAAATTTCATAAACTTCTTTTGTCTTAATCTCTGGATTTATACTTTTCATTAACCCAACTAGACCAGCGACATATGGACATGCCATCGAGGTTCCATTGAATGTTTTATATTGGTTTTTTGGAAAAGTTGAATAGATATTAACTCCTGGTGCCGCAATTCCAAAAGGTACATTTTGAACATAATTTGAAAAATGTGCTCGATGTAAATTTGTATCAATCGCAGAAACCGTAATAATTCCAGGTGCATTTGCTGGAGAATATTTGGAAGCATCCATGTTACTATTCCCTGCTGCTGCAATGACTATAGCTCCTTGCCGGTTACAATAATTTACTGCACGAGCATAAGCACGTTTTCTATTTTTGTTGGAAGGTGCACCAAGCGACATAGAAATAACATCTGCCCCATTATCAGCTGCCTCGAGCATTCCTGCAATTACTGTTTTTTGAGTTCCGCCTCCATAATCCGTTAAAACTTTTACACTTGTTACATTGACAAAATCATTATTTGGAGAGAAGGAAGCTACTCCTAATTTATTATTGGTGACTGCTGCTGCAATTCCTGCACAATGAGTTCCATGACCTTGTCGATCAGAATCGTATGCTTTTTTATGAGACTGATAATTCGCTTTTAAATCTTCATGGTTGGAATCTACTCCAGTATCTAAAATAAAAATATTGGCTTTCCTTTGAGGTTTTACTTTTTTAGATTTCAATAATTTATATAAATCATCCATCCGTAATTCATCAAATCCCCAAAGTTCTTGAACACCTGGATCATTGACTCCAAATGCTCTTTTCCGCTTAGATGATCGCATAGTTTCAATTGGAGAAAGTTGCACAATTTCATTTTGTTCCAAATAGTCAACTGAACCACTTGCCATTAATTCATTTTCAATCTCATCAATATTCTTTACAAATTCAGCAGGAATATTGATTACCATATAATCATCTAAATCAGTTGCCGATTTATCTTTTGGAGCAAATGCTCTTTCTGCAGTTAAACCATATTTAGTAACTATTTTTTCTAAATCTTCCATGGATCTTCCATCTCCTAAATCAACTAATAATTCTCCATTTTCAGCCAAATTATTAACTTCGCTAATTGTAGGAACCTCGACTAATTCTTCATTAGAAGGTTGAGTTGATTCGACCACATCATTTTCCATTTTTTGAGGAAAAGTATTGTTCATTTTCTCCAAAAAGGTAAATGGAAACGTAGCAACCAATAAAACAAACATTCCAAAAAAGAGTGCTTTGCTATTTTTAAAGAAGCTGAATAAAGTCGAAACCATTCCTAAAACCATCAAATCTCTAAATAACACCCACAATTTAAATCCAACCTCTCCATCAGCAAAAGCCAAAGAAAAAGCATAAAAAACAAATCCACCTAGAAACATAGAACTCATATTTCTACGAAGTTTGGGATTTTCTTCATTATAAAACCATAAAATGAGCCCAAAAAGGCTAATAGAAAAACTAATCGGATATAGGATACTTAACATGCTAATTAATTTTTATTTAAAGTATTAAACGAAACCAACCATAATAAATTGAGTTTCGTTCTTGAATTTAAGCATTCAATGCCTAAAATTCAAAAGGAAAATATAAGTAGTACAAATTATCCGCTTAATCGCTCAATTCATCGGATAAAGTTTTCCAAATATATAAAACAAGGCCTTTCTTGTTTTATATTAACTAGGAACTGATTACTTTTGCATTTTCTTTACATAAAAGTTAACGGATTGAATTACAACCTAATGAAAGAACAAGAAAGAGACATAAGTTTTCCAAGTATGTGGGCTATACATTTTTCCAGCGTTCGATTTTGTTTGCTGACTGGGCTTTGCCTTGCATTTTTGATTTTTAGTATTATTTATATTACAAAATCATTAGCCGTAATTGATCTCCAAAGCGGTACTCTTTTGTATGACCCTGTACATGCATTACTGCCCGCAGCTATAGATTGGTCAAATATCATTTTCTTTTTGACTTATTCAAGTGTTTTTATAGTCATGATGGATGTAATCATGAAATCACCTATCCAGGTATTAAGACTAGGTTTTGCAATCGGGTTAATGAAATTATTGCGATCATTTTCCATGTTTTTAATTCCTTTAGAACCACCAGTAGGTATAGTTGCGCTGCAAGATCCATTGGTAAGTTTTATGACACCCAATCATGTCGTTGCTTTAAGAGATCTTTTCTTTTCAGGTCATTGTGCTACCATGATGATCTTATTATTGGTTGCAGTAAGTCCTTTAGTGAAAAAATGGATGCGAATAATTATTGTTATTGTACCACTTCTCATCTTACAACAAAGGGTTCATTATACTGTTGATGTTTTGGCAGGATTAGCAGTCGGTGCAGCAGTTTATTGGTTAATTAAAAATTTAGTGAATTTTAAACCTAATTACCAAGTCTAAAATAAAGAAATTCAATTTTCAAATTATGTTGAAAAAATACGGACAAGATTTAGTCTATAAAATAATCAATCCTTTTGTGGAGTTTTTGATTCGATTAAAAGTAACTCCAAATGCGATTACCACAGTTGGTCTTATCATCAATGTTGCCGCAACAGTAGTTTTGATTATCGGAGCTGAATTTGGTGAAAGAGGAGATCACAGATATATCGGAATTGCGGGAGGGATTATTTTGTTTGCAGGATTATTCGATATGATTGATGGAAGACTAGCTAGAATGGGAAATATGAGCTCAAAATTTGGAGCTTTATATGATTCTGTTCTCGATCGATATAGTGAGTTAATTATGTTCTTAGGTATTTGTTATTACCTAATTTCACATGATTACTTCATGAGTTCTGTCTTTGGATTCATTGCTATGATTGGTTCAATTATGGTCAGTTATACTCGAGCTCGAGCAGAAGCTTTAGGAGCAGATTGCAGCGTAGGTTGGATGCAAAGACCAGAAAGAATTTTATTAATAAGTATTTCAGCTATACTCTGTGGATTAGTTTCATATTTTGTTGATGTAGAGAAACAAATTTTCTTTGACTTCATTATCTTTGAGCCTATTTCGATATTCATTGGACCGCTAATGGTTCTGGCAGTTATGTCAAATATTACTGCCCTAAGAAGATTAAATCATAGCAAACATGAATTATTGGATAAATGATAGAATTTTGAATGAATTATTAAGTTTGCAAATAAAAGATTCGCGAACCATAATTCTTTAAAAGAATCAGCTTTTAGATCTAATATTTAACAACCAACTTACTACATCTACAAATTGGAAGAAGGGAACTACGGTAACATACATAATAATCAATATCAACGATTTTCATCTAAAAGTGCTATTCCATTTTTTATTATTGGAGCATTTTATGTGGCATGGGTTCATTTTGGATTAGGCGGAATTCGTCCAGATCACCATTTATTTATTTGGGGTCTTTTAGTTTTATATTTTTTTAATAAAACTTCTAGAGAGATCGTATTGTCTTTTGGTTTTATTTTAATCTATTGGTTAATTTTTGATTCCATCCGTTTGATCCCAAATTATATAATCAATCCTCCTTTGCACATATCAGAACCTTATTTAGCTGAAAAAGCATGGTTCGGTGTTTCTACTGCTGAAGGAATCTTGACTCCAAATGAATATTTAGATAAAAACTTCACCTATACATTTTTAGATATTTATACCGCAATCATATATCTTGCTTGGATTCCTATTCCATTGATCTTTTCTTTTTATTTATTCTTTTCCAAGCAAAGAGTAAAAATGGTTAACTACCTTTTTGGATTCTTGGCGGTTAGCCAAGTTGGATTAATTATTCAATTCATTTATCCAGCTGCTCCTCCTTGGTATGTCGATAAATATGGTTTTACAGAAAATTTAGATATCCCTGGAAACCCAGGACGATTGATTGAATTTGATAAATATTTTGGAACACATTTATTTGAAGGAATGTATAGTTTGAATGCCAATGTCTTTGCAGCAATACCTTCTTTGCATTGTGCTTTTCCAATAATTCTTATTTTCTTTAGTTGGAAATATAAATTTAGAAAGTGGTTGATCTTTGGGATAATATTAATGTTTAGTACTTGGTTTTCAGCAGTTTACACTTACCATCATTATATTATTGATGTGATTTGTGGAGTTGCAACGGCTCTTATTACAATAGGAATTTACCAATTCTTAATGACAACGAAAGTCAAAATTTGGCTTGAAAAATATGGAAAAGCAGTCAGTTAAAACGAATTCATAAAACAGCTTGAAGTTAAACGGGGAAACGTAAAACGTTAACCGAAAAACGTCTAATAAATAAACTTAACTTAAATCCTTTTTTTTAAAAAAGAAAAAAATCAGAAAGATGATTAAAGAAACAAATGGGAAATTAGGCATTTTAATGCCCGGACTTGGAGCGGTTGCAACTACTCTTATAGCAGGTGTAATTGCCGTTCGAAAAGGTCTCTCCCAGCCTATCGGTTCATTAACCCAAATGGGAACTATTCGCTTGGGAAAGAGAACTGAAAATAGAAATCCATTAATCAAAGACATGGTGCCTTTGGCTGATTTGAATGATATAGTTTTTGGAGGTTGGGATTTATATCCTGACAATGTTTATGAAGCAGCAGTTAATGCCAAAGTTTTAGACCGTTACTTATTGGAACAAATCAAACCAGATTTGGAAGTGATCAAACCAATGCCTGCGGTTTTCCAACCTGAGTATGCTCGTCGATTAACTGGCGAATATATCAAGCCACAAACCAATAAAATGGAATTGGCGGAAGCTTTGATGGAAGACATCAAAAACTTTAAAGCAAATAATGATTGTGAAAGATTAGTAATGGTGTGGTGTGGATCTACTGAGGTTTATATTGAAGAAGGTCCGGTGCATCAAACAATGGAATCTTTGGAAGAAGGATTGCGAAATAATGATCCTGCGATTCCACCTAGTATGATATATGCTTATGCAGCTGTAAAAATGGGAGTTCCTTATGCTAACGGAAGCCCAAATTTATCTTGTGATATCCCTGCCATTGTAGACTATGCAAAAGAAAATGGAGGACTTGTAGCAGGTAAAGATTTTAAGACCGGTCAGACTTTAATGAAGACGATCTTAGCGCCAGGATTAAAAGCAAGAGCTCTAGGAATCAAAGGTTGGTTTTCAACTAACATCTTAGGAAATCGAGATGGGGAAGTTTTGGATCATCCAGATAATTTCAAAACGAAAGAAGTTTCTAAATTAAGTGTATTGGAACAAATCCTTGAACCGGAGAAAAATCCGATTTTATACAAAGATTTATATCACAAAGTGAGAATCAATTATTATCCTCCACATGGTGACAACAAGGAAGGTTGGGATAATATTGACATTACAGGTTGGTTAGGATATCCTATGCAAATCAAAATTGATTTCCTTTGTCGGGATTCAATTTTAGCTGCACCTATAGTTTTGGATTTAGCATTATTTATGGATTTAGCGCAGCGAGCTGGAATGAGTGGAATTCAAGAATGGTTGTCATTTTACTTGAAATCACCTCAAGTAGGAAAAGGACTTTATCCTCAACATGATTTATTTAAACAAAAAGAAAAATTGCATAATACTTTGCGGCACATGGCTGGTGAAGATTTAATTACTCATCTTGGTTTAGATTATTATCAAGAAGAAAAATAAATGCAAAATCTTGATTTTTTAGCAATCGGTCATGTCTGTCATGACTGGACTCCTTCGGGAAATGTCCTTGGAGGCACAACTTCTTATGCTTCTTTTTTTGCTAAAAAAATGAATTTGCAAACTGCAATATTAACAAGTTTTGGAAGTGATTTTGAATTTCAAAATCACTTCCAAAATATTTCGCTCCATTCCATTCCTGCTGACCAAACCACTTTTTTTAAAAATGTCTACGATGGTTCTCATCGACAACAATTTTTATTAGAAAAATCTAACAATATATTTACAAATCATATTCCTGAGAGTTTACGACACCCAAAAATGGTTTTATTAGGACCAATTGCCAATGAAATTGACCTTGGCATTTTAGACATTTTTGAAAATTCAATAATCGCAGTTTGTCCTCAAGGTTGGATGCGAAGATGGAGTTCAGATGGAAAAGTATTTCATAAAATGTTAGATGATTGGTCTGTTTTTCAAAAAGCCGACATGGTTATTTTGAGTGAGGAAGATTTGAATTTCCAAATGGATTTAATTCCAAAATTGGCTGATCTTTTCAATATTCTAGTGGTGACAAAAGGAGAAAATGGTGCAGATGTTTTTTCCTGTAACAATAAACACACATTTCCAGGTTTTCCTTCCAATATGATTGATCCAACTGGCGCGGGTGATATCTTTGCAACTGCTTTTTTGATTCGTTTTTTTGAAACAAAAGACATTTCACAAGCTGCTAACTTTGCCAATGCTGCTGCAAGTTTTTGTATTGAAAAAAAAGGAATTGAGGGGATTACTTGTCGAAAAGAAATTATTAAACGTGCTTTTGAAATTCAAAAAAAATGAAATCACTTCATAAATTAAATGCGACAGTTTTAGGTGCAGGCTACTCCCCTTTCGCTCCAGGAACAATGGGTGCATTAGTTGGAATACTTATTTTATTTTTGATAAAATGGCAACAACCTGATTTACAATTTTTCACTTGGGGTTTACTTTTAGCAACCATAATTTTCACGTTGTTAGGAGTTTGGAGTACCAACGAAATGGAATCAGAATGGGGAAAAGATCCTTCCAAAGTAGTCGTTGATGAATTAATTGGAGTTTGGATTGCAGTACTTTGGATTCCAATTGAAACACAATGGTTAATTCTAGGTTTCATCCTTTTTCGTTTTTTCGACATACTTAAACCTTTGGGAATCAGAAGATTAGAGAGCATAAAAGGAGGATGGGGCGTCATGCTCGATGATGTAGGTGCAGGAATTTATGCAAATATTGTTTTGCAAATCATTGTTTTTTTCTGGAAATGAAAAATAAAAACGAACCACTTGATGCTCCTTTAGAAAATACTGATTTGAAAAAGAAATCAAGCACGAAGGAATTTCTATCCGCCCAAGTCGCCGCTTTTATTGGAACAGCAGTTGACTTTGGAGTGGTGATTTTTTTGACGGAGATATTTGGAATGTGGTATGTTGTTTCAAATATAATTGGCGCAACTTGTGGAGCAGTTACTAATTTTTTCTTAGGTCGAAATTGGGTTTTCTCCTCTACTCAAAATAAAATTTCACATCAAGCATTTCGCTATTTTTTAGTCGCAACGGGAAGTATGATTTTAAATACTTTGGGAGTTTATTTGTTGACTGAATTTACTGCCTTGAATTATATTTATTCTAAAATAATTGTAGCGATTTTAATTGCTTTTACTTTTAATTTTTTGCTGCAAAAGTATTTTGTTTTTAAATAATTTTGTTAAAAAAAGGTATCGGATCCCTTAAAGGGATCAGATACCTAATCAGCGAATAAATATTCTACAATTTCCGAATCTTAATATTTTTAAACCACACTTTATCTCCGTGGTCTTGCAAAGAAATATGACCTTTTTTAGCTAAACCAAAATCAGGCATATCTTTAAATTTACTATTCGCAACCATAGCTTTCCACTCATCCGTATGCATTTCATATTCCACAACTTTATGACCGTTTAGCCAATGTTCCATCTTTCCATTATTAGAAATTAATCGAATTTGATTCCACTCCCCTGCTGGTTTTACAACAACATATTTACATTCAATCATGTCATATAAATCAGCTGCTCGATGAGTTGGATATTTAGTATCTGGATGGCAAGTATTATCCAATACTTGCATCTCAGGACCAGTTAACCAAACGTAATCATATTTTTCATCTTCCACTACATTGAACATTATTCCACTATTTCCACACGCTCCAATTTTCCATTCTAATTTCATTTCAAAATTCTCATATTCACTTTTAGTAATGATGTCCCCACCATCTTTTACTTGCCATGAACCATCTGCCCTAGGAATAGAATTTAAGTGAATCGCATTTTGATCGATGACCCAGCCCGATCCAATAGTTTCTTTCTTGAAATTCCTCCAACTGCTCAAGTCTTTTCCATTAAACAATAATTCCCACCCTGCAGACTTTTCATGATCCGCTAATTGATTATCAACCATTTTTGCAAATGTATTCTTTGATGAAAAACCTGGTTGGTTGTCTGGAATTGAATTCATGGTGTACCAACCTTCCGTCGACCATAATTCATTATTATTCTCACTAATAAAATGGTTCTTCAATTGAACATGAACCACTCGATCTTCTTTCATTCCGCTCAGCTCCAAAAATACTTTTTTGCGATCTTCAGATACATTGACTGAAGCGATTTTTAAATTTTCCTCATTTAATTTTGGCCCTCCATATTCTTTAGTTGGCAAGTACATCCATTGATCAACGTTGTAGTCATTTTCACTCCATCCATCACCTGTTGAAAGTGGTTCTGTAAATTCAATTTCAACTCCATTTGATTTCGCTCGTACTGCCAACATTTCAAATGTAGGAGTATTGTTATATTTTAATCGTTGTACACCATACCATAATTTATTGGACTGCGCCCAGTTCCCAGGGTTACCGATACACCCTACATAAAGTGCACCATCTGGGCCCCAAACCATACGATTAACTCCGCCTTCTAATCCCTGAATAAAACGGAAAACACAACCTTGGTATTCACCATCTACCTTCTCCACAAAAACTCTTTTCACTCCACCATGAGTTACCTCGCCATGAATCATTTGACCTTTATAAATTCCATCATTCAATCCTAGCGGCGTACTTGGAGAATTACCAATTTCATCTTGTGGTAACCAAACGACTGGTTTATTTTCTTTCAAGTCAGCAGTTCCTTCAAAATCAACTGAACGCGAACCATACCATGATCCTTTTTGAACATGAACAATTTTACTCGCAGGTAACCAATCTCCTTGATTATCCGCTACAAAAAACTCTCCATCAGCACCTTCTCCGATTCCATTTGGCGTTCGTAAACCATGTGCGATAAACTCAACCGTTCCATTATCTTTTGAAATTTTTACCACCTTCCCACGGTCTGGAATTTGTGGGTCTTTACTTGCACCTCCTGGCATAATTCCAGTTGCTAAAGTCGCATAGAAATATCCATCCTTATAAACCAAACCAAAAGCAAATTCATGAAAGTTAGCTGACACCAACCAATCATTGGAAATGGTCTGATATTCATCCATAATGCCATCTCCATCAATATCTTTTAGACGAGTCAATTCTTGTTTTTGTAAAACATAAATATCTCCATCAACCACTTTTACTCCCAAAGGTTCAGCAATTCCATCAGCAATTTTAGTTGCTTTCATTTTGGAAGGATCACCTCCTTGCGCACCTTCAATCGTATAAATTGCACCATCAGCATCCCAAGTACTCACCACCAATTTTCCGTCAGGTAAAAAATCCATTCCACCTACCTTAGGTAAGAAATCATCTGGTCGAGCTTGACTCAAATCATAACTTGGATGAACACCTGCCAATGCAAATCCATCTCCTGGAATTCGTAAACCATTCACCATTGGAAGTTTGTAATCTTTAAATTTATTTTGCATTACTTTATCATGCATCATTGAACCAATATCCATATTCATAAAACCATCTTGGGTAGCAGATTTCCATTGCAAAATCACACTCTTCCCTCCATAGCCTTGAAAAAACTCTAAGTGCAATTCATGCATTCCTTTTTTTAAAGCAACACTTCCATCCACCAAATCTGCGCCATGCAATCCATCGTTATCCACAACCTGTTTTCCATCAATTAACAACTGCGAACCATCATCACTTATCAATCTAAAAGTATAAACATCATCTTCAGGAATACTTATATATCCATCACCTAGTAAAGCGAAATTCTTTTCTAATCCTTTAAAGTCAGCATCCAAAAAAGTAACCTGTGGACTTACCCCCGCATAAATTGGTTTCTTATTCAAATTCAAATCTGCTAATTTCAACAAATCTTTATCGTACTGCTGCACTTGAATAATCAATCCCGGTAACAAAGTTTTTCCCTCCACATTAACTGCTTCCATAAAGTCACCGGCACTCCCAGCGTTGGCTACATTTCCTGCTACTGATTCACTATCCGCCAACCCCAAAATGTAATCAACCATTTGCTCCGCATCAGTTTTTGATAAATTAGGATGTGCGCTCATCAAAACTTCTCCCCAATTTCCAGAACCTCCATTTTGAATTTTTCCAACTAATGTAGAAACATTTTCAGGTGTGTTCGAATATCTTTTTGCGATGTCTACATAAGATGGTCCAATGGTTTTTCGCTGTGCATTATGGCAAGCTTTACAATCGCTTTTATTGATTAATCTTTCTCCCAAAGTTGTTTCCACTTCAACACCATCTTCTTCTCCAGGTTTTTTATTAGGGTTTTCTATGGTTGGCTTTTTTACAAAAACACAGGCTAGTCGAGTTTTACCAGAAGTATTCATTTCTAAAGTTCCTTCCAAATCCAAGGTGGTAACCGTTCCAGTTTTACGCGATTCTTCTTTAGTAAAATTTAATGTCCCATCAGTCTCTATTTTCTCTTTTGAAACAACTGAGCTTGCATTAGTTTTCATTGAAACCTTAGCTCCACTAGGAACATTTGAAAAAGTAAAAACCCTTTCAAAACTAGGTTGTCCTGATTCAGTTTCGATATATTCAGGTTTCTCCGCTACCCTTATTGTTTGGTTATTTCCAAGAACTAAATCATACAAAATCTCCACTTGGCCTTTTGTTTTTCGATGACCTTTATAAAGAGCTTTTGGCGTTTCAGTTTTTCCATCCATAGTTACTTCCCATGGATTTTTATTTTCATTAATCAAATATGCATCTCCTAAACTCACCGGTTGAGGACCATGATAAGTATCATAAACGGCACCTGTCAACTCTACATTTCCCTTCCAAACTTTATACAATGCACCATTATCTGCATGGTAAGCAGCCCACATTTTTTCATTCAATGCCAGAGTCAACATCCGAGGTTGCAAATCCAAGACAGATCGAAAAGCCCAAGGTTGAAATGGACGATCTCCCTCAAAGTTTGGTTCTACATCTTCTTGACAACTAAAAATAAATAAAAGTGAAAAAAGTAAGGAAAGACAAAACAGTTTTTTCATAATAGATTGTTTTTCGTTTTTATATAAGACTTATAATTTAGACACTAAGATAGATAATATGGTCATAAATGCAATTGTTTTTATAAACCAGCTTTCCAATTACACTCAGCTCTTATTGGAATATCTTTTTATGAAAAAAATAGAATTTATTAATTGGTTGGATTTGAAAATCAGTCTAATTTTTGGCAACTAAATAGGAAAAAAACAGGTATAACTTTTTATTATCTATTGATTCCTAGAAAACAAACATTTGAAAAAAAAGCCATACATTTGTACGTTTTTTGAAAAATCTTAAAAATCTAATTTAAAAAATTATGAAACCTACACTTTTAGTTTTAGCTGCAGGAATGGGCAGCAGATACGGAGGATTGAAACAGTTGGACGAAGTAGGTCCAAATGGTGAAACGATTATTGATTATTCAGTTTATGATGCTATTCGAGCTGGTTTTGGAAAAGTTGTTTTTGTTATTCGTAAAAATATTGAAGAAGCATTCAAAGAAAAAGTATCTGATAAATTCGAAGGGAAAATTGAGGTGGCTTTTGCTTTCCAAGAAATGGATGCTAAAATTGAAGGTATCGAAAAAATGCCTGAACGTGCTAAACCTTGGGGAACTGGACATGCTGTCTTGGTTGCACAAGATTTAGTTAATGAACCTTTTGCAATTGTCAACGCTGATGATTACTACGGTATCGAAGCATTACAAAAAGTTGCTGACTTCTTAATCAATGATTGTAATGAAAAGCATTACTCCATGGTGGGATTTCAATTAAAAAATACGATCTCTGAAAATGGTTCTGTATCTCGTGGAGTTTGCTCAGCAGATGAAAATCATTACCTCTCAACTGTAACAGAAAGAACAAGTATCCGAAGAATTGGTGATGTAATTTGTTACGAAGAAGGTGGTAAAAAAATATTTTTGGAAGACGATACAGTTGTGTCAATGAACCTTTGGGGATTTCATCATAATGTCTTTGAGCATACTCGACAAATGTTCATTGATTTTGTAAAAAATAATCCTGACGATCCTAAAGCGGAATTTTATATTCCACTAGTAGCCAATGACTTATTGGAAAAAGAAGCCATAAAACTGAAGGTGTTAACCTCGACAGAAAAATGGTATGGCGTTACATACAAAGAAGATAAAGACGATGTTGTTACCGCTATGAAAAGTCTTCATGATGGTGGAAAGTATCCAAAGGCGTTGTGGAATAAGGAGACTGTTTAAATTATAATCTTGAATAAAAAATTTGAATTTTGAATGGAGTAAAATCAAACATTCTTTCTTCCTTTTTTAAAGATATTAATGATTGTAAAATCATTCCTTTTGGTTCGGGGTTAATTCACCGAACCTTTTTTTTGCAACATGCCGAAGGTGATTTTATTTTACAAAATGTCAATCATCATGTTTTTAAAAAGCCGAAAGATTTAATGGAAAATATTCAATTGGTTAGCAATCATTTGAAGCAAAAAAATTATCCGAAATCCGTTTTAAGTATCAAAAAAACACTTGACGGAAATATATTGTTACAAACTTCCGAAAATGAGTATTGGCGGATTTTTGATTTTATTTCGGATACTCAAGATTTTTCAAAACCGGAATCTGAAAAGCAAGTCTATCAAACTGGTAAAAGTTTTGGGGAATTTTTGACCTACCTTAAAGATTTGCCGATTGAAAAAATAAAACCATCCATTCCTGATTTCCACAACACGAGAATGAGGCTGGAGAATTTCGAAATAGCAATTCAAAAAAATGAGTTTGATCGAGTGAAAATTTCAACTCAGGAAATCGAACAAATTAGAACGTGGCATTTTTTAATGGAAGATTATGAGGCGTTAAATTGTCCCATCAGAATTGTTCATGCCGATCCTAAAATCAGTAATTTACTTTTTGATAAAAATGAAAGAGTCAAAGCAGTAATCGATTGGGATACGATTATGCCAGGATCTATTTTGCATGATTATGGAGATTTAGTTCGGACTATGGCTTGCGAAGAAGATGAGGAATCTATTGATTTTGAAAAGGTAAAAATTTCACCATCTTATTTAAATATATTGGAAAAAGGTTTTTTAGAATCGACTGAAAGTTGGTTGACAAAAATTGAAAAAGATAATTTATTGCTCGGTGCAAAAGTGATTATTTATGAACAGGCGATTCGTTTTCTGACTGACTTCCTAGAGGGAGATAAATATTATAACACGGTGTACACGGAACAGAACTTTAATCGTGCGAAGAATCAAATTCAGTTATTAGACTCAACACTAAAACTTTCTTAAATTCATAAAATATTAAATTTGAATATCCAACTTAAATGATTAACATTTCACAAAGTTGGATATTCAAAACGTTCATTATTCAAAATCTTTCTCGTAGATTCTAATAAATGCCGAAGCTTCTAATTCTTCCACATTCCGAATTTGATAGATTTTTTTATCTGTCAACTCATGCATATATTCATAATCGAAATTAGCGAAATCATCAGAAGAAAATTTTCGTTCTTCCAGAAATTCTTTTCCTAACACCAATCCAATTTTCCCAAAATCGCCATAAAAATATTCTTGCAATAACGGTAATATTTTATTCGCAAAAATACTTTTCAACTCAGCAAAATTATTCACTTCTATAAAATAAGAATGTCCAATCAGATGATCTTCATCCAAAAGAATCGCGATTCTTTCATTGATCTTTGTCAGCATTCTTTTTAAGTCCACGCCAGAAACAGGTACTTGATTAAGAACCTCCGCATTAGGTTTTTGCTCTACAAAAGTAAACCTTCTTCGCAGCGCAGCATCTAAAGATTCCACACTCCGATCGGCAGTATTCATCGTTCCTATGATATGCAAATTGGGTGGAACACAAAAATACGTTTTCGAATAAGGCAAAATGATCTTTAATGCTTCCGAGTTACTTTCTCTTTTATCTTCTTCAATCAAGGTAATCATGTCACCAAAAATTCCAGCAATATTTCCCCGATTAATCTCATCAATAATTAAGACAAATTTATTGGCTTTGTTTTTTGCTACTTCCGAAAGATTGCTTAACTCAAATGCATCAATTCCTTCTTCAGGCAACTGAATATCTCCTTGTTCTGCTTCCATCAAAGCCTGAACAAAACTTGGTTCAAACTTTTTCAACTCATTAAAAACCGACCAATATGCTCGAGTATTTACACCACCTAACAAAAGATTAATATCATTTTGAGTATGTTTGATATCATCCACAGACTGGAAAGCTTTGTACAATTTTTTCAACTTAGTTTTAAAAATCGTATAAGCTAAAAATGAATTTTCAGGTCGAACAGTTAAGTTTCCATTCCGAGCCATTTTTTGTAAAAGCATTCTCTTTCCTGTTCGAGATTCAAAAGAATTAAAATCATCACTTTCCAAATATAAAAGAAATGAACTGTACAATGCTTCGTAATCAATATTGACTTCCTGAACTGGAATCAAACTTAGCAGCACTTCCACCAAATGCCTTTTGGCAGTCAACGAAATATATTTGAACACACCATCCTCTACTTCATAAACCACATTTCCTTGTTGCGTAGTTTGTGGTTTTATACCTTCCACAAAATCCTCATAAGCAAAGGACGGATGAAAAGTTACATATTGAATCCAACCTTCTTCCATGTACTCATTAAATCGATGACGCAATGCTCCCCGAGGTTCCATTTCCAATTCTTCCATTGTTCGATTTTCAATAATGGAAAGCGCATAATTAATCGCATGATAAGTTTTTCCCGTACCAGGAGCTCCATATAAAATCAAGTTAAGCGGATGATCCAAAGAGGTCTGAGGATTGTAAGCAATCGTCGGTTCCGCCAAAATATCTTGTTGTTCTACCAGATTGATTATCTCCTCAAATTGTTCTTCTGTCGCTTTATAATTAGTACCAGAAAGTCCTCCGTAAAATCGATCAAACGATTTGCTCAAAGGAATAAAATCTTTGGTTATTGGTTTGCTCCACAAATTATAATCTATGTTAAGATGCACCCTTTTCGTTTCTTTAGGCACCTCCTTAAAAAACGGTACTTCTTGTTCTTCTACTTGATCATTTTCCACATTCGAAGCAATCGTCGCTAAAGCATAGCAGCCAGCATCCTCACCCGTTTGCCAAATAATAACCTTATCTCCTTTCTTGATTTTCCCTTTGTGAGCTTTGACCACAAAAGTTTTTAAAGCCTCTTGTTGAAGGGCTTCTCGAAGTTTAAATCTCTTTGGATTATTTTGAAACAACCAATAGTTGATTGATGATTTATTTCCCATGTTTGTTTTTTATTTTTTTGGATAAAACCGAAGTTGCGCCAAATAGGAATTTTTTTTTGCCAAAATAATAGTTTTTTCTTACTATCTCAAGTTACGCACTTTTGAAAAAAAGTAATGAAAGCCTAGCTTTGTGAGATGCAAGATAAATTAGATTTATACACAGATTATTTACTATCAAGTTTTGGACAAACATCAGCAACAGGATTATCACGACTAGTAGATGGAGAAATAACACATGATAGTGTAACTCGTTTTTTGTCAGTTAATGAATTTACCTCTAAGACGCTGTGGCAAAAAGTAAAACCATTGATTCGTAAGCATGAATCCGAAGATGCCTGTTTTATTTTTGATGACGTAATTATAGAAAAACCATACACAGATGAAAATGCAATGGTTAGCTGGCACTTCGATCATTCAAAAAGTAGAACGGTCAAAGGGATAAATATGCTCAATGCTTTTTATCATACAAAAAATAAAGATAGTGATGAAGCATTACGTGTTCCAGTTGGCTTTGAACTAATTATGAAGACGGTTCTTTTTTGTGAAATCAAAACGAAAAAAGAGAAGCGACAAAGCCCAGTTACCAAAAATGAATTAATGCAACAGATGATTGCTCAAGCCATTCATAATCAACTAAAATTCAAGTATATCTTGGCTGATAGTTGGTTTGCTTCAGCAGCTAATATGCGTTTCATTAAGAAGAAAAAGAAGTTTTTCATTTTCGATATGAAAGTTAATCGCAAAGTTGCATTAACGGAACAAAATCGAAATCAAGGTCATTGGACAAGAATTGATAAAATAGATATACCTGATAATACACCTACGAAAGTTTGGTTGAAGGATTTGGAATTTCCACTACTTCTAACCAAGCAAGTCTTTACAAACAAAGACCAATCGAAGGGCGTAAGATTTCTGGTTTCTAATGATTTTAGCTTGTCTGATGATGACTTCACTACTCTCTATAAAAAACGATGGAGTGTGGAAGAGTATCACAAAAGTTTAAAGCAGAATGCTGCAATTGCAAAGTCTCCAACTCGTATAGTTAAGACGCAATGCAACCATATTTTTGCTTCTATTATGGCTTATGTCAAACTTGAAAAACTAAAGTTTTCTAGCAAGTTGAATCACTTTGCTATGAAATCTAAAATTTACCTTGCTGCTAATAAAGCAGCTTTCAATGAACTTAAATTACTCAAGACTAATTTCTTGAGTGCGTAACATGAGT
>CALJOK010000012.1 GCA_937981555.1 uncultured Saprospiraceae bacterium
CCAGAAATTCGAGAATTGCTTGGCGTAATCAGAACGGAAGAACTTTTGGCTGCTCGACGAGTAGACGGAGGAAAACAAATGTTCAGTCGAGCTAATGACTTTGGTTATTCAAAAAAACCAGATGAGACCTTAGAAATTTGGGAACAAGATGAAGTCTTGGCTGATGTAGTTTGGGCTATTCGGAAGTTTCAACCCGACGTGGTCATTAATCGTTTTTCACATGATTCAGGAAGACGTACTCATGGTCATCATACTTCTTCAGCAGTTCTTTCGCACAAAGCATGGGATCTAATCGGAGATAAAACTAAATTCCCAGAGCAATTAAAATATGTCAACGCTTGGCAACCGCAACGATTATTTATGAATACTTCGTGGTGGTTTTATGGAAGTCGGGAAAAATTTGCGGCAGCAGATAAATCACGAATGGTTGGCGTAGACGCTGGAGTTTATTATCCAATCAAAGGAAAATCAAATAACGAAATTGCAGCCGAAAGTCGAAGCATGCACAAATGTCAAGGAATGGGTTCTACTCCTTCTCGTGGTGCACAAATGGAATATTTAGAATTACTCAAAGGCGATATGCCTAAAAATAAAGAAGATATTTTTGATGGAATCAACACTACTTGGACTCGACTAAAAGGTGGTGCTGCCATTGGAAAATTATTGGAACAAGTAGATCGTAATTTTAATTATGGAAATCCTTCAGCAAGTTTACCTCAGTTGACGGAAGCGTATAAAATGATTTCTAAGTTACCTGACAGTTATTATAAAAATATAAAGCTGGAAGAATTAAAAGATATCATCATTGGTTCAATGGGTTTATTTGTAGAAGCAAAAGCGAATGATTATTCAGCTACTCCGGGCGAGCAAGTAGAATTATCTATGGAAATAATTAATCGTTCCGCAGCAAATGTAGAATTATTGAGTGTCAATTATTTGCCAACTGAAATGGATTCAACTTTGAATTTAAAACTAGATGGCAACCAAACCTTTAAATTTTCTAAAAAATTAAACTTACCAACTGATATGCCTTTGACCGGACCATATTGGTTGACAAAAAAGGCGAGTTTGGGAATGTATGCTGTTGAAAATCAAGAACTAAGAGGTTTGCCCAATACACCTCGAGAGTTTAAAGTTCGATTTAATTTGAATGTTGAAGGATTGCCATTATCAATCGAGCGAGAAGTTATTTACAAAAAAACAGATCCTGTGAAAGGAGAAGTTTACCGACCATTCGAAGTAACGATTCCGATCTTTGCCAACCTTACTGAAAAGGTTTTTGTTTTCTCTGACGACCAACCAAAGGATGTAACCATTCTATTAAAATCAGGAAAAGAAAATGTCAAAGGGACCTTAGAATTATGCTCTGATAAAAATTGGAAAGTAGAACCTGCAAAGGTTGATTTTGAATTAAACATGAAAGGCGAAGAGCAATCTTTTACGTTCAAATTATTCCCTCCTAAAAATCAGGAAGTAAAATTTATTTCTCCTTTGGTAAGAATTGGAGAAGAAGTTTATACCCAAGAATTAGTTTCTATTGAGTACGATCATATTCCAACTCAAACGGTAGTAAAAAATTCTGAAGCGAAAGTGGTGAAAATTGATTTGAAAAAAGAAGGTCAAAATATCGGCTACATCATGGGAGCAGGCGATGAAATTCCAATCAACTTAGAGCAGATTGGATACAACGTAACTTTACTTGAAGACAAAGATATTACTCCTGCTAATTTGAAAAAATTCGATGCCGTTATTTTAGGCATTCGCGCTTACAATACGATTGATCGAATCAAATTTTACCAAGACAAATTATTCGAATATGTTGAGCAAGGCGGAACTATGATTGTGCAATACAATACAGGTCATCGACTAAAATTACCTAAAGAAAAAGTGGCACCATATCCAATGAGTATTTCTAGAGGTCGAGTTGCCGTGGAAGAAGCAGAAATTCGAATCTTAAAACCAGATCATCATGTGATGAATTATCCTAACAAAATTACCCCTAAAGATTTTGATGGTTGGGTGCAAGAACGTGGACTATATTTTCCAGATAAATGGGACGAAAATTTCGAAGCAATTCTGTCTTCCAATGATCCGAATGAACCTGCATTGGATGGAGGATTATTGATTGCGAAATATGGAAAAGGATATTATGTGTACACGGGGTATTCTTGGTTTAGAGAATTGCCAGCAGGAGTTCCAGGAGCTTATCGAATTTTTGCCAATATGATTTCTTTGGGAAAAAGACCTTAAAGATTTACTTAATTCACAAGGTGACTTTTAGTCACCTTGTGAATATTCTAACCTAAACAAAAACGAGAATCTAACTCTCATTAGATTCTCATTGGGTGTTGTTAAAAGTCAAAAAATTAGGGTGATTATTTTTTATCATAAAAGAAAAACAAAAGCTACTAATTCTCATTAGTAGCTTTTTTTAATGAAGAATAAATTCTTCATACACACGCCTTAGATAAATTCTTACATTTTGTTCTCATTCCGTATTCCATCTTGAAAGTAAAAATAGGCGGTGCATAAATGTTCGGCAAATTCGCACCGCCAGAAATTCAAGATAGAGATACAATATCTACCTTATGTTGGCATCATAAGGCAGATCAAAAAATGTTTCCGAACAAAACAATGTCTTTGATGCTCAGTAGTTTTTGTCTTTGTTTTCAAGGTAATTGCCGAACTGTTTTTTTAGTAATTTAACTTTTTAAATTACTCCTAAATCGGTATTGGTAATACCTCCTTTAATTTTTTTGTTTTCAATTTTTGATAACGCTTTTACATTCTTTGTAAAGTTCTTAATTGAATTTTTTACTACTTTTTTCATTTTTAATGATTTTAAGTAGCTATCCCAACACTATATAAAGTGCAGAACCGATAATCTTGGATTCTCTCCATCTAATCAATTAATCCAACCATGCCGAAATGGTTAAATTAGGTTTGAATTGAAAATCCTCATTCTTTTGAATTTTATTTTCAAAAAAAATTGCTGAGATAACGCCGAAATCACCCGCAGCAAGAATAAGGTGCCGAAATAACTAATGCCAACAAATAATAGATAATGTTTAAAAATATTTAAAAGCAATTATTACTAACTGTTCTTAAATGCCGATATACAAATATACATGGTAAAACATTGATATCTATAGTCAATATATGAAATTATATACCTTAGATTTAAGGTGAAAAATATAGTTCTAAAACTATAAATCATTGATTATCAGCATTTTAATTTTCACAAAACACCATTAGTTTATTATTTAATATATTTGATAAAAATAAAAAAATGGAATATTTAAAAGATATAATATCTGTTATTGATAAAAACAAAGTGAAAAACATAGAAATTATAGGAAATGGGCTACCTAAGGATCAAAAACTGTATAGGTTATACGAAGGAATTTTGAAGGGAGAATTCAACTCGGATAGCCAAGCTTGTAGAAAATTATATGGAACAAATGACTTAGATAAAGGATATCGAAATATTAAATCTAGATTGGAAAAACGAGCGGTAAACACTCTATTCTTTATTGATTTAAATGCTGCCTCTTATAATGATTTACAAAAGGCAAATTACAATTGTTATAAAAATTTAGCTGCAACAAAATTCTTAACGGGTCGAGGAGCCAGAAAAGCAAGTATAAAACTTGCTGAAAAAACATTAAGAATTTCATTAAAATTTGAACTTTATGACATCGCTATTAATCTGTTAAAAGATTTACGAACTTACTATGGAACACTTCTCGGTGATCAAAAAAGATTAAAAAAGTATAATCATATGTTTAATCGCCTAAAAGAAGATCGAGATTACGAAGAGCAAGCAAGAGAAATGTATGATAACTTAGCTAGTCATTTCGTACACTCCAAAACAATTAAGCCTTTTCATGTCAGAATGGCCAAATTATATGCTCAAGAATTAGAACCTCTTTTGGCAAAATCATCCTACGGACAATTTCGTTTATTTGCCCATACTGTTTTAGTTTTGCGTTATCAAATTGAAAACGATCATAAAGGGACAATTAAAGCATGTAATCAAGCGCTCCATTTTTTTCAAAATCAACCGTATCAATCAAAAATTCAAGTATTTAATTTTATTTTTAAAAGATTAAATAGTTATATCCAAATAAAGGAATATGAAGCTGCTGATGTAGATGCGAAACATTGTTTAACTCTCGTAAATGAAGGAAGTGTAAATTGGTTTATTGTTAGTCAATTTTATATTCTCCTTTTATTCCATTCAGGAAAAATACAAGAAGGATTTAGCTTTTATCGAAAAGTAAGATTCATTCGAAATAAGAAAAAATCTAAATTAGAAATTGGAAAAGAATTTTGGAACCTAATCGAAGCCTTTATAGATTATTTTATTCAAATTGGAAAAATAGAAATCCCACTCAACAAGCGAAAACCAAGGTTTGACTCTAAATCATTTGTCAAAAGCTTACCTGCTTTTTCCAAAGATAAAAGAGGTATGAATATTACGATTCTAGTATTACAAATTTTATTCTTATTTGGTGAAAAAAAGGAAGAAGAAGTAAACAATAGAATGGAAGCGCTGAGAAATTACTCTTCTCGATATCTTCGAAAAAATGATGATTTTAGAAGTAATTGTTTTATCAAAATGTTTTTAAAAATTCAAGAGTCTAATTACAATCGAATTGCTCTTGAAAGAAATACTAGAGATTTATTTAAAAAACTAAAAACCAAACCACTCGAAGTAGCCAGTAAACCAATCGAGATGGAAATTATTCCTTTTGAGATGCTTTGGGAAATGGTATTAGAATCCTTAGATAGGAAATCAACGAGAAGAAGAAGAAAAGGGACAAGGTGATTTTAAAAAAATTATCCACACCTCTGAAAAATAGCTCAATCAACACCGCTAAGTTTTCCATTTTGACTATCTTGTGAAAAAGCAATAACAATACTCACACGTATTTTATTTTTATAAAAAAGGGATACTATGCCAGAATTCGTTCACCTCCATTGCCATACTCAATATTCTTTACTTGACGGAGCCTCTTCCATTGCTGGAATGATGGACAAAGCTGCAGCTGATGGTCAAAAAGGAGTTGCCTTGACCGATCACGGAAATATGTTTGGTGCATTTAAGTTTGTTGCAGAAGCTGCAAAACGAAATATCAAACCAATCATCGGTTGCGAATTTTACCTCGTAGAAGACCGACATAAAAAATCATTCTTACGAGGAAAAGGAGAAAAAGATAAACGATACCACCAACTACTTTTAGCCAAAAATAGAAAAGGCTACGAGAACCTTTGTAAGCTCTGTTCATTGGGGTACATGGAAGGTTTGTACAGTAAATATCCTCGAATTGACAAAGAGCTTTTGGTAAAATATTCCGAGGGATTAATTGCGACAAGTTGTTGTATTGGAGCAGAATTACCACAGTCCGTTTTAAGAGGAAAAGATGGAGAGGCAGAAAAATTATTGAAGTGGTGGTTGGATCTTTTTGGCGAAGATTACTATATCGAATTTCAACGACATGGTGGTTTGGAAAATATTGATGGACTCGGCGTTAGTCAAGAAGACATCAACCAAACCTTACTCAAACTTGCAAAAAAGTATAATGTAAAAACGATTTGCACCAACGATACTCACTATGTGGAGGAAGAAGATTGGGCACCGCATGATATACTTTTATGTATCAATACGGCGAGTAGTGTGGCGAGTGAAAAACGTTTCAAGTTTCCAAGTACAGACTTTTATTTTAAGACACAAGACCAAATGAAAGTCTTGTTTAAAGACTTGCCTGAGTCGGTGGATAATACCATGGAAATTTATGATAAAATCGAAACGCTTGAATTGGCACGAGATGTACTTTTACCTAATTTCCCAATTCCTGAAGGATATACTTCGCAAGATGATTTCCTCCGAGGCTTGACTTATCAAGGGGCGAAAAAAAGATGGGGTGACATCACGCCTGAGATTAAAGAACGATTGGATTTTGAGTTGAGCGTCATCAAAGCATCTGGATATCCAGGTTACTTTTTGATTGTTCAAGATTTCACCACGACAGCTCGACAGATGGGCGTGAGTGTAGGACCGGGTCGGGGATCAGCAGCAGGTTCAGCCGTTGCCTATTGTGTGGGAATTACGAATGTTGATCCGATAAAGTACGATTTACTTTTTGAGCGATTCTTGAATCCTGAGCGGGTTTCGATGCCCGATATTGATATTGATTTTGATGATGTAGGACGACAAAAAGTAATCGATTATGTAATTGATAAATATGGTCGAAACCAAGTTGCCCAAATTATCACCTACGGTTCAATGGCTGCCAAAAGTAGTATTCGAGATGTCGGTCGAGTTTTGGATGTACCGCTTTCAGAGGTAGATAAAGTGGCTAAAACTTTTCCACTTCAATTAGGTGCGACGCTAAAAGATGTTCTAGAAGAAGGAGACATCAATAAGAAATTGAAAAGCAAAATGAATTCGGAGGATGTAGAGAAAGCCTACGCATTCCGAAAATTAGCAGAGCAACCTGATCACATCGGAAAGATGTTGCAGACTGCTCGGAAACTCGAAGGTTCGATTCGAAATACTGGAATCCATGCCTGCGGAGTCGTCATCACACCTGATGAAATTACAAACTATATTCCAGTTACTGTTGCCAAAGATTCTGACATGTTGGTCAGCCAATTTGATAATAGTGTAGCGGAAGATGCAGGACTTTTGAAGATGGATTTCTTGGGATTAAAAACTTTGACCATCATCAAAGATGCGATTAAAATGGTCAAGGAAAATAAAAACCTCGACATTGATCCTGATGAAATTCCACTCGAAGATGAACTGACTTATAAACTTTTCCAACGAGGAGATACGATTGGGGTTTTCCAATACGAGTCCACGGGAATGCAAAAATATTTACGTGATTTAGTCCCAACCAAATTTGAGGATTTGATTGCGATGAATGCCTTGTATCGTCCTGGTCCATTGGCATATATTCCTTCTTTCGTTTTGCGGAAGCATGGAAAAGAGCCGATCAAATATGACCTTGCTGACATGAAGGAATATTTGGAGGAGACTTATGGAATTACCGTTTATCAAGAGCAAGTGATGTTGCTTTCGCAAAAGCTCGCCAACTTTTCTAAGGGGGAAGCCGATATGTTGCGGAAGGCGATGGGTAAGAAAAAGAAGAAATTGATTGATCAAATGTGGCCGAAGTTTTTGGAAGGTTGTCAGAAAAATGGACACGATGAAACTATTGTAAAAAAAGTTTGGACAGATTGGGAAGCCTTCGCCTCTTACGCATTTAACAAATCTCACTCGACTTGTTATGCCTTAGTTGCCTTCCAAACTGCTTACTTAAAAGCGCACCACCCTGCCGAATTTATGGCTTCGGTTTTGACGCATAATAAAAATGATATTTCGAAATTGACTTTCTTTTTACGAGAGTGTAAAAGGATGGGAATGGATGTACTTAGTCCAGATGTGAATGAAAGTGCAGCCGATTTTTCCGTAAATAAAAAAGGACAAATTCGTTTTGGCTTGACTGCATTGAAAGGAGTTGGTTCTGGACCTGTAGGGGCAGTTTTGGAACAACGAGCAACGGGTGTTCCATTCAAAGATGTTTTTGATATGATGCGCCGTTTGGATTTGAGTTCCTTTAATAAAAGATGTTTGGACAGTTTAGTTTTAGGTGGAGGTTTAGATTGTTTTGACATGAAACGTTGGGTTTATTATGCTCCCTCAGAAAAATACGATACGTTTATCGAGCACCTTTTACGTTACGGAAATGCTTATCAATCACAAAAAGCGCAGTCGATGAATTCGCTTTTTGGAGACTCTGAAGACATTTTAAGTCCTGAGCCAAAAATACCACCAGCTCGCGAATGGAGTTTGATTGAAAAATTAACAAAGGAAAAAGAAGTAACTGGAATATACATTTCAGGTCACCCTTTGGACGATTATAAATTGGAAATTGAAAACTATACGACTTGTACTTTGGAAGATTTGGAAAATCACAAAGGCGGAAATATAAATATTGCAGGCGTAGTTATCGCAGCTAACAATCGAATTGATAAAAAAGGGAATGGCTACGGATTCTTTACCGTCCAAGATTATAATGGCTCGATGGAATTAGCTTTGTGGCGAGATGATTATAATGATTATGCTGCTCGAATGAAGCCAGGGGAAGTTGTTTTTATCAAAGGAAAATACGAGTTCAATAATTATCGAGAAGAGTATCAATTCAAAGTTCAAGAGATTCAACAGTTGGCGGCCATTGGTTTAAAAATGACAGAATCAATTACGCTGAAATTGCATGTTTCAAAAATCACGGATGACTTAATTGATGAGATCGAAGATATTTGCAAACACAGCAAAGGAAAACTTCCACTCAAAATCGAAGTGATTGAACCTGATAATCAGATCAAATTAAAATTCCGTTCCGTGAGTCGAAAAGTGAATGTAGATGGTGAGATGATTGCGAAGTTGGAACGCATCGGAGTGAAGTATAAATTGAATGCATAGTACAGATTTTCTAAATTCATTTTCATTCAAATTTAATTTTTATAAATTGTTGATTTTAAGGGAATTAGGTATCACGGGAGTTTTTATGAATTTTCTAACAATCATTAATTAAAGCATTATTATGAAAATTAAAATAATCGTATTTTTTCTTCTTTCATTTCAAATCGTATTTGGGCAATCTGATTTTGAAAAAAGGACTTTACGAGTTTGGAAAGACAATGTTGATACAATTCAAATATTCCTTAAAAGGTATAAAAACGGTGAGGTGAAAAAATTAATTCAAAAATATTATGAAATTAAAAATGATACAGTTTTTGTAATACAGGAATACTACAAAAAGAACAAATATTGGGAATTATGGCGATACCGAGAAATTTTAAAGAAAGAAAAAAAACGTTCTACTATTTATGAAAACGTAATGGATGGATCGCAATATTCCTACAATGAAAAAGGAAAAATAATTCTATTGGAAAAATATAATTTAGGAAAATTGATAGAACCGTCTATCCAATATAATTATTACACAAACGGAGAAATAAAATATATAGCAGAAGTAATTGGTGAAGATTTTTATAACTTTTTATCTTATAAATTTCCGAATGGAGAAGACTACGATTTTGGAGATTATAAAAATGGGATAGGAACTTATATTAATTTGAATGAAGAAGGAGAACCTTGTTTAGAATGCACTCGAAAAAAAGGAAAAAAGTTTAAAGGAAAAATTTTATGTGAGGAAGAAAATGATTGATTTGGTTTTATAAATTTTAAGCCAAAATATTCTCATTTAATTTTACTCATTTCCAAAAATATTCTCCCTGGTACAGATATCGGACACCTGTATAAAAAAGTAATATTTTCCAATGTGGGGATATTACTTTTTTTAAATCAAACTACTCAGCATTCGTAGGTCGGTTTTCCAAAACCGATTTCTTTGCAAAGTCGAAGAAACAAATAGTTGTTTTTAACGGATGACTTAATTGATGAGATCGAAGATATTTGCAAACACAGCAAAGGAAAACTTCCACTCAATATCGAAGTGATTGAACCTGATAATCAGATCAAATTAAAATTCCGTTCCGTGAGTCGAAAAGTGAATGTAGATGGTGAGATGATTGCGAAGTTGGAACGCATCGGAGTGAAGTATAAATTGAATGCATAGCACGGATTTTCTAAATCCGATTTTCGTTTAAATATAATTTTAATAAAAAGTAATATTCTCCATGATGAGAATATTACTTTTTTTATTTCATCCTCTCTTGTCTACCTTAGCACACACCTCCACAAGTTTTAAATAAAAGTAGCATCTAATTTGAACATACCTTTGGAAGGCAACTTTACCCATTTAAAATTGTTTTTCAAATAGGTCTAGGAAAATTTCTTCTATGAAGTCATCACCTAGATTCATTTCTAATTTTGTATTTTTAATCTTATTTTTTTATTTCAAAAAACATAACTCGTTGATTATGAAACAATTAATATTACTTTTCGCTGCATTTATTTTTGTAGCAGGGTTCACTTTTCCAACCAAAAATACTTTTAAGACAGTATCCGAAAAAAGTAAAGGATATCAAGTAGGCGATGTAGCTGCTGATTTCAATTTGAAAAACATAGATGACAAAATGGTTTCCTTGGAAAGCATCAAAGATGTGAAAGGATACATTGTTGTGTTCACTTGCAACAGTTGTCCCGTGTCAATTGCTTACGAAGATCGCATTATTGATTTACATAAAAAATATGCGTCAATGGGTTATCCAGTTGTAGCAATTAATCCAAACGATCCTGATTTAAAACCAGATGATAGTTTTGAAGAAATGAAAGTTCGGGCATCAGAAAAGGAATTTCCATTTATGTATCTATTCGATGAAGGTCAAAAAGTATATCCACAATATGGAGCAACTCGAACACCTCATGTTTTTCTTTTAGATAAAAATAGAAGAGTCAAATATATTGGTGCAATTGACGATAGCCGAGATGACAGTACTATAAAAAATAAATATGTAGAAGTTGCTATTACTCAAATGGAAAAAGGAGAAGATCCTAATCCTCCATTTACAAAAGCAATGGGTTGTTCAATTAAGGACAAAAAAGCAAAAAGAAAAAGATCGAAAGGAAAGCGTCCAGTTTTGAGAAGTCCTCAACAATCTCCTAAAAAAGGAAATGGCTAGTTTAAATATTTATTTTTTTAAATTGATTTTAAGGCAAAAAAATGGACACATTAAAATATAAATTTCCTCTTATTCTTTTGTTTTTAATTGTATTTGCACAAGTGTTTCAAAGTTGTGGCGAAAAGCAAGTCGCTGCTAAAGTTCAAAAACCTGCTCCTGTTGTCAAACCTCCAAAAGTGGAGAAAACCGCGCCAACACTATCAGCAGTTTATGATTCTTATGATGATCTAGCCTATATGTTTAATCATCAAAATGATACCACTTATGTAATCAATTTTTGGGCAACTTGGTGCTCGCCATGCATCGCAGAACTCCCCTACTTTGAGTACATGAATAAAACTTACAAAGACAAAAAAGTAAAAGTTGTTTTGATCAGTTTAGATTCAAAAAAACAAATTGATTCCAAACTTCGACCTTTTATCCAAAGAGAAAAATTAATGTCTCATGTCGTTGCTTTGACCGATACAGATTACAATACTTGGATTGATAAAGTCAATCCAGATTGGGATGGAGCGATACCGGTCACAATAATTTATAATAAAGAAGAATACGAAATCATCAAAGGTGAATTCGATAATTACGAAGAATTAAACACTATTGTTAAATCATATTTAAAAATCTAATCATGAAAAATTTAATTAAAACTTCTTTCCTATTGTTTGCTTTAGGAATCTTTATGACTTCTTGTGGAGAAGCGACAGAAGCTGCTAACACCGCGGCTGATACAGTAAAAGATGCTACAGAAAAAACAACTGAAGCGATCAAAGATGGTGCATCTAAAATGATGAACGACGAAGTTTCCAAAGGATTAAAAATTGGGGATGCGGCAGAAGATTTCAATTTAAAAAATGTAAATGGTGATTTAGTTTCTCTCAGCGGCATCGAAGGAGCTAAAGGTTATATCGTAACTTTCACTTGTAATACTTGCCCTTACGCAGTTGAATACGAAGATCGAATTATCGCTTTGCATAAAAAATATGCGCCAATGGGTTACCCAGTTGTAGCAATTAATCCAAATGATCCTGCAGTAAAAGAAGGTGACAGTTTCAAAGCAATGCAAGTTCGTGCAGAGGAAAAATCATTTCCTTTTGAATATGTTTTCGATGAAGGTCAAAAAGTTTTTCCAGAATTTGGAGCAACAAAAACACCTCATGTATTTTTGTTAAACAAAGAATTGATCGTAAAATACATCGGAGCAATCGACGACAATCACGAAGATGTTAACTTGGTAAAAGTGAAATATGTGGAAGATGCGATTAGTGCATTAGAAGCTGGAAACGATCCTGACCCTGCAACTACAAAAGCAGTTGGTTGTGGCATCAAGTCGAAGAAAAAAATGATGTAAGTTTTTTAATGATTAATGCTAAATGGTGAACGGTTAATTTTTAGCCGTTCACCATTTTTATTGTATCCATTATTTTTTTTAAATCAGTTTCAAAAAAATCATTTTCAGAAAAATCAAAATTTGGATTTTCAAAAGTCATCTTACTTTTAATCTCTCCTTTTCCCGAAAGATGAAATTCTTTAGCTTGAATAACTTTTGCCAACTCCGAAATATTTTGCGCATTCACTCCTGCACCTGGCATAATGGAAATTCTACCTTCTGCTTTTTCAACTAATTCTTTTAATAAAAATCTTCCTTCAAAAACACTCTCAAATTGTCCAGAAGTTAAAATTCGATGCGCGCCAGTTTCAATAATTTTTTCCAAAGATAAAAATGGATCAGCAGCACGATCAAATGCGCGATGAAAAGTAACTTTCATCGGAGCAGCTAATTCAACTAATGCTTTGGTTCGTTCGACATCGACTTGTCCATCTTTATGCAAAATACCAATCACCACTCCATCCACTTTTTTCCCATCATCCGTTTTTACATTTTTACAAAAAAGAATATCTCGTTTGATTACATCAAATTCGAGAGTGGAATAAAAAAAATCTCCCGGCCGAGGACGAATCAAAACGTAAACTTCAATGTCCAATATTTCTCTCGTTCTTTCAATCGTCGAAGCACTCGGAGTAATTCCCCCCAATTCCAAACTACTACATAATTCTACTCGATGAGCTCCTGCCAATTGAGCGGTCAAAGCAGATTGAACTGAGGCTGCACAAACTTCAATTTTTATTTTCATAATTAAAATTACCTTAAAAAAACTAATCACTAAATTTTATCCGTTGAAAAGTATATTTTTGCTATTAAAGGAATGAAGCATTAATAATCTTACTATTTTGGCTGTTTCTTTTGTTCCCATTTTTCACTTTGAAACCAATCATTTATCCAGGTAAAATCATGCTTTCAAAATAAAAACTGAAAACAAAATTAACGACCCAAAATGATAAGTTTATTAATGCTTCATTCCTAATGTTTTCTAATCAAAATTTAAGATCATAAATCTAAAAAAATATTCATGAGACTATTTTCCCTTTTTATAATTGTTATGTTTCTAGCTGCTTGTAATAATCCTGATGACAATTATTTAAAACCTCGCAACTTAATCGAATATGGAATTCCATATACCATCTTAGCACCTGATAGTGTTGATATAAAAAAAGAAAATTTTACGGTAGCAGATGAAGTAATCATCAAAAGTCAAAAATCTGATGATTACGAAGTGCGCATTTATTTTGGCGAAGCGACCAAAGATCTTGCGGCAACTAAAGCGGAACACTTAAATAATTTAAAAGGTATTTCTGCCTACTCTTCTGTCAATGTAATTCTAGATGAACCAAATGGATTTATTTTCGAAACAGTCATTGACTCGACTTTACATAATTTTGGTTTTCGAAGAATTGTAGTGCAAGGAGATAAGGAATATATTTTCCAATCTGGAAATGGAAATTACACTAAAGAGCAAGCGGAAGAAATGTATCAAGCAACTATCCCTCAAGAAATGAAAAAATAATACTTTAAGAGCATTCCTTAAAATGAGAAAAGGCTTTCACAAATATTTGTGAAAGCCTTTTCAATTTTGGTGATTGTTCTACTAAGCTTCTTGTACGATTTCATATCCGAAAACAACAAGGATTAGTGCTAAAATGCTTAAGATGATCATGGGTAAAGTGTTTTTTGTAAAATAATTCGATTATTAGGGAAGTTCCTTAATAAACGATTTTTGGATTATAATTAGATGAACACTATATAGATGATAGATGTTCATAATACGTTGCTTCAAGTTACAATGTAATTGCCAGATTGGCAAATAACGTAAAATAGTTGCCTCCTCCCAATTCATCATTATACATACAAAAAAGACCGAAAACAATCGTTTTCGGTCTTTTTCATTCAACTAAAGGGCACAATTATTGAAATGTTAAATTTTACTTTTTTTTCAAAATTGTCTCTTTTATTACATTCTTCACTTACTTTTTAGTAGCTGCAGAAAGATTTTGAGCTACTTGTTTCCAGTTTACAACGCTAAAAAATGCTTCAACATAATCAGGTCGTTTGTTCTGATATTTCAAGTAATAAGCATGCTCCCAAACATCCAAACCTAAGATTGGTGTTCCTTTTTTGTCAGCACAATCCATTAGAGGATTATCTTGATTAGGAGTACTTGTTACAAATAATTTTCCTTTATTGCTTACACACAACCAAGCCCAACCTGAACCGAATTGAGTTTTTGCTGCAGCAGAAAATGCATCTTTAAATTTTTCGAATGAACCAAAATCTTTTTTGATTGCAGCTCCGATTTTACTTTTTGTAGAAGGTTCTCCGCCTCCTTTTGGAGACATCACTTTCCAGAACAAAGAGTGATTATAAAATCCACCTCCATTATTTCGAACTGCTGCTCCATGCGTAGAAGCTTTTTTCAAAATATCTTCAATTGATTTCTTTGCAAGATCGGTTCCTTCGATCGCTGCGTTTAATTTTGTCGTATATCCATTATGATGCTTAGTGTGATGAATAGTCATTGTACGTTTGTCAATGTGCGGCATCAAGTCACCGTATTCGTAAGGGAGTTTAGGAAGTTTAAAAGCCATAATCTGTTTAATTTTAAAATTTGGAAATTAATTGTCTTTGTATAAAAACGCTCAAAGATAAAAAGTTTTACAAAACAAAAAGAACGTTTTATTTAAAACGGAATTTGATCTACTTTGTTCTTAATTTTCAAGCAAAATAAATTCCGTAAATACCTTGTTATAAAATTTAAAAAAAATGATTGCACTACTTGTCATCAAAACTAATCAACTTGAAAAACAAAAATCATTTTACGAAAAACTTGACCTCGTTTTTCAAAAAGAAAAACATGGAAATGGTCCAGAACATTTTAGTTCAACGATAGAAAATCAAAATATAGTTGTGGAAATTTATCCTTTGTCAAAAAATCAAATATTGCCCGACACAACAACTCGGTTAGGTTTTCGAGTAAATGATTTAGAAAAAACGATTAATGCAATTTTGGAAATCGGTGGAGAAATAAAAAATGAAATTCAAGAAACAGAGTTTGGAAAACTAGCGGTGGTAAAAGATTTTGATGGAAGAAGTATTGAGGTTTATCAAAATAAGTATTTAATCTAAAAAACATAACAATACATTTACATTTTACTAAAACAAAAAGCCCGATATTGATTACTCAACATCGGGTCTTATATTTTCAAAAAAGAAAACAACTTATTTCGCTGCTGCTTCTTTTGCTAAATGTTCTTTTACCCAATCTGTCGTTACAGATTTTGGTCGCTCCAATGGAAAGCCTAAAGCTCGTGACCAACAAAGTGCAGACAATACTCCAAGTGCTCTCGACACTCCAAACAATACCGTATAGAAACTATACTCGTTCATTCCGTAGTGAACCAAAATTGCTCCAGAGTGAGCATCTACATTTGGCCAAGGATTTTTCACTTTACCCAATGCTATTAATTCTTCTGGCACTACATCAAAACATTTCCAAACTACATTGATGATATCTGAACCTTTAATATTTTCTTTAGCAAATCTTTTTTGCTCAACGAATCGAGGATCTGGTTCTCTCAAAACAGCGTGACCATATCCAGGAATTACTTGTCGTGCAGCTAAGGTTGCTTTAACATATTTTTTAATTTGTGCTTTCGTAGGTTTCTTTGTTCCTAAAGATTCTAACATTCTGAAAATCCATTTGATCACTTCTTGATTAGCCAATCCATGCAATGGTCCAGCCAATGAATTCATTCCACCTGCTAATGAAAGGTAAGCATCACTCAAAGTTGATCCCACTAAGTGAGTCGTGTGAGCAGAAGCATTTCCACCTTCGTGATCCGCATGAATAGTCAAATATAATCTCATGAAACTTTTGAATTCCTCTCCTGGAACTCCCAACATATGCGCAAAGTTTCCTCCCCAATCCAATGTCAAATCTGGAGCAATGTGATTTCCATTATGATACGTTCTTCTATAGATATATGCAGCTACTCTCGGCAACATCGCAATCAAATTCATCGTGTCTTCATACATCGCATCCCAATAATCATTTTTGCTCATGCCTTTAGCATATCGTTGAGCAAAAATACTTTTGTTTTGCAATGAAACAATCGCAATGCTAAACTGAGCCATCGGATGAGTATCTTTCGGAAGAGCATCCAATACATCAAAAGTATGTTGAGGTACTGTGCTTCTTGCTACCCATTGAGCGGTCAATCCTTTTACTTGATCTTCCGTTGGAACTTCTCCAACTAACATCAACCAAAAAAGTGCTTCTGGTAAAGGCTCTTTTCCATCTGCTACCCGAGGTAATAAGTCTCTTAATTCTGGAATTGAATAACCTCTAAATCTAATCCCTTTGATTGGATCCAATTGTGATGTTTCCCAAATCATACTTTTCACACCACGCATTCCTCCAAAAACTTGAGCGAGAGTTACTTCGTCAACTTTAGTTCCGCCTTGCGCTTTTAATAAACTTTTAACTTCCGCTTTTAATTGGGATGATTTTTCAAAAAATTTCTGTTTGAGTAAATCCATTGATTTCTTATTGTATTTTTAATTCCTGTATAAATCAGGAGAGATTGATTAAATGTTATATACCTAACGATTAAACATCAAAATTGTTAAATCGTCTGACCGACAAAAATATTAATTTTTTGTCACATCATCGTTTTTTTCGATAAGATTTAAATAGTAGTCTGAGAAAAAAATAAAAAGGAAGGATTTTTGGGAAAAATAAAAGACTTGAATGGATTATTCAAGTCTTTTATTTTTTATTGGACAACTAGATTAGTTGACTTTGATAAGTGCTTTTTTTATTTCAATAGTACTTGCTCCTTCTTTTTGCATGCGAGAAGAAACACCTGCTCTTTTTAACCTTAAATCAACTTCCTCTTTTGTCAAAATCTTAGCTTGGTCTTTATCCAAAATTCTTCGAATAGAAAAATTAGTTTGCTGTTCATTGCCGCTCATCTTTGCTAAATACTTATCCATATCCGTAGCTTCAAGTGGTGCGATTTCCGCATCATTCTTAAGTTTACGTTGTTGGATTTTCAACATCTTTGCAGTTTGCACATCTGTCAATTTATATTTTTCTACCAAAACTTGAGTAATTGCTTCTGCTGATGAACGATCAGTATCGGTATTTTTTTGTGCGAAAATACTGACCATCATAAAAAGCATCAAACCACTTAAAAGTATCTTTTTCATATTTATTAGAATTAAATGCTCAAATAAAGTTGAGACAACATTAATTAAATTATTTTTGCTAAAGTAAGGAGATGAAATGGAAAATCTGAATATTGATTGCAAAATGTAAAACATTTATTAAAAATTTTTAGCCAAAAAATATTTATGCTCATAATACAAGATAAACTGGTCAGCGATGATGTGATCAATAAACAATTCCTCTGCAATCTTAAAGCTTGCAAAGGTGCTTGTTGTTGGGAAGGCGATTTTGGTGCTCCCTTGGAGGAAGAAGAAATTGAGCTTTTGGATAAAATTTATGATAAGGTTGCCCCTTTTCTAACAGAAAAAGGCAGACAAGCCATTGCTAAAAATGGAACATCTGTTTACTACAAAGGAGCCGAAGAATTTGGAACTTCACTCCAACCTGATGGTGCATGTTCTTTTATGACCGTCGATGAATTAGGTATTGCAAAATGTGGAATCGAGCAAGCACACAAAGCAGGTGAGATTGATTTTAAAAAACCCATTTCCTGCCACCTCTATCCTATTCGAGTGGAAAAAGATGAACGAGTAAATTTTGAAGCACTTAATTATGATACTTGGGATATTTGCTCCGCAGCTTGTGAATTAGGAAAAAAAGAGGAATTACCCGTTTATCAGTTTTTAAAAGAACCTTTGATTCGGAAATATGGAGCAGAGTTTTATGAGGAATTGGATGCAGCAGCAAAGCATTTGAAAGAATCTAAGTAAATAATCCTATTTTTATAAATCTAACATCTGAGGCTTTGCCAACTTAAAAATTATTCTAACTCTTTAAATTAGCTGTATATTAAACAATCGACATTATATTGTCAACGAAAGAAATCTAGTCAACTATCCCCAACCTTTTCACTTTTTTAGCGTAAAAAAACAAAAATCCATTATCTCTTTCATCTGACTGAAAGCTCATAAAATACGTGCTTTTTTTGATTTTCAGACGTAAGAATCATACCTTTGCATGGATTTTTCCAAACCTACAAAATTTGACGATCTTCGTCAATGATTTTTTTAGGAAAAATTTAAAGTATCGATCTCGCCATCAATACTTTACATATTAAATAAATACACATATATTTTAAAGTAAATCAATCAAAATTATAATACGAAATGGCGTTAATTGGAAAAATTAGAAAAAATAATTGGCTTTTAATCCTTCTTATTGGATTAGGCCTTGCTGCGTTTATCATGATGGATTCTATGTCAGGTGATAGAAGTATTGGAGCAACGAGTGGATCTACCATTGGAAATATTGCTGGTAACAAAATTAGTTACCCTGATTTCGATAGACAATATCAAGTGAGAAGTAAAAGTTTTCAGAGTAATGATAGCTATGCACAACGAGCTAGTTTGTGGAATTACTTGGTAGAGAAATCAATCATCCAAAACGAATCAGAAGCTTTAGGTTTAGGTGTAAGTACTAAAGAGCTAAAAGATTTACAATTTGGTCCACAGGCTGACTTGAGTCCTTTGATGGCTAATCGATTCCCAGCAGGTGGAGCACAATCTCAATTCAATCCGAATCCTCAACCAGACATGCAAAGAATTCTACAATTCAAACAAATGATTGAAGATGACGAAGTTAATGGAGAGCCATTAAGTAAAGATTTTGTTGATTTTTGGAGTATGCATGAAGGAGAAGTAAGAAAAGAACGCATTCAAGCTAAATTAAATACTTTGGTAAGCAAATCAATGTACAATCCTTCTTGGATGGTAGAAAAAGCATATGCTGACCAAAATCAAAGAATCACTTTTGAATATGTAAAAATTCCTTTTGATGAGGTTCAAGATAGTGAAGTAACTGTTGAAGATGCAGATTTGACTAGCTACTTGAATGCTAACGCTGCAAAATATATGCAAGATGAGGAAACTCGAAAAGTAGGTTATGTTACTTTTAATGTAATTCCTTCTAATGCTGATTCTTTAGCGATCAAAGAAGATGTTGTCGCATTAGGAAATGAATTTGCTGCAAAAACTAACGCCGAAGATATTGACCTTTTTATCGAAAGTAACTTTGGAACTAAAGGACAAGGTTGGTTAACAGCTGATAAATTAAATCAAGCAATTCAAACAAGCGCTTTTGAACAAGCAGTTGGATCTGTAACTGCACCATACCTAGAAGGACGAGCTTATAGTGTTGCTAAGATTTTAGATCGAAGAGTTTTGCCTGACTCTGCAAAAGTTCGTCATATTTTAATTAGTGATCCTAATTTACAACGAGGTCAAAAACCATTCGAAGCGCAATACTTAGCATGGGAAAAAAGAGCAGATAGTTTGAAAACTGTCATTGAAGCAGGTGGAGACTTTGCTGCATTAGCTGCTGAATTTAGTACAGATGGAGGAAGTAAAGATAAAGGTGGAGTGTACGAATATACTGCTATTAATCAATGGGTACCTGCATTTAATGATGTAGCTTTCTTCGATGGAGAATTAAATGAACTTTACGCAGTTAGAACTGATTTTGGAGTTCACTTGATTGAGCCTCTTGGAAGAAAAACTACTACTAATACAGAACGAGTAAAAGTAGCTTTTTTAAGTAAAAATGTTATTCCTTCTAAAAAAACGACAAAAACTGTTTACGGTCAAGCAACTGAATTTATTAGAACTAATAAAAATTTAGAAGCAATGAAAACAGCAGCAGCAGGAAATGCAAACTTAGAATACACTACTTCTAATCCAGTTGCTACCAATGCATACAGCATTCAAGGTCTTACTTCAAGCGAAGACTCTAGAAAAATGATCAAATTTGCTTTTGAAAATAGCGTTGGAGATGTTTCTTCAGATGTATATAGTTTCCAAGATCAAATCGATTTTTATGATAACAAATATATCGTATCAGGTGTTGATATGGTTCAAAAAGCTGGAAAAGCTTCTCTTGAAAATGTAAGAGATATCATTACTCCTCTTGTTAGAAATATGAAGAAAGGAGAAATCATTAAAGGAAAAATCAACACTCAAGATTTAGCATCTTTGGCAAGTACTTTCCAAACTGATTTGGATACTGCATCAAGTGTAAGCTTCAGTTCTTCAAATGTTCCTGGCCTTGGTCAAGAACCTAATGTTGTTGCTGCTGCTTTCTCTGTAGATCAAGGAAATGTTGCTCCTCCTGTAATTGGAGCAAATGGAGTTTTTGTAGTAAGAACTACTTCAAAACCAGCTGCAACGCCTCCATCAAACATTGCTTCAATTAGAAATACTATCCGTTTGAATTCTCAAAATCAAGTGAGAAATGCCGTGATGCAATCCATGAAAAAGAATGCTGATATTGACGATAAGAGATCTAATTTCTTCTAATTAATCAAAAAAATAACAGGATCAATTTAGATCCTGTTATTTTTTTATATTAATTTCGTACTGTTCTAGCCCCTAAGTTTACTAAATGTCTCCTTCCAGAACTGTTTTTTATAAGTTTCTTCCAAAAGCACGATTCAAATCGTACATATATTATTTTTCGCATAATTATTGATTAGTATAATTATTAAGCTTTCTGAAATTGATAACCACATGTTGATTAAATCATAAATCAATTATAATTTGTGTTTATCCATTTCAGAAAACTCTATATAAAATTTTGAATCCTTATTATTTAACTTAAAACCCATTCCTATTATGAATATTGCAGTCGTCGGAACTGGTTATGTTGGTCTTGTTTCTGGAACTTGTTTCGCAGAAACTGGTAACAATGTAATTTGCGTAGATATTGACGCAAAAAAGGTAGAAAGAATGCGTAATGGCGAGGTGCCAATTTACGAACCTGGTTTAGAATTACTTTTTGAAAGAAATACTAAACAAGGAAGACTTCGATTTACTACTAATTTAGCTGAAGCAGTTAATCATGCTGAAATTATTTTTTTAGCCCTTCCTACTCCTCCGGGAGAAGATGGATCGGCTGATTTATCATATATTTTAGGTGTTTCCTCTGAACTATCAGATTTAATCAAAGACTATAAAGTTGTAGTGGACAAAAGTACTGTTCCTGTTGGAACTGCTGAAAAAGTACATGCAGCTATCGCAGCAAATTGTGATGAATCACTTTTTGACGTAGTTTCAAATCCTGAATTTTTACGAGAAGGAGTTGCTGTTGATGATTTCTTAAAACCTGACCGAGTGGTCATCGGAACTAATTCTGAAAAAGCTCAAGAGGTGATGAAGAGATTATACGAACCATTCGTACGTCAAGGAAATCCAATCTTTTTCATGGATGAGCGTTCTGCTGAAATGACTAAATATGCAGCAAACTCTTACTTAGCAACTCGTATTTCATTTATGAATGAGATTGCTAACCTTTGTGAGATGACTGGTGCAAACGTTGATAACGTTAGAAAAGGAATGGGTAGCGATAATAGAATTGGAAAAAGATTCTTATTCCCTGGAGTTGGATATGGTGGAAGTTGTTTTCCAAAAGATGTGCAAGCATTAGCGAAAACTGCTTCTCAAAATAATTACGAGTTCAAAATTTTGAATTCAGTAATGAATGTAAATCGTTTGCAAAAAAACATTCTATCTGCAAAGATCTTAAGACACTTTGGAGAAGACTTAACTGGAAAAACGATTGCAGTTTGGGGACTAGCATTTAAGCCAAATACAGATGATATTCGTGAAGCACCAGCTTTGTACATCATCAATGATTTGATTAAAGCTGGCGCAAAAGTAATTGCTTACGATCCTGAAGCAATGGAAAATGTAAGTGCAATTTACAATGGTCAAGTCGAAATGGCTGACGACCAATATACTTGTATCGAAAATGCAGATGCATTAGCAATCATCACAGAATGGAGTGTATTCCGTACACCTAACTTTGATCGAGTAGCTGAAGCTTTGAATAATAAAATCATTTTTGATGGAAGAAACTTATATGATTTAGATCGAATGAAAGAATTAGGATTCCATTACGAAAGTATCGGAAGAAGTATCGTTGAAGCGAAAGTCGAAGCGAAGTAATTTTTTCTAATAAAAATATCAAACCGCAATCTTATTAATTTAAGGTTGCGGTTTTTTTATTGCCAAATCAATTCTCTTAAGTCTTCAAATTGTCATTTTAAAAATTAACTCTTTTAAAAACTGTAATCTATTGCGTAATTTTCCGTTCTGTTTTAGTATTTCATTTTTTATCAAAACAAGACCATCAAAATGAAGCGAATTCTTTTTCCCATTTTTTTATCCCTTATATTTTTCAGCTGTAGTGATATCGAAACTGTAGAAGTAAAAGAAGGTGATGTCGTGATAGAATCTTACACTCGTCGTAAATCGGATTTCGCCAAAGAAGGAACGTATACTCGATATTCTTCTGATGGAAAATTATTAGAAAAATCAATTTACTCAAATGACCAGCTCAATGGAACTCAAGAGTTTTATTTTCCAAATGGACAAATTCAAGAATTGGTCAACTATAAAAATGGCGTTCATGATGGCGAATTCAAATCTTTTTTTAATGATGGAAAAATATCGCAAGAAGCAACATATGTTGCAGGCGCATGGGAAGGTGAACTAAAAGGTTATTTCCCTAATGGAAAAATTAAGGAAGTTTTACTATTTGAAAAAGGGAAAGAAATGGGACCGTTCAAAGAATATCATGAGAATGGAAATCTAAAGACAGAAGGTACCTACAATGGTACAGATGCTGATACAGACTTCGCTCTCGAACATGGCGAATTAAAAAAATATGACGAAAATGGCGAGCACTATCAAACAATGGATTGCAGCAATGGTCGATGTCTTACCACTTGGAAAAAAGAAGGCGTTGAAATAAATATGGAATAAAATTTTGTCAAAAAAATAAAAAATCCAATACTACTCATAAGACAATTCGAAGTCACCTTATGAGTAAACGCAAAATAACAACAGCATAAAATGAAAAAAATATTACTTCTCCTTTTTATCTTATTTTTATTCTCTGAAAAAACAGATGCGCAAGTTGGAGGCGATCACATTTACGAATTCCTCAATCTTTCCAACTCTGCACGAGTAACTGGACTAGCTGGAAATTTAATTACGGTAAAAGATGATGATGTGGCTCTTGCTTATTCAAATCCTTCGTTGCTAAATTCCAAAATGCACCAAGCGCTTTCCTTCAATTATAATTTTCATCTTTCAGATATTGGCAATGGATATTTTGGATATGCTCATCATTTGAAAAAACAAGATGTGACACTTCACGGAGGACTCCAATATATTTCTTATGGAAAATTTGATTTGACTGATAACCTTGGAAATATCAATGGTCAATTCAAAGCATCGGAGTACGCATTGACCATGGGTGCAGGAAAACAGTTGTATGATAAACTTTCAGTTGGTGCTAATCTAAAATTGATCAGTTCACAATTTGAATCATATAATTCTTATGGCATTTCAACTGATGTTGCCGCTTATTATTCTGATTCGACGGGGCGATTTGGAGCAACGCTACTTTTTAAAAATATGGGTTTTCAATTTTCTGCCTACGAAGGTAAAAATCGAGAAGCATTACCTTTCGATATTCAAATAGGTATTTCTCAACGCCTCAAACATTTACCTTTTCGATTCTCTTTTATCGGTCATAATTTACATCGTTGGAATATCACTTACGATGATCCAAATACGGTGGAGTCTGTTTTCTTAATTGGCGATGGCACTCAAAATAGTGAAACACCTTTCAAAGATTTTGCAGATAATTTTTTCCGCCATGTTATTTTTAATGGCGAATTTCTTTTTGGAAAAGGGGAAATCATGCGCTTGCGAATTGGTTATAATCACATGGTAAGAAGAGAACTTTCGGTAACTAACTTTAGAAGTAGATCTGGTTTTTCTTTTGGAATAGGAATGAAAATTAAAAGATTTAGAATTGACTATGGCAGAGGAATTTATCACTTTGCAGGAGGGCTGAATCATTTATCAATTTCGACGAACTTAAAAGAATTTCGACGATAGTCTTTTTAGCTATTTGTAGAGATAAGGTATCCCTTGTCTCTAAAAATACTCAATCTATTTCCCATCCATACTTTTTCCAATCTTCCTCATAATCTATGTCCGAAAGTTGCGGCATGAAATAACATCGCTTACCCAGATCAGCCATCCGTAAAAGTGTTTTTGGAAAAACGGTTTCCGTACTCCATTCTATGTTTTCAAAAACAGAAGGTTCGAATGAATTCATTCCCAACAAATAATATCCGCCATCGAAAGTAGGTCCGACGACAAATGGATATTCATCTAATTTGTCAAGTGCTGTTTTTATAATTTCAGGTGTCAACGATGCGCAGTCACTACCGACAATAATTGCCTTTCCATTATTCCTCAAAACATCCTGAAAAGCATCCGACATTCGACTTCCCAGATCTCCTTGCGATTGCACTTTTTTATTAAAAAAATCAGCTGACCACTCATCCTCTTTTTCAATGAACGAACTGTAAAACAAAAATCGCTCGGCATCAACTGCTCGAACGACTTTTTGAGTATGTCCTAAAAGGGCTTCGTAAATTTTTAGCGCTTGGTCATTTCCGACTGTTGCCGCTAATCGAGTTTTCACTTTTCCCTTTTCAATATTTTTTATAAAAACAATTATTGCACTCATTCTTTTAATGATGAATGACGAACTATAAATGATGAATTTGATTAAACCAAATCCATCATTTATAGCTCGTCATTATTTATTTATTTTTTCCTTTTTTATCCTTCTTCTCTTTGTCTTCCAATCGGACTTGCATCCCCGATTTTAATTTTCGAGAAATGGCAGAATACGGTCCTGCAACTACTTCTTCTCCTTCTGCTAAACCAGAAAGAATTTCAATGCTTTCATCATCTTGAATTCCAGTTTTTACTTCCACCATTTTTACCGTGTCAGCTGACATCACAAAAACTACTTCTTTGATTTCATCGTCTTTCTTCTTTTTAACTTTTGTTCCTTCATCTTCCTTTTCATTCTCTTTTTCATCTTCTTCCCGAGTAGTAACTGATTGGATTGGAACACTCAAAACATCATTTTGAATTTCAGTATTGATATCAACCGAGGCAGACATTCCTGGCCGGAAAGGAAATTTTTTCCCTTTCTGAACGATGTCTTTGTATGAATCCGGATCAATTCTAATTTTTACAATAAAGTTAGTTACCTGATCTGTATTCAAAGACATAGATGTTCCAGTATTACTTGCTGAGTTGGCAATCTCTGTTACCTTTCCAGTAAATTTTCGATCTAAATATGCATCTACTTCAATCTCTACATCATCCTTCAGCGCAACTCTCAAAACATCATTTTCACTCACATCAACTTGCACTTCCATCGAGTTCAAATTAGCGATTCGCATAATTTCAGTTCCAGACATTTGCGCTGTTCCTACCACACGTTCCCCTTGCTCAATATTTAACGCAGAAACGATTCCACCCATCGGCGCATAAATCGTAGTTCGTTTCAAACTTGTCACCATCTCTTTCAAACTTGCTTGCGAACTTTTGACTGTAAACTCTGCTGCTTTTTTACTTTGTTCTGATGACTCGACATTCGCTTCGGCAGTTTTCACATTGGCTTCTGTCGAGCGAACGTTAGCTTGCAATTGTTTGAGTGCAGCTTCAGAATTTTCAAAATCTGCTTGCGAAATCACTCCTTCTTTATGCAATAAAACATTTCGATTATGAATGTCGCCTTGGTTTTCTACTTGCGATTTGATTTGTTCCAATTGAGCTTGAGCTTGAATCAATTGCGCTTTACTACGAGCGATTCCAGAAGCAGAATTAGCTACTTGCGCCTTGCTACTGTTGACAGTTGCCTCGCCTCTTTCGACCATTGATTTGTAAGTATCAGGATCAACTTTACACAATAATTGACCTGCTACAACTGAGTCGCCTTCCTCCACATAAAGTTCAACGATCTCACCTGAAACATCCGAACTGATTTTCACTTCTGTTTCTGGAAATACTTTCCCACTTGCACCAACCATTTCTTTGATGGTTCTTTTAGAAACTTTTTCAACAGTAATTTCTTCACCCTTTGGTTTGCTCTGTCCTTTGAAAGCAACATAAGCAACTATAGCAATGACTGCAGCAATTAAAATATAAATTAATTTATTGTTTTTTAGCATGGTTAAAACCCTTGCCCCCTAAAGGGGAACGTTTGATTTGGGTAATTTTTTTGATTTAAAAATTATCTTTCAATGAAGATTTTATTTCGTTCTGTTTTGAATATTTTATTTCAATTCCAATTTTTTACCTTGGTAGAAATCTAACACTTTTAATTTAAATAGGTAATCATATTTTGCAATAATCAAATCTACTTCTGCTTGATCTAAATTATTTTTAGCTGTCGCATATTCGAAAGTATTGATTGTTCCGAGTTGGAATTGCTTTTCTGAATTTTGGAATGCGGCGGTGGATGCTTCGACTGTTCGATTAGACGCGGCGAGTGTTCGTTTGGCAGCTCTGGCATTTGCTAACGAAGTTTGAATGTCATTTTTAAGATTCTGCTTGTTGATTTCGCTGGTGTATTGAGTATTAATCATATTCAATTCAGCTTGATCCATAGCTATTATGGTAGAGTGATTATTATAAATTGGAATATTCAAACTCACTCCTATGCTCTGTCCAAAGTTTTCATTTATTTGATCAAAATATGGATTATCCTCAACATTATCGCGTTCTTGCTCTAAAGCAAAATCAACTTCAAGACCATCAATATAAACAGTTTGTGGAAGCAAAACTGTCGAGGTTGTTCCGTCCAATCTCTTTCCTCTAGTAGAATAATTAGCACTCAAACCTGCAAAAGCAGTCAACCTAGGCAACAAATTTGCACGTGCAATATTTTTTCCAAGTGCGGCACTTTTTACTCTATTTTCATCTGCCTTGATAAATGGCTGATTCATAATCGATGAATTATATAAATCACCTAAATTTAATACATCTGGATTATCGTCAGCAGAAATTACAATGGTATTTGGCTTTTCTAATTGAATATCCTTGCTTGGATCTAACTGCAATAAATTTTTGAGGCTCAACAAGCCCGTTTCAACTGCATTCTCTTGAGCAATTATTGCTTGATCATTTCTAGCTATGGTTGCTAAAATTTCTAAGCGATCATTTTGAGGTCTTGCTCCCGCTCGAATCAATTTATCAACTTGACTCAGTTGGCTTTCTGTAAGTTCTTTTCTTTTGACCGCAGCATCCAATTGTTCTTCAGCGAATAAAACATTCAAATAAGATTGAGCAATCAATAAACTAATATCATTTTTTGTTTGAGCCAGATCACCCATTGCTGCCTGCAAATCATAACTAGCTTGTTTGATGGAATTTTCAATTCGACCACCATTATATAAGGTAACTCCCAAATCTAAACTTAAACTATTCGTTCCAATTGAAAGAGAGTTAAAAGCATTGGTCACCGGGTCAATCGTTCTACCAAATTGGTATCCTCCACCGATTCTACCATTTAGGCTTGGAAGTCGATTATACTTACTTCCCTTTTCAGAAAGTTGATTACTTTTTACATTAATCTCTGCCCGTTTGATATTAATATTTTCTTGCAAAGCGTAACGAACACACTTCTCAAGTGACCAAGTCTCCTGTGCAAAAATTCCATTGCACATCAAAATACAAGCAAAAAAAGTCAAGGTTAAATTTTTAAACATAACTATTTAATTTAATTAAGGTTAATGTTTTATTTTAGTTGAAAAAATGATGATACAATTATAATTATGTCATTCTTCAACAACTAATTATTTATATCAAACTTCTCTTCCAAAGGATAAACGAATCAAAAAACAATATTTAAGAAAATCCTTCTTTTGCTCTGAAGCAAGCTCCTAAATAAAAGGCTTCCAATAAAATATTATTGGTAATCAATTCAAAAACAGACAAACCAATGATTTCTTTCTTTTTTCTTCAATTACGCAAAAAAAATATATGAAGTTGGTAAAATCTACTTCAACCTCATATCCAAAAATTCTCACCTTGTTTTTATAAAGCAACACAGTCAGAAAGGATTATTTGAAAAAATTGTTATCGCAAAAATCATTACCAAAATTACCAAATGAAAAACAAGATTTTATGCGACATCCGAAAACAGTTTTTCCCAAATAAGAAAAAATCTCGACTTGTTTTATTTAGGTGTTAGGCAAGTCAAACATCATTGAAATATTTTATTTGTCGATAAGACAATAGCATGTTTTCGATGCAGAGGGAGGCAAAGTATGGATCGTCTCCCTCGTTTTTCTCTAACACTTAATAAAACATAAAACTGGTTATGAGGACTAAAACTACCTCAATAAACCAAGCGATGGATGAAGGCTTAACGACTGAATTAAAGCAACTAAAACTATTTTTAACACCTGCTCCAGTTTTGAAAGGATACTTTTGAAACTGGAGTTTTTTTATTAGTGAATAATAAAAAAACCAGTATCCAACATTCATAGTCTATGACCAAAGTTGGATATTGGTTATTCCTTAGCGAAGCGTTCAATATTGGATATTCAAAAAGTCCCTCCACTACTTTCCTTTTTTTTCAAAAAATCCTCTTTCCAAGTCAACTATTTTATAACGAAAAGCGTTATATTTGCACTCTTAAAGGTCTTTAGACTAAATCTAAATAAAGAAAAGAATAAAAACAAAATGGATAAAAAACTCATCTATCTAGATAATAACGCAACTACACCTTGTGATCCAAGAGTTGTTGAAGCAATGTTGCCTTATTTTTACCAGCATCCTGGAAATGCAGCAAGTCGAAATCATCCTTTTGGTTGGGCAGCTGAAGAAGCAGTAGATTATGCTCGTGAGCAAATCGCTAATTTAATTCATGCAGATCCTAAGGAAATTATTTTCACTTCAGGAGCAACGGAAGCGGATAATTTAGCATTGAAAGGTGTTTTTGAAATGTACAGCCGAAAAGGTAATCACATTATTACTGCTAAAACTGAGCACAAAGCAGTTTTGGATGCTTGCCAAAAGATTGAAAAGATGGGTGGTCAAGTAACTTACCTTGATGTAGATTCTGAAGGTTTGGTAAACTTGGAAGAATTAGAAGCTGCTATCACAGATAAAACTATTTTAGTTTCAATCATGTGGGCTAACAATGAAACGGGTACAATTCAACCAATGAAAGAAATTGGAGTTATTTGTGAAAAGCACGGCGTGTTATTCATGAGTGATGCAACTCAAGTAGTTGGAAAGATTCCAGTTAATCCAAAAGAGGTTGGTGTTCACTTGATGGCTTTTACAGGACATAAAATGTATGGACCAAAAGGTGTTGGAGCTTTATTCGTAAATAGAAAAAATCCACGAGTTAAGGTTACTTCTCAGATGGACGGTGGTGGACATGAGCGTGGAATGCGTTCAGGTACATTAAATGTTCCAGGAATCGTAGGGTTCGGAAAAGCTGCAGAAATTGCAGGTAAAGAAATGGCACAAGATGCAGAACGATTGAGTAAATTAAGAGATAAATTACAAGCTGGTTTATGTGCAGCTTTGGAAGAATGTTATGTAAATGGTAGTGAAGAAAATAGAATGCCTCACGTAACTAATATTTCTTTCAAGCATGTAGAAGGGGAAGGTTTGATGATGACATTTAACCAAAACATTGCAGTATCATCTGGTTCTGCTTGTACTTCTGCTTCATTGGAACCATCATACGTTTTGGTAGCGCTAGGATTGGGAGATGATCTAGCTCACTCTTCTATCAGATTCAGTTTAGGACGATTTACGACTGATGAAGAAATTGATTATACAATTGATGCATTAACGAAAGGAGTTAATCACATGCGTGATTTAAGTCCAATTTGGGAAATGTACAAAGAAGGTGTTGACATTGATTCTATTGAATGGTCTGCACACTAAAGAATGAGTTTTTAAGCAAACTCATTTTTCAAAAAACTTTTTAGTAAAAAATTAAAATAAATATATCATGGCTTATTCTGAAAAATTACTCGAACACTTCAAGCACCCAAAAAATGTTGGAACGCTTGACAAAAGCAAAAAAAGTGTAGGAACTGGTTTAGTTGGTGCACCTGAATGTGGTGATGTGATGCGATTACAAATCGAAGTGGACGAGGAAACAGGAATGATCAAAGATGCTAAATTCAAAACTTTCGGTTGTGGATCTGCAATTGCTTCTTCTTCTTTAGCTACTGAGTGGTTGAAAGGAAAATCTGTTGACGAAGCTTTGGCTATCGACAACATGGCAATCGTAGAAGAGTTAGCATTGCCTCCAGTAAAAATACATTGCTCAGTATTAGCAGAAGATGCAATTAAAGGTGCAATCAAAGATTACCGTCAAAAAAATGGAATCGAAACTCCTGCTGAAGAAACTGAGAAATCTCATTAATTAACCGTTGGGAAAATTAGTTCTTTAAAAATAACTAATCACTCAATAACTAATTAACTTAATTATGGTATTCGTAGCAGAAAGTGCAAAATCAAAAGTAACAGAATTAATGAAAGGCGAAAATCTTTCGGAAGATTACTTTGTACGAGTGAGTGTGACAAGTGGTGGTTGTTCTGGTCTATCTTATAAAATGGATTTTGACAACGAGACACAACCTAACGATCAAGTCTTCGAAGACAATGGCGTAAAAGTCGTAACTGACTTAAAAAGCTTTCTATACTTATGCAACACAACACTTGAATTTTCAGGTGGCTTGAATGGCAAAGGGTTTTATTTTAATAATCCTAATGCATCAAGAGAATGTGGTTGCGGTGAAAGTTTTGCCGTGTAGTTTTTTTTTGCACTAAAAAAATGAGTCCTGTTAGAACATATAGTTTTAACAGGACTTTTTTTATTTCAAAAACTAATACCACAAGACAATAAACCTTCTTAACATTGTGCAACAAGCCTCTCTTTTTACGTTTAAATACCACGTGGTGGTCTGCTTTAGCTGATCTAAAAAAAGGGCGCAAAGCGATTTCCAAAAACACACCTATTACAGTTTATTTTGAATAGAAAAAATTCACTACGCTCTTTTTTCAGGTCAGCTAAAGTAGACCACCACGTGCTAGTATAATTTTATGATAAAAAATCTACTCCTTCTTTTTTTACTTTTTGGGTCATTTGCCTTAGCTGCGCAAAATGATAACTTGTCCAATTGGAAAACCCAAATCGTAACATTTAAAGGAGATAGTATTTTGCTAGACAGTTTGACGATCATTCCCGAGACGATCGAAATTTTTAACGCAAAAAATAATGAAGTACTCGACAGTAGTTCTTTTTATATAAAAAATTCAACCGTTTTTTTCAAGAATAAAAACACCTCTACTGATTCCACTTCCTTAAAAATAAAATACCGAACACTCCCCTACTCCCTTCACCAAACATTTTCCAATCTCGATTCCACTATCATCAAACGAAAATCTGATGGAACTTATATCGGAGTTGATTATAGTCCTTTCGAACAACAAAGAGGTTTATTGGACTACAAAGGTTTGGATTACAACGGAAGTTTTGCCCGAGGAATTTCTTTTGGAAATAATCAAAGTTTGGTTTTAAACAGTAGTTTTAATTTGCAACTCGCAGGAACTTTAGGCGACGACATTGAAATTCTTGCAGCTATTTCTGACAATAATATTCCTCTTCAGCCCGAAGGGAACACCGCCCAATTGCAAGAGTTCGATAAAATTTTCATCCAGCTAAAAAGAAAAAACAATCAACTCATTGCAGGTGATTACGAACTTAGACGTCCCAATAGTTACTTTATGAATTATTATAAAAAACTACAAGGCGCTACTTACTCAAATGAAACTCAACTTTTTTCCAAAGGTATTTTAGACTCAAAATTTAGCGCAGCAATCGCTCGTGGGAAATATGCTCGAAACAATATAACTGCGCAAGAAGGAAACCAAGGACCTTATCGTTTGGAGGGTGCAGAAGGTGAACGATTCATTATCGTACAGTCAGGAAGTGAAAAGGTTTATATCGATGGAGCCTTAATGGTGAGAGGTTTGGAAAATGATTATGTGATTGATTATAATCGAGGGGATGTTACTTTTACAAATCGTCGATTGATAACCAAAGATTCTAGAATTGTCATTGACTTTGAATATGCAGATCAAAATTATACGCGTAGTATGTTTGCGGTCAGTAATGAATATCAATATAAAAAGTGGCGCATCAATTTTAATTTTTTCAATGAACAAGATGGAAAAAATTCAACGGGCATCGATGAACTTTCTGCTGCGCAAAAACAATTTATCGCGGCACAAGGAGATCAAGTACAGCAAGTACCTTTCACAGGTATCGATACTTTGGAAGGCGGCTTTGATCCTGATCGGATTATGTATGCGCAGATCGACACAAGCTATTTTATTGATAACATTTTGATGGATACTTCCATCGTGATTTATTCTACCAATTCAGAAATTGCACTTTACGTTGCTCGCTTTTCGGAAGTTGGACAAGGCAATGGAAACTATATCATTGATACTGAAAATGCCATCAACGGAAGAGTTTATAAATGGGTTGCCCCTGACTCACTCACCGGTTTACCGCAAGGAAGATTCGAACCAATCATCAGATTGGTCGCTCCGCAAAAGTTACAATTAATGACGCTCGGAGCAGAATATCAAATCAATAAAACGTCTTCTATTTTTTCAGAAATAGCGATGAGTAATAAAGACTTGAATCGTTTTTCTAATTTGGATAGTCGTGATGATCGAGGTATTTCTTTTTTTACTAATTATAAAAATGAAAAAAAATTAGGAAAGAAAAAATCCAAGAGTCTTGACTCCACCAAAAAAGAAACTCAAAAAAAATACGATGGTTGGACATTACTCACCGACTTAAAATATGAGTTTGTTCAAAAAGATTTTAACTCACTCAATCCTTATCGATCGGCAGAGTTTACTCGTAACTGGAATTTGACGACAACCAATAATGTTTCAAATGATGCACTCCTTGAAAAACGAACTGAGAATATAGGTACAGCCAATTTGACTTTGAAAAATAAATACACAAGTCTACAATATGAATTTTCGGGTTTTGTCCGAGATTCTGTTTACACCGGTGCAAAGCATTTTTCTCAAATTCGTTTTTCCAAAAAAGGATTTAATATTTTAGGGCAAGGAAGTTTATTGAAGTCTACAAGTCTGACAGAAGAAAGTGAATTTTTAAGACCCAAAATTGATATTTCTAAAACCTTTAAAAAACTAGGCGATTGGAGTTTGGGAGTTTATGGAGAGCAAGAAAAAAACAAACGTGTGGATATTGTTACAGATACTTTGACTCGAACGAGTTTTTATTATGACTTGTATCGCGTATATTTAAAAAGTCCAAAAAGAGATAAATTCAACTTCGGCATCAACTACTCTGAACGCCAAGATTACAAAGCTGTCCAAACTGATTTCCTCCAAAACACCAATGCTCAAGAATGGAATATCAATGGAAATTGGGCGCAAACAAAAACAGCTCGATTGGGTTGGAACATGACTTACCGACAATTGGAAATTCAAGATTCTACCTTGACTGATCAGAAAGCACAAGAGACTTATTTGGGTCGAGTGGATTATTCCATTCGGTTATTTAAAAACTTATTGCGATCAAGTACGACTTACGATATTGGTTCTGGACAAGAGCGGAAAATTGAATTCGTTTACGAACCTGTCAATGATCCAAACTTGGGTCAATACATTTGGAATGACTATAATGAAGATGGTGAACAACAAAATAATGAATTTGAAGTAGCGGTTTTTCCACAAGACACCATGTATATTCGAATTCCTTTATACTCTGATCTTTTTATTCGAACGAATAATATTCAGTTTAATCAGAGTTTAGGGTTTAATCAAAATTATTTTAAAAATCCTTGGTTTCAGAAAAAGGGAATAAAGAATATTGTAAGTCGAATCTCTACGAATTCTACCTTTCGGATTAGTCGAAAAACGCGAGAAATTCCTGGTGTCTCACAATGGAATCCTTTTCAAACTGATATTCCTGACGAGGGTTTAGTTTCCCTAAACTCAGTTATCAATAACAGTTTATTTTTTAATCAGCGAGATCCAAAATTCCGTTTTCAACTAAATGCCATCAATAATAATAATCGACTGGTCTTGACTTCTGGTTTTGAAAACAGACAAATCGAACGTCAGTCAGTTCAGACTTTTTGGAATATAAAAAAACGTTTTGATTTTGAATTTAAATTAGAACAAGAAACTAGTGCGTATGATTCTGAGTTTTTTAATAATCGAGATTACTTGATTGATGGCTGGTCTTTATCACCAAAATTTACGTATCGTATTTCCAAAAATTTCAGAATGCAACTTTCCTATGAGTATGTGGATAAGGAAAATAAGTTACTCGACGGTGCTGGCGAGACTGCTCGATTTCATGACTTTAGTTTTGAAACAAAATATAATCGTACAGCAAAATCTCGGTTTTTACTCAACTTATCATTTATCGATATTGCTTATGTTGGTGAGCGAAATACACCAGTCGAATTTGCGATTTTGGAGAGTTTGCAAAATGGGAAAAACTATATTTGGAACTTTACCTTTGAACGGAGACTTGCTCAGAATATTGATTTGATTATTTCTTATGATGGTCGAAAGCGTGGGTTGGCGAATACGATCCACACAGGCCGAGCGCAGGTAAGGGCGACTTTCTAATTTTTTTATGTCTTTGGTCTTTCATGGTTTTGTTTTATTCCTTCCTTTTTATTTCATTCGTTTTATATTTGCATGTATTATAACACATGGTAGTCTGCTTGAGCTGACCTAAAAAAAGAAGCATCGAGCGACTTTTTTCATAAATATATTTTTGACTTTTCAGATAAATTAGAAACATAGTCAACTCTATATTTTATTGTTTTTGAAAAAATCGCTGCGCTCATTTTTCAGGTCAGTTCAAGCAGACCACTACGTGTTATAATGCATAACAAAATAAAACAACTAAAAATGCGAATAATCCTATCTACTTTATTTTTCCTTTTTCTAAGCCTAAATTTATTTAGTCAAAATCCTTGGACTGATGTTTCTAAAAATGCAATCACTAATTTGCATGAAGAAAATTTTAATCCTCTGCCAAGTGAATACCGAGTGATTAATTTAGATTTTGCGGAATTAAAAAATCATTTGGAAAATGCACCAATGGAATTTACAGAGGCAGCAAAAAATAATCCTTTGATTCTTGCTTTGCCGATGCCTGACGGAACGATGCAAAATTTTGAAGTAGCTAAATCTCCGATGATGGAGCAAGGTCTCGCTGACAAATTTCCCGAAATAAAAACGTTCATTTTACAAGGTGTCGATGATCCAACTGCAGTAGGTAGAATGGATTTTAATTCAAATAACTTTCATGCATTTTTACGATCTGCTAATGGTGCATTTTTGATTGATCCTGCAGGCGATCACTATATTAGTTTTTATAAAAAAAATAAATACGTTCCAAAGAACACTCGTCCTGAATGTGGATTTGAGCATATTGATGACGATAATATTTTGCAAGTATCTACTCGAACAACTTTTTCCGTAGGAGAAGAATTACGCATCTATAGAATTGCGGTAAGTACAACTGGAGAGTATGCATCCTACCATGGTGGATCCGTAGCGAGTGTGATGAATGCCATCACCACTACGATCAATCGAATCAATACCGTTTATGAAATTGATATTGCAGTTCGTCTAGTTTTGATTGCGGATAATGACCAGTTAGTTTTTTTGGATGCAGACAATGATCCATTTGACAATAATAGTGCTGGTGGAATGTTGAATCAAAATCCAACTACGATCAATACAATTATTGGTGCAGAGAATTATGATATTGGTCATGTCTTTGCCACAGGTGGTGCTGGGTTGGCAGGTTTGGGAGTTGTTTGTTCCAATGGAAAAGCAAGAGGAACAACTGGTGTTTTTCCTCCGACTGGCGATTTTTTTGATATTGATTATGTATCGCATGAGATTGGTCATCAGTTTGGCGCAAGTCATACTTTTAATAATTGTGGCGGGAACGAAAGTTCAGGAACTGCTTTCGAACCAGGAAGTGGTTCTACAATTATGGCTTATGCAAGTTTGTGTGGAGTGAATAATGTTCAGTTTAGTAGCGACCCATATTTCCATGGAATTAGTTTGCAAAACATCTTTGACTTCATGGATGCAGGTGGAGTAGATTGTGCTGAAACAATGCCTACAAATAATACTCCACCATCAGTAGAAATTATTTCCGGCGGTTTTAATATTCCGATCAGCACGCCTTTCGAGTTGACTGCAATAGGAAATGATGTCGATGGAGATATCTTGACATATTGCTGGGAACAATTTGATACAGGCACAACAAGTACGCTTGGAACGCCGATGGGAAATGCACCACTCTTTAGAACTTACCTTCCTACTGCTTCACCTACGCGAGTTTTCCCAAGAATAGAAAATGTGATTAATAACAATCTATTTACGGATGTAGAATATACACCTGATTATGAGCGTGGACTAACTTTCAATGTTGCAGTCCGAGATAATAATGCAGGTGCAGGAGGAATTACTTGGGATGAATTGCATTTTGATGTAACGGAAACTGCAGGGCCATTTGAAGTTTTAAATCCAAATACTGCGACAACTTGGGAGGTTGGACAATGGCTTGAAGTAAATTGGGATGTAGCGAATACAGATAATAATGTAGTCAATTGTCAAAGAGTAAATATCAAACTTTCAGTTGATGGTGGCTACACTTATCCTTATCTTTTGACAGATAATGTTCCGAATAATGGGAGTGCATTTATTTCCGTTCCAAATGTTTTGACAGATCAGGCAAGAGTTCGAGTAGAGGCGGCGGATAATATTTTCTTTGACATTTCGAATACTAATTTTACAATTGCTCCTCCTTCACAGCCAGGGTTTTCCTATTTTATTTCACCTAATTATCAAGAAATTTGTTTACCTGCTAATACGACAATTGATATCGTAACAGATTCACTTTTAGGATTTAATGATCTCGTAACCTATAATATTACATCTACGATTCCTACTGGAATTACTACAAGTTTTAGTGAAAATCCAGCATTGCCATCAGAAGGAAGTTTGTTGAATTTGGATATGAGTAATTATGGTTTTACCGATACTTTTGATGTGACAATTCAGGCCATTGCAATGGGATTAGACACTAGTTATCGGACGGTAACTATTCGTACGATTGGGAATGATTTTTCTGATTTAGTAATGGAAACTCCAGCAGATGGAGCAGGTGGAATTCCTGAATTACAGCAATTCAATTGGCATAGTGCTCAAGCTGCAGATCAGTACTTTGTACAAATTGCGAGAAGTCCAACTTTTGATCCTTCCTCAATCCATGAAGAATTGATCACGACAGATACTTTCTTTTCGCCATCCACACAATTAGAAATTAGTACTCCCTATTATTGGAGAGTACGTGCTTCAAATGAATGTGGTGATCAAGACTTTCTAGCGACGAAATCATTTCACACCCTAGTTTTTGCTTGCGAAGTTTACGAAAACAATGCTGCTGAGACCATCCCTTCGACAGGTCAAGCAACAATAGAAAATAAGATTACCGTTCCTGCTGGAGGTTCTATAAGTGATGTTAATGTTTCCAAAATAAAAGGCAACCATAATAATATGAATCATTTGGATGTTTCACTCATCAGTCCTATGGAAACAGAAGTTCTACTGTTTTCTAATATTTGTTTGACCTCTACAAATTTTGATTTAGGTTTAAATGACGAAGCTGCTCAATCAATTAGTTGTCCCCCAAATAACGGAAGTCAGTACATCCCTCAAAATCCGCTTTCTGCATTTGATAATGAACCTGCGGAAGGTGAATGGATTTTAAAAACAGTCGTTAACAATACAGCAGGTAATGGTGGAAAGATTTCGGAATTCCATTTGGAGTTATGTGCAGATGTAAATTTGAGTTCTCCTTACTTGGTAACCAACGAATTATTGCCAGTTCCTCCTTCGCAAGGTCGTCAAGTAACTGATGAATTTCTATTGGTGCAAGACGATAATAATACTCCAATGGAATTAGAATACACTTTAGTTGGTGCTCCTGAACATGGGCAAATTTTCTTTTTAGGAACTCCTGTCAATGTCGGAAATATTTTCCGTCAAAGTTCATTAGACGCAGGCAATGTCATCTACGTTCACAATGGCGATCCGAATCAATTCGACTCTTTCACCTTTACTGTTACAGATGGAGAAGGTGGTTTTTTGGGAACACCTCAATTCGATATTGAGATTGATCCTGATGCGGTAGTAAATGTAAATGAAGTGTTACAAGATGATGAGATTCGAATTTTTCCAAATCCAAATGATGGTAATTTTAATATCCTTTTTGAAAAACCAGTCTGGGAAGATTTAGATTTGAAAATGTACAATGTTCACGGTCAATTGATTTTGGAGAAAAATTTAGCTCGTGGTGGTTTCAAATTTGAAGTGCAAACTCCGTCGGTTGCTGCTGGAATTTATTTTGTAAAAATAGAAACTACGAATGAGTTTTTAGTTAAAAGAATAATTGTGAAATAGTTTTTTTTGCTGCTGACTTGAAATGATTTTCAAGGCAGCAGCAAAAAAATCACCCTCCCATCAATTGACAGATTAACCCAATCGCCATCAATCCTACCACACCTGACACCACAATATTCCAAGTCCGTTGCTTCACTTTCAATATATCCATTGCTACAAATGCAATCACTAAAATGATCGCAACGATCATTAATTGTCCTAATTCCAATCCAACATTAAAAGCAAAAAGCGACCACACCAAACTCTCATCCGCATCCAATACACTTTTCAGATAATTAGAAAATCCCATTCCATGAATCAATCCAAAAAAGAAAGCGAAAAAATAATTGACTATTATTTGTCGAGTGAGATAGGCAATTTTGCTCGGAGTCATTTTTCCAGCTCTTGGTTGATTTGTCCTAGAAAAAATATTATATAAACAGGTTAAAACAATCGTAACTGGAATCAAAAGTTCAATCACATCTTTTGGAAAAGTAATTATATTTAAAGCTGCCAATGCTAACGTCACCGAATGTCCAATCGTAAATGCAGTTACCAAAATCGCCACTCGTTTCCATTCATGCAAGCGATAAATTGCACACAACGCAATGACAAAAAGAATATGGTCATAAGCAGTAATATCTGCAATATGATTAAAACCTATCTTAGCATAAATTGAAAAAGCTGATTCCATGTTTTAGTAAAATTTTATTAGACTTATTAGCCTTTGAAAAAGAGATTGCTCCACAAGTATACATTTTAAAGCGTAATCATCTTTATCAACGAATCTATCACTTTATTTCGACTCAATTGATAATCTTCATAAGAAATAATATCCTTCAATTTGTTATTATTATTTCGAGTATTTCTAGAAGCAATGTTGAGGATCATTTCAAGGTCTTGGTTTTTATGCTTTTTTAGAATGATGATTTCCTCAATTACTTTTTCAATATCATCTTTTGCAATTTTTTTCATCCACGTTTGCTTATTGTCATCCATGGTAAATTTTGCAAACTCGCCTAATTCTTGATCCGAAGCTGTATCTTCGCCCACCCAAATATCCGCTAGTTCATAAAAGCTCAATTCATTTATCCAATTAAATGTAAACGACAACATCACCACCGAAAGCGTCAATGCTGGCCCCAACATATAAGTATTCATGTGTTCAAATTTCCCTTGCGAAGAAGGCCAAACTTCCAATCCAATCACTACCAAAAAAAATATCACCGCAATCACACCCAATAACTTCAATCCACGACGAACTAAATATCTAGCCACAAAAAAGCCCATCAAAGACATCGCCGTCACTCCAACTATCCAATCAAAATAATCCATCCATGGCGCAGATTCCATACTCGAAAAAAATATCAACCAAACAAATCCTAAAAAGTAAATTCCATTTTTCCAATAAACATTTTCAACTATACTATCCACCGCATGACTACTTAAAGAGAAAAAGGGAAGTGATAAAAAATAGCACATACTAATCAAACCTGAAAGTACAAAGTAAATTTTGGCAGTTGGTTCATCATAATCAATTACAAAAAGTGAAACCATTCCAATCCCAAAATAAAGCGCATAAGCCATTGCAATAAAAATCAATCCTTCCCCATGCTTTACTTTAGCTCCTTTCTTTCCTTTTGAAATCGCCCAAAAATAAAATAGCATCACCGCAATCAACAAACAGAATAAAGAAAAGAAAAGCCGGTTTTTATCAGCGTCAACATTTAATATTTCAATTATTTTTTCCACAAGTTTCCTTTTTGTTAAAATTAGTTTTTATGGTCAATGTGAATTTAGAAAATTATATTGACCTAGTCTTTTATTTATTTGGAAAAAATCAAAAAAGGATGCTCGAAATTAATCGAACATCCCTTTAATATTTTTCAAAATAAACTAAATAAGTTTAAGTAAAAATTCATCACTCATCACTTACTAATATATCACTAAAAATTCTAGTATCTGTAGTACTCAGGCTTATAAGGTCCTTCTACTTTTACGCTAATGTAATCTGCTTGATCTTTAGATAATTCTTCTAATTCAACTCCGATTTTAGCTAAATGTAAACGAGCTACTTTCTCATCCAAGTGCTTAGGTAACATGTAAACTTCATTTCCGTATTTGTCGTTTTCTTTATTTTCCCAAAGTTCTAACTGAGCCAAAACTTGGTTAGTAAATGAGTTAGACATTACGAAAGATGGGTGACCAGTTGCACAACCTAAGTTTACTAATCGACCTTCTGCTAAAACCAAAAGATCTTTTCCATCAATAGTATATTTGTCAACTTGTGGTTTGATTTCATCTTTAGTATCACCATAAGCTCCATTCAACCAACCCATGTCGATTTCATTATCGAAGTGACCGATGTTACAAACGATAGTTTTATCATTCATCATCCTGAAATATTTTTCAGTAATGATATCTTTGTTACCTGTAGCAGTAACTACGATGCTCGCCTCAGCCAAAGCATTTTCCATTCTCTTAACTGCGAATCCGTCCATTGCAGCTTGAAGCGCACAAATAGGATCAATCTCAGTTACAATTACTCGGCAACCTGCACCTCTCAAAGAAGCAGCAGAACCTTTACCCACATCTCCATAACCTGCAACAACTGCAACTTTACCAGCCATCATAATATCAGTTGCTCTTCTGATTGCATCAACTAAAGATTCTTTACATCCATATTTGTTATCAAATTTAGATTTAGTAACTGAATCATTAATATTGATTGCTGGCAATTTCAAAGAACCATTCATTTGACGCTCATATAATCTGTGAACACCAGTTGTAGTCTCTTCAGAAATTCCACCAATTCCGTCAACCATTTCAGGGAAACGATCTAAAACCATATTTGTCAAATCACCTCCATCATCCAAAATCATATTCAAAGGTTTTCCACCTTCGAATGCAGTTAATGTCTGCTCGATACACCAGTCAAATTCTTCTTCTGTCAATCCTTTCCAAGCAAAAACAGGAACTCCTGTTACAGCAATTGCAGCAGCAGCTTGATCTTGTGTAGAGAAAATGTTACAAGATGACCAAGTTACTTCAGCACCTAAAGCTGTTAATGTTTCGATCAAAACTGCAGTCTGGATAGTCATATGAAGACATCCTGCGATACGCGCACCTTTCAATGGTTTCGATGCACCAAATTCGTCTCTCAATGCCATCAAACCTGGCATTTCTGCTTCAGCAAGATCCATTTCTTTTCGTCCCCAAGCTGCTAGGGAAATATCTTTTACTTTGTAATTTAACTTTGTGGTTTCCATGAATAGAAAGTTTAATTGTTATTTTAAAATAAGAGTTGTCTAATTTTTTACGATTAAAAAACAGAAATGTTTTTTTTGGTAAAAATTGATTTGTTTTTAGAAGAATGAATTCATTTTCAGAAATTAAATTCATTTCCAAAACGCCCACAAAGTTAAGTATTTTGGTAATAAAAAGCACAATTCAAATCTTTACAAGAAATAATTCCTTAATTTTAATAATTTTAAAGGAAATATTCATTATTCACTTTATTTTTTATTAGTTCAAAAGTAATTTTTCCTATGAAAATAAATTTAGATGCAACCGACCGACAAATTTTAGAAATGCTGCAAGAAGATGCAAAGATTAACATCAAAGAAATTGCTGCAAAATTGAATATGACTAAGACGCCAATTTACGAACGAATCAAACGATTGGAAAAAGAAGGAGTCATTGAAAAATACGTTACTGTGCTCAATCGTAAAAAATTGGGGTCTTCGATTATCGTTTTTTTGGAAGGATCATTAAAAGTGGAAAAATTTGAACAAGCGGATGAATTTTTTGAAGCGGTGGCTGCTACACCAGAAATAATTGAGTGCTATCTGTTGGGGGGAGAGAATGATTTTATGTTAAAAGTAATTGCACCTGAGTTAGATAAATACCACGATTTTTATGCAACGAAAATTGCAAGCTTACCTAGAGTTGGACAAATCAAAAGTTCATTCGTCATTAAAGAAATTAAACACTCGATGAAGTTGCCAAATTTGGAATAACGTCGCAGCTAACTTTAGTTGGTTTCTACAAAAGTTGTACTTTTGCAATATCATTTCTCACAAAAAAATAAACAACAATAACACCATGAAAAAATCCAATTTAATTTTTGCTCTATTCTTTTCAATTTTTTGCTTCACCAGTTGCACTCAACCCTCTTCCGAAAATAAAACAGGTAACCAAGACGCAGACTTGGAAGATATTGTAGAAACTCCACCTGAAAAAAAAGTCAACCAAGCACCTGCTCCTACTACAAATGAAACCAAAAATTCTTCTGCTGATGTTCAGCAAACCATCGGAACCTTTTCGTCAATTGAAGATGGAGATTATTATCAACTCCACATGAAAGATGAAAATAAAAAAGAAGCCTCTTTCTATTTTTGGCAAGCTTACGAAGGTGCAGATAAACTCAATGTTGGTAATTGGGAATCAGTCAAAGGGAAAAAGATTAAGGTCACTTGGCAAAATTCAAAAGAAAAAGATCCTGACAACGGAAAAGAAATAGCTATCAAAAAAATATTAGCGATTGATATTTTATGATAACGGTATTTTTATACTGGTGAATGATTAACACCAATATATTGACTCCCTCAAATAAAAAAGCGGTAATTCTTAAGTTAAGAATTACCGCTTTTTCGCAAACAGGATTAACCATCCACTATTAAATAACTCCACTTACTTTTAATTGTGAAACATCAGGGTGATCACTTCCTCCTTCCTTCTCCAAAGTAATATTTAGACTTGCAGCATTCGCCATGTGAGGAATGGAAATCATTTTTTTATCATCATAATTAATCACTCCCATGTCGACCATTTCATTATTGATGTCTGCCCATATTTGATACGTTTTTCCAGCAGGAGGTGCAGGTAAATTTTCTAACTTCAAATATGCATTGTCTTTGCCCTCATTCCAGTAAGCAACCACTAAAGTATTGTCTTCGCCACGCAAATGGATATGTGTCGTATTTGGATCTTTTAAAAATGAATTTTGCGAAGCAAAAATCATTTTCTCATTTTCTACCTGCTCACAATCTTTTTGAAATTGTTGAAACTCCGTTGAGAGAATCGCCATTTTATTTTCTGCATTCGCTTTTTCATTCCAAGCAAAAAAAGAAAAAAACAATAAACCTACCAGACTTGCAGCTGCCGAAATTACTACCCATTTTGGAATAGAATAATTATTTCGTGCTGCTCTTTCCATTGCATCCTGTTCATCAATTTTTGACAACACACTTTTCTTCAATGTAGCTGGAGGAGGAATCGCATGAGCTCGAGCATATTTTTCCATACAGTTTTCTAACCCTCGACAGTCTCCTTTCAACTCTGGATAAGTCAACAACATCTCCTCTACCAACTTACTCTCCTCTGGAGTCGTAAGTCCGAGAACATATTGTTCGCATAAACCCGTTTTAATAAATTCTTCTTTCGTCATCTTATAATAAAAGTGAAATACTATTGAAAAATAAAAATAACCCAATCACACTAGTTACATCAAAAATTCCACGTAACTCTCGTAAGCCAGTTCTCAATCTCGTTTTTACAGTACCTAACGGAATGTCTAATTCTTCACTCACTTCTTTTTGAGTGAACCCTCTAAAGTAAATCATATCTATGATCTCTTTATATTTATCGTCCAAATTATTTAATAATTCCTTGACACCTATTTCATCCGGATTTGTTCCTCTGCTCGATACATGATTATATACGTGATCATCGATGCTTTGGTTTTTCCCTCGTTTTCTAAATCCTGCAGAACGTAATTTATCTATTGCAGTATTTCTAGTAATATTTAACAACCATGTAAACAGCGTTCCTTTCGTCGAATCGTAAGTCGTTCCTTTTTTCCAAATTTTCACAAATGCATCTTGCATCACATCTTGAGCAATCTCTTCTGACTGAACAATTCTCAAAACTACTCCATAAAGAGAAGGAGCATAATTATCATAAATAATAGCGATGACTCGCTTATCATTTTGATGCAACATTTCTACGATTTGGCTTTCAACGAATTTCATTTGTTAGTTAAATAATTATTAGAATAAAAGGAAACTATACTCCCTTTTCTAAAAGTCAGTAACAGAGTGAAAGGAAAAATGTTTAATATTTTTTCTTTCTAAAAAAAACTAAAAAAAATTCAAAGAGAAAAAACCAAACTCATTTTCGTCTCGTAGGTATGTAGATTTTCAAATTATCTATTTAAAAATAAAACACATTTTAACATGAAAAAATTAATGATTTTAGCATTCGTATTTTCAATTAGCATTTTTAATATTCAAGCGCAATGCAACAGTTCAAAATCTAAAGCGGTCAAAACTTCTTATGCTGAAAATGGAAATCCAGATGTCGTTGATATCGCTATCGGATCAAAAGCACACACCACTTTAGTTGCCGCAGTTAAAGCTGCAGGTTTAGTAGAGACACTTAAAGGTGATGGACCATTTACTATTTTTGCTCCAACGAATGCTGCATTCGATAAACTTCCTGATGGAACGGTCAATACTTTATTGAGACCTGAGAACAAAGATCAATTGGTCAAGATTCTAACCTACCATGTTATTGCTGGAAAATTTACAGCTAAAGATGTGGTTAAAGCTATCCAAGATGGAGGAGGAAAAGTAACTTTAAAAACAGTAAGTGGCAATAAGATTACAGTTACTATGAAAGGTGAAAACGTAGTACTAAAAGATGAGAATGGAAATTATAGTACAATTACTACAACTGATTTGGAAGGAAGTAATGGAGTGATTCACGTAATCGATTCTGTTGTTTTACCAAAATAAGTTTTCTTTAAATCATGAACGGTTAATAGCTCTAAGAGATATTAACCGTTCACCATCAAGCATTATCTCAATCAACAGTTCTCCCCTTCGCTACTCGCTTTTGCACTTTAGTATCTCGAATTCTTTTTAGATCAACCATTAAAGTTGCGTACTGGCTTTCGGAACTAGTGCGATAAGTTTTGCCATCATAAGTTACTTTTCCAAAACTACGATTCCAATCTTTGGCAAACAATCGATACTGCCCACTTCTTCTTTTTGCCGCTCCAAAAATCAAATATCCATCGTCATTATCCGCTTCAAAACTAATCGCAAATTTATCTTCCTTTGGCCTAAACATCAAAACACCTGGAGTTCCTTTTTTGATGACTACTTCATCTATTTTTCGCCCATTTCTAATTTTTATTTCTCCCGAAACAATTTCAGATTCTCCTCTCCTCAGTTCTCTAAATAAAACAATATCCTCAGAAGTATAAAATTGAATTCGCTTCAATTCATCATCTGACCAATTATTTTCATCATACAGTTTCTGGGTAAAAGGCGTCAATTTGGGACCACAAGAACTTAGGAAAAAAACGCCTAAGATCGAAAGTAAAACAAGATTTGTAAATTTCATGTCGTAAAGATTTTAGTATTTTAAATCACTCAAAAAATAAATCTCATTTAAAATTTTATTCTTAGAGTGTAATTTGAATGGTTTTCCAAACACATAATTTTAGTCGAAATATATACAATAATCTAGCCTAACACCAGTATTTACAAGGTCTTTAACCTCCTGTTAACTCATTTTAACGTCACAAAAACAAAACTCAAAATCTACTTCCACCTCTTCTAGCCTTTAAGTTTATACCTAAGAAGCAATTAGAGATACCAAATTATCTAACTTTTAAAACCAGTAAGAATCATGGCAACAATTAAAACTAAGCCAGCCAAAAATGGCCTGCCGATTTTCGTTCTTACAACACTTTTTATTTTTACAACATTTTTCGCAAAAGCAGATGTTGAGTATTCGACACCTCTTCACGGCAAAGAGTTCAAAATGGGAAACCGGATTGAATGGAAAACTGCCTATGAGATGGATACCAAAATGTTTATTGTTGAAAAATCCGACGATGGAATCAACTTCTATATGGAACGAGAAATCCAAGCCGCCGGAATTTCCGACAAAGAAAAAGGTTACCGATTCATGGATGTTGGCAACAACAATGAAACCACATTTTACCGACTCAGGTTGGTAGATGAAGATGAAACGGAAAGCTATTCTGCCATCGCAATGGTGAAGAAAACGCAAAGTAACAATTTCCAAATTGTTAGGATGTCGAACACTTCTGCGATTAAAACATTTGAAGTAACGTTGGATGCTTTGTCTGAAAAAGAATTGACTTTTTCTTTAGAAAAATTCAATGGCGAAAAAGTATTTTCCTCAACGAAACCACTTATTAATGGATTGAATGAAATTGAAATCAATCTTGAAGATGAGTTACCTGGAAAGTACAGACTCGTTTTTGTTGTAGAAGGAGAAGAGGAAGAAATCATTCTCAGAAAAGTCGATGGTGAAGAGACTCAGAAAGAGAACGTGGCAGTCAAAAAGAAAGGGAATAAAAAAGGTTAATCCTTATATTTATTTCAATTCCAATCACCGATTTGTAGAGACAAGGCATGCCTTGTCTCTACTTATTTTAGGGCACCCCTAAATTAAGTTTACAACTGAAAATGAATGTGATCGTCATGCCGAACTGCATGGCATCCATGAAATTTGATCTTTTTATATTTCCCCAAAGTCAACCTTTTTTGCAAATGAGGTTCAATGAAAACTTTCTTAACCGATTTGTTCTCCATTATTTTTTGTAATAAAAATCGATTCGCAGATTGATCGAATTCCATTCCTTTTTTCACTTTTGCAAAAGTGATTTTTTTCAAAAAACTATATTGCCAATTGCCTTTTTTCTCACAATCCTTTGGTTGGTTCGTTTCTCCTTTTCGAGGTTCTTCACAAACGCCATAACCTGTGATTGAAAATGTCTTATCATGAAATTTATCCGTCTTCTTATTTTTATATAAAAAAGCAATATCTAATTTTTCGCCATCATTATGACTCAGATGTGGCAGCAAAGGAAAACCATCAAAAAAAGGAAAATTCGCATCCAAGTAAATGAGTTCCACATTCGGATATTTTTTTTGCACATCTTTCGCCGTTTTAAAAAACGCATCTTGTAACAATGGTTTTACATAATTCCGATTCATCAAACTCATTAATAAACTTCCACTTTTTATCGGAGTTTCTTCTGTCGAAAAAAAAGGAAGTGGCACTCGTCCATTCTTTTTTGCAAAAGGCGGAATGATAAAAAGACAAATCAAAATATAGATCAAACTAAATCCAATACTTCGCATAACAATACTTTTCCAAAAACTATATTTCTCACTTTTCACAAAAAGAGAAAACGGTAAATAGAGCAAGTAAATCACTCCACCAACTTGAGTCAGCACCGTCAAAATGGAAAAAATAAAAAATGTCCGAATTGCTTTTAAAATAAATTTCATAAGTTTAAAACCGATTGGCTCTGTAATTTTGTATAAACATTTAGAGGATTTAAAAGTTTTAAGATAGAAATAAATTTTAAACAAGTTAAAAACATTCGAATGCGACTCATCATTATTTTACTTTGCACATTTAGTTTTTTCAATTGCACCAAAGACCATAATTCAATTCCTTCTACCAATCCACCTGTGATTAACGAGCCTCCTGTCGTTATTGAAGAAGGGACCAAATATTTGGCTCTTGGAGATTCTTACACCATTGGTCAAAGTGTCGCAGTCGCAGATCGCTACCCTATTCAATTAGAAACTCAACTAATCAATGACTCCATTATTATTGACACAACCATCATTATTGCCAAAACTGGTTGGACTACTTCTAACTTAAAAAATGCCATTGCCGCTGCAAATTTAACCGACACTTTTGAGCTTGTTTCGCTACTCATCGGAGTCAATAATCAATATCAAGGAAAACCAATTGAGGAGTATGAAATTGAATTTGCAGAACTGTTGCAAACTGCGATTAATTTTGCTGGAGGCAAAAAAGAAAATGTTTTTGTCGTCTCGATTCCTGATTATGCTTACACCCCTTTTGGAAATGGTGATGCTACGATTAGTCAAGAGATAGATGATTTTAACTTAATTAATAAAACAATTACGGATAGTGTTGGCGTCAGTTATTTTGACATCACGCCTATTTCGAGAGAAGGTTTGGACAAACCAGAATTGGTCGCTTCTGATAATCTGCATCCTTCAGGCGAGCAATATTCAAGGTGGGTGGATTTGTTTTATGATGAGGTAAAATTAAAAATGGAAGATTAATTTTCCCTATTTTTGTGGCTATATTCACCTAATTTATTTTCTATGAAAATCCATTTTATTGCCTTTTTGATTTTCCTTTTTCCATTCCATTTTTATGCGCAAAAGGATTTTAATCCAAAAGATTTCCCTTCTCTTAAAGCTGTCCAAAAACATTTTTACAAAAATTATAATGCCCCCGAAGAAGGAGAATTACTTTATTTTGAAAAACGACCTGAAGGATATTTCGTAGCTATGTCTTCTGTATATTCTTATGAAGTTAGAGAAAAAAGAGAAATGCTTTGGTCCTATCAAACAAAATCTTTTCAAAAATTAGAACAATATTTATCAGGTCCTGCTGATCTCAATAATTTAAAGAAAGTTCGTCGTCCGACATCCAACGTCCACGAATTCAATTTTTGTGCCTTTGCAGGATACTCAGGTTGGCAGTTAGATGTGATTGATTTTTTTGGAGAAAAAGAAAACCTTTCTGATACACTTTTGTATGGTTTGGCAAGAGCTTACACGACTCACGCTACTAATTTAATTAGTAACCGAGGCGGAAATATAGACAAAGAAAAACAGTTCAACCTTCCCAAAGGAAATAACTCACTCACTTCCAAGCAACTAAAAATCTATAGAAAATATTTTCATTTAGGTCATGCCGCTTTCAAAAAATTGTCCGAACAAAATCCTGATTTTGAAACCGTTGTTGGAAAAGTTTATATCAAATATTGTAATGAAGTGATGAATACTTTTTTACAATTACTCTATTTTCAAAATGAAGAAGAAGCTAGAAAAGAATTAAAAGCAAACTTGTACAACGATTTTTACATCAATGTTGCCAAAAATTATTTGAACTCTTGCCCTCCCAATGCAATTCTTTTCACTTATGGAGATAGCGATACTTATCCACTTTTATATGTGCAAGCTCAGTTTGGTTTTCGAACTGATGTGATGGTTGCGAACACTAGTTTACTACAACTAGATCGATATATAGATCATCTTCGAAAAGGCGTTTTTAATGCGCCACCCTATTCATTGCCTTTTGAATCATCATTTTACGAAGGTGATAAGAATACACATATCTACACGAATCTACCTCAAGAGAAAAAAGAAAATACATCATTGAATGAAGCCATTCATTTCATTCAAGACGAAGCAAATCAATATGGAACGGAGCAAAATAAAGTAACATCTCTTCCTTCCAATAATTTGTTTTTGGAAATAGATAAAGATGCAATTCTGAAGAAAAATATAGTTCCTCCAACTCAATACAAAAACATTGTTGATAAAATGGAATGGAAAATTTCCCAGGGTTATATTTTTAGAAATGACTTTATTTTTTTAGGTCTGATTGCTGAAAATAATTGGCAAAGACCAATTTGTATTGGAGCAACTTGTCGTAAATCTACATTCTTGGGAATGCAAGACTACTTTCATTTGGAAGGATTAGCTTATCGTTTGTATCCTATCAAACAAGATCAAGAATCTAATTACTTAATCGGTGGAATAAATGTGGAAGAGAGTTTTAAAAAAGTCACTAAAGATTTTATTTGGGATGGAATTGATAAAATAGAATTAGGTGAGAAACCATATTTTTATTCCTATTTAGTTTTATTCTCTCAGCTATCTAACCAATTAATTATTCAAGAAAAAAATAAAAAGGCAGAACAAGTTTTAGATCTTTTCATCAAAAACTTCCCAAACGAAGTGTATGAATATGATGGTCAATTGGTAATATTTTCAGACCAATATTTTCAATTAGGGAAAAATGAAAAAGCTGAAAAAATTAGTTTACAGATCGTCGATAATTTTTCAAAAATCAATTATCCAACCCAATGGAATCTCAACGCTTTTCATCAATTAAAAAAACAAGCACAAAAATATCAAAGTCAAAATTTGATTCAAGCCTTAGAAAAAATTGGTTGGTGAATATTTTCTCCACGCACTTCTTTATCTTCGCAAAAATTTAATCAAATAAAATTAAAGAAATGGAAAGTATTCTCTTCTCGAAAGAAAATGGCGTAGCCACTATCACCCTTAATCGCCCTGACAAATTTAATAGTGTCAATAAAGAAATTGCGATGGGTTTGCAGCAATTTTTAAAAGAAAGTGCAGCAGATGCAGAAGTTCGTTGCATTGTCATCACCGCCAAAGGAAAAGCATTTTGTGCAGGTCAAGATTTGGCAGAAGCGACTGATCCTGATAGTCCTGATTTATCGGTTTTTGTCAGCGAACATTATAATCCAATTATTAAAAAAATTAGAGAAATCGAAAAACCTGTTGTTGCTGCCGTAAACGGAATTGCTGCAGGTGCAGGTGCAAATATTGCATTGGCTTGCGACATCGTTATTGCAACGGAGTCAGCTTATTTTATGCAAGCATTTTCCAAAATTGGTTTGATTCCAGATAGTGGAGGAACATTTACTTTACCTAGATTAGTCGGAATGGCAAGGGCAACTGCTTTGGCCTTTTTAGGAGAAAAAGTACCTGCACGAGAGGCAGTCGAAATGGGCATGATTTATAAATATGTCGCAGATGATGATTTTGAAAATGAAGTGCAAAAATTAGCAGAAAAACTAGCTAAGATGCCCACAAGAGGTTTAGCATACACAAAATTAGCTTTCAATAAATCTTTAACGAACGACCTCGACACACAACTTGCTGTCGAAGAACATTTGCAAAGTGATGCATCACACACCGCTGACTACCAAGAAGGTGTTGCTGCTTTTTTGGAAAAAAGAAAACCCATTTTTAAAGGAGAATAAATCGTTATTAGTTATTCGGTTATTAAGTTATTGTTCCCATTTTGTGAACTAATTTAATAACCAAATAACTCAATAACCAAATAACTGAAATCATGAAAATAGGAATTTTAGGAAGCGGTTCAATGGGAAGTGGCATCGCTCAAGTAGCAGCCACCGCAGGACACGAAGTAATTCTTTTTGACAAAAATAAAGAAGCGTTAACTCACGCTAGCGAAAAATTACAAAAGATTCTCAATCGCCTTGTCGAAAAAGGACGAATTGATGATCCAACTGCTAAAGCAATTTTTGGAAGAATTTACTTAGTCGATAACATGAGTGCCTACGCAGAATGTGGACTTGTCATCGAAGCGATTGTCGAAAATTTGGAGATCAAAAAATCCGTTTTTCAACAAATGGAATCCATCGTAAATGATGATTGTATTTTAGCCTCGAATACTTCTTCCCTTTCCATCGCATCGATTGCAGCAGCTTGTGAAAGATCAGAACGAGTCGTCGGGATTCATTTTTTTAATCCTGCTCCTTTGATGAAATTAGTGGAGATCATTCCTGCGATACAAACTTCCCAAGAGGTTTTAGAAAAATCTCAAAAGCTCATCGACAGTTGGGGAAAATTAACTGTGGTCACCAAAGACACACCAGGGTTTATTGTCAATCGAGTTGCTCGACCTTTTTATGCTGAAGCACTTCGTATTCTGGAAGAAGGAGTGGCAGATGTTCCGACGATTGATTGGGCGATGACTGAAATTGCAGGTTTCAGAATGGGCCCATTTACCCTCATGGATTACATTGGCAATGATGTAAATTACACCGTAACCGAAACTGTTTTTACTGCTTTCTATTTCGATCCTCGCTACAAACCTGCGTTCACTCAAAAACGATTATCTGAAGCAGGTTACCTCGGTAGAAAATCTGGAAAAGGATTTTATGACTATTCCGAAAATGCACAAAATGCGGAAGCTACCAAAAATGAAAAGTTAGGCAAAAGCATCGTTGCAAGAATTATCACTATGCTAATTAATGAAGCAGCCGATGCAGTCTTTTGGCAAATCGCTTCTAAAAAAGATATTGATTTAGCCATGACCAAAGGGGTGAATTATCCCAAAGGATTACTCCAATGGGCTGATGAAATCGGCATCGCAAAATGCGTTAAACGAATGGATAAACTATATAAAACTTATGGAGAAGATCGCTATCGTTGCAGTCCGCTGTTGCGAAAAATGGCGAAGAAGGGAACAACCTTTTTTGAAAAAGAAAAGGAAATGATTTGATTAAGAAATGGTCTTGTTGAAAAAAAAATTAGAACCTCATAAAAATGGAAATTAGAGTCGCATTGGTAATTGATGAATTGGTCGTCTCCAGTTGGAAATATGCATTAATAAAAAGAATTTTAGATGAAAAAATTGCTACTATAAATGGTGCAATTGTCCTACCCAAAGAGTTTATTTCTAAAAATAAAAAAAGAAGTAAAATTCAAGATTTCCATTTCAAATTCGATAAGAAATATTACAAACCATCGCCTGATGCTTTTGAAGAAAAAAAATTAAAAGACTTATTTCCTGAGCAAAATAATTGGATTTCAAATGACTATGAAGATAAATTAAAAACCGAAAATTTAGACTTTTTAATCTGGCTAAGTGATGAATCTCCAAGAGAATTATTTTACAAAAACTTGAACCATGGGATTTTAAGTTTCGCTCATGGAAATGATGATGCTCAATTTTCTTATTTCGGATATGAAGAATTTATGAAAATGAAAGGAGTGATTTCTTCTGCTCTAATTCTTAAAAAAAATGTTACTGACTCAGGAAAGATTATTTCCCAAACTTGGTCAACGATGCCTTCTTTATCATTATCACGATCTCGAAATGAGCATGCATGGAAATTACATTCCTTCATTCCAAGATTCTTAACTAATTTTTCTAAAGCAGGAGAAACAATTTTTCTAAATAAATCTTCCTACCTAAAGAAAGAAAACCAACTCGATAAAAAAACACCTAATGAAATTAGCGCATTGACAAACCTGAGCAATCATTTTTGTCGTATCATCTATAATTTTATTCGGAAAAAATTTTATCGCGAACAATGGCTACTTCTTTTTAAAAGTGAAATTAATCCTTCCACTTCCGTTAGCGATTTTAAAATAATACAACCACCAAAAGATCGATTTTGGGCAGACCCAATATTAGTGCAAAGAGAGGATAAGAATTATCTCTTTTTTGAAGAGTTACCTTTCTCCACCAATCGAGGTTTTTTATCTGTTGTTGAAATAAATGAAAATGGTTTTTCAGGACCGATCACTCCAATCTTAGAAAAGCCTTATCATTTGTCTTATCCTTTTATTTTTGAATTGGAAGATACTTACTACATGATTCCGGAGTCCAATGAAAACAAAGACATTCAACTTTATGAGTGTACGAATTTTCCATATGAGTGGAAACACAAAATGGATTTAATGACAGATACGATTGCAGTTGACACCACGCTATTTTATCATAATGAAAAATGGTGGATGTTTACAGTTATTTCTGAATGTAAAGGCATCGGAAAAAATGATGAATTATTTCTTTTTTACGCAGATACTCCGTTGACCCAAAATTGGAAAAGTCATCCTCAAAATCCGATAATATCTGATGTTAGAAGTGCAAGACCAGGAGGAAGTATTTATATCCAAGATGGGAAAATCATTAGACCTTCTCAAGATTGTTCCAAAAAATATGGTTACGGAATCAATCTTAATGAGATTGAAATTCTAACCGAAACCGAGTATCGTGAAAAGAGAATTCACCATATTGCTCCAACAAATATTGCTAAAAATATCAGGCGTGCACATTCCTACGCACATCAAACTGGAATATCTGTTATTGATGGTTTAATTCAACGAAGTAAATATTGAAGGAGGAGTTAAACAGCCTCATACAAATCTAAATACTCTTTGTCCATCCTTTCAATGGTAAAATGTTCATAAATTCGCGCTTTCCCTTTTTGTCCCATTTCAACCCGTAATTCAGGACGAGCTAGTAGATAATCCAATTTTTCAAACAAAGCATCTGGGTCTTGTTGAGGAACTAAAAGTCCAGTTTCCCCATCCATCACTAACTCCTTAGTTCCACCACCATCTGATGCGATAACTGGTTTTCCTAGTACCATATATTCCATAATCGAATTGGAAATACCTTCTGTATAAGTTGCCAATACTCCAATATCTAATAAATTCACAACAGATTCCACATCATGAACCATCCCGAGAAAAAGTATTTTATCTCGAAATTTTTCTGGAACTGTTGATTTAAAATGCTCTAGATTTGGACCGTCTCCAATCGCGAGAAATGTTGTATCATTTTGCTTTTCGAGATATTTGCAGGCTGCCTTGATATAAGTATCATAATCTTTCCGGTCAAAAAAAGCACCGACCATTCCAACTAATTTACCTGGCTTGATCTGATACTGCTGGCGAGTCTTTTCTTCATCATTAATGTCTTTAACTCTATTAAAATCAAACCCGTTATGGATGCACGATCTCTTTTTCTCTGGAACTCGATAAGCTTCTAAACCTGCATTTGAATTAGCAACAATAATATCGGAGAAAGGAAAAGTTAACCCTGCTCTAAAATATCTTTTATCGAGAAAACTCATATCTTCAGGAGCATCAGCGATACATGCATTGATGAGTTTAATGCCAAGAATCTTAACAGTAGGGATAGCATAAATCGTCGGCATAATCCCCCAACTATGAATAATATCAGGTCTTTCCTTTTTACAAATATTATAAAAGCGATAAAAAACACGAGGGTCTTTTTTTGGTTTTCTCTCTAGGTAATAAATTGGGATATTCAAGTCGTACACTTCTGGATAATCGACTCTACTTTTATTGGAAAAAAGAACTAACGAAACTTCTATATCTTTTCGCTGCGAATAACTTTTTAATAGTTCTAATAGTCGCCTTTCTCGGCCACCTTTTACAAGACTATCTATTAGCATTAATACTTTCATTTGGCAATTATTTATTTCTTAATGGAAATCACTGAACAATTCGTTCAACTATTTTGAAACTCAGTAATTTGTATTATACTCAGTTATCAAATAATTCATGATCTTAAATGTTGAAATACTACAAGATGGGTTATGGGTCTCTAAAAGAGAATACAAATTTAAATAAATACTTAAATAAAACCAACTTAGTCATCTATTGGATAAACTCGATGAGAAGTCTTCAAGAAAATAGAACAATCTACATTAGCAGATTATCGAAGCAAAAAAATTCTTTGATATCTCTAAAGGTAACTTAAAGATATTGATAGGTTTATTAGAATGAAGTCATATTCTTTATCCACAGTTTTTAATAATTTATTATGAATAATCTACTGCTCATTTGCTCTTTGCTTTTTTCAATAAACATTTTTTGCCAAAACATCTTAGTTCTAAAAAATGAAAACTACAATCAAGAAATTGTGGGGATTTCAAAAATAGGAGATAAAATATTAATTAATAATCTTCCTGGATTTGCGTGTTGTTTTAGTTTCGAAAAATGTAATCTAAGACATTTACTTTTTGAACAGATTATTCTTTTTATGAAAACCAATCCAACTTTTGTTTTCGAAATTTCATCTCATACTGATTCACAAGGAGATGATAATTTTAATTTAAAATTATCTGAACGAAGAGCGAAAAACCTGAAAGATTTTTTTGTAAAAAAAGGAATCAGTAAAAAGAAGATACAAGCAAAAGGAATGGGAGAAACTCAACTCCTAAATAAATGCGAAAATGAAATAAAATGTATTGATAAAAAACATCAAGAAAATCGAAGAGTTGAAATAAAAATCATTGACATCAAAGAATCATAAAAAAGTCATAAAATTCGTTTTAACCTGCGACACCGTTTTTATTTCCGTATTTTTGTAAAAACATTATTCATATAATGACTCAAATAAAATTAATAGTATTGGTCTTTGTTTTTATTCTAGGAACTAGTTTTTCTGGAAAAAATGAAGCGCACGATATTCATGTCAGCAAGTGTAATATTGATTTTTCTAGCGAAGAAAAAACATTGCAAATTACCATGCATATTTACCTTGATGATTTGGAATCCGATATTGCAAAAGGTGGTGTGACCGAAAAATTACATTTGCTCACAGAGAAAGAACACAAAGACGGAGATAAATATTTACTTGAATATTTTCAAAAGAAATTCAAACTACAAGTCAATCAAAAAGAAGTGAGTTATAATTTTTTAGGAAAAGAAATAACAGAAGATTTACTCGGTGGTTGGTTTTATCTCGAAGTAGAAAATGTACAAGAACTCCAAAACCTAGGAATCTATTACAGCATCCTCACAGATTTATATAATGACCAACAAAGTGTCATTAAAATCAAAGGCCCTAACAAACAAAAAGGTTATTTCCTCCTCGATAGTAAAAAGAAAGAAGCTAACGTAACCTTTTGATAATGAGCAACTTATTAAAAAAAATATTCATTCTCCCAATTCGATTTTATCAGATCACCATTTCACCATTATTGGGTTCGAATTGTCGATATCAACCGACCTGTTCTCATTATATGGTTGGTGCAATTGAAGAATGGGGAATTTCCAAAGGAATATGGTTAGGATTAAAACGCATAGGGCGCTGCCATCCTTGGAGCAAAAGAGACATGCATGATCCTATTCCAAAAAAGAATCTAAAGGAATAAAATCAAGTATAATTAAAACTGCTAACAACGAAATTTGTTAGCAGTTTTTTCATTAAAAAATCTTCTTAGAAAAAATTCGTGGTCAGACGAAAATTGAAATTAAAAACGACCGAAGGAAGTATTAACTTTGATTTTCGACTGACTCAAAACATGATTTTTATTAAGAACTAAATAAGAACATTTATGTTAAGACGACCTAGAAGAAACCGACGTTCCGCAGCCATTCGTGGAATGATACGAGAAACACATTTATCAACAGATCATTTAGTTTATCCACTTTTTATTTTTGATGGAAAAAATATCAAAAATGAAATTTCCTCTTTGCCTGGAAATTATAGGATGTCGTTGGATAATATTTTAATTGAAATCGAAGAGTGTGTGAATTTAGGTTTACGAAGTTTTATGATTTTCCCAGCCGTCGCTGAAAAATTAAAAAACAAAACTGCAACCTACAGCTACAATCCAAAAAATTTCTACCTCAAAGCTGCGACAAAAATCAAAAAGAAATTTCCCGAAATTACTTTAATTAGCGATGTGGCGATGGATCCTTATAGTTCTGACGGGCATGATGGTTTAGTCAAAAATGGAAAAATTCTTAACGATCCAACCCTTCCAATTTTGGGGAAAATGGCCGTCGCACAAGCCAAAGCAGGTTTTGACCTTATCGGCCCATCTGATATGATGGATGGTCGAATTCAATACATTCGAGAAGCTTTAGACAAAAGTGGTTTTACCGATACAGGCATCATGTCTTACTCTGTAAAATATGCAAGTGCATTTTATGGTCCATTTCGAGATGCGCTCGACTCTGCTCCAAAAGCAGGCGATAAAAAAACCTATCAAATGGATCCTGCTAATCAACGAGAAGCACTCATCGAAGCAGAATTGGATGCACAAGAAGGAGCAGATTTTTTAATGGTCAAACCTGCGTTAAATTATTTGGATGTAATTAGTTTATTGAAAAATAACTTTGAGTTGCCTATTGCAGCCTATCATGTAAGTGGAGAGTGTGCGATGTTAATTGCTGCTTGCCAAAATGGTTGGTTGGATTATGAAAAAGCAATGCCAGAAACTTTGACTAGTATTCATCGAGCGGGTGCGGATGTGATCATCACTTATTTCGCAAAAGACTATGCGAAGTTGGTCAATAAATAGCAAACTGCTTTAGCTGATCTTAAAAATTCCCCAGAGGAAACCTTTTTGAGGTCAGCTAAAGCAAACCACTACGTGCTAACAAAAAAGGGAATTCGACCATGTCGAATTCCCGTATATTTTTGATAGCGTAAGCAAATTACGCCTTTTGAGTATCTCAAAAGGTTTATTTCAGACTGACTTCTCTTTCTTCAATCATCTTACGGATATTAATTAATGCATATCGCATTCTACCCAAAGCTGTATTGATGCTCACTCGCGTCAATTGAGATATCTCTTTAAAACTCATATCCGCATAGTGACGTAAGATAACCACTTCTCTTTGTTCAGGTGGCAAGGCGTCTACAAGCGAACGGATTTTTTGGTGTGTTTGACTTTTCATGATAAGATCTTCTGCATTGTCATCTCCTGATTTCAATACATCAAAAATATCAAATGTTTCTGTTTGGGAAACTTTCGGACGACGCTTAGTTCGTCTGAAATTATCTACACACATATTGTATGAAATTCGTAAAGCCCATTGCAAAAACTTTCCTTCATGGTTATATTTTCCTTTTCGTAGTGTATCAATAATTTTGATAAACACCTCTTGGAAGATATCCTCAGCGAGTGCTGTATCTTTTACGAATAAATAAATTTGAGTGTAAATTTTCGCCTTGTGTCGAGTTAATAAAACTTCGAAGGCTTTCTCGTTACCTTCTAGGTAACTGTAAATCAATTGCTGATCGTTCAACTGGGTAACTTGCATAACTATCTACATTTAAGTTAAAAAAAAGTGGTCTTTGACAATAAAATTTTAAAAAAATGTAAATGTTATGTAATCTATATGCAATGATTTTTATGAAGAAAAATGTTTTAAAAATGGGTAATAACCTTTCTGTTATTATGGATTTCTACTTCTTATATTCAAAATCTATACCCAAGATAAGAGATTATTATATGCAAGGCTAATTTTTTTACCTCATTTAAGAAAAATTTAACGAAAACGTTAAATACCATACATTTATTATAATCTGCTCAAACTTATAATGAAAATAGGCGAGAAAAGTGAACTATCTCTTTTTTCGCCTTTAATTCTTTAACATAAAAGAACCCAACGCTTTGATTTACAGGCGTTTATACATTATTCTTCTAGAAGTAAAAACTTAAGATTAATGATGTTGGGGCTGTATAAAATGTTCCTGCAGAATAACTTTCCGATCTTTTCCTAAAACTATTCTCAGATTTATTTAATGCATAATTAAATGAAACGCCATAACTCGTCTCTGTTAATAAAGAAAGACGATCATTTAAATGATATTCTAATCCGACTAATGCTTTCCAACCAATACTTGCTGATCGACTAAAATCCTTTACCTTTTCATCATCAAAATTTTCAAAGTTCACCTCACTATAAGTACCAGACAAGACAGTTTCGTATCCAACATAAGCTTTCCATCTCTTTCCTATCTTTCTCACAAATTCTCGCCCCAAATTAATATTAACTCTTGAACTAAAAAAAATATCACTATCTGGTTGCTTAAGCCAACTTATTCTTCCACCAAATCCATATCGTTTCCTTTTCCCATTTTTATTCTTTTTATACAAAATCAAAATAGAAGGGGTAGAATTATCAGGTGGATTGTTAAAACTTAAAAAAGTCAAAAAGAAATCGGTAATGTTTACTCCAATTTGTTTTTCATCAAGATTAGTAGGTTCCACTATTAAGTCTTGGGCATGAAGGACATTTCCAAAAAAGATGGATAAAAGGATGATCGTAATATTTTTCATAGCTATAGTTTTAAAAATAATTTAATAGCAACAAGATGGGATTTTGATTTAAAAAAATAAAATAAATCCCTGCTTTTAAGCTTATTTTAAAACTGACTCAATCTTTTCAAAAGACCTTTTCCAGATTAACTTTTCATTTTTCTCAAAAAAAAGGCTAATAGATTTAATACGACGCTTGTAAAAAATTAAGGCTTAAACTTTTCCGTGAAGTTGACTGTCAAAAAAGAATGGTGATAATATTTTTGTTAGACTTTACTTAAAAAATCATAGAAATACATTTTCTTCCTTTATAAAAAGGAAAAAGTCATGTTTGATTGTTGGCTCTGAAAAGGAATTTTTATTTTTAGTATGTCTAATTTTTAAGGAGAGTAAGAAAGTTGTTTTAGTTGGCTAGGATGCCTTAGAATTTCTGTTGGGTTTCGAATATTTCATTTCCAAAAGTTTTGATTCGAATCCAAGTTTTCTAAAAATGTTTTTCCAAGGATTATCAGGAGTCACTAAAAATGCGATATCGCCTTTAGCTACTGTGATTGTTTTGTCCAACATTTTTTGATTCACTTCATAAGTAGAATCTTGTTGTGTTCCAAAATAAACTAAAATGTTTTCTGGCCCATAGCCAGACATTCCCGTTTTGTTAACTACTGTTGCTGCAACAATTTGATTGTCTTTCTCGACAGTTACAACATAACCTCCAAATGAAGGTCGATCCTTCATCGCGTATTCTATCGCACTTGTAATGTCGTTTTTTTCAATTTCACAATCGCCTTGATTGTCATACAGAAACTTAACTACGCGATGCCTTTCGTAAGGACTCATCTTGGAAAATGCGTCGTAAAGATTTTGTTTAAACATGATTACCTCCCATATTTAAGTTTGTGATGTAAAAATTATTCTCGATAGTCGGCATAATATTAAGAATTTATTTTATAAAACGGAAAGAAAAACAACGCTAAATCTTTCATTTACAGTTGTTTAGCTCTTTTTTTTAGATTTTTTAAAATTTTCTTGTCGTAAACTTCACATAACATCCCATAGACATATCAAATTTAATCTAAATTTAATTTTTTTCTTAGATTTACATCAGTTCAAATTCTTAATATTTATGAAAATGAACTGATCTCCAAAAATCTTTTCTCCCTTCTAATCTTAAAATATATTTCTTAAAAACTACAACTAACTTTAGGAGTTTTAATCCCTAATTATTTAATAATCAATACTTCCTAAAAAGTGAACTTATGAAGAAAATTTTCCTTCTCATTTGTATAGTATTTTTATTTTTTCAAAATTCAACATCCCAAGTTTCTATGAATATGAACTTGTTGGACAATTGGGACCAATCAGGATTGAGTTATAATGATGTTTGGGGTTATGTCGATGGAAGCGGTAATGAATATGCCATTTTGGGATCGAGGAGTAAGATTCATTTTTTCGAAATTACTGCCAGTAATACATTATCACTCATTGATGAATTTACCCCAGGTGCAACGAGTACGTGGAGAGATTTTAAAACTTATGGCAACTTTGCCTACGCCTGTACTGAAGGAAATGAAGGGCTGCTTGTTTATGATTTAAACAACTTGCCCTCCTCTGTTACTTTAGCTCAGCAAATTACTTCTGAATTTACTCGAGCTCATAATATTTATATCGATGAGGCGGAAGGGAAATTATATGTAGTAGGATCCAATACTCAAAGTAATGGATTAATTATCTATGATGTAACGACAAGTCCGCCAACACATTTGGCAAGCGTTCCTCTCCCTGGAGGTGGTTATGTACATGATATTTATGTGCGGAATGATACGGCTTATGCTTCACATGGATGGAATGGATTTTACATTTGGGATGTATCGAATCCTTCAAGTCCTAATTTTTTAGCTTCGTACACCGGTGAGCCTGGTTATAATCATAGTAGTTGGGTTACGCCTGATGGTAATACTGCATTTTATGCACGAGAGGTAGGAACTGGATTACCGATGACGGCTTTGGACATTTCTAACTATAACGATATTGAAGTGGTTAGTAATTTTCAATTTCCTTTGCTTGCTCCAAATTCCACAGACAATACTCCACATAATCCATACTTAGTTGGTGACTATCTATATACTTCTTATTACGAAGATGGAATTGAAGTCTTTGATGTGTCGGATCCTGCAAATGTGACGCTGGCAGGTTACTATGATACCTACCCTTCGAATACGCAGTACAATGGTTATAATGGATGTTGGGGAACCTATCCATTTTTGCCATCAGGAAGAATTCTAGGCTCAGATGGAGTGAATGGATTATTTCTTCTTGGAACGAGTTTCACCTCTGTTCCTCCTTTGGAACTTAATCTTGTGAGTCAAACCAATATATCTTGCAATGGTGGATCGAATGGAATAATTGAAGTAGCAGCCAATAACGGAACTCCTCCTTATACCTACTCACTAGTTGGAGGCACATCCCAATCCAATGGAATTTTCACAAACCTTAGTGCTGGAACATATATCATGGAAGTAACTGATGCTGATAACGACATAGAAGATATTATTGTTACCATCACACAACCTGATCCAATTACCCCTATCATTATCCAACAACAAAATGTGACTTGCAACGGAGGAATAGATGGATCCATTTCAGCTAATGCTGTTGGAGGGACAGTTGCCTCAAATTACCTTTACAGTATTGATGGCACTAACTTTTCTCCTAACAATCTATTTACAAATCTTTCATCAGGTGTTTATGCATTAACCATTCGAGATGATAATAACTGTGAAGCCATTTTGCCTTTTACTATTTCTCAACCTGATCCATTACAATCTTTTATTAATTCACAAACAGAAGTAGATTGTTTTGGGAATAACTCAGGATCGATAGAATTTAATACCATAGGAGGAACACAAAACTACTTGTACTCTCTTGATCAAATGAATTATCAAGCAAGTAGTTCATTCTCCAATCTCCCAGCTGGTAATTATACCTTACACACTCTTGATGCAAATAACTGTACTTCGCAAACTCCCTTCTCTATTTCAGAACCTGATCTTTTAGAAATTTCTGTGAATCAACAAACGAACTTGGGTTGCTTTGGCGATACAGATGGTGAAGTTATGTTAGATGGACAAGGTGGAACAGGAAATTATCAATACAACATTGATGGAGGAAATTATCAAACGAGTGCTACATTTAATAACCTTACCGCAGGTAGTTATGACTTCAATATCAAAGATGCCAACGACTGTATGGCATCTCTAAATATCACGATTACTTCTCCTCCTGAAATCGATGTACAAATATCTGAAATAATTCAGGTAGAATGTTTTGGAGGAAATACAGGATCTGTTACCCTTCAACTTTCAGGAGGTGCTGGGAATTTCAGCACAACTATGAACGGAAATACAGTAACAGGAAGTACCGTGGTTTTCCAAAACTTAACGGCAGGAACTTACCCTATTTTAATTGAAGATGGCAACAACTGTACAACCATAGAATCAGTCATCATTAATGAAAACGCTGAAGTTCAACTTTTTCTCACTAGTGCTCAAAATGTAACTTGTAATGGAAATTCAGATGGTACTATCGAAGTAAATGTAGTCGGCGGGAATGGCGGATATATTTATTCTATCAACGGTACACCGAATGGTTCTAACAATATATTTACAAATCTATCCGCAGGACAATATTCTATTTCAACAATGGATGATCTAGGATGTGAAGATCTGATAACCGTTGACATTACTGAACCTTCAGCTATCCAAATCAATTTAATTTCACAGATAAATGAAAGTTGTTCAGGTGCTAATGATGGTTCAGTAATATTCCAAGCAAATGGCGGTGTTGGTAATTTCCAATACACCTTAAACAGTACAACTAACTCGACAGGAATTTTCACAAACCTTTCAGCAGGCAATTATAATGTAGTCATCTTGGATGGAAATTCTTGTGTCGAAAATCTTCCTTTCCTCATTGATTCAGCTAATCCAATCGCTGCTCAAATTGATACTCAAACGGAAGTAGATTGTTTTGGAAATAATAATGCAACCATCCAAGTTTCTGCCTCAGGTGGAAATTCAAATTTCACATTTAACCTTGGAACACAAAGTAACTCAACTGGTTTTTTCCAAAACTTAACTGCAGGGAATTATACTATCTCAATTACAGATGGAAACAATTGTCAAACGACAATCGGCGCAACTATTTCCCAACCTAGTGAAATTTCTCCTTCTGTAGCAAATTCACAAGAGGTGAATTGCTTTGGAGAAAACAACGGAAGTTTTCAAATCCAAGCAAGCGGAGGAACAGGTAGTTACAATTTTTCTATGGGCAACGAAACGAACTCAACAGGGGTTTTCGAAAATCTTGCCGCAGGAACTTATACCATTTCAATTACAGATGAAAATAATTGTTTTTCACTATTTTCCACTACTGTTTTTCAGCCCGAGATGATTACTTCTTCTATTTCTGCCTCTCAGAATGTTAACTGTTTTGGAGAAAATAACGGAAGTCTTCAAATACAGGCAAGTGGTGGAGTTGGTAATTTAAATTTCACTTTAGGAAATGAAACGAACTCAACTGGCCTATTCGAAAACCTTTCTGTAGGAAATTATAACATTATAATTACGGATGAGAATAATTGCTCCACTTCCTCTTCTTATGAAATCTCAGAACCAACGGAATTGATTTCCGAAATTTTACAAACCAATCCAATCGATTGTGCTGGAGGGAATAACGGAATGATTCAATTTGAAGCTAACGGAGGAACTGGGAGTTACCAGTTTTCGCTGAATGGACAAACCAATTCAACTGGTCTTTTTGAAAATCTTGCTGCGGATGATTACATGATGAATCTGACCGATGGAAATGGTTGTTCCACTTCTCAAAATGTTACGCTTACCGAACCTCTTGCAATTACTGTTGATCTTTTATTAATACAAAACACACTTTGCAATGGCGAAAACTCAGGTGCTATTTCAGTCAGCGCTGGTGGAGGAATTGGTCTATTTGAATTTTCTCTTGGCAATGAGACCAACACAACAGGGACTTTTGAAAATCTTAACGCAGGAACTTATAACATTATAATTACGGACGAAAACGATTGCCAAAATTCTGTCGAAGCAACAGTCGAAGAACCAAACACGATCAATATCGAAACATTACAAATTCAAAATCTGTTTTGTAACGGAGATGATTCTGGTGCTATTAATTTTAATGCAAATGGTGGCGTTGGAAATTTATTTTTCACACTAGGAAATGAAACTAATTCATCTGGTGAATTCGAAAACCTTGCAGCAGGAACTTATGAAGTCATCGTAACGGATGACAATGATTGCACTAATTCTATGTCCTTCGAAATCAATGAGCCACTACCTTTGGAAGTCAATTTAATGCAAAGTCAAAATGTACTTTGCAATGGAGATAATTCTGGGTCGATCAACTTAAATACTTCTGGTGGAACTGGAAACATCCAATTCTCTTTAGGAAATGAAACAAACGCAACTGGTATTTTTGAAAACCTCACAGCAGGAGCTTACGAAATCATCGCAACTGATAACAATATGTGCACGTCTTCTATCGAAGTCAACATTTCGGAACCAACTGCTATTGGTCTAACCATTAGCAATTTGCAAGATGTTACTTGTCAAGGAGAAAATGATGGAGGCATATTTATTGTTGCAAACGGTGGAAATGGAAATTACACCTACACTCTTGGTAACGAAACTAACTCAACTGGCACTTTTGAAAATCTCTCTTCGGGTAGCTATACCATTATAGTTACAGATGAAAATGATTGTCAAAATTCTATCGAAACAAATATTTCCGAACCACAACCAATCGTACCCAACATCGAATTTACCAACTCAATCCTATGTGCTGGTGAAGCAACTGGAGCAATCGCTACAACTGCCACAGGAGGCAACGGAAACTTCGAATATACTTTAGGAAATGAAACAAACTCAAGTGGTGTTTTTGAAAATTTAGAAGGTGGGATTTACATCATCTCGATTATCGATCAAAATAATTGTAGCTCAACTATTGAATTTGAAATTGACGAACCACAACAAATTTCTACTTCAATTTCTCAAACTCAAAACATCCTTTGTGCAGGCGATTCATCTGGTAGTTTTGAAATAAATGCAACAGGCGGAACGGGTGTACACATTTTTATTTTGAATGGAAATTCAAATTCTACAGGCGTTTTTGAAAACTTAAATGCTGGTACTTTTGAAGTAACCATCTTAGATGAAAATGATTGTGAAACTACCGAAACTATTTCGCTTACCGAGCCTGACGAATTAATTTTAACTTTGGAAAACACCCAAATGGCAGATTGCGCAGGTGCCACCACAGGAAGTTTTGGAGTGCAAGCTTCTGGCGGAATGGGGAACTACACTTATTCGATTTCCAATCAAACGAATTCAAATGGAATCTTTGAAAACCTAGCATCTGGCGTTTACGATTGCCTCGTGACGGATGAAAACAATTGTACATTTTTGCTTCCCGTTACCATCAATGAGAATAATGATATTGAGTTAAATGAATTCAATAATACAAATACTGAATGCTTCGGAGATGAAAATGGAAGCATCTCAATTTCAGTTACTGGCGGAATAGGAGACTTTACTTTTTCTCTGGGAAGTGAAACTAATGCAACTGGTATTTTCCAAAATCTTCCTGCTGGAATTTATAATGTTACGGCAACTGATATCAACGATTGCTCTGCTATTTTCTCTGCACAAATTACCGAACCAGATGTATTAGGAATGTCAACTGATGAAATCATTAATGTGCCTTGCTTTGGAGAAAGTACTGGTTCAGTTCAACTTTTGGCAACTGGTGGAACAGGCAATTTCGATTTTTCTATAAATGGAAATTCCAACGCCACAGGGCTTTTCGAAAACTTACCTGCTGGAATTTATGATGCATTGGTAACTGACGAAAACAATTGTAACAATACAATTACATTTGAAATCACCGAAGCTCCCGAACTCATTTTTGCTATCACAAACATAACGAACGATACGGGCAACGGAAATGGAAGTGTCACTTTTGAGGGCGCAGGCGGAACATCACCTTACCTATTTTCTTTGGATGGATTCGATTATCAGGAAGGAATGACCTTCTCTATTTTATCTGCTGGAAATTACATCGGCTACATTCAAGATGCAAATGGCTGCATCATCGAAAGTCAATTTGAAATTATTTTGGAAACGTCAATTTCTAATCCAGATTTAGGTATTTTAGAAATGAATGTTTTCCCAAATCCTTTTTCTGAAAAAATTATTTTACATATGGATCTAGTTTTTGCACAAACGATCAACTTGGAAATGATTAATATTTCAGGACAAACTATTTTACAAAAAATAACCAATATTGAAAGTGGTAAACAAAATATTAACCTCGACGTTGAAAATAATATCCCCGCTGGCATTTATTTTTTAAGTGTAAAAAATGAAGATCAAGCAATCGGTTATTTTAAAATAATTAAACAGTAGATAGCAACCTATCTATCAAAAATATCAACATGAAAAAATATTCAATATTTTTAATCTTAAGCTCTATTCTATTTTTAACTTGGACAGCTTTCACTCCTTCAGAAAACACCAACTTTGAAGACGAAAATTGGGAAGAAAAAATCTCTCCCAAACTCATGACCAAAGCTCTCCGAGGAGAAGCTTTAGATTTTTTAGTTGTTTTAAAAAATCAAAAAAATGTTAGCGCATCTCAAAATTTCAAAACGAAAGAAGCTCGTGGAAATTTCGTTTACGAAAAATTAAAAACCAATGCGCAAGCTGACCAAAAAAATATTTTAAAAGTTTTAAAAAATGCTCAGGCATCCTACCAATCATTTTTCATCATCAATGCCATTCAAGTAAAAGGTGATTACAACCTCCTTCGAAAATTAGCAACATTGCCAGAAGTCAACCAACTGACCGACAACTCCCCTATTCAATTCGAGGAACCTGTTTCAACTAATTACACTAACGAAAGAGGGCCAACTGCTATCGAATGGGGAGTTGATATGATTGATGCCGAAGAAGTTTGGGCGCTCGGATTCAATGGTCAAAATGTCATTGTTGGAGGTCAAGATACTGGTTACGATTGGACACATCCAGCCCTCAGTCAAAAATATCGCGGCAATGGAACGACCATCGATCATAATTATAATTGGCATGACGCCATTCATGAAATCAATGCCAACGCACAAGATTCGATTAATCCATGTGGCTTAGATGTGCAATATCCTTGCGACGATCATAATCACGGAACTCACACGATGGGGACGATGGTCGGCGAAGATGGCGATAACCAAATCGGAGTTGCCCCTGGTGCAAAATGGATTGCTTGCAGAAATATGGAAAGAGGAAATGGTACGCCAGCAACTTACATCGAATGTTTCGAATGGTTTATGGCACCAACCGATTTGAATAATGAAAATCCAGATGTCTCAAAAGCACCTCACGTAATTGCCAATTCTTGGAGTTGTCCAACTTCGGAAGGTTGCGATTCTACGAACTGGCATATCATGGAAACCGTTGTACAAAATTTAAAAGCATCAGGAGTTGTCGTTGTCGTTTCAGCTGGAAATAGTGGTAGCCAAGGTTGCGGAAGTGTGAGTACTCCTGCCGCAATATTCGAAGCAAGTTTTAGTGTTGGCGCAACTGCGCAAAATGATACAATTGCAGGTTTTAGTAGTCGTGGCCCGGTGACGATCAATGGAACTGGCATTCGAAAACCAAATGTTTCTGCACCTGGAGTAGCTGTACGATCTTGCATTCGAGATAGTAGTTATGCTACTTATAGTGGTACAAGTATGGCTGGTCCGCACACCGCAGGATTGGTTGCTCTGATGATTTCTGCAAACCCAGATTTGGCAGGACAAGTAGAAGTTATTGAAGATATTATTGAACTAACTGCTGTTCCAAAAACAGATACTTTAGATTGTGGTGGAATTTCAAGTCAAGATATTCCAAACAATATATATGGCTACGGAAGGATTAATGCATTAGCTGCTGTGAATGAAGGGCTTAACTTTTCCACAACCTATAACAATGAACTTACAAATATATCAGTTAATACTTTCCCAAATCCAACCAGCGATTTTATCTCATTTGAATTTTTTAATTTATTGGGGAAAACGGATTTGGAAATTTATGATGCAGCAGGTCGATTATTGCAATCACACCAATTTGATTTGCTAGAATATCAAATTGAAAAAATCGATTTAAGTGCTTTTTCCGCTGGTGCTTATTTTTATACCATAAGAAATAAGGCTACTGAAAAGACGGGAAAGATTTTCAAAAATTAAACTCCCCTTGGTGACACAGTTCAAAATTGTGTCATCGATTGAAGGTAAAACTAAATTCAATTTTCACGCACAAATCCATTTTTCTAAAAAAAGAAATTATACTTAAATAATCCGTGACACGGTTTGAAACCGTGCCACGGGTTTTTCTTTTTTAGAGAAAAATATCACCTCTTAACTACGTATTACAAATTTTCTTTTTTAGTAACTAATGTTTCGTTATTTTTGCAAAAAGTTTTGATTTAATAATTTTTAGAGATGAAGAGATTACATAATAAAATAAACAAAGAGGAACTCAAGCAGAGAATGCTCGAAAGCAACGTGGAACGAACCACTTTGTCATTTTATAAATATGCACAAATTAAAGATGTAGAGAAATTCCGAAATGAATTATATCGAGCACTTGATGCAGTTGAAGTTTATGGAAGAATCTATGTTTCAGAGGAAGGCATCAATGGGCAGATATCAGTTCCTACCAAAAATTTAGAGGAGTTTAAAACTCGACTTTATGCAGTTGAATTTTTGGATCAAGTTCGACTCAATATTGCCATTGACGATGATGGGAAATCTTTCTATTTACTAAAAATAAAAATCCGAGGAAAGATTGTCGCTGATGGATTGAATGATAAAACATTTGATGTAACCAATCGAGGTGTACATTTGGATGCCAAAGGATTCAATGAATTGACGGATGATCCAAATACGATTGTCATCGACATGCGGAATCATTACGAAACGGAAGTTGGACATTTCGAAAATGCCGTCTTACCTGACGCAGATACTTTTCGGGAAGCATTACCCAAAGTGGAAAAAATGCTCGAAGATGATAAAAATAAAAATATTGTGATGTATTGCACCGGTGGAATCCGTTGCGAAAAAGCAAGTGCTTATTATAAGCACAAAGGTTTTCAAAATGTTTTTCAACTCGATGGCGGAATTATCGAATACGCTCGTCAAGTAGATCAACTAGGTTTGGAAAATAAATTCATTGGAAAAAATTTCGTCTTCGATGATCGAATGGGCGAACGAATCTCTGAAGACATTATCGCCAACTGTCATCAATGTGGTAAGTCTTGCGACACCCACATTAATTGTGCGAATGATGCTTGTCATATTTTATTTATTCAATGTGATGAGTGTGCGGAGAAATTTCAAAATTGTTGTTCTGAGAAATGTACGGACTTTATCCAATTGCCACTCGAAGAGCAAATGAGAAAGAAAACAACAGAGACATTTAATGGAACAAAATTCGGCAAAGGTCGGTACAAAGCTCATAACCAAAATCATGAACTGTAATATTGATGATGAATGGTTAATCTCATAATGTAATATTCTACGAATTGGAATGAACCATTCATCATTAAAAATCAACTATTAAAGAACTTATGTCCAAAAAGAAAAATCCAAAAGATCGCGCTCCTAAAAAATCTACTCCTTCCAAAGCGAAGCGAATCTTTCCTGCTTTTATTTATAATAAAAAAATGATTTGTGGACTCATCATGGTCGTGAGTTTTATCCTTTATGGAAAAACTTTGAATTATGGTTATACTCAGGACGACGCAATTGTGATCACAGATAATATGTACACCAAAGATGGTGTTTCTGGAATTTCAGGAATTTTGGGAAATGATACTTTTTATGGTTTTTTCAAAAAAGAAGGAAAACAATTTTTAGTCGAAGGAGGAAGGTATAGACCTTTGACTTTAGTTTTCTTTGCGATGGGTTGGGAAATGTTTGGCGAGGAGGAAGGTAAGCCACTTGATGGAACGCCAAAGAGTGCTATGTATTTTCATTTCTTTACCATTCTATTTTATGGACTGACGGGAATCGTTTTGTATCTTTTATTTATCAAAATGTTGCGACCATCTAAAGGAGACGATTTTGCTTTTTTCGTTTCATTCGTAGCAGCTATTTTATTTATCACTCATCCAATTCATACCGAAGTTGTGGCTAACATCAAAGGACAAGATGAAATTGTCGCCTTACTCGGGAGCTTAGCTGCGATGTATTTTTCTCTAAAAGGTTATTATGAAAAAAATATAGTTTTTACTACTCTCGCAGGAGTTGCTTTTTTTCTCGCACTTTTAGCCAAAGAAAATCCGATTACATTTTTGGCAGTTTTACCTCTCACCTATTTCGTTTTCACCAAAGCAAAAACAAATGAAATCGTAATGCAAACGGCTCCATTTTTAATTGCAGGAGTTTTTTTCCTAATCATTCGACAAAGTGTTTTGGGAGGAGGATTCGGTAGCGAAAACATGGAGTTGATGAACAATCCATTTATCAAAATCGAAAATGGAAAATATATCGCATACTCCGGTGGAGAAAAAATGGCGACCATTTTTTATACGTTAGGTCAATATGTAAAACTATTGTTTTTCCCTCATCCGTTGACGCATGATTATTATCCTTATCATGTGGGAACAATGACTTTTGGAGATTGGCGAGTGATTGTGAGTTTCTTGATGTATGTTGGTTTGGGGATTTATGCATTGATGGGAATTTTGAAAAAAGACATCGTTTCATTCGGAATCGCATTTTATATCATTACTCTTTCGATTGTTTCTAATATTGTATTTCCAGTAGGAACAAATATGGCAGAGCGATTTATGTTTATGCCTTCAGTTGGATTCTGTTTAGTGATTGGCGTTTTAGCTTATCGTTTTGCAAAATATATTTCAGGAGAAAAGAAATTAAATACTTCCAATTTTATGATGCCTTTGGCTTTTGTTGGAATTGCTGCTTTACTTTTTTCCTATAAAACGAATGATCGAAATAGTGCTTGGGAAAGTAACTACAAATTATTTTCAACCGATGTTGAAGTTTCAAAAAATAGTGCAAAGTTGCGCAACTCCATGGGTGGCTCAACTATCGAAGCTGCGACAAAATTACCTGAAACCAATCCTGAACGAAATATTTTACTCAACGAAGCAGTTGTACATTTGAAGGAAGCGATTAGCATTCATCCAAATTACAAAAATGCTTATTTGTTGTTAGGAAATGCACATCAATATTTGAAAAAATTTGACGAGTCCATTCAATTTTACAATCAAGCTTTACAACTTGATTCGGAGTATGCTGATGCTGAAAATAATTTGACACTCGCCTATCGAAATGGTGGAAAACATCACGGTGAGGTTACTCGAAATATTCAGAAGTCCATTCAATATTTAGAAATAGCTCATCAACGAGATTCTAACGACATCGAAACTTTGCGCCTTATGGGCATCGCCTATGGCATGTCTGGCAATGGTGGCAAAGCGGTGGAATATTTAGAAAAGGCTTTGAAACTCCAACCCAACAATCCAAGTATAATGTTTAACTTGGGAATCGCTTTGAGCAACTTTGGACAAACTGCAAGAGGTGCTCAACTAATGCAAAAAGCAAAAGAAATAGATCCAACAATGGGTCAGTAAAAAATATCCAATATTGAACAAACTAATACTATCCTGAAATTAATTTTAGGACTTTTTATAAAAACCTAGAAATCGGCAACCGCGTGAAAGAAAAAATCCTTACCCTCCTCCTAATTACTTTTATCTGTATCAATGCAGGTGAAACTCAAATTCAATCTTCTAATTTCCATAATAACATTTCTGATTTAGAAAAAGAATGGGTCGATAATATTTACGACAACATGACTTTGGACGAACGAATTGGTCAATTGTTTTCCATTCGTGCGCACTCTGATTTGGGAAAAAAACACACCGATTGGGTCGAAGAACAAATCCGTAAATACCATGTTGGAGGAATGACTTTTTTCCAAGGCACACCTGAGAAACAAGCTCAGTTGACTAATCGTTATCAATCACTTTCTAAAGTGCCGTTGATGATTGCAGTCGATGCCGAATGGGGTTTAGGAATGCGATTCAAAAAGAACGGGGTCAGTTTCCCAAAGCAATTAACCTTAGGTGCGATTCAAGACAATCGACTCATTTATGAGATGGGAAAAGAGGTCGCTCGTCAATGTAGAAGATTAGGAATGCATGTCAATTTTGCACCAGTTGTCGACGTCAATAATAATCCAAATAACCCTGTCATCAATACTCGTTCGTTTGGCGAAGACAGATATAATGTCGCTGCCAAAAGTTATATGTACATGAAAGGAATGCAGGATGGAAATATTATCGCTTGCGCAAAACATTTCCCTGGACATGGTGATACTGATGTAGATTCACATTATGATTTACCTGTTATTTCGCATGATAGAAATCGATTGGATAGTTTGGAATTATTTCCCTTCAGAGTACTTGCGCAGCATGGTGTAAAAAGTATGATGGTCGCTCACTTGAGTGTTCCAAGTATTGATGCAACCGAAAATTTAGCGACTTCACTTTCTCCAAAAGCGGTGGCAGATTTATTAAAAAAAGAAATTGGTTTTGAAGGTTTGATTTTTACTGATGCTTTGGAAATGAAAGGTGTTTCAAAACATTTTGCTCCAGGAGAAGTTGCTGCTAAATCATTGATGGCAGGTAATGACGTTTTGGATTTGCCAGATGATATTAAAAAATGTGTGAGTGAAATTAAACGATATATTTCCGAAGAAAAATTACCAGAATCTCGAATCGAAGAAAGTGTAAAAAAAGTGCTTCGAGCAAAATATCGTCTTGGATTAAATGACTACCGACCTATCAACGAAGCTAATATCCGAGCTGAATTAAATACTCCAAAAGCCTACACACTTAAGCGTCAACTTATTCAGAATGCCATGACACTAGTGCGTAATCCAAATAATTTAATTCCATTTAAAGATTTGGAAAACACCAATTTTGCTTCCATTAGTTTAGGTGCTAAGACTTTGACAAAATTCCAGCAGACGCTTTCTTCTTATAAAAAGATGACACACTATCAAGCTCCTAAAAAATTAAGTACTTCAAAGCAAAAACAATTATTGAATTCGGTTCAAGATAAAGATGTTGTTTTTGTAAGTGTCCATGATTTGAGTAGTTATGCCAGCAAAGGCTTTGGATTGACAATGGAAGAAAAAGGTTTTATAGATGCGCTTCGCAAAAAAACGAAAGTAGTTTTAGTGCATTTTGGAAACCCATATGCGCTGAAATATTTTGACAATATTGATTATGTCTTGCAAGGCTATGATGAAGATGATATCACACAAGAGATTGCAGCACAAGCATTATTTGGAGCTATCGCAATTGATGGTCGACTACCAGTAACTGCTTCTGAAAAGAGTAAATTTAATACTGGAGTAACTACACAAAGTTTGTTGCGATTAGGTTTTGCTATTCCTGAGAGTGTTGGAATGGATGCTTATACTTTAGCAAAAATTGATGGACTCGTACAAGAAGCAATTAGTACACGAGCTACTCCAGGAGGAGTTGTTTTGGTAGCTAAGGATGGAAAAATCGTTTACAATAAATCCTACGGTTACCATACCTACTCTAAGAAAAGACCTGTAACCAAAAACGACATTTACGATCTGGCTTCTGTTACTAAAATTGCAGCTTCTACCATTTCTATGATGAAACTTTATGAAGATGGTAAAGTGAATATTTATAATCCAATGAGTGAATATGTTGCTGCATTAAAAGGTACTAATAAAGAATCTTTGACCATCCAAGATATGATGGCACATCGAGCACAACTACATCCTTGGATTCCATTTTATGAACAAACCGTTTCCAAAAAGAAAAGACCTCTTCCAAAATATTATAGTAGCAAAAGGAGCGCAACTTTTGATACTCCGGTAACTGATAAACTTTTTATGAAAAGCACTTTTAAAGACGAAATATGGAATCAAATTTATGAGTCAAATTTGTTAACTACTCGAAGATATAGATATAGTGATTTGGCTTTTTACCTTGTGGCAAAAACGGTGGAAGAAGTCACAAGTCAACCTTTAAATATTTATGCTGATCAGAATTTTTATCAAAAATTAGGACTCCATTCGACAACTTTCAATCCTTTAGATAAGTTTTCCAAATCCATGATTCCACCGACTGAGGATGATAAATATTGGAGGAGAAGTCGAGTACAAGGACATGTACATGATATGGGGGCTGCTATGCTTGGAGGAGTCGCTGGACATGCAGGTTTATTTTCTAACGCCAATGATCTAGCCATTATTATGCAAATGTTATTGAATGAAGGATACTATGGTGGAGAGCAATTTTTCAGTCCTTCGACCGTTCGATTATTTACGACTCGACATAGCGAATGTACGCGTAGAGGAATTGGTTTTGACATGAAAGAACTAGATGGCAATCGTTCGCAAAATGTATGTACAGAAGCTTCCGGAAATACATTTGGTCATTTAGGTTTTACTGGAACTTGTGTTTGGGCAGATCCTGATAATAATTTAATTTTTATATTTTTGACGAATCGAACTTACCCTTCTATGAGAAGAAATAAGTGGAGTGGGGAAGATTTCAGACCTAGAATTCAGAGTATAATTTATGACGCGTTGAATACAACAATTAAATGAACTTACCTTTTAACATAGCCAAACGATACATTTTTTCTAAAAAATCTACGAATGCGATCAACGTCATTTCGGGGATTTCTGTATTTGGAATTGCGATGGGAACGTCGGTGATGATTTTGCTTTTTTCCGTTTTTAATGGTTTGGAAGATTTGTTAACTGGTTTTTTTAATACTTATAATCCAGATGCTAAAGTGGTTCCTTTTGCTGGAAAAACATTTTCACAGGATTCCATCGACATTGCTCAAATTGAAAATTTAGAAGGGGTAGAATTTATTTCAAAAACACTTCAAGAGGTAGCATTCTTTGAATACGGAAGTGGAGGTGATCAAACTTTTGGAATCGTAAAAGGAGTCGATGAGAACTTTGCGAAAGTCAATCGCATTGATTCAATTATTCGCGAAGGAGAATATATGCTCAAAATTGATGGTAAAGAAATGGCTGTTCTAGGTGCAGGTGTTCGAAAAAAATTAGCGCTTAATTTAGATGATCCATTTACACCACTTACTATTTATTCCGCCAAAAGAAGAAAGGTTTCTGCTACCAGCCAACCATTTAAAAAAGTATCGATCTTTGCCTCTGGAATTTTTGCTGCCTATCAGGAAGAACTAGACAATAATTATGTTTTTACCTCTTTAAAATTTACGGAAGAATTATTGAGTCTCCCCAATAGATTGAGTTCGTTGGAAATCAAATTTAATCCTGACATCAATCAATCAGAAACCATTACAGCGATCAAAAAAATCGTCGGCCCAAAATTTGAAATCAAAGATCGTTACCAACAAGAAGAAACGTATTTTAATGTTTTGAAAATGGAAAAATGGTTAATGTTTGCCTTATTGAGTTTTGCCATGATTTTGGTAGCATTTAATATGGTAGGCGCACTTTGGGTAATTGTTTTGGATAAAAAGAAAGACATTGCCATTTTGAAATCCATGGGTGCGGAAGATTCGCAGATTAGAAACATCTTTTTGAATAATGGAATTTTGCTCACTAGTTTGGGGATCATTATCGGAATAGCTTTGTCGATTATTTTATATCTCATTCATCAAAAGTGGGGACTCGTTACGATGCCAGAAGGTTCTATCATTGATATTTATCCTTCGAGTTTACGATTTGGAGATTTTGTCATTGTTTCCGCTACAGTAATGTTAATTGGGTTATTAGCAACTTTAGGCCCAGCTCGTCGAGCATCTAAGATCAATACGTTGATTCAAGAAGGGTAATTTAAAGCTAAATTGGCCTCAGAATTATATTGACTAATTTGACTTTACCAACCTAAAGTTCAATCTACATTTGAAGAATGTTAATTTAATTGACATAACCTTGTTGTAAATAAAACCATAAGTCTTCCTTCCTTCTTAATTCTTTTCAAAATATTATTATTTTTGCAGTCAAAAAAAAAGCATGGAAGAATGGCAAGTAGAATATGAATGGCTTAGAGTCAGACATGTCGTTAGAAAATCAATGGGTAAAACCGAATTACCCAATTTAAATAATATTTTATTTTTGATTGGTATTCAAGAATTGGGTCGATTTGATGACAAATTTTCCAAAGAGGAAAAACAAGACTTAATGCATATTGCCGTTTGCACTTTGTTAGAACCTGATGGTTATTTCAAATTCAAAGGTAGAGATGCTGATGGTTGGCCTCATTTTGATCCGATTAGATCTGTCGGAATTGAAGGAGTAAGTAATCAAGAAGAATTATTGAAAGTCAAAGTCATCGAGTATTTTAAAAACTTAAATGACGAAGAAGAGTAAATTAAGACAATGATGAATTATGAATATTCATCACTACCCTTTTATAGTGTTTATCATTTAAAAAAAAATTATGAAACGATTAATATTACTATCCTTTATTGGAGCATTTATGATGCTTTCCTCTTGCAAAGAAACTTCTCCTCATGCCATTATAAAAACGGATCTTGGAGATATTAAAATCAAATTATTCGATAGTACACCAAGACATACTGAACAATTTATCACATTAACTAAGAGAGGTTTTTATGATGGTCTAATATTTCATAGAATCTTGAAAGGGTTTATGGTACAAGGAGGTAACACTCAAATCAGAACAGAAGAAGTAGCCGCTGAAATCGCTGAAAACCCCGCAGAAATCGATCATGAAATAGGTGAATATCACTACCGAGGATCTCTAGCTGCTGCTCGAACTCCTAACCCTGAAAAAAGATCTGGCTCTCAATTTTACATTGTGGATGGATCACCTGTAACCGATCAAATGTTGGATAGTTATGCAAAAAGAAGTGGTGTAAATTATACTGCAGCAGAAAGAGCATTATACAAACAAGTTGGTGGTTCTCCTATGTTGGATGGTGACTACACCGTCTTTGGAGAAGTAATTTCAGGAATGGAAGTAGTAGATAAAATTGCCGCAGCTCCTGCGCCTCCAAATCCAAATGGAAGCCGACCTTTTGATGATATAAAAATGAAGATTTACATTGTTTACGAATAAATTTATCCTAAAAAAGAACAATATCAGATTATGGTTTTTACAAAAAAAATAATTGGCTTTTGGTGCGTAGTTGCATTGTTATTTACATCTTGTTCTAAGCCAATCGCAAGTTTTAGAGTTTCTGACAATGCGGTGAAAACAGCACCTGCTAAGATCACTTTTGAAAATAAAAGTAAGAAAGCAGAGTCTTACGAATGGGACTTTGGAGATGGAAATATCTCAGGTGAAGAAACTCCTTCTCATCAGTATTTCAAACCTGGAAAGTATACCATTACCTTAAAAGCAATTAAGGAAGGTAAAATCAATACTAAAACTCAAGTAATCGAAATCGACGCCCCAGAAGAATGTCTGATTGAGATGGAAACATCGATGGGTACAATGATTATTCTTTTGTATAGCTCAACTCCTAACCATAGAGATAATTTCATCAAATTAATAGAAGAAGGTTTTTATGATGATTTGCTTTTTCATCGAGTCATGAATGGCTTTATGGTTCAAGGTGGCGATCCAAATTCTCGAAATGCTTCCGCTAATGCTCGGCTAGGAAGTGGAGGCCCAGGTCATCAGGTTCCTGCAGAATTTGTAGATTCGTTGGTACATGTTAAAGGAGCTTTGGCTGCTGCCCGTCAACCTGATTCTGTTAATCCAGAACTAAAATCTTCTGGATCTCAATTTTACATTGTCCATGGTGGAACTGTTTCACGCGAGCAATTAGATCAATTCGAAAAAAGAACTGGCGTAAAATATACAGATGCCCAACGGAAAAAATATTATCAAATGGGTGGTACTCCTCAGCTAGATCGAAATTATGTCGTATACGGTCAGGTGATTAGTGGTATGGAAGTGATTGACAAAATCGCAGCTACTGCTGTGAATGGGACACGACCTAAAACCGATGTCAAAATGAAAGTGAGAGTGATTAAATAAATCATCTTAATTCTGACTCAGAATTACTTTTAAAAAAATCAAACACATTTAAATAGCTTATCAAAAATGATTGAAGATCAAATATTAGGAATAGATGTAGGTGCTTCTGGCATCAAAGGAGCTATCGTAAATATCAAAACTGGAGAATTAGTTACAGAACGGTTTCGAGTTCCGACTCCCTTTCCAGCCAAACCAAAAGCAGTTGCTAAATCAATTTCAGAAGTTGTTAATCACTTTGATTGGAAAGGATTAATCGGCGTAGGATTTCCTGCTGTAATTCAAAATGGAGTCGCTAAAACAGCTGCCAATATTGATAAAAAATGGATTGGAACTAATGTTGAAAAATTACTTTCTGAAGCAACAGGTTGCCCTGTTTATGTAAGAAATGATGCTGATGTAGCAGGAATTGCCGAACTCCAGTTTGGTGCAGGAAAAGGTAAAAAAGGAACCGTAATATTAATTACAATTGGTTCTGGTTTAGGGTCAGCTGTTTTTACAGATGGAGTTTTGTTGCCTAATTCTGAATTAGGACATTTAAAATTTAAGGGAATGATTGCAGAGCATTATGCTGCTGATTCTATTCGAAAAAAACTGGAACTCAGTTGGAATGATTGGGGGAAGAGATTCAACGAATATCTTCAACATCTTGAATTGTTACTTTCTCCTGACCTCATTTTACTAGGTGGAGGCTCAAGTAAGAAATTCTCTAAATATGAAGACCTATTAAAAGTAAATTGCCCTGTTCTTCCTGCAAAATTACTCAATCATGCAGGAATAATTGGAGCGGCCTGTCTCGCTTCCCTAAATAAAAAAAAGACCTTGACTAGCTAGTCAAGGTCTTTTTTTTATTGCTTTTTTTACTATTAAATCATTGTGGTAACTTCCCGATTACATTATCCAAATATCTTTGATAATAAGTCAAATCAGTTGTTCCACAAGTCTCTACTCTATTATAAATTATATTTGTCAGATTATCTATTCTATCATTCGTAACAGGTCTTGATTCAAGCCATTTGATCGTTTTAATTGGATCGCTACCACCTCTTTTGACAAGTGACAATAACCCTTCTCCATCCCATTCAAACCCACAAATTATATCTGTGCAAAATTGATCTGCTTCCTCCACCGCTGTTTCACTAAAAACCATTTGCCCCATCGCATCAGCAATATCTGAAATAATAGCATGACTCTCAGGATCACCTGAAATAACCTTACTTAGGTTTTTACTTCCAAATTCATTTTTCAATTGATTCATCAAATTATCTGAATCTACATAAGCCATCTCATGAGCCATCATACCTACCAACTCATGTTCTCCTTCCAAAAACTTCAATAACCCGCTATAAATATACATATGTCCTCCAGGAAGAATAAATGCATTGATCTCATCATCATTTTTTAAAATAGATACTTTCCAATCAAAATCATCTCTCTTCTGAACATAAACCGTATTAGCAACCTGATCCATTAATGTATTTAAGTGCATATATACTTCTTGGTAATCTGCTTCTGCCAAGACATTAAATTCATTTGAAGATTCATTAATTATCTCCGAGATAGCGTCTCCTATCATTATTTGATCTGCGTCATCAAATTCCTCCTTCGATTGTCCCACGACAATATCATCTTTCGGGTCAGGCCGACAAGAAGATATTAAACCAATCATTATAAATGAAAATAAAATAAAGTAGGTAGATGTAAATGTAGTTTTTCTCATGGTATTATTTTTAGGAGGGTAAAATCATTAAGGCTAGGGGAAATTCAACATTTTATCTTTCCAAAAAATATGCCACGCCATAAAAAAAGCACTTTTTGGGAATCTCCCAAAAGGTGCTTTTTTTAAATTGATTAAATACGCCCTTACATCTTAAATAAATTGATTAACGCTCTTACTTCCGAATCTTGCTCTAATTCTGGAGTCAATTTAAATAAAGATTGCAATAAAGATGCATTCTCTTCAAGCGCCTGAGTCAATGTTTGCAAGGCTTCTTCTCTCTTACTCATTGCAAATAAACAGGCCACTTTACAATACAAAAGTTCTGTATCTACAGTATATATTTGCGCCTCATCTAGAATCGAAAAGGCCTCCTCGCTATCTCCCATCTTCATCAAAAAGGTCGCATATTGTGTCCAATATTTTCCCAACTCAGGAGCCATATCTGTTGCTCTTTGGAAAAATACTCTTGCTTGTTGTGCATTTTTATTTTTAAAATAAGCCTCAGCAATCGCAATTAAATATTCCTCGCGATCACAATCTGCCTCAATAGCTTGATTGTAATAATGAATTGCATCATCCCATTGCTCTTCAAACATATGGCATTCTCCCATTCGAAATAATGCCATACTATTAGAAGCATTCTCTTCAATTGATTTTAAATAATGCTTTTTAGCAATTGAAATTTCTCCCAAGTGTTCGTAGCAAAATCCAATTTTCGCAAAAACATCACTATCTCCTGTAGCGTTTTCTAAAAATTCTTGATACATTTTTAGCGCCTTTTCATAGTTCTCAGCCATGATATAAGACTCTGCTCCATCTTTATATGCTATTTCAAATTTACTATTAATGATAAAAGAATATTCGAATGCTTCTGCGGCAGTTTCATAATCTTCGAGACAAAAATACGCTTGCCCTAAATTATACCAAGCCAAATATGAATAAGGATGATCTTCGATAATTGCTAAATGCAACTCCACACTCTCTTCATATAATCCAGCCATTTCTACAGCCAACCAAATCTTATTTAATAAAATAGGATGATTCGGATCTTTCTGTAAAGCCTTTTTTAATACTGAAAACATCTTTTTGAAATCACCATTGATCTCATGAATTTTTGCCAATAAAAAAAGTACTTGAGATTGTTGTGCATTTCCAGAGTTTTGATATAAACTCTTTAAAATATTATAGGCTAATTTAAATTCGCCAAATGCAATCCATACTTCTGCCTGCAAAAGGTTTAAATCAAAATTTTCAGGTGAATAAGCTAATGCTTTTTCCAAGTATACTAATGCCTCATCGAGTTCCTCTAACTCTACTAATAATCTACTTTTATGAAACAAGAACTCCATAGAAGATCCATATTGAACTATCCCAAAATCGCAAACTTCAAGAGCCTTTTCAATATTGTTATCATTTTCAAAGAATAAGATCAAATCCAAAAGTGCCGTTTTCTCGAAAAAACCCACCGTTCCCTTTTGTGACATGTCCGAAAACTTTAAAATAAGCTTTTTTAATATGTTTTCTTCGTGATAATATTTCATTTTTATTTCTAGTTTAAAGTGGTATCTATTTGTAAAGATTGAAAAAATCTATTTAAGAAACTACTTTTTTGAAGAAAATAATTTTAATACTTTTTAGTATTAAATTAAATCATAAAGTGTATAACTTACTGACAATCAACATATTATGAAATGAAATAAATTATAAATATTTTTAGTATAACCTTTAATTGACTCTTTCTCATACATTAATACATGATAAAGAATCACATCTATTTTGAAAAAAAACAACCTTAAAAAACTTGATTTTTAGGTAGGATAAAAATTAGAAAAAAATCACATTTGTGACAACACATTAGATAAAAAATCTATTTATTTTGGAAAACATTGATAGGTCTGCTTACTAAAAAAACTCCTGCAAAGATTAAAATCCCTGCTAATATTTTAACCACGCCTAATTCATCTTTTCCCATAGTCAAAGCAATGATGGATGCAAACAATGGTTGCAAATAGATATAAATACTTGTCACGGAGGGATTGACTATTTTCAAAGCAAATGCATTAAATAGGTAGGCTAAAAACGTAACGGCAATTAAAACATAAGCAAATGCCAACCAGATTGTAGGAGTAAAAGTAGACCATTCAATTGCTTTGACATCGTTCCAGCCAAAAGGTAAAACCATAAAAATACTAAAAGTAAAAACCCACTTGACTACCGTTATCGGGTGATATCGAATCATTAGTTTTTTTACTAAAACCAAATAAATCCCATATGAAATAGCATTAGTAAAAATTAAAGCATCTCCTAATAATTGATCTTGTTGCAACGAAAATGAACCTCCTTTACTAATTAAAATAATTGCACCAATTGCCCCTATAGCGATCCCTATCATTTTTTGAAGAGTGATTTTCTCTTTTATTATAATAGCAGAAGTAACTAAAACGAGAATCGGAGTTGTGGTCATAATCAAGGAAGCATTAATCGGAGTTGTATATTTTAACCCCATAAAAAAACACATTTGATTTACAGCTACTCCAAAAAATGCACACAATAAGAGCATTGGAATGTCTCCTTTTTTTATTCTTTCCCGAACAAATACTAGATGAAAAAACCAAAATAATCCCATTCCACTCAAAACTCGAAAAACAATAAATCCAAAGGGTTGAATATAATTATCATCCAAAACCAATTTGGCAATCGAATAATTAGCTCCATAAATTAATGCTACTAAAAATAGTGCAATATGCGCTTTGGCAACTTTAGACATAAATATAGTTTATCCAATTTAAGCAATAAAAAAATCGGCGCTTATAATAAATATAAGCACCGATTCTCACTCTACAAATGTAGAAAATTATGGATAATTCTTTATTCAATTTCCGTTTTGCATATTCTTTCGTCGCTTTTGTCGTTCTTTTCTCCGCTCTTTCATCATGTCCAATATAGTTGTTTTGAATTCCCTCTCAGCTACTTGGAGCGTTGCAATTTTCCGAATAGACAAAACTTTTTTTAACTTTTCAAAATATGTTTTTTTCAAGTCTAACAGCTCTTGCTCTTTCTTAAAGTTGTTGATCATTTTCTCTTCCAATTCAGCATCAGACAAATTTTCGAGCCTCGGCTTTCTTTTATTATTGCCTCTGATTACTTTTCGATCCTTTTGGAACTGGTTATAAATTGGCCAAAATCTCGCAGACTCCTCTGCAGTCAAATCTAAGCGATTGGTGATGTAAGCTACTTTCTGAGCTTCTATTTTTGCATTGCCGCTGTCTCCTGGTTGAGCGAAAAGACTTACAGCACAAAAACAAACGAAGCATAATCCTAAAATAAATTCTTTCATATTTAATTTTTTTCTTGGTGTTATACATTTAGGTTTTGATGCTTTCTATAAAAAATCTTCCAAATCAGAAGCATCGATGTCATCTATTATTTCTTCCAAATACCCATCTAAATCCTCATCTTCAATTTCCATCTCTGTCCAACTTCCTCCTTCTTCATTTCCCAAAACATTCAATAACTCTTGAACTTCAAAATCATCAATATTTGCTTTAATATAATTTTCCAATTCATTTGAAGTCAAATCTACTGCTAGAGTATTTGATTCAGCTGTGTTATTTAAAATAAAGACCGAAGCTACTCCCAACATAATCATCATCGCAAATCCAATAGTCATTTTAGGCTGAAAAAAGATAGCTAAACGTTCTGTCAATTGATTTAACCACCTATTTGTAGATGAAGTTGAAACAGTTTTTTCAATTGTTTTATTTTTAGAAAAATCAATTTGATTTAAAATCTGCTCTGGTAATTGGTTAAAATAATTTTCAGGCACGTCAAACACATCTTCCTTCTCCAACTTTGAAAGCGAAGGTGCTAACTTTTCCAATTCGTCCTGAATTTCTTTTTTATTATTTTTCATGATAAACTTTTAAACGTCAGTTTGTTCGTTCAAAAAATGTTCAATTTTTTTTACTGCGTGATGATAAGATGCTTTCAATCCACCTACCGAAGTTTCCAACATATCTGAAATATCTCGGTAACTCATTTCCTCAAAATACCTCATATTGAAAACTAATTTTTGTTTCTCAGGCAAAAGTTCAACTGCTCGTTTTAATTTCGACTGAGCTAAATCCCCATCAAAATAACTATCTGCACTCAACCGATTCGCCATATCCAAATCCCCATCATCAATCGAAGTAGTTGCTTTTCGCTTTTTTTTATTTAAAAAAGTAATCGTTTCATTTGTCGCAATTCGATAAAGCCATGTATATAACTGAGCATTACCTTCGAACTTTTTAATATTCTTGAAGACCTTGATAAAGGTGTTTTGAATTACATCATTCGCATCCTCATGTTCATTGACCATTCTTCGAATATGCCCATACAATCGCTCTTGGTATTTCAGTACCAGCCATCTGAAAGCTTGTTCCACGTTAATATCGTTTTGGAGCAAGTTTAAAATTTCTTCGTCCGAAATGTTTGAAGTCGATTGCTGCAATATATAAGGTTTGATATTTTGACTTGAAAAATGTAAAAAGGTTTAATTCATAAATTAAAAATTTAAACGTAAAATAGTACTGCCATTGTTACATTAAAAAAGCGGCTTCAATCCAAATGGATTGAAGCCGCTTTTTGGGGATAACCAATTTCCAAGAAACGACTAAAATTGATTCCTCCCATTATTTCTGAGTTTGCAATTGCCCTGCATTATTTATTTTAGTGATTATCACATCTACCCTTCTATTTTTTGCTCGAAGTTCATTAGTTCTATTATTGTTAAGTGGTATTTTATCCCCCATCCCTACTGTCTCAATTCGAAGTGGTTGGATAAATTTTTTATACACCAAATATTCTTTAATCGCCTTTGCTCTTTCCTCTGATAATTTTTGCAAAGCCAATTTATCACCTTGGTTATCAGTATGTCCTTCTATACGAATGGAGACTGTCCAATTTTCATTTAAAAACTCTGCTAACTCATCTAAAGAAGCATAAGATTCTTCTAAAACAATTGCTTTCGATTGCTCAAAGAAAATTGGTTTCAACTCAACTTTAGTATTCACTTGCATTGGATCTAAAAACAAATCCAAAGAATGCGTTTTATAATATACATAATCAGGTCGAAAAGTAAGTTGTTCTTCCTTCCCTGCAAATCCAGGTCTTTCAGCAATCAACCGATATGTCTTTCCCTTTGGCAAACTCAATTCAAATGTACCGTCATCAGATACATAAACGCTTTCCAAGTGGTCTTCTCCTACTGGCGCAAATAGAATTCTTGCAGGTTCTTTTTCATTTGTTTTCGTATTTAAAATGCGCCCTTTGATATTTACTTGGATTGGATTGGGCGGCATTAATTCCGCTTTGAAAATATCCAAAGAACCTTCTCGATTGGAAGAAAAATAAAGGTAACCTGTCGCAGAATTAAAATAAGGTTGACTATCATCGGCATCAGAATTGATTGGTTCCACAAATCGATATGGCACACTCCAATCCTCCCAGTTATCTCCAGTTCGGATCAAATAGAAAATATCACTTCCTCCCAATGATCCTTTTCGATTAGATGAAAAAAACAATCGCTTGCCATCTTCTGAAAGAAAAGGTGTAGTCTCTCGATAAACTGTATTTACTTTTGGTCCAAGATTTTGTGGTTCACTCCATTGGTTGTGCCCAATTTTAAAACACACATATAAATCATTGTCACCATAACTATCAGATCGTTGCATGGAAAGAATCAAAATATTTCCATCTGCACTCATCGCAAGGTTAACATCAGAATTATTATTAGAGTAATTTTTTATTTCGATTGGCTCTGGAAAAGTCCATTGATTATCAGAGGTCTTCCGAGTAATCGAAAACCCTTTTTCCAAACCTCCAAATTGTGAAAATTTATTAATCACCACTAACTCATTTCCATTAGGAGTCAATGCACTTACACTATTTGGAAGTGCATTATTGAGTGGATAACTTGGATGAGATATTTTTTCAAAATTATCGAAAATAGATTCTGCTATCCAAATATCTTGGTTGAACTTTGAACGTTGTGGATCACGAACTTCCTCTCCAGCTATTTTTGAATAAATGCGTTTTAGTTTATTTTGATAATCAATTTCATTTAACTGAGTGCCAATATCAGCTCCATCCAACTTGAGCGTTCTGTCAAATGTGGGATGTCCAACTCTAGTAAAATAAAGGGTTTTTCCATCAATACTTACGACAGGTGAGATTTCATCGTATTGCGAAGTATTTATTCCATTATTCATTGACTCAACTTTGAAAACCTGAGCAATGGTTGCAGAAGAAAAAAATAGGATTATTAATAATAAATGTAGAGATACTAAGTGTTGATTCATAGTGCTAAAGTGTGGTCTAGGGAATTCAGAAAATAAGAATTAAAGTGTTTTGTCTTTTAAATATCAGGGAGTTAGATTTTGGAGGGAAGTAAGATCTTGAAGCGAATTGAGACTTAATTTATAAAGATATTTCAACATATGCAAGTTTTAGAAATATTGGAAAATCTAATTTATTTTAGGAGGCTGTCACACCAACCATCAATTATGGATTTCAAAGCAACAAACATAGGCTCTCGTCCTACCTTAGTTACTAATTCTTCTTCCTCTTCCAAAAGGGAATCTTCGATAAATGCTAACAAATCTTCTTGAGGGCTATTTTCAAAAAAAACATTGAGCCGATCTCTAAATTGCTTTGAAGTCACCTCATTAATTAATTGCCAATTTTTTTCTTCCAACTTCCCCAAAACATCAGCAGATGTTCTAGGCAAATCTCCTACCTCATCTTTTATTGATTTAAAAATAACTAAAACCAAAAACAAAAAATACTGTTTTTCTGCTTCCGTAAATAAATCAAAATTATCAGAAAAAATATACGCAGCAATGTTTGGTTGCTCCATGCTTAAGTCCACCGTAGCCTCTTTGAATGCTTCTTCCGATCCTCCAATCTCTTCAGCAACTCGATCAATAATTTCTTCTGAAATAAATTTCATCCTTTTTTTGCTCGAAAGTAAAACATTTTTTGGGTATTGGGAAATTTGGGGTTGAGTATTGGGATATCCTTCATTTGATAAATACAAATATCCCAACATTCAAAAATCCCTTTACTTTAAATTAACATCCAACTCTAAACTTTTCTTACCTTTGCAGCAAAACATTCATATCGTGGAAGTAAAACTTTTTTCAGGAATCGAGTCAGAATATCTGGCTACGAAAATTGCAGATTATTACGGTTTTAATTTGGGTGACAAAACCCTTTTAAAATTCTCAGATGGCGAAATGCAACCCATCATCAATGAGTCCGTTCGTGGCTCTTACGTTTTTTTAATCCAATCTACTTTTGCTCCTTCTGACAATTTGATGGAACTACTCTTAATGATTGATACTGTGAAGCGAGCTTCTGCAGGTTATATCACAGCAGTAATTCCATATTTTGGTTATGCAAGACAAGATCGAAAAGACAAACCGAGAGTTCCGATTTCAGCAAAGTTAATTGCCAATTTGATTCAAGCTGCAGGAGCCAATCGAATTATGACGATGGATTTTCATGCAGATCAAATTCAAGGATTTTTTGACATCCCTGTGGATCATCTTAAAAGTGAAGCGATTTTTATTCGTCACTTAGAAAAAAAGGATATGTCTAATGTCATCTTTGCATCACCTGATGTAGGAGGTGTGAAACGTGCTCGAACTTATGCTAAGCACTTCCATAGGAGATTAGTCATTTGTGATAAGTATAGAAAAAGAGCTAACGAAATTGCAGGAATGACTGTTATTGGAGATGTAGCTGGAGCAGATGTAATCTTAGTAGATGATATTGCAGATACAGCTGGAACACTTTGTAGAGCAGCTGATATTATCATGGAACAAGGAGCTAAAAGTGTGCAAGCATTAATCACTCATCCTGTATTATCTGGAAATGCTTACGAAAATATCAATAACTCAAAATTGAGTAAAATGATTGTAACGGACACTATTCCATTGAAACAAGAATCTGATAAAATCGAAGTGATTTCAACTTCTAAATTATTTGCCAAAGCCATCAGAAATACGCATGAGCATCGATCGATTTCTGCACTTTTTGTAGGTGAACAATAATAAAATTAAAGTCAGATTGACAAAATAAAATTTTAATCTTTTATTAAAAAAAGGCGCAAAAGTAATTTTGCGCCTTTTTATTTTTATAACTTATTGATAATCAGTCATTATTTCGCCCAAATAATTAATTTTAATTTGAATTAAACTTCTTTTTTGTTTCCAAATAATAATAAAAAACTTATCTTTGCGTGCCTTTTGAAAAAGGGCTAAAAATCTGATATTTCTTAAAATTAAAATATTCATAAAATGGAGACAGTTGCCGTAAACGGAACCATCCGAACAGAAGTTGGAAAAAAAGCTACAAAAGCAGTTCGTAAGCAAGGGCAAGTACCTTGTGTAATTTACGGAGGCAAAGAAGTAATCCACTTCACAAGTGCCCCAAGTGCATTCAAACATTTGATTTTCACGCCAGAGTTTAAATTGGCTGAAATTACACTTGACGGAACTGCATACAAATGCATTCTTAAAGATGCTCAATACCATCCAGTAACTGATGAGATTGTACACATGGACTTTTTACAATTAATTGAGGGTCAAAACATCATTGTAAATATTCCAATCGCATTTAAAGGAGTTTCTCCTGGTGTAAAAGCTGGTGGTAAATTGGTTTCTAAATTGAGAACAATCAAAATCAAAACTACTCCAGATCAAGTAGTTAATCAATTGTTTGTTGATATTTCTGAAGTTACTTTAGGTAATTCAGTTAGAGTAAGAGATGTAGAAGTTACTGATAAAATGCACGTAATGAACCCTGGTGCTACACCAGTTGCATCTGTTGAAATTCCTAGAGCATTGAAAAGTGCAGCAGCTGGAGAAGAAGGTGAAGGTAAAGAAGTTGTGGCTGAAGCGGCAGCAGAATAGTTTTAATAAAAATACTTTTCTATATAAAAAAGAGGCGCAAGGAAAACTTGCGTCTCTTTTTTTTGTTTTATGAAAAAACCAAATCCATAAATTATGGTCAAAGCATGGTTATCTGCATTTCGATTAAGAACACTTCCTTTAGCTTTAGCTAGTATTGCAATGGGAACATTTTTGGCTGCATCTTTTGAATTGATGCAACCAAAAATATTTTTACTGAGCGCATTAACTACTATTTTCTTACAAATCCTTTCTAACCTAGCTAATGATTACGGAGACTCTATTCATGGCGCTGATAGCAAAGATCGGAAAGGTCCTCAACGTGCGGTTCAATCTGGTAAGATTTCTTCCAATGCAATGTTCCAAGCAATGGTCATTTTTGCATTACTTTCTTTGGTTTCAGGAGTGTGGTTACTTTATGAAGCGATTGATTCTTGGCAGACGTTTGGATTATTTTTAGCACTAGGAATCTTGGCTATCATTGCCTCGATAACTTATACTGCTGGAAGTAATCCGTATGGTTATATGGGATTAGGTGATATTTCAGTTTTGATTTTCTTTGGATGGGTCGCAGTTTTAGGGACATTTTATTTACACACTCAATTCATTAATTGGTGGATAATTCTTCCTGCTACAAGTTGTGGACTTTTTGCCACGGCAGTTTTAAATCTAAATAATATTCGAGATATCGAGTCTGATAAGTTGGCTGGAAAAAACTCTCTCCCTGTAAGAATGGGAAAAGATAATGCAATTAAATATCATTGGTTTTTATTGGTCGCTGGAATTTTATGTGCGGTGATTTATGTTGGATTTCATTTTGAGAGTGCTTCCCAGTTTTTATTTCTAATTGTTTTGCCTTTACTTTTTATTAATGGCAAGGCAGTTTATAAAAAGAAAGAAGCTGCCGAATTAGATCCTTATTTAAAACAAATGGCATTGACGACTTTACTTTTTGTGATAACTTTTGGAATAGGACAGATAATTTAAAGCAAAAAACCTATTCTTTCAAATGAAAGAATAGGTTTTTTGCTTTTGTAAAACTTAAATATATCGTTGCCCTTTGGGGGACAGAAATTTTACGGTTTCATCACCTTCGTCTTCACCGGATCAACTGCCGTAACCGTATATCCTTGTTTCCTCAATAAGGCAACTACTCCATTCTTTCCCCCCAAATGTCCTGCTCCGACTGCAAAAAAAGTAGGTTTAACTTTCATCATCCCTTCCATCAAAGGAATCCAATTTTTATTTCTACCAACTAAAAGTAAATCTTCAAACTCCCCTACTCCTTCTGTATCTCCTTCGATCATTTTATAAAGTGCTGGCAATGCTTGCTGTTTATACAAGTCCACCATTTGTTTAAATTGATCGTCCCCCTCGTCTCCACCTTTAATCGCATCAACTAACATTTCTGCTTGAGCTTTATAAGGAATACTATCAAACATACTTAATTGAAATTCAATGGTTTCTAATCCATCCATTTCCTTTTTCGTTTTTTGTGCCATTTCCATAAATTCCATTTCGTACGATTTCAATTCACCTGATTGCAAATCTCCAGGAGCAACATCTCCTGATGCAAAAGTCGAAAGGAACAATGGTTTCATTTTTTCTAAAAACATTAAAGGCAAACCTAATCCATCAAAATGGGATTTGACTAATTTATAATCTTCATCACTAATTAGGTCTTTCAATGTTTTCCCACCTTCCATTGTAATTTTTCCCATCAGTTTAAATAGGACACTCATATCACTCATCTCTTCCATATTGATTTCAAAAACGATCTTATCGCTAGCTGCAAAAGCAGTTTTCATAGACTCTGTTAAAAAGAAATCCTCTTTTCCAATCATATGAATTGTCCCAAAAACATAAGATGTTTCTTTCAAATCATTTCCCGTAACTTTCCATAATAATGCATTCTCATTTGCAGCTAAACTTTGTTCTTGAGCGACTTGAGCAACTGCTTTTTGCGAAGAGTTACATGAATAAAGAAACGAGACTAACAATAATACAATTCCAAAAAAATTCCTCATCTGTTTAAATTTATTTTATTCTTAGACAAACCTTGAGCATACAAGATTTGTCTAAGATGGTTTATTTTTTTATAAAATTATTTTTTGTCCAAAACTATAACAACGTATTTACATTTTAGTTGGCGTTGTCAAAATCTTCTAACATATTCATCAACAAATCAATCTCCTCATAAAATTCATAAATTAATTCAAAACTAACATTCGACCTAAAAACATACGGTTCTAAAATATCACTTGGTTCGGTGATCGCGATGTATATTTCATTTTTGATAAAAGAAACATACAACTCATTATCTGTCTTTTCTCTAAAATTTAAAATCGTGTGCTGCATTGCACTCGAAAGTTTTTTCGCAATATCAGTTCCTTCTGTCGCGTAAATCAAAAAATGTTTAGTCATCTCTTTAGCCAACATTTCTCTATTGACACCTGTCTTTCCAATGATCGGTTGTTCATCATAAAGGTTGATCATGTGCAAAGTCTCTTCATCCACCGGCTCTCCACCTTTTAAATTAAACGATCGAATTGTTTTGGAAAGATACGGTTTAAATCTTTTAGGTAAAATTAAAACTTCACCAAGCATTTCTGTTTCCAAAAATTCTCCAACTGTTTTTTGGTTCATCGTAGCATAAAGAAATATTCCACGAAACACATAATTTAAACGGCTCCTCACTTTTGAATATTCTCTTACATTTAACTCACTCAATTCGAAACCTAGCTCTCCAATTTTTCCGCTGATATAATCCTCACCAGTATATTGAGGTGCAGGGGTTTTAAAAATTTGGCTAGCAATAAAACGCTTCTTCTCCACTTTTCGCTTGCTATCATATTTTAGCGTTCCATAGTTTACACTATTATCCACAAAATCTAAAATCAGATTCATCACATTCGGTTTAAATTTTAATCGAAATTGTTGAATCCGATACACTAAATAACTCAGGTAAAATCCAAAAGGCAGGAGTAAAAAAAACGACAACATCGCCGCTTGAAAAAATAACAATACAATTACAACGACGGCAATCCCCATCCCAGAAATCACCAGGAGAAATAACAATCGCTTACGCACTCGTTCCATCCGAACTAATTCAGGATGAATCGTATGATTATAAAATAAGCGAAATTCATCGGTCCGACGCATGAAGGAAAGGTAGGTTATTTATTGGAAAGATAGTTTCTCATTTTCTAAAAAAAAGCTGAATGATTTTAGAATCATTCAGCTTTTTTTTTTAATCATCAAATTCCTTATGTTTTGCAAGATACTCTGCGACTACTTCGTCAATCACATCCTTAAGGTAAGATTTTTTCACCTTGGCAATAGATTTCAGTTTTTTCAATTTCTCTTTATCAAATACAAATGAAACTCGTTTTTTATTACTTGTCGATTCGATTTGCATAATACTACCTTCGACAGTACTTCTAATTAAGGAATCAATTCCACCTGATCTCGGAATTACTCTTCGCTTTTTCTTTTCAGGTTTTGGCTGTGGTTTTGATTCCGTCTTTTTATTTTTGTTCTTCTTCTTTTCTTTCTCTTTTTCCTTCTTTAATTCAAATTGTTCTTCGATAGATTCTTGCACCACTTCTTGAAACAATGAATCCAAATCCATGGTAAAATTCTTCCCTGCATTGGCACGTTTACTAGAATCTTTTTTAGCATGAGCCTTAGGTTTCTCAGGTTCCGACTGATAATCTTCCGTATTTTCCAATTCCAATACGACATCCTCTATCGGTTCACCTCCCCAATCGCCGAACAGACTTTCCAATCCTTTTTTAAATTTTTTCTTACTCAAAACCTATATAATTTTTGAAAACAGATGGAGGATTTTTTTCTATAAAAAATAACCTGCTCTCGCTTGTTTAATAATAGTTTTCTCATTTCTCTTTTAAAATAACTTAAAATATAACTTAAATCAAGTCTTTAAAATTATACCTAATCTTTTTGTTCCAACACTTCTCCAACTGGATTAGGTTCCAATCTTCCAATAATCTCATGACAAAGTGCTAAATAATCTTTCGCACCATTGCTACTTCTACTGTAAGAAAAAATATCTTTTCGTTGAGAAGGTGCTTCTGCTAAGGCAACTGTATTCCGAATTTTAGTCTTGAATACTTTATCTTTAAAATATTTATGAATCGTCTCCACAACATCTCGATTCAATACTTTTCGACCATCATACATAGTTGCGATTACTCCTCCAATTTGTAATTGCTTGTTCAATCTGAATCGAACCTTGTCAACAATCTGTTTGATTTTTGCAACTCCTTGCAAAGCCAAAAACTCCGTTTGGAGAGGAATGTAAACCACATCGCTACTAGTCAAAGCATTCAAAGTCAACAATCCAAGCGAAGGAGGACAATCAATTATTATGTAGTCATAATCATCTTCCACCGTTGCAAATAATTCTTTCAATATATATTCTCGCCCTGCTTCATTAATCAACTCCATCTCCGCTCCTGACAAATCAAGTGATGAAGTGATAATATGTAAATTTTCTTTGCACTCATACGGTTCTAAATCACTCTCTCCTCGAAGTGCTTCATAAATCGTATTTTTTTGACGAGGCACTCCTAATGAAAGCGTCAAATTCGCCTGTGGATCAAGGTCAATTAAAAGAACCTTTCTTCCAAGTTCAACTAAGCCTGCTCCAATATTAATAGCGGAAGTCGTTTTTCCAACGCCGCCTTTGTGATTGAGTAGTGAGATTATCTTTCCCATCCTGTATGTAATTCTTTTGTTTAAAAAATCTTTTAAATAAAACGTAGAAAATAAACTATTATTAATCTACATTTTTTCAACAATACGTAAAATTATGAATTCCAAAACTTAATAAGGAATAAAAGTTATATATATTACTAACACTTTATCAAAAAATTACGCCAATTTTTACGCTTTTACATATGAAGGGAAAATCACTTTTTATTACTGAAAATCTTGAATTGCGTTTACCTGAGAAGGAATTTGCCAAACCCCTTTTCCAATTAGTTCAAAATCAAAGAGAATATTTGGGGAAATGGTTACCATGGGTTGAAAAGAACAAAGTTGAAAAAGATAGTCTTGCGTTTTTAAAGTCTTCTATTCTTTTTAATAATGGAGGTCAAAAGCTAACAACTTTTATTTTTTACAACAATGAATTAGTCGGATCTGTCGCTTTTGTAATGATAAACAAAGGAAACAAAGCAGCAGAAATCGGTTATTGGTTGAGTCAAAATAAACAAGGCAAAGGTATCATGACCCAATCTTGTGAGCGATTAATTAAATATGGCTTTGAGAAAATGAATCTCCATCGTATAGAAATAAATGTTGCTCCAGAAAATTCAAAAAGTCTTGCGATACCTCAAAAACTAGGATTTCATCACGAAGGAACTATCCGAGAGTCGTTGTTTTTTAACAATAAATTCTATGATGGAGAAAAATATAGTCTATTAAAAAGAGAATGGATTGAAAAAAAATAAATTATTTCTACCAATATTTATACTGCATTTTCAACATTTCACCATCTCTTCCTTTTTTTAAAAAATAAAATACGTATATTAGATTTCGCTTATTAATTTAAAAAGTAAATCCCCCTCCTAACTATTAATTTCACCCATGAAACATTAAGTGTTCTTTTCCATAGAACTTAATGCTACTAAATATTTTGGCAATACCTTAGCACTTAAATAAATCTTAATTGTTGTATTTTTTAAAACAAATACATAATCAAAACAGTTTTTTAAACATTTGAATATTTTGTAATATGCAAATGCTTTTTAAGATTTTTTTCTATTTTTGGTTAAAATAATAACACGTAATGAGAGACATTTTGATTTTATTAGTTGGAATTATGTTCATCTTGAGCACTCCAACTCACGCCAATTCCCATTTTGTTCAACCTTTTTCTTCAATTGAACAAGATTCCTTAACTGCTTTACCAAAAGTATTTCTTCTGGGAAACCATGAGTTTGCTTATGAAAAATTAAGCGGAGAAGGTACTTCTCTTCTTGCCATCTGTGAAGACGATTTTAAGGTAGCTCATGGTAAATGGAATAGCTTACTAAAAGAAATGGAGGCTCATGCCGACATGATTAATTATGATATAAAAGGAGTGAAAATGTGGTTACATGTTTTTTGGGATGACAATGGAAAAATTAATAATATTGCATTCTACCTCAAACCAAATTCTAGAAATGTAAAAACAGAAGAGATGACCGCTTTCTTGACGGATTTCGTCAACAATTATCATCTTCCTTCTCAATATGATGAAAGTTTTTCACACTATAGTGGGGCTGCTTTTCCTACTTTAAATTGGAAAAAAAAAAGCCGAATAACAACCGCTAAAATTAAAGGAAAAGATTAGCCTTAAGCCTTTAAAATATATAAAAAAAGACTTTTACTTTTGTAAAGGTCTTTTTTTATGTACCTATACTCTACAATAATTTTACTCGAATTGTTATTTTATTTTTATGAAAATAAATTCATTCCTCCTTTTTCTGTTTTCTGTATCTATTTTCTTTTTGAGTTGTAAAAAAGAAAAATTTTACCCTTCATGGATCGAGCATAATAGTCCAACAGAATTGACTTTAAATGCTGTTCATTTTTCGGATGATACCACAGGTCATATTGTTGGTGGAAATGTTTGGAATGATGATATCTATTTGAAAACTACGGATGGCGGAACAACTTGGTTGGTAGACTCTCTGAATGGAAAAGAGATTTATGATATGCAATTTAATGCTGACCATAATGGATTTGCTGTAGCTTGGGGAGGAGATTTTTATTTCAAAGAAACTCCTGAAAGTAATTGGACATTTCATAATTTAGGTTTTCCATTTGAGACATTTCGTGGCGTTAGTTTTTGGGGAAAAGAAAATGGAATAATCGTAACTGGAGCCGCATTTCGAAGTGGAAAAATTATTCAAGTCAATGAGACTTTTGAAGCCTCTATTGTTGATTCATTTGAGCAAGAATTGAGTGCCGTTTTTCATTCAGAAAAAGATATTGTTCATGTTGTTGGTTATGGAATAGTGTTGCGTTCAACTGACGGAGGTAATACTTGGAAGAAGAAAAACATCATCGGAGATTTTTTTAGAGCAGTTCATTTCCCAACTTCAACGGTTGGATACGCAGTAGGACAATCCGGCTCAATTATTAAGACTACTGACGCGGGAGAAAATTGGAAATTTATTCGAAATGGTGATGCGATTTCGACGTCTAACAAATCATTTCGTTCTGTATTTTTTATTGATGAGGATCATGGTTATGTAGTAGGACATGATGGTTTATTTTGGCGAACAAAAAACGGAGGAGATGATTGGGAAACGATGCCGGATTTACCTGAAGTCGATTTGCATGATATTTTTATTCGAAATGACCGAGGATTTATCGTTGGAAAAAACGGAAAAATATTTTCATTTGAGATCTAAAACAAAAGCGGTGTTAGGACTTAAGGTCCTAACACCGCTAAGTATATAAATCTAGTTTTCTTACAAAATCGTTGCTTTAACAGTATCCAATATAGACCGTACTTTCGCCGCATCTGGCGCTTGTGCATACACTCTCAAAACTGGCTCTGTTCCTGAAGGTCGAATCATCACCCACTCTGTATCACTCAAATAAAATTTATAACCATCGATAGTTTCAACGCTTTGAACTTTATAATCTCCGAATGCTTGATAAGGATCATTTTTACACTTTTCGATGACAGCAACTTTTTGTTCCTCTTTAATGTGTAAATCATCTCGATCAAAATCAAAAGAACCTACCTTTTCATATAATTCAGCAATCAACTCTTTTAAAGTTTTTCCTGTTTTTGCCATAAATTCAAAAATCAATAATCCCATCCAAATTCCATCCCGTTCAGGAATATGACCTTTTACCGCTAAACCTCCTGACTCTTCCCCTCCAACCAAAACGTCATCATTGATCATAATTTCTGCGATATATTTAAACCCAATTTTTGTCACCTCTATTTCTAAACCAAGAGATTTAGCAAATTTTTTCATTTTATCCGTAACTGAAAAAGTAACCACTACTTTTCCTTTCAAACCTTTATAGTCATGCATATACCACAACAATAATAACAACAAGTGATGCGAATCCACAAATTTCCCATCACCATCATACATTCCAATTCGGTCAGCATCACCATCGTTTGCTAGTCCACAAGTAATTTCAGGGTCATTTTTAATGGTCTCAGAAAGTTCTAGTAAATTTCTATGAATCGGCTCAGGCGCTTGTCCTTTGAATCCTGGATTATCATCGCAATGCAAAAAAACAGCATCAGGTAATAACTTTTGCACCGCATTCATTCCTGCTCCATACATCGCATCATAAGCAATTTTTTGACCTGAATTACGAATCGCATCCATATCAAAACTAGCTTCCACATGATCCAAATATATACCTTCCAAATCAACATAATTCAATAACCCATCTTCGAGCATTTTCTCCAAACTCGGTAATTCAATCGTCGAAACATCTGGCAGCAATGCTTCTACTTCAGCAATATCCGAAGGAATTGAAGGTCCTCCGTGAATACTTTTTAATTTATATCCATTGTACGAAGGTGGATTATGGCTAGCCGTAATTACCACTCCTAATTGAGATTTAGTTTTGACCACACCAAGTGAAACCATCGGCGTAGAAACGAATCCTTTTGCTAAATTAACTTTGATACCATACGCTCCAAAAACTTGAGTCACCACTTCCGCAAACATCTGTCCTCCAAATCGACAATCATGTCCAATGACCACTTTTTTGTAGTCTTTTTCTTGCATCCATTTTGCTGTTCCTTCAGCAACTCTTTTCACATTGTCAATTGTATAATCTTTTGCAATAATAGCTCTCCATCCGTCTGTTCCAAATTTAATGGGTGTAACATTCATCTATATAAAAATTTTAAGTAGTTTTTTAAAAAAAGTAATCTGTATTTTTTGATTATAAAAATTGAACAAAAATACCAAAACGATTTCAAAATCCGTAATTCCTTTTTTAAGAAAAGATTAATTATTAATAAAGATTATTACGAAAAAAGTAGGATAAGTGTTTCTCTAAAAATGATTTTCAAAATATCAACTTTAGCTTTATTTATGGCTAAAATATTTAAATTGTAAACTCTACCTTTGGTACAGAATTTTCTGTTTTAAATTCTATTTCAAAATATTTTCACCGCAAAAACATTTTAAATTAATTGAGTTACAAAGATACGTATCGGCACAAAGGACTAAGAAAAAAATTAGTTGAAACTATTCGAGCAAAAGGTATTCGAGATGAAAAAGTTTTAACTGCAATCAACTCTCTTCCCCGTCATTTTTTTATGGAAAAAGGATTTGAAGAATGGGCTTATGTGGATAAAGCTTTTCCGATCGGAAGTGATCAAACCATTTCTCAACCTTATACAGTTGCTTTCCAATCAGAGCTTTTACAAATAAAAAAACGCGATAAAGTTTTAGAAGTAGGAACTGGCTCTGGTTATCAAGCTGCGATTTTGGCATTGCTCGGAGCACGGGTACATACCATCGAAAGACAGGAAGCTCTATTTCATAAAACCAATGAATTACTCGAAAAATTGGAGGTAGGAAATATTCGAACTTACTTCCGAGATGGTTACAAAGGTATTCCTGAGTTTGCTCCTTTCGATAAAATGATCGTTACCGCAGGAGCTACAAATATTCCAACTGCCTTAAAAAATCAATTAAAGATCGGAGGGGTTTTAGTGATTCCTGTTGGCGATGATCAGACGCAAAAAATGTATCGCATCACTCGAATATCTGAAAAGGAATTTGAAAAAGAAGAGTTTGAAAATTTTCGTTTTGTTCCATTTCTAAAAGGGACAAATAAAAAATAATTTTATTATGAAAAATCTAATCCTATTTTCTGTACTCATTTTATTTATTTCCAATTGCTCCAACGAAGCACCTAGCCCATCTCCCGATGCAGAATATGATTTAGAAAATGTTCGCGTTTTAGTTCCGCGAGAATATCAAGAAGTCACTTCAAAAAAAGAGGTAAAAGAAAAATTCTTCGAAGGAAAAGATTCGCTGGATATTCAAAATCAAACACTCTTAGATCGCGTTTTTGTTTTGCAAAAAGAAGACAATCACATCTTTGCCAAATATGAAAATGAGCAGCTCAGTTTTATCACTTTTAAAACCGATGGTGATTATCAAATCATGAACAAGGATACCAAAGATTACATTTTGCAACAGTATGAAGGTTCACTTGAAAAAAACATTTTATCGAACGATCCAAGTTATCGTTTCAAGAAATTAGAAAGTAAATTAACGGGAGCAAATCGAGTCAGATTTTTAAAATATAAATACACCCATACTGAAAAAACTACCAAATGGTATTCTACTAAATACTTAATCACCTCTGGAAGTCGAACAGTTAGCATGAGTATTTTTAGTCCAACATCAAATTACTCAGATATGGAAAACTATATGCAGTTTATTCAAATCAAATAAATTATACACCTTGTAAATGTATTGTTACAAAAATCGTTTCCACTAATAAAAAAAGGTTCAAAAGCAAACTACTGCTTTCGAACCTTTTTTATTTCCCTTGAAAAAACTGTACTAAAAATCAAGCACAATCTAACTCCCTTTTAGGAGATAGGGCATTTCTAATTTCCTAAGATCAAAGGTAATCCACCTTCTGCACCACCAACTACCACTACTTTCGAATTAGGTGATTTTGCTAATTCTAAAGTTGCTTCGATCCCTTTATCTCTCAAAATATTATCCGTCAAACTCGCATTCAAAATTCTATTCGCTTCTGCTTTTGCATTGGCTTCAATAATTTTACGCTCTGCTTCTTTTCGCTCACGATCTAGTTTAAATTCAAACTGGAAAGACAATTGTTCCTCTTCTAGTTTTTTCTCAATCGCTACTTTCAAACTCGCTGGCAATGCTACCTCACGTATTAATACTTGATCTAAAATCAAATGTTTTTTCTCCACATTTAATTTCGTTCTATCCAATATTTCAGATTGAATCGCTTCTCTTTTCGTAGAATACAATTCCTCTGGTAAATATTTACCAATCACCTCTCTCGTTGCAGATCGAATTTCTGGTTTAACAATTACCTCTAAAAAATTAGGGCCAATTTCTTCATGTAATAACCCAATACTATTGATAATTGGCTGATAACGATATGACAACTCTACATCAATCGTCAAACCATTTTTAGAAAGTACAGACATTTTTTCAAATGCTTCTTTCGTTCGAGTATCGTAAGTGATCAATCTATTCCATGGAGCTATTACATGGAATCCTTGACCTTTGATATTTTTAGTATCCAATCCTCCGCCAAAACGTTTAAAGAGAATTGCATTCTCCCCTGGTTGAATTGTTTTAAAAATACTCCCTGAAAGAGTAAGGAGTACAACTAAGGCAAAAAATGCCATTACTCCGAAGCTGATTAATTTTCCTTGATTAGAAGGTACTTGGCTCATATTTGTATGATTTTGTTATTTTAAAAAAACTCAGTAACAATCGAATAATATTTCAGCAATTAAGACGAGATTATTATTCGGTGGTTACTAATCCTTTTCGAAAATTCGTACGTAAATAATAATGTCGATTTCCCAAAAGGAATAAATACTCTACAATGGTACAAAATTTCACCTCAAGTAGTTTATACTTTTCTATGAAATCCTTAGGAATATAGATATTCGATCTAAATTTAATTTATTTTTGTTGGATTTTTTACTCGTTCCAATTAAAACCACCGATTTTGAAACTTAATCAAAGAAAATATTTTCTCTATTTTTTTCTTATTTCCTTATTCTTATTATTTGGGAAAAACAATTTTGCCCAAACATTAGAAATTGAAAAAAAAGAAAAAATTCCTTTTCTCCAGCCTGCTGACACTTTGCACAAAGGACGATTTTGGACTTGCTCTGCGATTGGTGCGACCATTTATGGATCAGCCGTAGTTGGTCTCAATGAAATTTGGTACGCAGAAACAGAGCGAAGCAGTTTTCAATTTTTTAATGACTTTGGAGAGTGGCGGCATGTCGATAAAATGGGGCATACTTTTACCGCTTATAATTATACCAATTGGTTATTCACCGGAGCCAAATGGACGGGAATGAAAAGAAGAAGAGCGATGTGGACTGGAGCAGGTTTGAGTTTTTTACTACAAGGAACGATTGAAGTCATGGATGGATATTCTGCCAAATGGGGTTTTTCAATTCCTGATGTGGCATTTAATACTTTGGGGATTGGATTGTTTGTCGGGCAAGAATTGGCTTGGAAGGAGCAACGAATTATTATGAAAGTTTCTTCGACTGTTCCCTCCTACTCGACTGATATTTTGACTTCAGTCGATGGCATGCATACGACGACTTATCGAGAACGAGCGCACTCACTTTATGGAAGCCGTTTTCCCGAAACACTTTTAAAAGATTATAATGGACAGACAAATTGGCTCTCGTTCAACATACATTCTTTTATGAAAAAAAAGGATACGCGATTTCCGAAATGGTTAAATGTTGCGGTAGGTTACGGCGCACAAAATATGTATGAAGGTTTTAATTATGAATGGACGGAGGAAAAAACGGAAATTCAATATCAACGTGATCCAAATATTTACCCTCGATATAGTCAAATTTATTTTTCGTTTGATGTGGATTTGATGCGGATAAAAACGAAGAGTCGGTTTTTGAAAACGGCATTTGTTATTTTAAATTGGATAAAGTTTCCCGCGCCAACTTTGGAATTTAATACTTTAGGGAAGGTGAGATTTTTGCCGATTTACTTTTGATTTTGATGGAACGTAGATGCCGCAGATCGAGCGGATTTTACCGGATTTGACGATGACTATATAATGATATATCCTTAAATATTAGAACACAAACCTTTTATCATTTCCGCTTTTTTAGTCGTACTCTTTTAGGGCCGTACCACAACCAAATCCCCGTTGCAATCAAAAACAATAATCCGATTCCTAAAAAATTCATCGAGAATAATTTGAATCCATCAGAGATGATTGAACCATCATGTAAACTTTCAATCCAATCGGAGTACCTCTTTTCTATAGACTTCACTTCTCCTGATTTTCCATCGACTTGCACTTCCCAATTTCCTTCTTCAAACAATACTTTTACAATTCCTTTGGATGGACGAGCGTCCATTCGATCTACGAAATTTTCTTTTTGTTCGGGGTAAGTTTCATGCAACGCTTTTTCAGCTATTGCACTAATCTGATCGAGTGATTTCCATTCAGCCAAATTTTTACTTACTCCTTTTTGAGTCGGTGGTTGAATGATTTCAACATCTTTTTTCAATGCTAATAAAACTCCTGTCACCGCGCTAATCATCAATAGCAACGCTAAAGTCAATCCCATCCAACGATGGAAGACTCGAAAATCTCGGAGGCTTTTAATGAGTGTTTTAAGTTTCAAAATCTTGAATAATAAGTTTATTGTTGAATTTAAAATCAGCGTTCCAAAATATATTGGAACGCTGATTTTCTTTTACTCTTTTTATGCTATTAAATTTTCTTTGTCAGCTGGTAACACTTTTCCAACGGCTTCGCCAAAACCGATACGTACTCCATCTTTTTCACACCATCCTTCAATGACTACAGTATCTCCATCTGCTAAAAATTTACGTTCTGTTCCATCCGCCATTTGAACTGATTTAGTTCCTTGCCAACTGATCTCTAACATCGACCCATACGATTCAGGTGTTTTTCCACTTATCGTTCCTGAAGCATACATATCGCCAACATTGATATTACAACCATTGACCGTATGATGTGTCAATTGCTGACTCATATTCCAATACATATATTTGAAATTGGATTCTGAAACGACTGTTGGCTCACTTCCATCTGGTTGTATTTTTACTGCTAATTTTATATCGTAATTTTTTTCACCTTCATATTCTAAATAAGGCAAAACTGGTGGATCCTGAACTGGTCCTGAAACTCGAAATGGTTCAAGTGCATCCATCGTTACAATCCACGGGGACATGGTTGATGCAAAGTTTTTTCCTAAAAAAGGTCCCAATGGAACATACTCCCATTTTTGAATATCACGTGCTGACCAATCATTGAACAAGCACATTCCAAAAATAAAATCCTCTGCTGCTTGAATTGGAACGGTATCTCCCAAGTTCGTTTTTTGACCAATTACAAATCCCATTTCCAATTCAAAATCCAATAATTTACAGGGACCGAAAACTGGTTGTTTAGAATCTTTTGGAATCTGCTGACCTTTTGGTCTTTTGATTTCAGTTCCTGAAACTACGATGGAAGATGCTCTTCCATGGTAACCAACTGGTAGATGTTTCCAGTTTGGCATCAATGCATTGGCAGGGTCTCGAAACATAATTCCTACATTCGTCGCATGCTCGATACTTGAATAAAAATCAGTATAATCTCTAATGTTGATTGGTATCAACAATTCCACTTCATCCATTTTGTAGAAAATATGTTCAGCCATATCTCTGCTATTCCATTTCGTTTCATTTTCATCCAAAATTTCAGATAGTCGATCTCGAACAGCTCGTGTTACGTCTTTTCCCAAAGCCATAAAATCGTTGATATATTGATTATAAAAAATCGCTCTAGGGATTTTTAAATCTGCAAAAAACGCCAAATCATTCACCTTCGCCAAATCAATTACATAACCTCCAATAGCAGAACAAACTCGTGGTTCTGAGTCTTTAGTTTTAAAAATTCCAAATGGTAAATTTTGAATTGGAAAATCACTTCCTTCTGGTACTTCTACCCAAGATTTTAAAGTTGGGTTATTTGCTCTGATCATTCTATTTTTTTTTGATGAAAAATATATTTGCAAAAGTAATATTTTTCGATAATTGTTTAGAATCTCTTTTCATAATTTCGAAAATGGGGATTTCTATTTTGATTAAATTCTCAGAGACAAAAATATGGGGATGCAAAATAGTGACGGGAGGCTCCGATTGAGTACTTTTTATTCATCACCATCATTATTCCATATCTCATCCTCAAAAAAATCGGTAATGATCCCGAAAACCATTACCGACTCCTTTTATAAAGTAGACTAAAGTCTAGCACTCCGAAAACTCCCCTTTAGGGATCGGTGGGTTAAACTGTCACAGGTTCCTTCACCTCTCCTCCTCCATAAACCATCGAAACAAATGGTCCATTCATAAATGACTCAGGATCTAACTCACTTTGAAAAACTACCCCTTTCCATTTTCCAGTAGCCAACATCCTAGCGCACTCTGCCAACGGAGCAGCTGTCGTAGATTGAATAGCTCGGAGTGTCTTTGTTCCAACTTTCATTGGTAAAATTCGGTAAGATCCTTCCATCGCTCGAAGTACTCCATTTTTATCATTTCCTTGCACAGATGCATAAATAATTACCTGATCTTCTTCAATGATAGGTATAAATCTCTGCATCGTATCTTGCAATTGCTTAACTCGATTTTCTCCCTCTGGAAGAACTGATAAAACATTGTCCACCCATTGGTAATGACCTGGAAAACGCAATGTTTTATAATCCAAAGTTTTCACTCTTCCAGCCAATGCTTCTGGCAAATCTGCTGCACCTCCTGAAGTCAAATTATCTTCCAAAGTAATTCCATCCACCATCAAAGTTTCTCTTTCCGACAAAGCGGGAAGCAAAACCTTTTCGCCATTTCTAACAGCTATACAAGGTTTTAAATATTCCGTCGCTACACCAACTGGACTCCATGTGAAGCCATAAAAATGCGGCGCTCTTGCATGCTTTGTTAAAGCTCCAACTTTCATAGACATTTTATCAATTCCTTTCACTTCATGTTGAGCACAAAAATCATTGAATAATTTCATACCTAGGACATTTATAAATCCTGGAGCTAATCCAGTTTGTAAAATGAAACCTCGGTCAGAATCCTTAGCGATTTCCATCACTTCATCAGTTTCCTTTACATATTCAGTTAAGTTCGCATAATGCAAATCATACTCTCTACATAATTTTGCCATACGAGGAGCTTGACTTCCGGGGAGACAGTCCAATAAGATATCTGCAGTTTTTAACACTTCAATCATTTCATCATCCACTCCTTCAGCAGGCATATTGAATGGAACTACATCACCTGATGCTCCCAATCCTTCTTCGATCCATTGTGCAGCTTCTTTCGCTACTTTTAGATACAAATCTCCAATGAAAATTTTGGTTTCGAAACTTTTATTTTCAGCAAGAATTAATCCTACTGCCCGTCCTATTCCGCCGGCACCGGCGATTACAATCTTGTTCATGGACAAAATAGTTTTATTTAGTTATTAAATATTTGGTTAGTTCGTATTACACTTTTTTACAATACAAAGTTTATTCCTAATTCGCCGCAAATTTAAATTCTCTTGGAATAAAAACGAGTTGTAGAAAGGGACATAGATGACTCTGATCTATGTCCCTTCTTATAATTTTCATTTTCCTAAAAACATATTTAGCAATTCATCTGCCGCGCTAAACGAATTTCGTTTTCCTTCCAAAACCTCTCTTTCAATTTCTTCTAAACGCGTTTTTATTTTTTCATTCTTATAAAAAAAATCTTTCAGACCATTTCCAATCTGTTCATGTAACCAAAAGAGCGATTGTTCTTTTCTTTTTTTATAAAAAAATTGATTCTTTTTCGTCAGTCGTTGGTTTTCCAATATTAATTTCCAAATCTCACCAATCCCAGTTTGCTCAATGGCAGAACATGTCAGCACTTTTGGATTCACACCACTTTCTTTTAAAGGCATTAAATGTAAGGCATTCCGATATTCCTTCCGAGCATTTTTTGCAGCATCGAGTTGGTCGCCATCTGCTTTGTTGACCGCTAAAATATCAGCCATCTCGACAATTCCGCGTTTGATACCTTGTAATTCATCACCTGCTCCAGGAACAAGTAATAAAAGAAAAAAATCAACCATCGAATGTACAGCAGTTTCCGATTGGCCAACACCAACTGTTTCTACAAAAACAGTTTCAAAACCAGCCGCTTCACAAAGTAAAATGGTCTCGCGAGTTTTACGAGCTACTCCACCCAATGAACGGCCTGCAGGGGAAGGCCGGATAAAAGCATTCTTTTCCAAAGACAAATCATTCATCCGAGTTTTATCTCCCAAAATGCTTCCTTTTGTCACACTACTTGATGGATCAATTGCCAAAACTGCTACTTTCCTTTTTTGAGCAATAACATGTTGACCGAGGGCTTCTATAAAAGTACTTTTCCCTACTCCAGGAATACCTGTAATTCCTACCCGAATAGAATTTCCTGAATAAGGCAAACAATCTTCTATTATTCTTTGAGTTTTAATTTGATCAGAAGGTCTAGTACTTTCTACTAAAGTAATTGCTTGACTCAAAATCGTCCGATCTCCTTTTTTGATTCCTTTGACAAAATCTTCTACCGATCGTTCTTTTTTCTTTTTTCGCAAAAACTGCTGTGCAGCATTCGGATTGACCGAGCTGGGAAGGGATTTTGACGAATTGCTTTTTTTATTATTTTTTTTAGAAAAACTCATTGAGAAATGTAATCGTTAAAGTTATTAACTGGTTCGCATTGCTATTTTAACAACTATATAAAATATTGACAATCAATATTTTATATTCAAAAATAATTAACTCTTTTTCACAAATCCTACTCCTCTTAGTTAATCTTTTTTAATCCCCTAAAATTAGAACTTTTTCACATTTAACGGAATAATCGTTGTGGTGTTTTACTTGAATATTTTTATCCGTCGATTGGCAGAGGTTTTTATCTGACATCACATTTGATAAACTCAGGTAATTAATAAAATCTCTCTTACGGTTCCCCTGCCGTCGGCGGATCGTTTTTCACAAAAAAGCTTTCCCTTGTCACTTTTCCGTGTTTATTTCCTTTTTTTTTGAGATGCAGGCTTTATTTTTGTGACCTTTAAAGAAATCAAATGTCTTTAGTAGAGAATTCTCGCCTATCTCCCTTTTTTCAAAAAAATTTACTTTTGAAGTGAAAAAATACAATCTCAAAACGTTATAGAGTTGTATTTTCTAAATACCAATTTATAATTATTAATTTTTAACAAAAAAACTGATTACATGAAACAGTTAACCTTTTTTTCTAAATTTTTCGTTTTAGCATTAGCTTTATCATTTTGGACATCTTGTGAAACAGATGATGGAACTGGTGGCGGCGGTGGATTCATTTTAGGCCCAACCGTAGAATTAAAAAGTGGTGCAGATTTAACGTCTTCTGACGCAACAGTGACTCCAGGCCAAGTATTTAAAGTAAACGTAAGTGTAAGTAAAGGAGATAATGATATGTCTACTTTTACTGTTTTAGAAGATGGAATTGCAATAGATGCAAATCGTCTTAACTATAATGGAGCAGGAGCTGGTTCATTAAGTAATCCTTACTCTTTGAATACTGCTGAAGCTGACCTTTTTGATACTAACATCGAAATTACAGCGCAATCAAGTGGAGATGTATCTTATACTTTCCGGATGTCAGATAGTGCTGGTGAAAGTGATGAAACTACAATCACTATTTCCGTTCCATCGACTCCTTTGTCTTTTGGATTTGAAGCTGCGAATGGTGGACTTGCTGCCGATGTAACACTTGCTAATCAATCTAATTTCAAAGTAGAATTAGTAGCAACTAAAGGTGGATCGCCTTTAAGCACACTTTCAGTTTGGGAAGATGGAGTAGAAGTAGATGCTTCTCGAATCAAATTTGGAACTGCGAATGATTTCAATGCAGCTTCTGATTTTTTCTCTAATCCATTGGATTTAGTGAATGATGAAAAAGACGGATTCGATTTTTTCGTTTGGGTAAATAGCCATACTGACGGAACTAAAGCTTATACTTATCGAGTGACTGATGAGTCTGGAGCATCTGAAGATTTAACGTTGAGTATTTCAATTGCTACTGGTACTCCAGTTGCTGAACTTTCTGCGAAATTATTGTTGAATTCTGCTGGACCATCAGGAACAGGTGGAATTAATTTATTGACCGGTGATGGAACTGGATCAGGTACTGGCGATGGAGGACATCTTAAAGATGAAGGTATTGATATATCACAACCTGTTGCACAAAATTGGAAAAAGCAAATTAGCGGAGTTGGAAATAATGTATTAAGAACTCCTGGTATTGATTTCCCAGTTAATGATTTTTCAGCTGTTCTTTATTCAGAAGATATTCAAATTGCATTTGAGAACGGAGATGCTACAACTATTGCTGATGCAGCAGTTGGTGACCGATTTTTGATGCAATTAATTACTGGTGAGTATGTGCTTGTATTAATTACAAACATTAATGAAACTGCTGATAATAATGATGATTTTTACGAATTATCAATCAAGTACTAATCGATAAATTTTATTTAAAAATAAAATTGGAAAAAGTCATCTCGTTAATTCGAGGTGACTTTTTTTTATTTTTAATCAAAACCATTTTCTATTTTTACAAAAAAAACGAACATGAAAAAATTTCTTTTTGGATTTGTAAAAATATTGTTAGGATTGATTGCCTTGATTATGATCGTTTATTTTTTGGGACCAAAATCTCCAATCCCTCAGGTGAATTTTACAGCGAGTTCTGCTAATTCTAATTTGATTGACTTGGAAAAAGAAATTAATGATTCGGAAAAATTACATCTCAATTTGCGAGACGATAATGAAGCGAGAATTGTGTGGGCTAATGATACCTTGAAAAAGAAAACTCCTTTTTCTCTAGTTTATTTGCATGGATTTTCTGCAAGTCAGGGAGAAGGTGCTCCAATGCATGAAGAGTTTGCGAAACGATATGGTTGTAATTTATTCTTAGCCAGATTGTATGGTCATGGACTAAATGAGGAAGAAGCATTACTTGACTGGACAGCAGAAAATTTTATAGAATCGGCCAAACGAGCTATTGCTATCGGAGAGCAACTTGGCGAAAAAATAATTGTGATGGGAACCTCAACAGGCTGTACCGCTGCACTTCTTTTAGCTTCCGAAAATCCAAATATTCATTCCTTGATTAATTATTCTCCCAACATTGATATAGCAAATAAAGATGCATGGTTGCTCACTCGACAATGGGGTTTACAATTGGGCAGATTTGTGAATGGAAGTAATTATAACTCCTGGGTTCCGAATGAAGGAACCGATAATCTGGTTACTTACAAGTATCGATTGGAAGCAGCTATTGCACTAAAATCTTTGCTCGATGCCGAGATGACGGAGGAGAACTTCGGCAAAATCACCCAACCTCTTTTTATGGGGTATTGGTATAAAAATGAGCAAATTCAAGACGATGTCGTTTCTGTAAGTAGAATGTTAGAAATGTACGATCAACTTGGAACACCTGAAGCAAAAAAACGAAAAATAGCTTTTGATGATGCAACGAACCATGTGCTGGCTAGTCCACTTTGGAATGAAAATTTTGAAACAGTAAAGAATGCAACATTTGGTTTTGCAGAAGAAATTTTAGGTTTAGTTCCTGTTGAAAAGAAAGAAAAGGTTTTGGAATTGGAAGTAGTAGAATAGATTTTATTTTTGCTTTTCACCACAGATTACCTTCATAAAATAATCTGTGGTGGAAACTTTTTAACTAAGTAATTTTTTCAAGTCTTTCTCCCAAGCCTCGTAAGCCATTTTGTATACCTCTATTTCTTCACTTGGAAAATATTGCTTCTCTACTTCATTTGTCCTAATCGATTCTTCCAAATTCGCGTAAACTTTTGCTCCTACCCCACTTGCTTTTGCTGCACCTTCTGCACCTGTCGTTTTCACTACTTCAATACAACAACCTAACAAATTAGCAATCGTCTTAGCAAAAATTGTCGATTGAAAAAGGTTATCATTTCCAACCTTAATCAGTTTTGGATTCAATCCTAAATCTTTTAATACCTGAAAACCATAAACAAATGAAAATGCAATTCCTTCCAATCCTGCTCTAAAAAAATGAGCTTGCTTATGTCGATTAAATTGTAAATTATTTATCTGTGCACCTGGACTATCATTCACTAAAATTCGTTCTGCTCCATTACCAAAAGGAATAATTCGAAGTCCTTCCGAACCAACCGGAATTTCGCTTGCCATCATTTCCATCTCATTGTAAGAAACATCAGGTTGTGCAATTAATTTTTTCAAAAAAGAATATTGGATGCCTGCTCCGTTGATGCAAAGTAGCATTCCTATTCTTGGATTTTCAATCGTATGATTTACATGAGCAAAACCATTTATCCGAGACTTTAAATCGTAAATTGGTTTGTCCACCACTCCATAGACCACTCCAGAAGTTCCGCCTGTGGCTGCCACTTCATCTGGATTTATCACCCCCAATGATAATGCATTATTAGGTTGATCTCCTGCTCGATACGTAATCGGAATTCCCTCAGGAAGACCAGTTTCTTCAGAAGCTTTTTTATTTAAAATTCCTTGAACACTAAAAGTGTCTTTGATTTCAGGAATTAAATTTTCTTCAATTCCATATTCTTCCAAAAGAAATCTAGCAATATTATTTTCTTTAAAATCCCAAAAGACTCCTTCTGACAAACCTGAAATTGTAGTGGTAATTTTGCCCGTCAATTTCATGGCGATGTAATCTCCAGGCAACATCATCTTATGGATTCGACTATAAATTTCAGGTTCATTTTCTTTGACCCATTTTAGTTTGGATGCAGTAAAATTACCTGGAGAATTTAAAAGATGAGAAAGACATTTTTCTTCAGTCAAATTTGCAAAAGCTTTGTTTCCTATTTCCACCGCTCGGCTATCACACCAAATTATTGAAGGTCGTAAAACTTCTTGATTTTCATCTACCAAAACTAATCCGTGCATTTGGTATGCAATACCAATCCCTTTTACTTGTTGAGGATCAATTTGTGTTGTTTGCAAAATTTCTTGAGTTGCTTTGCAAACATTTTCCCACCAAACTTCAGGCGACTGTTCAGCCCAACCAATTTCTTTGGCAGTAATTTCCATTTCAACTTTAGGAGATTGAATTACTTTTATTGCTTTACCTGTTTCAGCATTTACCAAAGCTGCTTTTATCGAAGAACTACCAATATCATATCCAAGTAAGTACACGTGATTTTTTTTAAATCCTTTGACAAATTTTATTTCTCAAAATAAATTTCATTTTATCCAGGAAGGTTTTTTATAAAATAAATTCAAAACATCATTAGTCAAATATAGAAACATAAAACCACTTTCTCGATTTGATATCGCTTTTCGAAAAAAATGTTAGATGGAATAAAAATAATTTCTACTTGAACTTACTACTTTGAAATATGGAATTGAAGGGTTAATTTTAATCCTTCAAAACAAATTCTTCAATATGGAAGTCAGTCAACAACTTCTTTTCTTTTTCAGCGCATTGGGCGCATTCAACGGCTTCTTGTTGAGTGTTTATTTTTTCTTTTTCCATCGACCTAAAAAGCTATCAAATATTTTTTTAGGGATTTTGATTTTGGCTTTAAGTTTAAGAATTGGCAAATCTGTTTTACTATTTTTTAATCCTGACCTTTCTAAAATCATTTTACAGATTGGTTTAACAGGATGTTTTTTCATCGGTCCTGCTTTATACTTTTATTTAAAATCTGAAATAGACGATATTCAGAAAATTAGCTCACAATGGAAAGTTATTTTTATCATCCTTACTAGTATCATTTTACTAGCTGGTGCGATTTATCCTTATCCAAAATATCCTGAAATTTGGAATCAATATTATGTTCGAAGTATTTATTGGGAGTGGTTCGTTTTTATGTTGGCTTCACTTTTTGTATTGAGACATAGTTTTAAAAATATTATTTTTCATTTTTCAAAAACTTCTTCCATTGAAAAATGGTGGATCGGAATTTACATTTCTAATGCACTTATCTTTTTGGCATTTTTCTTATCCTCACATTCTTCGTATATCTTAGGGGCATTAATCTTTTCATTTTCAATTTATATTATTGCCATGATTTTTTTATTAAAAAAGAAAAACAAAAATGCTATTCTTTCAACATCAACTGAAAAATATTCTAATAAAAAAATAGAAGACGATGCTGCAAATGAATTGTTAGAAAAACTAAAGCATGTCATGTCTGAAAAAGAATTTTTCAAAAACTCAAACTTAAAGTTAAAAGATCTCGCTAGTGAAATTGATATCCCTTCTCATCAACTATCTCAATTACTCAATGATAATTTAGGAAAAGGTTTTTCTCTTTTCATCAACGAATATCGCATTCAAGCTGCTCAAAAATTGCTGGTCACCAATCATCAATTCTCTTTAGAAGGCATTGGACAAGAAGTTGGCTTTAGTTCCAAATCTACTTTTTTTGCCACCTTTAAAAAGATGAAAGGAATGACCCCTTCGCAATTCAAAAAAAGCAACAATTCTACTCCAACTTTATAATTCCGCACTACTTTTCATTCTAAAACTATTGTTTTCATTAAGTATTTAAAGACATTGCAAAAAAATACTTAAGCAATGATAAAATCTTCTTACTTAAAAACCAGTTTTGTTTTTTCAATTATTCTTGTCTTTCTAGGCAGTTGTTCTCCTCCTGTTTCACAGCCTGCTACTTCGGAAATTGTCCCCATAAAAGAGACTATTATAGAAAATTTAAAACGTCCTTGGAGCATGGATTTCATTTCAGAAAATGAAGTCATTGTTGCTGAAAAAGATGGTAGTCTCCTTCGAGTCAATCTTTCGACAAAAGAAAAATTTACCATTCATGGTTTTCCAAATGACCTTGCCGACAGTATCCAAATGGTCAAAGGAAAATTTGAATATGGCATTTTCCCTCGGAATGCAGATGGTTATAAAACAAAATATAATGCAGGGATTTTTGAAGTACTACTCGACCCTGATTTTGAAAAAAACAATTGGATTTATGTTTCTTACGTTTCTCAAAATGAAGAAGAAAAATCTACAACAAAAGTCATTCGAGCAAAACTAAAAAATGATGCACTCACTCAAATTGAAACTTTGTTTGTTGCTACTCCTTATTCTCATGGACTTTTTCATTATGGTGGAGGAATGACTTTTGGCGACGATGGAAAATTATATTTCACAATTGGTGAGCGATTATTTAATGAGGTTTTAGAACCCGAAATTCCGATTGCTCAAGACTTAAAAGATAAGCGTGGAAAAATTTATCGCCTCTCTCCCGACGGAAGTATCCCTTCTGACAATCCCAATTTCGGAACAGGTGCAGTGAAGGGATTGTACGCTGTTGGCATCCGTGCTGCACAAGGAATAACTACACATCCACAGACTGGGGAAATTTGGTTTTCTGAACATGGAACCCTACAGGGTGATGAAATTAACGTGCTAAAAAAAGGAGCAAATTATGGCTGGCCTATTATCACTTCAGGAAAATACCGAGGCAAAGGTTATGCACCTCCCAAAATGGAAGATGTGGATTTCACCATGCCTACCTGGTATTGGTTACACACCGTTGCACCGACAGGTTTAACTTTTTATACAGGAAATGAATTTCCGTTTTGGAAAAATAATTTGATCATACCTGGTTTATCAAGAGGAAGCCTTTGGCGATTTACGCTCGATGGTCAAACGATAAAAAGTGCGGAAGAGCTTTTTGTAGATGACCGAGTGCGAGCTCGAAAGGCAGAATTAAGTCCAAAAGGAAAACTATACATTTTGACTGATGAAAATAACGGTCGAATTATTCAAATAAAAAATAAACATCAATAAAATTTAATTATGAAATCAATTACTTTTTTACTGCCAATAATTTTTGTTTTGTTTTCGTGCGAGCAACAAAAACCATTTGAAGAATCACCTGACAGAGTACTTATAGAACAAACCATCGAAAACTATTTTGAAGGTTGGATATCTAATGACACTACAAAAATTGGATCCGCAATGGATATTACTTGCCAACTCAAAAACATCAAAGAAAACAAAGTAGTCATTTATGATAGAGCAACTTACTTAGGTTTTTTCAAACCAGGCCCTCCAAAAGAAAATGCTTATGGAAAAATAATCAGCATCGATATCACCGGCCCAATTGCTTCTGCTAAAGTTGAATTGGAAATTCCCAAACGATTATTCACCGACTATTTTAATTTGATGAAGCTGGATGACCGTTGGTATATCGTAGATAAAATTTCTACGAGTGTCTTGAAGAAATAAATTTTTCATCTATTTTTTCTTATTGTCTTCTTGATAGTTTATTTTTGAAAAAATAGACTATCAATATGGAAGCGAGTAGAGAACTTCTTTTCTTTTTCAGCGCATTGGGCGCATTCAACGGATTACTGTTGAGTGCCTATTTTTTCTTTTTTGCCAAACCAAAACATATTTCCAATTATTTTCTAGGCGCATTATTATTGGCTCTGAGTATTCGAATTGGCAAATCAGTTTTTTATTATTTCAATCCAGATTTATCTGCCCATTTTTTACAAGTTGGTATTTCGGCCTGTGCCTTTATCGGGCCTTCCTTATATTTTTATTTAAAATCCATGACCACCCCCAATCGCGAAATGACCATCAATTGGAAATATCATTTCGGTGGACTTTTGCTCATCGTATTGGTGATTGGTTACTTGTATCCTTGGGTCAGCAATATGGAATTGTGGGGATGTTATTTTATAAATATGGTTTATTACGAATGGTTGGCTTATATCATCGCTTCAGCATTTTTGATTCGTCCCATCTTTCAAAAATTAATTTCCAGAAAAGAAAAATTACAAGGTGTTGAAATTTGGATGGCAAGTATTTTTGTAGGAAACTTTTTGATATGGTTGGCCTATTTTACGGTTCAATATACTTCCTATATTGTTGGAGCATTATCGTTTTCATTTATCTTATACCTCCTCATTTTATTTTTGTTTTTAAATAAAAAAAAGGGGTCAGTTTTCTTCCAGGAAGCCTCCGCTAACAAACCTAAATATGGCGATAAAAAAATCGAACAGGAGGAAGCTAAATCGTTGATTGAAAAATTGGAAAAAATAATGACCGAGGAAGATTTATTTAAAAACCCAAATTTGAAATTACCAGAACTAGCTCAAAAAATGAATATTCTTCCTCATACTTTGTCGCAATTAATGAACGATAATTTAGGGAAAAATTTCTCTTCCTTCCTCAATGAATATCGGATTACCGCAGCCAAAAAAATGTTACAAACTCATACTAATTTTAGCCTCGATGCTATCGCTTATGAGTGCGGATATAATTCCAAATCTACTTTTTATGCTTCTTTCAAAAAGGCAACTGGCACTACTCCTGCTAAATTTCAAGCACAATTTACAAATCTTTAACACTTGCCAGACCTCTTGAATTCATTGACTTCTTTCAATTTTTTCATTCCGAATTTATAAATTTGGATTCCTACTTTATGGAAAAATAACAACTTCTCATTCTAGACTTTTAATATTGTATTTTATTATCTCATAAAAAACAATCATTAAAATGAAGAACTCTTTCAGTTGTATTTTCCTCTTCCTTTTTACATTTAATTTATTTGCTCAAACCGAAAATTCAAAATCAGAATTCGAGCAAATTACTTCCACATTGATGGACTATATTGAAGGAACTGCCAATGGCGAACCTGCCCGAGTAAAACGTGCTTTTCATAAAGACCTTAACCTTTATCATGTCGGAAGTGATAGTTTAGTCACTTGGTCTGGACAAGGTTATACTGATAGAATTAAAGAAGGTAAAAAGAGTAATCGTATTGGGAAAATTGTTTCTATCGACTTTGAAAATAATGCTGCTATGGCAAAAGTCGAAATAGATATGCCTGGCCCAAAAAGAATTTATACTGATTATTTTTTGCTCTTAAAAGTCGAAGGTAGATGGCAGATAATTCATAAGTCTTTTACTTACGTGGATTACCCTGGACAAAAGTAATCGTAATTAGTATTTTCAAAATTCCCACTCAATTCAATTAAAAAAATAAAACAATGATAAACTTCAATTTCCCTAAAAACTTATTTCACGCTCTATTATTAATTCTCGCCTTATTGCTTTCTCTCTTCGGAAACGCCCAAGATTTAAAACTACAGCCAATCGAAAAAGATATTGATAAAGTTTTTGAAAAATGGAATCATGATGACCAACCAGGAATTGCAGCTGGTATAATTAGCAATGGCAAAGTGATTTACAAAAAAGGATTCGGAGCAGCTAATTTGGAACATAATATCCCGATCTCAACTTCGACCATTTTTCATGCTGGCAATTGGAATCGACAGTTTACTGCCTTTGCAATTATATTGTTAGAAGACCAAGGCAAATTGTCTTTGCAAGATGATATTAGAAAATATATTCCTGAGATTCCTGACTTTGGAAAAAAAATCACCTTGCATCATCTGTTATCTCATACAAGTGGATTAGATGATTATGCAGTACTAAAACCTTTGGCAGGCTGGAACGACGATGATACTTTTACCAAACAACATGCTTTCCATTTTTTAAAAAATCAAAAGAAACTAAACCATAATCCAGGCGAAAAATATCAAATAAATAGAACTGGTTCCATGGTTCTCGAAGATGTGGTCGCAATTGTTTCTGGAAAATCCTATGCTCAATTTGTAGAGGAAGAAATCTTTGCACCGTTAAATATGAAGCATACGTTTGTTTTAGAACATGAAGGGAAAATTATTTCAAACAAAGCAACAGGATATCGCACCAATGGAAAATATTTTAAAATTATTCCTTCCCATTTTGCACCGGTTGGCCCTTCAGATTTGTACACTAACATTGATGATATTTTAAAATGGATTTCCAATTTTCGAAATCCAAAAGTAGGAAATACTGCTATCATCAATAAGATGGATACTCCCGTTCTACTTAAAAATAAACCTGTAGAATTAAAAAATGGAGCTTTGTATTTAGGACAACATCGACATTGGAATTTCAAGGGAACAAATAAATTATACATTATCGGAGATATTGGTGGGTATGCTTGCAAAATTGTTCGCTTCCCTGATCAAGATTTTTCAGCAGTAGTTTTAGGAAATGATGGTGCCTACAATGGTTACTCAACTAGCTTTTTAGCAGACTTGTTTTTGGAAAAATATTACCCTAATCCTCCAGTTCATATTACATCTTCATCAGATCAAAAAGAAGTTGCTTTAAAAAAACTAAGTGCTTCACAAATGAAAAAGGCAGAAGGAACCTACTGGAATAGTGATCGGTTTTTCACTACAAAAATTGAATTACAAAATGATACTTTACGATATTCTCAGGTGGATTTTAATTGGAAAACAGAATTAGAAATCGTTGATGAAAATACTTTTCACTTAGTTGATGGGGGAAATTTAATTAAATTAAAAAACAATAATGGTAAAAAAGAAATTACCATCACACTTGGAGATGGCACCCGCTTGATATCTAATTTTTATTCAAAAAATGAAAACTGGGCAAATGATTTATCTGTTTTTGTAGGAACTTATTATTCTGAAAAACTAGGTACTTCTTACGTTTTTGAAATTGAAGATGGAAAATTAATTGCCTCGCATATTCGTTTGCAAAATATTATTTTCACTCCACTTGTTGAAAATACTTTCCAAGGTAGCAACCCTGATTTTTTAGAAATCACTTTTGAAAAAGATCAAAACATTATTACAGGCTTTCAACTAAGAAATAGAAAATTGAAAAATATAACGTTTAAAAAGATGAAAGCAGGAATGGAAAATTAATTTTAAAACATGAAATAGGAGGGGTAATTTTAGTCCATAAAATTACCCCCTCTAAATAGATGTTTTTGGAGGCTCCTAAAAAATTAAGCCTTTGATTTTATTCAATGTAATATGTTCACATCTTCCTAAATCATGATGCGAACAAGACAAATCGTAATAATATAATTATCTATATGGAAAGTATTTTACCAATAAAAATATAGTGGTTAAAAAAATTAAACATTTTGTTTTTAGCTTTACAAAAGCTAAAACTTGAATATTTATAAAGCCACTACAATGATGAATTTTAAAACTACCCTTTCCTGTATTTTAATTTTTTGCTACATCAATTTTTTTGCTCAGAATGCAGGTGACCAATTATTTGAAGATACTTATCTTCATCAAATCACGATTGATTCTGATGACTTCAACAACAAAGCAGATTTCATTCTTGGACTGAACAACATTGAATACATTTTGGTTAGTTTAACCATTGATGGACAAGTTTTAGACTCTGTTGGTATTCGAAAGAAAGGTGGAATTTCTTCTACTGACCTAACTAAACCACCCATAAAAGTGGACATTAATAAATTTGTAAGTGGGCAAAAAATTGATGGATTAAAAAAATTCAACCTCCAAAATAATTTTAGTGATGATATAATACAACGGGACAAAATTGCTTATGACCTTTACAGACGAGCAGGAGTTCTTGCGCCACGAGCGACCTATGCTGAAGTGTTTTTTAAAAATGAACCACTAGGGATCTATACTATGATCGACCAAATAGATCTCACCTTTTTAAAAGAAAACTTTGCTTCAGACCAAGGTTCTCTTATCAAAGGAACTTTCAGTTCTGTGGAACTAAAGTATGGTGACATGATTGATTACACCAATTATATTGACAATGCTAATGCTCTCAACTTTGGAGATTATGTCAATCTAGAAACTTACTTAAAACTTTTGGCTATTGATGTTTTAATAGAAGATTGGGATAGTTATGGTTATGAAAGACATAATTATTATGTTTATTATGAGCCGAAGAGTGAGCGAATAAATTTTATCACTTGGGATCATAATTTTGCTTTTGACCTTTTCAATAGTTATGCTAATCGGTTGTATCCCAAAGCAGATACTAACATCATCAATCACCCACCTATCAAAGCTATGTACCAATCAACCATGTGTGATTTATTGCAATATTTGATTACTGACTCCTATATTGATAGTTTTCTTTTACACAATGAAACTTTGCTTATTAGTAATAATAGCTCAGTTTCGATTCCTTCCTCTCTTCCATTAAATCAATACTTGAAGGACAACAGACAATGGTTGCTTAATGAATTAGCGAACGAGGGCGTGGCTTGTGAAGACCTTTCTTTTGATTACAATCAGAATGATATTGTCATCAATGAGTTTGTGGCAAAAAGCGATAGTATCAACGGAGTGCAAGAACCTGATGGAGGTTACCCTGATTGGATTGAACTTTATAACAATACAAATACGGACATTGTATTGGACGAAAAATTCTACCTAAGTGATGATAAAGATTTCCCAAAAAAATGGAATTTTCCAAACGACGTCATTTTACCAGCCAATGGATACCTCATAGTTTGGGCTGACCGTGATGTTCATCAAAGTGGTATTCATACCAATTTTAAAATAGGAAAAGATGGTGGCGAGTTGTTAATGACTTATGAAGATTTGACCGAGATTCAAAATATTAATTATAGTGAACAACTCCTGAACCTTAGCTATTCTAGAATTCCAAATGGTACTGGAAATTTCATCATCCAAGCTCCTTCTTTTAATCTCAATAATGAAACAATGATTGCTACAGATGATCCTTCACAAACAGAAATAAAAATCTTCCCTAATCCAACATTTGATTTCCTTTGGATAAAATCTAAAAACACTATTGAACAAATTGAACTATATAATGCTATCGGTCAATCTGTATTAAAAATTGAATCTCCTAATTTCCCAGTAGATGTGAGTAGTTTAAAGGTGGGACAATATTTTTTAAAAATAAAAACAAATAAAGAGAAGGTTACGATACAGGCTTTGATTAAACAATAGGTTTCTTCATGTATTAATTACATCAATCAAACCTTTATTTCTATTTCTTAAATCAATTCCTCCTTCCAAAATGGATTTTATATTAGCTAAATAAAAAGTCCATCCTCTCGAACAACCTAAATGCAGGTTGACAATAGACTCTTCATCAATTGGAATATTTTCTTGGCATAATTCGACCACATTTTCTCCTGCCTCTTCTTGGATGGTTACTGTCACGGGGCAATCAAAAAAAGTAAATTGCAACCTGTCTTTTCCATTCGTCGCCAATACTTTTCCATTTGCGACAAAGTCACTACCATGCCACATCCATTCATAAATATCGCCAGTTTGGATAGTATCATTTTTGGCTCTCAATGAATTATTGGTTGTATGAAATTCCGCTTTACAAAGAAACCATTTTTCTAAATCCTCTTGTTTTGTCCAAGCATCAAAAATGGTTTGGGTGTTGGCATTAATGTTAATTCGTTTGGAGAATCTTGACCAATCATATTTTTTTTGAATCATGATATTTTATTTATTTTCCGGGGAATGCTTTTACATGAATTGTAAAATGATTGCTCCACCAAATAAAAACAAACCAACTACACCTCCATATATTTGCACTTTCTCAAAGAAATTTTTCCCCATGTAAATTACTAAAATCATGACTAAAAAATTTACCATACAAATTGAAAGTGGAGGATGAGCATTGCTACCCAATTCATACAAAGCCAAAATATTGACAATGCCAACAACAGCCATTAAAAGTCCAAATCCTAAACTGAAGCCTTGCCACAGTTTCCAGACTTCTGATTTTTTTTTCATTAGATCTATAGTTGTAGCTAGTTTAATTTTTCGCTCGGCTGCTGGGGAAACCAATTCTTTAAAATGAACCAACGTGTGAAGTGTCCCGACGAGAATAAAAAATGAACTTCCGATGAGATAAAGGATTCGTGTAATTTCCATAACTTTTATTTTAAATAATTAAACATAGTCCAAGCACAATTTCCACTACTATAAATCTTATTCCAACTCTAGAAAAAGCATTGTCCATCCAAAGAGAAAGGCTTCGACAAAAGGCTGCACCAAAGTATCCTATTGCCAACATTTGGAAAACTTCTGGTGTTTGACTCCAAGCAACAAAGCTACCCAAACTAATATTAAGACCTCCATATATTGCTTTTATTTCCGAGTATCCTCGTTTGCCTTTAGGTACCAGTCCAACTAATTTTGCTGTGGCATGAGGTTTAAAGAAAGCCCATACTCCAAAGGCTGCGGTGAATATTGCTCCGAATAAATTGACTATCAATTCCATAATAAAATTCATTTTGGTGATGAAATGACAAATCTATTCAAAGTAAAAAACAAAGTCGATTGACCTATGTTAAGAAATAAATAACAATACAATTACATTAAAAAAAAACACTTACTCTACTCCTTCTTAGTCAATTTTTTCCGAATACGGCTAAGGCTCTCAGGTTTTATCCCAATGTATTGAGCAATGTAATATTGAGGAATCCGATGAATCAATTGAGGTTGATCATTTACAATTGCTAGATATTTTTCCTCCGCTGACTCCAACAATAAAGAAGCAGTTCTTTTTTCTTTTTTTAAATATAATTTTTCAAAAAACGTTTTTGCCAATGTATCCCAATTGGGAAGTTGCTCTCCTAAAATATCAATATCCTTTTTTGAAACCACCAACAATTCACAACTTTCCAAGGCTTGAATGCTTGCCTTTGAAGGCAACTGCGAAATAAAACTTTGATAATCTGAAGCCCATTGTCCTTCAAAGAAAAATTGGTTGATCCGCTCCTCCTCATTTTTTTTATAAAAACTTCGTAAAATACCTTCTTCAATAAATGCTTCAAATTCACAAACTTCACCTTCCCGAAGTAATAATTCCATTGCATCCAATTTCCTCTTTTTAAGCTTGCTTAAAGAGAATTGCTTTTGTTCTATTGTCCAGGGAATTTTTTGGAGCTGGCGAGTCAATAAATTATCATTCATTTTTTTAAAGTAAACTTAATGTTTTTTTTAAATAATTATGTCTTCAATAAGTTTTGGATTCTGTTCTAAAAAAATTTAGATACTTGCAAACCATCGGTAGAAGTATTTCGATTTTGTACTGAGACATAAAACACAAAGATAAAAGTGATGCTAATTTTCATCAACACCACTTTTATTAAAACCAACTTTTTCTTTTCCAATAATGAATTGTACTCCTGACGGGGTTCGAACCCGCAATCTCTGCCGTGAAAGGGCAACGACTTAACCAGTTTGTCCACAGGAGCATGTGAGAATTCAGAATATCCAATCTCCAAGTATTCCCAAAGTTACCCCGATAGGAATCGAACCTACAACCCACGACTTAAAAGGTCGTTGCTCTGCCAGTTAAGCTACGAGGTAATTTTAAAATTTGTCAATCATGCGAGAGTATAAGGATTCGAACCTTAGCGTAACGGTTTTGGAGACCATCCGACACAGCCTACGCTTACTCCCATTTTAATTCAAAGATGAATTTGTCATCTTGCTAGGATTCGAACCTAGACCGCAACATTCAAAGTGTTGCATGCTACCATTACACCACAAGACAATTTTAGTCTTGTTGCTGGATTTTATTTTTCATCATAAAAAAATTTAGTTGCGCAGAAGGGACTCGAACCCTTAGCTCAGGCTTATGAGACCCGAATGTTTAACCAGTTACACTACCGCGCATTATTTTATTTGAGTACGTTTAATTTTTAAAAATACTCTTCGTGGCAACATGGGAATTGAACCCTACCCTCTGGTTTTTCAGACCAACGCTCTCACCTTGTGAGCTATGTCGCCATATTTTATAACACTACATTTACAATTGTCTTGACGGACAGACTCGAACTATCATCTAACTGCATATAAGGCAGCGGCTCTGACCAATTGAGCTACATCAAGATTAGGGAGTCGTCAATAAATAACATACCATTTTCACTTGCTATATTTTCCTCATGCTGCGTTAAAAAGCCTCGCCAATGCTCAGGTATTGTCTGTGTTTTTTGCCTTGCCTGAGAAAAATATAACTTCGCAAAAACTGGTAGTTTATTTATTGACTATTCCCTTACGTTCTGTCAAGTGGAATCGAACCACTATCATCTGCGCCACAAACAGATATTCTAACCAATTAAACTATGACAGAATTTTAATACTTTATATTTTTTTGAAAAAACATAACAATACATTCACGTATTATATTTTTCATTTCCTTAGAAAAAAAGAACTTGAGAATACAGTCTTTTGTGGACAAACTTTACACAGATTATGGTTGATGTTGCTGCATCAATGTTCCTGTGGTTTCCACTTCCTTCTGTCGCCAGATTGAAGTATAAGTCCAATGCCTTTTTTGTTTCCGAAGAAACTACGTTGCAATTGATCGGCACCTTAGACGTGGCCTGTATAGCGGCTCTTTGTCCGCCCTTTACAGTTACGAGGGTTGGCTCCCCCACCATTAACAGCCGATACCTTGCGATACGGAACTGATCGAATGTGCACCATGTACATGAACCTTGCGGGAACTCGTACCCCATATATTTCAATGGGTTTAGGCATCTACTACATTGCAACGCTCGAGACTTTCGCTTATATTATTAAGACAGGAATTGAACCTGTGACTCCCAGCTTTGAAGGCTAGTGTTCTACCAACTGAACTACTTAAAAGCAAAATGCTTTCGGACATTCGGAAGAAGTGTCTCGAGAATGGCTCCGTAGATTTTCGCCTACAGAATACCAAAACTCCTTCCTGCAAACCTCTCGGTTCACGATATTTCAGGATAACGATTCGTTGCCAAACGGATACCCTTGATATTGAATCACGCTAACATAAAAGTGGATAACAATTATGTAACAATAATTCTACAACTTTCCCTATTGATGTCTCCATCTCAACTTCGATGTCCTTCTCGAAGTATGTTGATCCCCTTCCCTCAGCGGTCGCCCCCAGGAATTGAATACAACACGATAGTTGCTTGCTTACTCAAACTTCTCCGAAAAGAAGTCTCCAATGCTGTTACTTCAACATCAGATTTATACCAGTTACCCGGTTTATTTGAGGACAGTAAGCTGCCCCGACTTTAGAAAATGCAAGCACTAACTATTATCGATTTTCTTAAAAATATTCAATGAATATTTTCTGTTCCGAAGGATGGATTCGAACCATCAGCCTCCCGCGTATCAGGCGATTGCGCTAACCGTTGCGCCACATCGGATTGTTGAGGGATTAAGAACTAAATAATCCCTTATTTCATAGTGTGAAAAATATTCTAACAATACTTTTACATAGAGCCGGTAACCGGTCTCGAACCGATAATCTCTTGATTACAAATCAAGTGCAATACCTATTATGCTATACCGACTTTCGCGACTTGAGTAGGAGTCGAACCTACAATCAACACTTTAACAAAGTGGCGCTTTACCATTTAGCTATCAAGTCATTTTTCCAAACAATGTAGCAATGGTGAGATTCGAACTCACAACCTTCTCCGTGTAAAAGAGCTGCGCTAAGCCATTGCGCCACATCGCTATTTTCCAAACAATTTCTTAGAGTGCACGATTGGATTCGAACCAACACATCCGAGATTTGCAATCTCGTCCCTTAGCCAGTTTGGGTACATGCACATTTAGAAATAACCAATTTCCAATTTTTGTTAAAAAGTTAATTTTGTAACTCCTTGAATGTTCACCATTCCTTGTTGAATATTGGATATTCCCGTTGTTACCCCGATGGGACTCGAACCCATAACCCGCGGTTTAAAAGACCGCTACTCTAGCCAGTTGAGCTACGAGGTAATAAAAGCGGAAGAGGTGGGAGTCGAACCCACACGAGTCGTTAGCTCCTAACTGTTTTCAAGACAGCGACCACCGCCGTTTGGCTTGCCCTTCCTTTTTTCCTAATGGAGGAGAACAAGGGGATTGAACCCTCACCTCAACTAATCGAGGTCTCGCTTAGCAGGCGAGCGCAGCAAACCAATATCTGCCTATTCTCCATTTCTATTTTAAATCTGACTTTTCAGATTTTGTATTTTGAGCGAACAATCGGATTCGAACCGATATACCCTGATTGGAAGCCAGGAATTCTGCCTTTGAACTATGCTCGCTTTTACGCTTGACCTGTTTATTCATTGCTAACAAATGTTCCTTCTTTCTGAGCTTTCTTTATGTATCTCATGAACATCATTGCTTTATCCTTTTTCAAAAATGTAGCATCTCCTATATCATCGATCGGCACAGGAAAAATGAAATTTTCTCCCTCGTACTCTATAGAATAGTATAAATGGTCTTTCCGATAATATTTAAAATGAACTACATTGTTTTTTATTAATTCTACTAATCTCATAATTTTTATTTTTGTACCTCAGGAGGGACTCGAACCCCCAACATCGTGTTTCTAAGACACGCGCCTCTGCCAGTTGGGCTACTAAGGTATTTGTGGAAAAGGTAGGACTTGAACCTACAAGGTTATTCAAAACACCGGTTTTACAGACCAGCACGCTACCAATTACGTTCTACTTTTCCTTTCTATTTTTGCAGCCATGTAGGGATTCGAACCCCAATCTGAAGAGTAGAAATCTTCTGTCTTTCCAATTAGACGACACGACTATTTTCAAAAAGTATCCTCGATGAGATTCGAACTCATACTTGATAGGGCTTAAACCTATTGTCTCTTCCGGTTGGACTACGAGGATTTTTCATGGCTTAATATTTCAAAAAAAATGTCCAAGCGATAGGAGTTGAACCTATATCTACTGCATCCCAAATGCAGCGCTTTCCGTTAAGCTACGCCTAGAGATAAAAAGTGGAAGGAATGGGAATCGAACCCAACTCACAATGGATGCAAACCAACGTCGCCTTGCCTTGGTACATGTCCCCCCTTTTTTATTTAAAAACTATTCTCTTTTGAATAGTTAAATAGTTCGCGGTGAAGACGAGATTCGAACTCGCAACTTGAGGATAGACAATCCCCTGCTCTACCAGATTGAACTACAACACCGTTTTAAATCAAAATTTTTGATTTTGACATACTTCTCCTATTTACCGACATGACTTTTCATGTAGATATTAAGTGAGAAAAATTTGAATTGATTTCCTTTTAGGTTTGTATGAGTCTTGAAAAATGTTTCCCATTTTTCATTTTACTCCATACAAAAAATATGTTTCGCTATTCACTTTTGCGAATAGCTTTCTTTGTTCAATTTTATCATTTCAAATTGAAGCAGAACGAATAAACTTATTTTAAAAAAAAATTAGAAGTTATTTCGCAGCTGCTTTTTCTAACAGCTACTCACTCCTTTGAGGAAGACTGTTAGGAAAGTTTCGGACTAAAACTCCCGAGCTGATCTATGGCAATAAATTTGACATTGCCACACGATTCCAGTCTCGGTTCATTTGTCCGTTTGGAAGGTAAATTAGAAATGATATGTAATGTATTTTGTAACATCTTTTGAATATTAAATTTGCTTTGTTTATCAAATTCAAAATACTAAACCACAAAGAGGTAGTGATTAGTTCCATGGATTTAATTTTTTAAAAAAAAAAAATTAAATCCCTAATATTTCTTTGCGAAAATAGCGGAAATATTTCCAATAAATCTTAATCTATTTGATAAAAAAGATGAAGTAAAATAAGAATGGAAAATAAAAAAACTCCTCCTAACCAAATCCAAAAAGGGTAATATTAGGTTAAGAGGAGTACAAGGTCTCGGGGATACTGTGTTTTCAAAAATTTTTAGGGTAATGAGGCCAATTCTATTATTCAAATTTAGTCCAAAATGCAAAAAACCACCTACACTCATCTTACATTTTCTAGCACATTTAATGCACTTTCTAGAAGAACTCTCCATATCACCTTGATAATCAGCTATTTGCGAATTTCACTTGGGGACTTGCCAAATTCTTCTGAAAAAGCTCTAGAGAAATAATTTGGATCACTAAAACCAACTTTGTATGCTACTTCAGCCACATTCATAGAGGTGTTTTGAAGTAATTCAAGACTATTTTGTAGTCGAAATCTACGAATGAATTTGTTTGGAGGAAGGCCTGTTAAGGCTTTTAATTTTCGATACATCTGAGTTGTACTCAAGTGCATTTCTTTACTCAATTCAGCTACCGAAAAATTAGGATTATCTAATTCTCTTTTGAGTACATTTATTACTTTCTGGAAAAAATCATCCTTGGGGTTAGTTATTTTTTTGTCAAGCGAAGTTAAATTCCCTTTGTATTTTGCTTGGAGAATTGCTCTATTTTCAATTAATTTTTTTAATCTAATTTTTAATTCTCGTTTTTGAAATGGCTTCATCATATAAGCATCCGCTCCAGTTTCCAATCCTTCCAATTTATCATCTTGAGTTGCTTTAGCAGTCAATAATATAATTGGAATATGACTAGTTTTTTCATCCGTTTTTAAAACTCTACAGACTTCAAATCCGTTTTTCTTTGGCATCATCAAATCACTAATAATAATATCCGGAATCAATTCAAATGCTTTTTCTATTCCTTCTTGACCATCGAGAGCGACTTCTATATTGTAATCATCTTTGACACAACTTTTGATGTAGGTAATTACATCTTCATTATCTTCTATAACAAGTAATTGAGGAATTCCATTTACTTCGAAATTTAAATCAACTAATGCTGTCTCAAATTCTTTTTCTTTTCCATTGAGTTCTTTCTCTTCTAACAATACATTCACATTGTCATTTATACTCTCTTCTGAAAGATTAATTGGTAGAAAAATAATAAATTCACTTCCTTCACCCAATTCACTTTTTAACAAAATTTCTCCATTTAAAAATTCAACTAATTCTTTTGTCAAGGCTAATCCTATTCCAACCCCATCTGTTTTTACAGAATTTGGTTGATCTACTTTGTAAAATCGTTCAAAGATAAATGGTTGATCTTTATCAGAAATGCCTTTTCCATTATCCTTTACTTTTATACATAATCTGTCATTTTCTTTTTTTACATGGAAAACAACTTTTCCCTTTTCGGGTGTATACTTTATTGCATTTGATAAAAGATTATAAATAATATGTTGGATTTTTTGCTCGTCAAAACCCATGATAATTTCTTTCTCTTCGCTGTAAAATGTAAGTTGAATATTCTTAGCATTTGCCATCGATTGAAAGGACTCTGTCAAATATTGCAAAAAGTGAATAATTTCTCCTTGAACTAAATTAGCTTTTAAGTTACCCGATTCCGCTTTACTCAGATCTAAAATTTGATTGATCAGTCTCAATAAGTTATTACTATTTCTTTGAATTAATTCTTTCTGTTCATCATGCCCTTCAATATTTTCAGTCATTCCCATGATGACCGTCAGTGGCGTTCTAAACTCATGAGTAATATTAGTGTACAGTCGAGATTTTAGATTATTTAATTCTTTGAGTCGTTCTGCTTCCTGATGTTCTATGTCTTGCAAAATCTTAGATTTTTCTAATTCAAATTCCCCTTTCCTTTTTTCCTCTTCCATTTCTTTTTGGCGATAGGCCATCCCTAAGGAGAAAATAATAATCTCGAAAATGGTACCTATTCTAAAATAGGCAACTGAAAAATCGACAGATTGTATCCTCATCCAAATAGTGGCTAGTAAGCCAAGTCCCATAAAAGAAAAACCAGCAATGATGAAATATCCTTTTTTGTCTTGAGTTCTATAAAGTGGAATAAGGAAAGAAAAGCACAATAATAAAAAAGCACAAGCATAACTGACCGCAGGAATATCTGCAATGTTATAACTAAATGTAGAAACCCACATTAAGTAATAATCAATTGCAATGACTGGAATCGTAAGAAAAGAAAATATTTTAAAAATTTTATCCCAGGTTGGTAGCAACTTCTCCAGATTTAAAAAAGAACGCACAAAAATTAGATATCCAAAAAAAGCAATGTATGCCACAGGCTTAAAAAAGTAAATCAACTGGGGAGTATCATATAAGAAACTATCTTTTATCCGGTCTGCTAAATCTCCAGAGTTATACAATGAAAAGAAAGTAATGCCCAAAATGTAAATAGAATAAAATAAATACGCCTTGTCTTTTGCATAAATAAAAAGAAAGAAATTATACACTAACATCATCACTACAAATCCAAAGTACATTCCATTTTGTTGTTTTTCTTTTTCTAATGCTGAAAAATAAGACGTAGAGTGCTGTAAGGTTAAATCAAATTTTGGAGCAATGAATTTTCTTTTATTTTCTGTGCGAAAATAAAAAGTAACGGTTTCTCCTGCTGGTATTTGGACTTTTACAATATTCTGTTTGGAAATCGGAGCGAACGATTTTTGATGAGTAGGTACAAAAAATCCAGTTCTATAATTATTGACTTGACCTTCAGCATCCTCTACATATATTTTTATATCGGTGAATATTAAGGAGAAATGTAACACCCACTCTACATAATTATCACCATCTGAGAGTTGATTAGTTAGTTCAACTTTTCCCCAGTAAATTTCTTCTGCTAAAAAATCAGCCGTCCAATCTTGATGAGAAGAAAAACGAGAAGAGAAGTTTTTTATATCTTCGAATGTCGTCTCACCAGACTTATCATGAAAAATTTCAAGGTAGTCTGTCAATACATATTGAGGAGCTATTTCTTCAATAGTATATATTTTTGCATCAAGCGATTGAGCAAAAAATAGTAGTATTACAATAATTAGATAGTTAATTTTTTCTCTCAAGAAAAATCAATTTAGGGTCAAAGAATTAATTTAGGTGAAATATTTGGAGCAGTTATTTTTTTTAGCTACGGGATTAACTATTTTAGAGAGGGCAAGATTAAGTATTTGAGATAAATGATTGGGTACATGAAATTAATATTTTATCTCTAAAAAAGTACATTATCAGAAAACCTTCTTATATATTTTCTAATCCAATATATTGATTCTTTAATTTAACTGGAGAGATTTTACAAACTAAAACCCCGCTTTACAAAAATTGTAAAGCGGGGTTTTGATAAAGAAAAATATGATTCTTTAATTTACTCCACAGCAGTTGTTTTACTTTTTCTCCAAAGAAAAAATCCTAACACAACTCCTAACGTCATCAACATTACCGCTATCAATTCTGCTTGGGTCCAATTGAATGGCAACCAATCATAACGATCATTTACTCTCCATGCTTCTATCCAATATCTTTCTATTCCATTAAAAATTAAATAAATACAAAACAGTACTCCTGGAATAGTGATCTTTTTTCTAATCCCCCATAAGATTCCGAAAATGGCAAACGATGCTGCGATTTCCCAAATTGGAGTTGCGTAAACTGGTGTTGCTAACTCCATATTATATTGCCATGCATAGTCTGCAATTTTAACTCCGTCCATATTGACGTTGTGAGGATAAGTAGATGACCAAACCCAATCAGGCGCCCATGACAACCATCCTGGAGCTTCACTAAAATCGTAGTCAGCTGTTTTTACAGGCACTCCCCAATCACCATCTCCTGACAATTGACAACCCATTCGACCAACTCCGTAGGATAGAATTAATCCTGGTGCTACAGCATCTGCAAAATGCGGAACAGAAATTTTCTTCCAAGAAATATAAGAAATAACTCCAATCGCACCTCCAATTAATCCACCATAAATAGCTAGTCCACTTCCTGAAAAAAGTTGTCCAATTGGATCTGCAAAAAATTGTTGTGGTGTTTCGATAAGTGCAAAAATCTTTGCACCGAGCAAACCTGTTATCGCTGCCACAACTGTAATATCACCAGTACGATCACTTGGAAAAATCTTAACAATTTGATCAACTGGCTTTTCTAATTTTTCACTATTCTGTTCCCAATATTTATATCCTGCAAAAATTAATGCTAAAACAATTCCTCCCAAAATACTTCCTTTGCTAGAAAAAACGGTGCTTGGCATATCAGCTTTAACGGCTTCAAAATTTTGATAGATGTATAAAATTTTAAATCCAGCCACAAATCCAATCAATCCATTAATCCCTACATCCATAGGTTTGACAGCTTCACCTACTTTTATTTTTTGTGGGGTAAAGGTGAAAAGACCTTGCTTTTCTTTTCGTCTCAATTCAGCATATAAATTCCATGCTGCCGACAAAAATGCGAGCGCCATAAACAATCCGAAAGTTTGAAAAATCGAAGTCCAATTGTCTGGATCTGTTCCGATTAAGTCATGAAGTAAGTAGGAAAGATTTGGATACATATTCGTTTTAAATTATTATTTTATTTCATTAAATCTTATTCACTTGATTATCAACGCATTAACTTCTTTTTCAGTTGGTCAAATGATTTGACAAAAATAGATAGCTTGTAAAGAAATCAAAGGATTTAAAGCGTTTATTTTTTCCAAAAAAAAATGACAATCAAACATGAATTAATTGATTGTCATTTTAATGTACTTCGAAAGTACGGACTAATAATCAAAAATTGCTTCAGGAATATCTGCTAACATCGCTTCAACATTTCCATCTTCGTTGATGTTTTGTAATTGAACTGTTGCAATTTCATTAATCATTTCTGCTTGAAAAGACATTTCTACTTTTACATAATTATCTGTAAACCCCGTCATTTTCGTTTCATCTCGATGCGCTTCAAAAAGTACATCTCGATAACGACCTAAATATTGTTTGTAAAATTTCTCTTTTTTCTTGGCTGATAAATTTCGAAGCATCTCATTTCGTTTTCTTCTTTTTTCCATTGGAATTACTTCTTCCATTTCAAAGGCAGGAGTGTTTGGTCTTTCCGAATAAGTGAAAACATGCAAATATGAAATATCTAAATTTTCCAAAAAATTAATCGTCTCCAAGAAATCTTCATCTGTCTCGCCAGGGAAACCAACAATCACATCTACACCAATGCAAGAATGTGGCATCATAGATTTTATTTTCGCTACTCGCTGAACATATAAATCTCGCTTGTAACGACGACTCATCATTTTGAGTTGTTTGTCATTTCCAGATTGCAAAGGCATGTGAAAGTGTGGAACAAATCGCTCAGAGTTTGCTACAAATTCGATGACCTCGTCGGTACATAAATTTGGTTCGATAGATGAAATTCTAAACCTTTCAATCTCTTCCACTTTGTCCAACTCCTTGATCAAGTCGATAAACATCGCTTCCTTTTTTGGACGCACTCCTTCGATCACTTCTGTTCCATTTCCAAAGTCTCCCAAATTCACTCCCGTCAAAACAATTTCCTTCGTGCCTGCTTCGCCAATTTTTTTCGCATTAGCAATTACACTTTCGACCGTATCACTTCTGCTTTTACCTCGGGCTAAAGGAATCGTACAAAAAGTACATTTATAATTACAACCATCTTGCACTTTCAAAAATGATCGAGTTCGATCTCCAAAAGAAAATGCATTGACAAATTGATTTGCTTCTCTGACATCACTTGCGCGAACCATTCCTTTGTCTGGTGCTTTGCTCAAGTCATCAATAAAATCTAAAATTCGAAATTTCTCCGCAGCTCCTAAAACTAAATCTACACCTGGAATCTCAGCAATTTCTTTTGGTTTCAATTGTGCGTAACAACCAATCACCACCACAAATGCTTCAGGGGAAAGTCGCAATGCTCGACGAACTATTTGTCGACATTTCTTATCTGCAAAGTCCGTTACCGAACAAGTATTGATGACGTAAATATTCGCCCCTTCCTCAAATTTCACTTCTGCATATCCCCGATCTTCGAAAGTTCGGCCGATGGCTGAAGTTTCGGAATAATTGAGTTTGCAACCTAGTGTGTAAAATGCTACCGTTCTTGGCGTCGCCATTTCTTAAATTATTTTTATAAAAAGATGCGCAAAGTTACTGCTTTTTAAAAATATTCAAACCTTTCTAAAAGGTTTTAAATAAAGACTTAAGAAAAAATAATGGCACGTTATTAGGGCAAACCTCCGAAATGATATTTTCTTACATTTCTTTTCCTGATCCAATTACAACCTTTGTTTTTGAATCATGTCTTTAAAATAGAACAATTAAATACGCTAATCTTCCATCTTTTTAAAAAATAAATACGCCAATAAAACTACACCCTTGTAACCTATGATTTTTTAAGAAGTAATCAGTTTAATTGTTTTCACACACTAATTCTCAATACTAAAATTACACCTAATGAAAAATCTATTGCTAACTGCATTTGCAGTCACCTTTCTATTTATATCATTTTCACAAGCTCAAGTCGATTCTTTAGCGACACAAACCAAAAAAGAATTAGCTGCATTTAAGACGCAAACTCAAATCAAGGTCAATGGAGAGATGGATGAGGTAGATTGGATCAATGCAGAAACAGCTACAGGTTTTACTCAGCTTAATCCTGCTCCAGGAGAAAAAGCAAGTAATAAAACAGAAGTAAAAGTCATGTACGATAATCAAGCGATTTATATTTCTGCAAAAATGTATACTGATCCTTCAAAAATTTCTAAGCAATTAACGGAACGAGATGCACTAAATAATTGTGATTGGTTTGGAATACTTTTGTCTCCTTATCAAGATGGAATCAACGGTTTAGAGTTTATTATTTCAAGTGCAGGTGTTCAGTTTGATGCTAAACTTTCAACGTTTGGAGAAGATGAAGCTTGGGATGCAGTTTGGAGAGGAGAAACAAAAATAACCGATGATGGCTGGACAGCAGAAGTTGCCATTCCTTATTCTGCCATTCGTTTTCCAGAGGAAAAAGAACAAGTCTGGGACGTAAATTTTTTCCGCTTTACCAATAGTACTCAAGAAAAAGTTTTTTGGAGTGAAATAAAACCTACCGTCAATGGCTTCGTCAATCAATCAGGAACATTGACTGGAATTTCAGATATAAAACCTCCTTTCCGATTACAGGCCACTCCTTTTTTAGCAACTTATGCTCAACATTATAATGACAAAGCAGAAACAAATCCGCAATCTGGATGGGGAAGATCATTCAATGCAGGAATGGATATTAAGTATGGATTGAGTGATGCGTTTACTTTAGACATGACTTTGATTCCTGATTTTGGAGAAGCCGTTTCTGATAATCAAGTTTTAAATTTAACTCAGTTTGAAGTTCGGTTTGATGAGAATCGACAATTTTTCACGGAAGGAACTGAGCTATTTAATAAAGGTGGTTTGTTTTATTCTCGTCGAATTGGTGGTTCGCCAATGCACGCTGCGTCTGATTTTTTATTGGATGGGGAAGAGGTGGTGAATGAACCTGGAGTAACACAATTATATAATGCTACCAAAATTTCAGGAAGGACTTCGAAAGGAACTGGGATTGGTTTTTTCAATGCAGTTTCAGGAGCAACCAATGCAACCTTACGTGCAGAAAACGGAAACGAACGCCAAGTAGAAACGAATCCATTGACGAATTATAATGTTATTGCTATTGACCAAAATTTAAAAAACAATTCATTTGTCACTTTGATCAATACTAATGTCGCAAGGAATGGTTCAGATTATGATGCGAATGCAACTGGTTTGATTTTTAATTTGAGAAATAAAAAAGAATCTTATCGAGTGCGTGGAAATGTAAAAGTAAGTCAACAATTCTTTTCTGATAATAATGCGTATACTAATCATGTTAATAATTTATTTATTACAGATGAGGACTTAACTGAGTTAACTGACAATCCTGATAAGAAAATTTTATTAGGACATGCTTACAATATTGGTGTTTCTAAAATTAGTGGAAATTTTAATTTTGGAACTGGCTATGGAGTAGAAAATCATACTTATGATATTAATGATCTTGGTTTTCTCTACAATAATAATGAGCAGAACATGGATCTTTGGTTTGAATATGGTCACTATAAACCTTTTGGGAAATTCAATCGAATGGGTGGAGGATTGTGGACTGGAGTGGAAAGATTATATAGTCCAAATAAATTTGCCGAACATGGAATCAATCCATATTGGTGGATGCAAACGAAAGGTTTTTGGAATATCAATTTCTTTGGATATACCGAGCCATTTAAAAATGGGCGAGATTACTTTGAACCACGAACACCAGGTCGATTTGTAAAAGATCCAAGAATGTGGAATACTGGTGTAAACATTGTTTCCGATCAACGGAAAAAATTAGTTTGGCACCTTAATACAAATGGAGGGAAAACAATTGATTTATATGAGTCAAATTGGTGGAGTGTGAGCACAATGGGAGAATGGCGAGCGACTGACCGATTTAACATTAGTTTAGATACTCGAAATATTTTTGATAATAATGATGTCGGCTATGTCGATAATTATGGAACAAATGGTGAAGATATTATTCTTGGAAAACGTGATCAAAGAACTGTCATCAACACTTTGCGAGCAGGTTATAGTTTTACCAAAAACATGAATTTAAGTTTCCGACTGAGACATTATTGGTCATCAGTAAAATATAATTCCTTCCATAATTTATCAGAAGATGGGGAACTCATTCCAACTAACTATGATAATTTTAATGACTTGAGTTTTAACTTTTTTAATATTGATATGGTTTATCGATGGAGATTTGCGCCAGGAAGTGATATCTTTTTTGTTTGGAAAAATGCAATTAGTGATGTGAGTGATCACACAGATTTCATTCAATATGATTATCGAAAAGGAGCAAGTCGTTTAGGTGAGTTTCCTCAAAGCAATAGCTTCTCGTTGAAGGTAGTTTACTTCTTAGATTATTTATCATTGACTAAATAATTAGAACTTAAAAAATAAAAAAATGAGTCATCCCGAATTTCTAATAGATTAGAAATTCGGGATTTCTTTTTAGGATTTCACCTTATGACTTCATCTCTAAGAAACTAAATTAGACTTTCTCACAATTATACTTCTAAAAATATTACCCATCAGGTAGGGGATAATCAAATTATCATTGTCTTGTTAGCCTACTTAGGCAATCAGATTTTTTAATCAAATTTTTATTCCTGAGTCTATAAAATAACTTATTTCAATCAAATCTAATTTCTTAATTGATTCAACTCAATAGTTGTTTCATTAAGAGATCTTTAAAAAATTATCCTATGAAAAAGATAGCAAGAGCATCATTTTTTTATCTGTCTTTACTCTCCATTTCTATTTTGATTCAAAGCTGTTGTACAGAAACTTTCACTATTGTAGGTAGTGGTCAAATCCAAGCATACACCCTTGACTATGCTAAGATTGATACTGTTTCTGGAGAATTTATGTTAGTTAATAATACTGAAGTAAAAATAGGTGGTCTCCAAAACATGGGTATTATATCTTCATCTATGGCAACATCTTGTGTTGAAAGTTTTGTGAATACTATTCCTACTGAAGCAGTAAATATTACTTGTAATCAAGATTTTACTTTTGATGGAAATGTTGTTTCTGCAGGAACAGATTTTTCAACTTTTGCAGAATTACAAATAGAGTCAACATCATACTCTGGAGATGTATCAATCAAATTCTTAACTACTTTTTTAGACAAAGCAACATTCGACAAAGCAGATCATGTATTTAAAGTAAACATGAAAACCGATAATGATTTAGCATTGGAAAATGAAATTTCAGTATTTATAGATTTGTAAAAAACATTGATTATGTACTCTTTACAATAATCACAATGATTAAAAAGTAAATTAAAAGTGTGGTTATTTAGTAATTTGTCTTATCAAAAAATTAAAAAAAATCCCGAATTTCTAATCAATAGAAATTCGGGATAATTAATGTTTGTTTATATTAAAAAAACTATTTCAACAAACGAAGTAGATATTCTCCATATCCGCTTTTGATATATTTTTGACCCAATTTTTCCAATTGTACATCATCGATGAATCCCATGTTCCAGGCGATTTCTTCGATACATCCAATTTTCAAACCTTGACGATCTTCGATCACTTCAATAAATTGTCCTGCTTGAACTAGCGACTTATGCGTACCTGTATCTAACCAAGCAACTCCTCGACTCAACACGCCCACTTGCAATTTCCCTTGCTCTAAATAATATTTATTGACATCAGTAATTTCATATTCTCCTCTTGGACTTGGCTTTAAATTCTTCGCCACTTCAACTACTGAGTTATCATAAAAATACAAACCTGGAACAGCATAATTTGATTTTGGCTTTTCAGGTTTTTCCTCAATCGAAAGTGCTTTTAAATTTTCATCAAATTCAACTACTCCATATCTTTCTGGATCAGCTACTTGGTAAGCAAACACAACTCCACCTGTTGGGTTAGCGCTCGCTTGCAATAATTCCCGCAATCCATTTCCATAAAAAATGTTATCTCCTAAAACTAAAGCGACACTATCACCTCCAATAAAATCTTCCCCTAAGACAAATGCTTGCGCCAAACCATTTGGGTCGTACTGAGGAATGTAAGTAAATTTACATCCGATTTCGCTACCGTCTTTGAGTAATTTTTCAAAATTGGGTAAGTCATGCGGAGTAGAAATAATCGCAATATCTCGAATACCTGCTTGCATTAAAATCGACAACGGATAATAAATCATCGGCTTGTCATAGACTGGCATTAATTGTTTACTAACTGCGAGGGTAAGTGGATAAAGTCGAGTACCTAATCCACCTGCAAGGATAATTCCTTTCATAATAATAATTTTTCTGTTTCACGGATTAATAAAATGATAACAATAAATCGCTATTTTAAACAAAGGCGTCATTAGCGCTTTAAGAGCAAAAATCACTCTACTAAGCTCCATTAAAATAAAGTCTATACTATATAACTCAATTATCGTTACTAAGTTTCACGCAAAAATAGTCTCATTTTTAAGGAAATAAGAAAAATAGGAAAGGAATTTTGGCAGGTTGTTTTTAATACCTAGTTGGTAAGTAACAATTTTCAGTAGGCAGTTAAGTAGATTACTTAATATTAACTGCCTACTGAAAACGAATGTTCTAGCTAGTAGCTAATTCCATTTCTTGGAAAACCATCTTGATTCGAAGAACCAACTCGGAAGGCTTGAATGGTTTTGAAATAAAATCAGTCGCACCTAATCTAAATGCTTCTAAAACAGTATCATCATTTCCCATCGCTGAAATCATAATGATTGGCAATTGGCTTTTCATCTTTTTTCGAACAAAAGTAATGAGTTCTAAACCTGAAACTTGAGGCATCATAATATCTGCTACAATTAAATCAGGAGATTCTGTTTTTATTTTGGTCAAAGCTTCTTTTCCATCTTTGGCCAAAATAATTTCAAATCCTTGTTTTTTTAATCGAAACGCTAAAGAAGTCAATAAGATTTCCTCATCTTCACAAACTAAAATTTTCATGGGCAATCGGTCTTTAAATATTAAAAAAAAATGAATATTATTTTTATAAAATGTAAATATATAGGAAAAAAATGATATTTGTTTAAATTTTATTTATCTGGTTACTGTTAAACACTTTTTGTAAAATGCTTTTAGAATTTTTAAAAAACAATTTGAATTTACCAGACGAAGTTTGCGAAGTATTACTTGCTTCTTGGCAATACTCAAAGGAATTAAATCGAGGTGATTTTTTGATTCAAACTAATCAAGTCGAACAATATTTATATTTTATTGAAGAAGGTACCGTTGGGATCTTTTATCCCAACGAAGACCAAAATCAATGTGTGGGATTTGGATATTCACCTTCCGTCATTTGTTCTTTTCCTTCTTTTGTAAAAAAACTTCCGTCGGAATATTTTATTCAAACGTTGAGTAAAACTAAAGTCGTTGGTATTTCCAGAAATGACTTTTATCGACACATGGAAAATATTCCAAGTCTTGAACGGTTGTGGAGAAAGATGTTGGAAGAAGCACTTTTGGGAAGAATCGAAAGAGAAATTGATTTGCTAACGATCGCTCCGCAAACTCGAATTCAACGATTGCTGAATCGAAGTCCGCACATCTTCCAGATCGTTCCGCTTAAATATATTGCGTCTTATCTGCGCATGACTCCTGAAACTTTAAGTCGAAATATGAAAAATACAAAATCTTGATTTCAATCAAGGTTTTGTATTTTATGAAGTTTTATCTTTGAAAAAAAAACAGATGACAGCTCAAGATTTAATCTTAAAATTACAAAATGACGTTCAACAAATTATTGAAACTACGGAACAAGAAATATTGCCTCTTGATTCAACGATAGTTCAATGGAAAGAAAATGCTGATTCATGGAGTGTTTTAGAATGCTACGAACACCTCAATATTTACAATCGATTTTATAACGATCAATTGGAAAAAGCTCTCGCTCAATCCTCATCACCTCAATCTTTCAAATCAGGTTGGCTTGGAAATTATTTTACAAAATTGATTGCGCCATCTAATGAAAAACCAATCAAAACAATGAAACATGTTGATCCAAAAGGATCAACTTTAACCTTCGAAGTAGTCGAAGAATTTCTCGGACATCAACGGAAGCTATTACAACTTTTAAATCTCGCCAAAAGCAATAATTTAAATCCAAGAAAGATTAGTGTCGAGTTTTTTAAACTTTTAAAAATAAAAATTGGGGATGGTTTTCGATTTGTAGTGGCACATGAACAACGACATATTCAACAAGTTTTAAGGACGAAAAAAATGGCTATTTCATTTTTGGAAAAAGAAATTAGTTAGTCAGAATCACTCCTTATATATTTTCCTTTTAAAACAAAAACGCCTACTTCAAAAAAAATGAAGTAGGCGTTTTGGTTTAATTCTCTAAATGAAAAATCAAACCAACAACTCAAACAAAGTCGGATTATCCGTCAAGGTTTGAAATTTAATCTCATGCTTTTCCATTCGTTTAATCAAACCAGCATAATCTTTTGGATCTTTTAATTCTATTCCAATTAACGCTGGTCCAGCATTTCGATTTGTTTTTTTAGTGTATTCAAAATGAGTGATGTCATCATCTGGGCCCAAGACATTATTTAAAAATTCTCGCAACGCACCTGCTCTCTGTGGAAATCGAATTAGAAAATAATGTTTCAATCCTTCGTATAAAAGAGAGCGTTCTTTGATCTCCTCCGTTCGAGTAATATCATTATTCCCACCACTCACTACGCAGACTACATTCTTGCCTTTTATTTTTTCTTTGTAAAAATCCAACGCTGCAATCGTCAATGCGCCCGCAGGTTCTGCGACAATCGCTTCTTCATTATACAGTTGCAAAATGGTCGAACAAACTTTTCCCTCCGGCACCAAAATCATGTCGTCGATAATATTTCTGCAATAATTAAAAGTGATATCCCCTACTCTCTGCACCGCTGCGCCATCGACGAAGGGATCAATTTTTCCGAGGGTTACCAATTCATCTTTTTGCAGGGCTTCGTACATCGCAGCAGCACCTTTTGGTTCGACTCCGATGATTTTTGTTTTTGGAGAAATCTGTTTTAAACAACTTCCCAAACCTGAAGCTAAACCTCCGCCGCCAATTGCGACAAAAACGAAATCAATATTTTCTTCACAGTCTTCTAAAATTTCCAGACCAACAGTTGCTTGTCCTTCAATCACTTTTTCATCATTGAATGGGTGGACAAAAACTTTGTTATTTTTTTCTGAATCTGCTAGCGCCATTTTATACGACGCATCAAAAGTATCTCCTCCTAGAATAATTTCTACTCGCTCTTTTCCAAAACGTCTGACCTTATCAATCTTTTGTTTTGGCGTAGTTCCGGGCATATAGATTTTTCCATCGACGCCTAATTTTTGACAAGCCAACGCTACACCTTGCGCATGATTCCCCGCACTTGCGCAGACGATTCCATTTTCCAAATCCTCCTTCGGCATGGAAGCCATTTTATTGTAAGCCCCTCTAATCTTGTAGGAACGCACGACTTGCAGATCTTCTCTTTTTAGAAAAATATTGCAATCGTAATTTTCGGAAAGATTAAAATTTCGCATCAGCGGAGTGTGATCGACTACTCCTTTGAGTCGCACTTTTGCTTTATAAATTTTTTCTATGGAAATGAATTTGCTTGCCTTGGTGGGAACTTTCATAAAGATATTTTTTGCCACAGACGTAAATAGACTTTACTGACTCCCCCATTATATTATACGAGAGTCAGTAAAATCTATGTTCGTCTGTGGTTAATTTTTAAACTTTAACTTTTGCATTTTCAGGACGAAGTGCCCGAACTGCTTTTCCAGTTTGCCACATTTCTGACTCTCGTAGCTCTGTTAATTCGGCTTCTAATTTTACTCGATAATCAGACTGACTGTTCGAGTCAATTGAAGCTTGTGCTTCTCGCCCAGTTTCTACTTCTTCGTACAATTCTTCAAAAACTGGCTTAACTGCATCTCGGAATTTTTTCCACCAATCCAATGCACCACGTTGTGCAGTTGTCGAACAATTGGCGTACATCCAATCCATTCCATTTTCTGCCACCAATGGATAAAGTGACTGAGTTGCTTCCTCTACGGTTTCATTAAATGCTTCCGAAGGAGAATGTCCTTTACTTCGCAACAAATCATATTGTGCCGCAAATAACCCTTGAATTGCTCCCATCAAACTTCCTCTTTCTCCAGTCAAATCTGAGTAAACTTCTTTTTGGAAATTTGTCTCAAATAAATATCCTGAACCAATCCCAATTCCCAGCGCCACTACTCTTTCTTTTGCTCGACCAGTTGCATCTTGAAAAATTGCATAACTTGAATTCAAGCCTCGACCTGCTACAAACATTCTTCGTAAACTTGTTCCAGAACCTTTTGGTGCAACTAAAATTACATCAATACCTGCTGGAGGAATGATGCCCGTTCGCTCTTTGTAAGTAACTGCAAATCCATGAGAAAAATATAATGCTTTCCCTGGAGTCAAATATGGTTTGATGGTTTCCCAACAAGAAATTTGCGCAGCGTCAGATAATAAATATTGAATAACGGTTCCTCGCTCACACGCTTCTTCGATAGAAAAAAGTGTTTCGCCTGGAACAAATCCGTCGTCGATTGCTTTGTCATAAGATAGAGATGGAGAACGTTGTCCAACTATTACATTGAATCCATTATCTCTTAAATTTAATGCTTGACCTGGACCTTGCACACCATAGCCAATGATGGCAATAGTTTCATCTTTTAAAACTTCTTGAGCTTTTTCTAAAGGAAATTCTTCACGAGTTGCGACGTTTTCTTCAACGCCTCCAAAATTCATTTTTGCCATGACTATGATTTTTTTTAAAATTTTCTTACTTGTTAATAAATGTGTTTGATTAAAAATGTGCTTTACTTTTTGAAATACAAAGTATTATAACAATGCATTTACATTTTTATAGTTTTAATTAAAATGTGAACTTTCTATTGATTTCAAATAGGTATTTAATTTTTCCATCGGTTTTACTATTGCGATTCGACCTGATCGGACGAATTCGTAAATGCCAATTTTTTCGAGTTCATGAAGAAGAGATTCTGTCTCTGCCGCATGTCCTGTTTTTTCGATTACCGTAAATTCAGGTTCGATTTCTAAGATTCTAGCATTGTGTTTCCGAATCAATTTCTCCAAACTATTTCCGTTGGTGAATGCTTGAGTTGGTACTTTATACAAAGCTACTTCTTGATGAATTATTTCGGTTTCATCATAGTAAAATGCTTTGATGACATCAACTTGTTTGTCGATTTGTGCGACAAGTTTTCGCACTTGTTCTTCTTCTAAATTAACAACAATGGTAAATCTGTGGATGCCTTTAGTTGCCGCCTTCGAGGTGGTTAGGCTTTCGATGTTAATGTGTCTTCGAGTGAAAATGGAAACGATTCTGGAAATTAATCCTGTTTTATTTTCGCTAAAAACTGTTATGGTGAATTCTTTCATTTTTTATTTTACGTAGTGGCCTGCTTTAGCAGACCTTTGTTTTTTATTCTTTTTTGAGTCGCTTTTATTCTTTTTTTAGGTCAGCTAAAGCAGACCTCCACGTGCTACTCTAGTCGAATCTCTCCTACACTTGCTCCTGTTTGAATCATTGGGAAAATATTTTCTTCTTTCTCTACTCGCACATGAAGCAAATATGGTCCGTCATATTCCAACATCGTCGCAATCGCTTTTTCCAAATCTTTTGGATCAGAGACGACACTTCCTGCTACTCCAAATCCATCTGCTATTTTTATAAAATCTGGATTTTGTAAGGCAACGGAAGAGTATCTTTTTTCAAAAAATAATTGCTGCCATTGTCGAACCATTCCTAAATATTCGTTGTCGAGTAAAACTATTTTTACGCCTACGTTCCATTGTGCACACATCCCTAATTCTTGAATCGTCATTTGAAAACCACCATCACCTACAAAGCAAACTACTTCTCGATGAGGTTGCGCAAACTTAGCTCCGAATGCAGCTGGCAGTCCAAAACCCATAGTCCCTGCTCCACCTGAAGAAACCCATTGATTGGTATCTTCAAATTCGTAGTATCGAGCGGCAGACATTTGGTGTTGTCCAACGTCGGTTGCTACGATTGCTTTTCCATTCGTTTGATCTGAAACCATGCGAACAACTTGTCCCATTTTTATTTTACCATCTGCATTGGCTTTTAAGTCTCGCTTGATTACTTTTTCATTTTCCAACTTTGCGCAAGCTTTAAATTCTTTTAACCACTTCGTATATTTTTTCTCTTTAACTAGTGGTAAAAGTTTTTCCAAAACTTCTTTTGCATCTCCTAAAACTGGTACATCGGCTTTGACATTTTTATCAATTTCCGAAGGATCAATTTCGATGTGAATGACCTTCGCTTGCTTTGCATATTTTGACAAATTACCGGTGACTCGATCATCGAATCTCATCCCGATAGCAATCAAAACATCACACTCATTCGTCTTTACATTCGGTCCATAATTTCCATGCATGCCTAACATCCCCATGTGCAGAGGATGTGAATTAGGAATACTAGAAAGTCCATGAATAGTACATCCAAGTGGAATTCCTGTTTTTTCTACAAATGCTTTAAACTCATCTTGCGCATGTGCAATTTGGATTCCATGACCTGCAAGGATGAATGGTTTCTTTGCTTTATTAATTAAATTCGCAGCAGCTTCCAATGATGTTTTCTCCACCTTTGGCAAAGGATGATAGGATCGGACTACTGGATTTTTTTGATAGGTAAAATCCATTTCGTTGAGTTGCGCATCTTTAGTGATGTCAATCAAAACTGGTCCTGGACGACCTGAGTTCGCAATGTAAAATGCTTTGGCAAAAACTGCTGGAATTTCTTCTGCTTTAGTAATTTGATAATTCCATTTCGTCACCGAAGTAGTACAACCAATCACGTCAATTTCTTGAAATGCATCGCTTCCCAAAACTTGACTAAACACTTGTCCTGTGATGCAAACCAATGGCGTCGAATCCATAAATGCATCTCCAATTCCTGTAATTAAATTAGTTGCCCCTGGGCCGGAAGTTGCCATACAAACTCCAATCTTTCGAGTTACGCGTGCATAACCTTCCGCTGCATGAATTGCTCCTTGCTCATGACGAGGAAGGATATGTTCCAATTGATCTTGGTAGTGATAAAGCGCATCATAGACCGGCATGATCGCTCCTCCTGGATAACCAAAAATAGTATCGACTCCTTCTTCGATGAGACATTTCAAAACTGCTTCTGCACCCGTGACCTTTACGGGTGTAGAAGATTTTATTTTTTTCGCTTTCGCCTTTGAAGTCTTGCGCGTCTTTGTGTTTTTTTGCACTTGATTTATTATTTTAATTTAATTCAAAGCTCCTGCTTCGAATGATATTTTGTTCCTGTTCCGAATAATTTGTTGATCCGAAGCGAGAGCTTCGGAGTACGTTTAACATTCATCTGTGACACATCCTTCACTTGCGGAGGATACGGTTGCCGCATATTTTCTTAAAACTCCAGTTGCTGCTCGAAGCGCAAGTGGCTGCCAGCTTTTTCTTCTATTTTCAATTTCTTCGTCAGTCAAATCCACATCTAATTTATTGCTGACTGCATCAATGGTAATCGTATCTCCATCTTCTAGTAATCCAATTACTCCTCCAACTTGTGCTTCGGGCGTAACGTGTCCAACGACAAATCCATGTGTTCCTCCAGAGAACCTAGCGTCTGTAATTAGGGCAACTGAATTCCCCAAACCTGCTCCCATAATTGCGGAAGTTGGTTTCAACATTTCAGGCATTCCTGGTCCTCCTTTTGGGCCGATGTATCTGATTACAATTACTTCGCCTGAATTAATTTTACCTGCAACGATTGCTGCATTCGCATCAGCTTCTGAATTAAATACTCTTGCCGTTCCTTTGAAAATCTCTCCTTCCTTTCCTGTAATTTTTGCTACTGAACCTCCTGTTGCAATATTGCCATAAAGTATTTGTAAATGTCCTGTTGGCTTGACTGGGCTTTCGAAAGGTTTGATGACTTTTTGGTCGGATGGAAGTGAAGAAACTTCTGCTAAATTTTCTGCCATCGTTTTCCCAGTTACGGTTAAACAATCGCCATGCAACATTCCTTTTTCCAATAATAATTTTAAAACTGCGGGAACACCTCCGACTAGGTGTAAGTCTTCCATCAAGTATTGTCCACTTGGTTTAAGGTCTGCAAGGAAAGGTGTTTTATCGCTGATACGTTGAAAATCATCTAGTGAAATATCTACGTTAACTGCTTTTGCCATAGCGATTAAATGTAAAACTGCATTCGTCGAACCACCTAAAACCATGATGAGTGTGATTGCATTTTCGAATGCTTCCTTCGTCATGATGTCACGCGGAAGGATATTTTTTTCCATCAAATTCAGCATTGCCTTTCCTACTCTTGCGCACTCTTCTTTTTTATTTGGACTTACCGCAGGATTGGAAGAATTGTATGGCAAACTCATTCCCATCGCTTCGATCGCTGATGCCATAGTATTGGCAGTATACATTCCTCCACATGCTCCTGCTCCGGGACAAGCTTTTTGGATGACACTTTTATAATCATCTTCGGTAATCGTCCCAGCTACCTTTTGACCTAGTGCTTCGAAAGCAGAAACGATATCCAATTTTTTACCTGCATGGCAACCTGGTTGAATTGTTCCTCCGTAAACTAAAATTCCCGGTCGATTCAATCTTCCCAAAGCCATCATTGCACCTGGCATATTTTTATCGCAACCGACAACTGCGACAATTGAATCATACCATTGCGCTGAAACAACTGTTTCAATCGAGTCAGCAATGATGTCTCGCGAAGGCAAAGAGAAACGCATTCCATCTGTTCCCATCGAAATTCCATCACTCACTCCTATCGTATGAAAAATCAAACCAATCAAATCTGATTCGTTGACTCCGACTTTGATGTCTTTTGCTAAATCATTCAAATGCATGTTGCAAGGATTGCCTTCCCAACCTGTACTGACGATTCCAACTTGTGCTTTTTTCAAATCCTCGTGAGTCAATCCGATAGCATGAAGCATCGCTTGAGCTGCAGGTTGAGTTGGATCTTGTGTGATCCTTTTACTGTATTTGTTGAGTTCCGTTTTTACCATAAGTATCAAAAGTATTATCTACTATTATTTTTACGAAATTTTTTAAATCAAGTTTTACAATGAGCATATTTTATTAAAATGCACTTAACTGACTGACTATCAATACTTTAAAAAGCCGTCAAGACCAGTTACCAACATTCAGAATAAAATGAGTCATATTTTTCATTTTAAGCATAAAAACAAAAAAGCCTTCCCGAACATTCGGAAAGGCTTTTGATTTATTTTGTAAATGTATTGTTACATCAAATAATGCCTTTCCTGAAAATCGCTAATAATCACGATGACAGAAATAATAATGACACTAATAATAATATAACTAAACATAAAATTTATTTTGATTGAAGCAACAAGATGAGATTGTTTTTTGGAAAAAGCAATTTTTTAAAAGGAAATCAATTTTGATTTTTAAATTTTTTACAATGAGCAAATCAATTTTTTATTCTTAAAAATCAAACGCTTGCCAAACCACTTCATCAGGAATCGGTGCTTCTAACTTCACTAAATCATTCGTTACAGGATGTCGAAATTCCAATTTCCAAGCATGCAAATGAATTGAACGATCTTTGTTTCCTCTTTTAAATCCATAACGTTCATCTCCTTTAATTGGACAATCAATCTGTGCGAGTTGTGCTCTAATTTGATGATGACGACCAGTAACTAAGTTAACTTCTAGCAAATGATAATTTTCGATCGACGCAATTACTTTATATGTTAGTTCTGCTTTTTTACTATTTGGTTTTTCTTCATCATGAGCAAAAGCGCGATTCTTTTTTTGACTCTTTAACATATAATGAATGAGTGTTCCTTCTTTTTCAGGAGGAGGATTTTTTACGACTGCGAGGTACGTTTTTTTAATTGTTCGTTTTTGGAATTGCTCGTTTAGAATGGCTAAACCTTTTTTAGTTCTTGCTAACAATACAATTCCGGTCGCAGGTCGGTCGAGTCGATGTATGAGATAGAGAGGAGATTTCGTATAAATTTCTGCGATATCGAGCAATGCTTTATCACCTGATCGGTCTGATTGCGTTGGTAATCCTGCAGGCTTATTTAACGCAATTAGTTGCTTGTTTTTGTAAAGAACATTTTCGGTGATTTGCATATTTTTATTTTAAAATCTGAAATAATTTATTTTGAGAAAATGATTTTTGATTTGAATCATCTTTCGAAAACTGATTTACAATCCAAAAAGCTCTTGAACAATTAGTCCATTTTTCATTCTTGGTTCAAACCAAGTGGATTTTGGAGGCATTACTCCTCCTTCATCGGCAGTCGTCAAAAGGTCAGACATTTGTGCTGGATAAAGACAAAATGCTACTCTTGATTCTGACTTTAAAGTTTTAGCTCTGATTGTTTCAATTCCTTCTGTTCCCGAAACATATTTAATACGAGTGTCGGTTTTTACATCTACGATTCCTAAGATATTTTTCAAAACTTTCTCATCAAGCAAACTTGCATCGAGGACAATTTTTTGATTTTTATATTCTTCGAGTATTTCTGGTCTCCATTTTAAGAGAAACCATTCTTTATTTAAAAACATGACAATTTCATGTTTACGTTCTGGCTTCGTTGGTTTTTCAATCATATCAATTTCAAAAACCTGTGAAATTTTTGCCATAAATTGAGTCAACGTGATATCACCTGAGGCATCGACAATTCGATTGTAATCAAAAATTTCTAACTGGTCTTCTGGAAAAAACGCAGTTAATAAATTTTCATACGGATTTGCCTTCTTCTTCTTTTTAATTCGAGAATATAACAATGCACTTGCCGCGCAACGATGATGTCCATCAGCGATGTAAGCTTCTGGAATTTTCTTTTCAAAAAGCTGCTGAATTTTCTCAATCGTATTCCCATCATTCACTTCCCAAAGCAAGTGAGTAGCATCTTCTTTTTCAAAATGAATGGTATAAAAAGGGTCATTTTCCTCGATATATTTTTCAAATAATTCATTCAGTTTTTTGACTTTTGGATAAATCAACAAAACTGGTTTGACGATGGCTTTTCGATTCATCATCAAATACATTTGGCGTTGCTCGGTGGCAGCCAAAGTATTTTCATGTTTTTTGATTTTACCTTTGAGATATTCATTGATATCAGCACAAGCAACTAAACCGGTATGATTTCGGGTAGGCGATTGGATCCGATAAATGTAAACTGACTCCTGTGATGCTTTGTTAAAAAAACCACTTTCTTTATAGGATACATATTCTTCTCTTACAGTTCCAAAAAAAGAATCATTGGAAGCGATGTAATCGGTGTTAGGATAGATCGCTTGAAATGGACGAATCTTCATGAATTGGTTATCTATTTTTTCAGTTTTATTATCAAAAAATAAAACTGAGTTTGGTTCAAAATGGTTAGGTAAAATTTTCGATCGGCAATTTAAGATTAGTTTGTCAGTAAAAAAAAACTTTCTAGCTAAGAAAGTTTTTAGATAAAAGATTGAAGCATTTTTTAACTATCATTTTAAAACAACTTCACAACTTCAAAAGCAACTATCTCTCCTCTACTTTCGTTTTATTAATAGCTATTTTTATTCAACAACCAACTCCAACTATATGAAAATCTTAATGGTTTGCCTCGGTAATATTTGCCGTTCACCTCTCGCCGAAGGTATTATGAAAAATAAAATCCAAGAGCATCAACTCACCTGGGAAGTAGATTCTGCTGGCACAGGTGCATGGCATGCAGGTGAAAAACCAGATCCTCGTTCCATTAAAGTTGCTCAAAAAAATAACATTGACATTACTAACCAAAGAGGTCGACAATTCCAAGCTCATGACTTGGATGAGTTCGATTTGGTCTTAACTATGGATGCTACTAATTTTCAAAATGTAAGACATTTAGCCATTTCTTCTGAGCAAGAAAATAAGATTCACCTTATCATGAATTTTGTTAATCCAGGTTTTAATGAACAAGTTCCTGATCCTTATTATGGAACAGATGGATTTGATAATGTATTTGAAATGTTGGATGTGGCTTGTGATAAGATCGTCAACAAATACAAATAAAAAAATTACATAAAAAACTATAAATCAATCAATTACAAAATTTAAAGCAATAAATCAGGCTTCTTTATTTTATTAAAACTCATCGATTTTTCGTATTTTTAGTAGTTATTTTCTTATCAAAAAAACTAAAAATATGTCAAATAAAACTACCTACTCAGAAGCTAATATTCAAGCATTAGGTTGGAACGAAAACATCCGAAAGAGAGCTGGAATGTATATCGGATCAGTCGATTCCAAAGGCTTTATGGAATTAATCCGAGGTCTCTTATCTCAAACATTTCTAAATTCTAAACCAAATTATTTCCAACTTGAATTGAAAGAGAAATCTTCAGGCAAAATCATATTTAAAAATATTCAAGGAAATTTGAAAGATTCTTGGGCATCTGAACATGTTAATCGCAACTCTCCTTTTTGGATGGAAGCCCTCGTTCTAAATGCTCTAAGTTCAGAGTTCAATATTAAATTCTCCGATAAAAAAGGAAATCAAATAATTGAACAAAAATTTCAAAAAGGAGAACTCAAAAAAGGAAACGTCGAAAATAAAGAACTGAATTGTCATTCGGTAGAGATTGATTTTAAACTTGATAAGGAAATTTGGAAAGATGATTTTGAATGGAATGAAAATTATATCACACATCAAATTAGAGATTTTGCATACCTCTACAAAAGGGTCAAATTCGAATTAAAATATAAATCAGATGAAGAACCTTCTCGCATTATTTATCATTTCAAAAATGGATTAAAAGATAGGATTGATATTGAACGATTAAATGGATTATGTCAAAGTTACTTTATGACTTATTTTGAAGAGCAATTTAATAATCTCTCTTTAGAGTTGGCTTTCGCTTTTAGAGAAAACTCAGTTGATGCTGGATTTCTAAAATCTTATGTAAATGACCATCATACTCATCAAGGAGGAACTCATAATAAAGGATTAATTAAAGGGTTGAGGATGGCATTAAAAAAATATGTACAAGAAAAACAACTAGATCAGAAATATAGTTTTTCGAAGAATAAAATAACATCCTATTTAATTGCAGCTTTAAATCTAAAAATGGATAATCCTATCTTTGAAGGTTGTACTAAAAACATGCTCGGTAATCTAGAAATTGTAGATCCAATTGCAAATTATGTTTCTAATATCTTCTATGAACAACTTAAAACGAATGATGATTTAACTAAAAATTTACTTCGCAATTTTGAAGTGTAAACTTAGACTAAACTAAAAATCAAAAGCCGTAAATGTTTTATAACAAAACATTTACGGCTTCCTTTTTTTTCCAAAAAACAAACTATCCTGGTTCTGATTCCGCTCCCGTCTCTTTCCCCAGCAATCCTCGAAATGCATCCTTCACCGTATTCCCTTCATTAATCACTTTATACATTTCTTCCGTAATTGGCATTTCCACATTATACTCATGCGCTAATTCTCGAACAACGCCACAAGTTTTTACGCCTTCTGCGACCATCGACATTTCGTCAATTATTTCATCGAGTGAACGACCTTTTCCTAATTGAAAACCAACTGTACGATTTCGACTTTGTGTACTACTGCACGTTGCTACCAAATCTCCCATACCTGCCAAACCTGAGAATGTCAAAGGATTTCCACCCATCGCAACACCCAAACGAGTAAGCTCTGCTAAGCCTCTCGTAATGATCGCAGCTCGCGTATTATCTCCTGCTCCTGCTCCATCGCCCATACCCGCTGCAATCGCAATTACATTTTTCAATGCACCTCCAAGTTCGCAACCCACCACATCTTCATTGGTATAAACTCGAAATAATCCTGTACTAAAAACTTTTTTCAATTCCTTCGCAATCGTATCATCAACCATTGCAATCACTCCTGCTGCTGCCTGCCCCGCCATAATTTCTCTAGCCAAATTTGGTCCAGTCAAAACTCCTGCAGGATGTCCAGGCATAACTGTTTCAATGATTTGAGTCATTCGCATTTTGGTTCCTTGTTCCAACCCTTTGGATAAACTAACTATTGGTATCCATGGTCGAATAAATGGTTTTGCATCTTCCAACACTCGTCGAAAACTTTGCGACGGAACTCCCATTACCAAAACATCCGCATCATGAATCGCTTCTTCAATTGAAGTAGTGGCTCTTAGCGAAGAAGTTAATTTTGCGCCAGGAAGGTATTTTTCATTGCGATGATTATTGTTGATATCATCGACTGTATTTTGATTTCGAGCCCACATTTTTGTTGGAGCATTTCGTGCGATTAAGGAGGCAACCGTTGTGCCCCAAGAACCACCGCCTAGGAGTCCGACTTTTAAATTCATAGTTTTTTATTTGGTTATAGTTGATTCTTATCTAGTTCTCTTTTGGCTTTACCGAATTTGATTTCCCATTCGACTTCGCTTTAGACAATCTCTTCTTTGGAATTTCCTGTCCCAATTCTGTCAAAAACTCATTCCTAATTTTTTCAATATTACGATCCATATTTGCTTTTGTCCATCCCTTCGTCGGAACTGGAGGAAGTACTTTTATCTCAATCGCAGTCGCTCGAAAAAGCGTTCCTCCATTCGGCATCGCATCTGCCGCATTTCTCAAAATAATTGGAATTAAAGGAACTCCTGCTTGCATCGCTAAATGAAACGCTCCTTTTTTAAATGAGCCCAAAGTCTTGTCTTTACTTCGAGTGCCTTCTGGAAAAATAATAATTGAGGTATTATTTTGTAAAGCTTCCACCGCAGGTTTCATCGCCTCTATCGCTTTTTCTTTATCTTTTCGATCAATAAAAATCACGCCACCAGCTTGTAATAATTGACCGATGATCGGCATGTTTTTTAATTCTTTTTTTGCAATTCCAACTGCATCTTTTCGAATCAATTTGGCAGCGACAAACATGTCGACACTACTTTGATGATTTAAAATAAAAACTGCTGGTCGTTTTTCCCAAAGGTATTCTTCCCCTTTGACCGCCAATTCTAGTCCAGCCATTTTAACAACCAAATCACCAACATTTGCCATCATCGAATTCACTCCTTCTGTCCAAGACATATTAAATGCACCTGACGCAACTCCATTAATTACTGCAGGCACTAAACTTCCCAAAGCCAATCCTGTTCGAACAAAATTGGAAAGGCCTGGTCGCTTTTCATCATTCAATCGGTAGACCGTCCAATCATTTTGATAAGCCAAAGCGGAGAGTTTTGTATCAGGATTCATCGGTCTAGGATTTCCTACAATTTCGAGGAGCGGCAAATCTTCTGCGCTATCGGTATAGAAAAAACTTTTGGTTAAATCGAGATTATATTTTTTAGTTAACTCTTTTGCAGCATGAGCTTTACCATCTCCCCAACATGCTGGCTCGACGATATTACCTGTGAATTTTCCATCTTTGACTTCCATGACCGTGCACATCACATGTTCGATATTTAAGTCACGAGCAATTGGATTAACTTGATAAGGTGTCGCTGCCGAAATAATTGCAACGGTATGTCCTTTGGCCAAATGTGCTGCTACCAAAGCTCTTGCTTCTGGATAAATTTCAGTAGCTAAATGTTTATGATAAACATCTTCTCCAACTTCAATGAATGTTTTTTCATCCACTCCTTTTACCCCTTGCGCACCCATTGCCGCAAGTCCTGCAAAATTTCCATTTCCCATCGCGTAAACCATCACTCCTGCAAATTGAGCTACAATTTCACGAGCGGTAATTCGACCGCTAAGCACTTTTGTTTGGAAAAATTCTTTAGCGGAAAATCCTTTAATCAAGGTTCTATCTAAATCGAAAAATGCACCGATATGCGCACCTCCTTCTCCTTCCATTACTGGACGAGTAAAAGCATCTGTTTTAGAACCAGGAACAATATCTCTTTCGATTGGAACAAGTTGAGTCGTTTCAGCAGGCTTAGCTAAAGTAAGTGCTTGCAAAGTTTTGATTCGCTCAGCTACATCATTCAATTGATTTAGAAATTTCTGAATAGCTTCTTTTTTATTGTCTTCTGGCGTAGGAATCAAACCTAGGTTTTTTGCCAAACGAATTCCATTAATTAAAAATGGTTTTGATACCGATTCGATTCTCTGAATCCGTCCTTGCCAATGCATTTCTTCGCTGACAAATAAACAGTCGTTGATAAAAGTCTCTTCATCAAAAACTCGGCGTGGCCGCATATTTTGCAAAGCATAAACGACTACTCGATAAGCTTCCACATAACTATGTAAAACGACAGGAGCAACTATCACATTTTGTTTTTCCAAAAATGAAATAGCACCTGATTTAGTTTGCTTAATTAATTTTTCCCAATTTTCATCTAACACTTCTAAGTTCGATTCTAGTTCATCTGAGAATTGAGATTTTTTAGAATAGAAAAATTCAAACTTAAATAATTGTCGCAACTCCATGATCTCACTCCAAAAAGTTTCAATTCTGACATCTGGTTTTGCTTCCGACGATTCTAGTAAAGCAAGTTCGATAAATGCACGTTGATATAGATGATGCACCGACATATTTGCATAGTAGGTTGCTTGCAAATAATTTTCAGAAACGATCACATATTTTGCATGAAGGATATCTCCATGTTGCAAAATGAGTTTTGATCGAATCAATAAGTTCAAAGCAGTTTGTACACTTTCCCCGATCGGTTTTCCTCTATCAACTAATGCATCTGGATTTCGTTTTTCGATCAATTCCATCAATCGAATGACATCATTTTCAATGGCGATTTTACTCAAAGAAAACTTACTCAACAAGGCTATGCAAATCAATGATGAAGTCGTCACCGGTGTGATTTGATTAATTTTATGAACAAGTTCCAACGCGAATTTCGGTAACTTACCAGAGTACCCTTCCACATCATAACCCTCTGTAATTATAGCAACTGAATTTTCATTTTTCACATCAACAGGTTCGCCAAATCGCAAGGAAATTTTTCCAAAATTATTTCCCATTTTTTTAATGTAGTTCATAAACCACATTAAACTTTCAGGCGTTTTTTTATTTCGTCGCCATTGCAATGTGATGTCCTTCACATCTGGAATCAAATCATAAACTATCGAGACAGGAATATATTTTACTTCTTGCGTGGATTGCTCTTCCGCTTCTTTGATATATTTTAAAATCCCCACTTTTGGCCAAACCAATTTTCCAGTTCGAGATCGAGTTCCTTCGATGGCCCACATAAAATGAGCATTATCATTTACCAACGATGCGATAAAATGCCGTAAAGTTGCCTTGTAAATTTCATTGTCTTTAAATGATCTTCGAATAAAGATTACTCCATTTTGTCGCCCCAATTGATTCACTCCCATAAATGCCATATTGATTCCTGCAAAAGTATAAGGCAAGGGAATACCATGTCGAGTCAGCACTACGGCCAACACCATCATATCAATATAAGTTTTATGAGTCATCACAAAGGCAATCGGATGTTGTCGAGCTAGATGGCTCAATTTTTTTATTTCGAGAGGATTGACATCAATCGTTTTTTTATACCCTCGAGAAAGAACGTATTGCGAAAATTCCATTCCCATCACATTTGCAACAGGGCTGTGTTGTGTGTATAATTCTTTTAGGTACTCAGTCGCTTTGCTATAAACCTCCTCAAACGAATCACCGTTTTCCTCGGCAATCAGTACTAATTTTTTTTGAAATTTTGAATCTCGTAGAATGTTTTCCATCGACATTATCTATAGGGTTTTATTTTTGCTTCCGTTCATTTTCTTTACTCCAACCAATATAGTAAATCAAAATAACACCGCCATAAAATTCTGTTAAACTTTGGTTTTTAAACTATAATCAGCCTATGTTGTTCTTACAGAAAGCGTTTAAGAGACAATCTAAAAGACAATTATTATTTTTTTATATCTGAAAAAAAAGTACCTTTATAACTTAAACTATAGTCTAAAAAACAAAATCAACCAGTAGATTTTTTATTTAAAACCTCCATTTCATTGGACTTTTACGTAAAACATCTCCTTAATCTAGCTGTTATGGCAAATAATACTGCACTACAAAAAATAAAGAAACCCTCGCTATTTTGGTTAGCGACCGAACCTGCGCGAGCAGCGACTGAATTAGGGCTTTCTATTCCATATCGTAAATTTTTTCATAAAAAATATAGAGGAGATGGTCATCCAGTCTTAGTTTTGCCAGGTTTTATGGCAAGCGATACTTCGACTAATCCACTTCGAAAATTTATCGAAAAACTAGGCTACAATGCTTACGCTTGGGAATTGGGACGAAATACTGCAAAACTCGAGATCTTAGATGTTTTGATGGATAAATTGGAAGATATTTATCATGAAACGGGACAGGAAGTTACGATCATCGGATGGAGTTTGGGTGGCGTTTATGCTCGACAAATAGCTAAGGAAAAGCCAGAAATGGTTCGGCAAGTTATTACTTTGGGTTCTCCATTTGGAGGAATTACAGAACCAAATAATGCGACTTGGATGTATAATCTTGTTTCCAATGGCAAGCGAGTCGTGGATCTTGATCCTGAACTATTAGCTGATTTACCAAAACCAGCACCTGTTCCAACTACTGCCATTTATACTAAAGAAGATGGTGTCGTGCCTTGGGAAGTTTGTATGGAAAGGGAAGAATCTTCTATTCATCAAAATATTCAAGTGCGAGGAAGTCACCTAGGTTTAGGAGTTAATATCTCTGTGCTTAATATTGTGGCAGATCGCTTGATGTATTACAAAGAGGATTGGGTGCATTTTGAACCACAATCTGCTGTTAGTGATTTGATCTTTTATCCTTCTATCTGAAGGAATCGGAAAAATATGAAATAGAAAAAATCCCATCAATCGAAAGATTGATGGGATTTTTTTTATTCAATTAGGTATCGGATCCCTTCGAGGGATTCGATACCTCTGCAATAAATAAACGTAATTTTATTTCTCAAAAAACATTCTCTTCGCTTGAAAAAAAGTCGTCATCAAAAATAGCACCCCAATCACCAACAACATCTCTTGACTTCTTTCCTTTAAAAAATCAACTAATAATGTTCCTGCAAAAATATAAAGTGAGTGCGCCACCACCGTTGCCAAACCTGCTCCTATTACAAAAGCCCACATTTTAAATTGAATTTTTCGCGTGACCAAAGCGGTATTCCAAGCTAACCAAAACGGAATCATACTTGGATAAAAAAACCGAATTATCATTCCTAATATAAAGGTGGGAACTATAATCGAAGGCATCTCCAAAGTAGGTTGACTCGAACTGGTATTCATTGCTCCATAAAAAACAGCTATTGTCAAAATGGAAAACAGCATCAGCATCGTCCATTCCAAAATCAAATTTCCATTTTTCTTTTTTGCTAGCCATTGAGTAAATGCAACAATGTATCGAACAAAGATGGCTTCTACCAAAGCGCATCCACTTGAAAACATAAGTGCTGATTGCCAACCTTGCTCAACGCTAATTTGGATCGCAAATAAATGTAATGCTCCAATGACCATTGATCCCGATATACTTATCACAAAGCCTAAAAAAAAGGATTTTCCAAAACCTAGATCGGATGTTAAGTTTTGATAAATCGAATCAAGAAAGGTTCTTTTAGCCATCTTTTAATTTTATACAAGTGTACTAATGAGGTGTACTAGTACACTTTATCTCTTCATAAATATTGAGGCAATAGTACGAATATTCTAGCTTTCATCGAATTTGATTCGATTGGTCATTATCTTTCTCAAAAAAAAACAAACAAAGTACAAATCACATAAGTCATTGTTAATCAATGATTTACATCTAAAATTATTATTTAAATCTGATTTTGATCTTTCTTTTTTGAAAAAAACTAAAAAAAAATTTGTTTTTATCTAAGAAACTCCATTACATTTGTAGTGTACTAGTAAAGTAACACACCAGAACACCAACTAACAAATAGTAATTATGATTAACTTAAAAAACATTTCCTTCGGCTACAAAAAAAACAAGCCGCTTTTCGAAAGCCTCGACCTCAAGTTGGAGCAAGGAAAGATCTACGGACTTTTAGGTAAAAACGGTGCAGGAAAAACAACCTTGATGAAATTGATTGCAGGTTTGATTTTTCCAAAAGGTGGCGAGCTTGATGTCATGGGATTTGTTCCGCAAGATCGCCTGCCACAATTTTTAGCAGATGTTTATTTTATACATGAAGAACTTTATGTGCCTAAATTAAAAGTAAGCACCTACGAAAAAACTTATGCTCCTTTTTATCCAAATTTTGATCACACCGCTTTCGATAGTTATTTATCTGAATTTGGTTTGGAAAAAAATGCAAAGATGACAGAGATGTCATATGGGCAAAAGAAAAAAGTTTTACTCAGTTTTGGTTTGGCTTGTAATTCAAGATTGTTGATTTTGGATGAGCCAACTAATGGGTTAGATATTCCTTCCAAAAGTCAATTTCGAAAATTGTTGGCGAAAGCAATTTCGAATGAACGAACTTTTATTATCTCAACCCACCAAGTGCGAGACATGGCGAACTTGATTGATCCAATTATCATTCTCGAAGCTGGAGAAATTATTTTCCAAGAAAACCTTTACGACGTTTCGAAAAAATTATACTTCGATATTTCTTACCGAACTGCCGAACCTGAAAATGTTCTTCATGCAGAACGATTGCCGGGAGCTTATCGAACAGTAACTGAAAATACGACTGGCGAAGAATCTGAAATCGAATTGGAAGCATTATTCAATACAGTAATTTCGAATCAGCAAAAAATTAGCGAACTCTTTAAAACCAACTCGACTCATGAATAATACATTTGACTTTAATCGTTTTTCCTTGCTACTCAAAAAAGAGTTGTGGTCGGGAAATAAAAAACCCTTGCTCGTAGCAGGAGCAGTTCTTGGATTCTTGATGTTGTACGCCTTGTTTATGATTTACAATGACGGCCCTGCATATCAATGGTTAAATTGGAATCTTTTTCCAATAGTACTTTTTGGAGGTGGCTTCATTTTCACCAGTACGATTTTTTATGAATTCAACGATAAAACTGGAACACATAATTACCTCAGTTTGCCTGCTTCTACTTTTGAAAAATTTCTGAGTAAATGGTTTATCACGGCAGTTCTTTTTCCAATTATTGCTGCAATAGTTTTTTGGATTTATTCGACCACTTGCGATAGTTTTTATTCCAGTCATTCGGGAGATGTGGATTTTTCGCCTTGGAAATTAACTGATTGGTGGAGTATCTTTTTCTTAAAACTTTACTTCGTTCTTCAATCTGTTTATCTAATTGGTGCAATCGCTTTTCAGAAATATACATTCTTTAAAACCTCGTTGAGTCTTTGGTTGTTTGGCATCATCACAGCTGTGATATTTGTTGTCCTTTTCCGAATAATTTTCAATGAATTCTTCGAATCATTATTTCAACCTCGGACAGATGTTATGTGGATAACAAGTGATGAAGTCCAACATTTCATGGAAAACACCTTCCAACCAATGCTAATAAATGCATGTTGGCTTTTAGTTGCACCAATCATGTGGGCAGTAGGATTTTTTAAACTTAAAGAAAAAGAAGCGTAATGAATTTCACAAAGAATCAAACTATATATATGCAGATCGCCGACCACTTGATCGAACAGATTTTGAGGGAAGAATTGAAGGCTGGCGATAAAGTTCCGTCTGTACGAGAACTCGCTGCAACTACCGAGGTGAATCCAAATACAGTCATGCGAACCATCTCTTACTTGCAAGAACAAGACATTATTTTTAACAAACGAGGCATTGGAAATTTTGTATCTGACGATGCTTACGAAAAAACTCGAACCATGCGAAAAGAAGATTTTATCCAACTATACCTTCCGGAGTTTTTTAAAACAATGAAATTACTTAAGATGGATTTAAAAGATTTGGAGGAGATTTATAAAAAACAAATGAATGGGAAAGCGGAATAATTTAAAATTCTAATTCCCTGTAACAATACATTTACATTTTTTAACAACACTTAAAAACCATTTCATCATGAAACGATATTTACATTTTGCCGTCGCTTTTTGGTATATGATTTTTCAAATTATTTTTTCTTAAAAATTAAAAACTAACCATCATGAAGACTAGTAATAAAATTTTGACTGGTGCTTATCTTGTGATTTTTCTGATTACAATTATTACCATGGCATTTGTCAGAAATGGAACTTCTGAAAAAGAACCGCTTAAATCTATTGGAGAAAAAACGACTAAGAATGTCAATTTCAAATATCTACGCGCACTTGATATTGCCGTTGGAAAAGTAACACTTATTCAACAAGAAGGGCCAGCTCATCTTGAAATTAACTGTGCAGAAAATGTACGACAACATTTAGTTCAAAAATTTGAAGACAATGAATTTTATCTCGGAATGGAACCAGGTGAAAATGGAGATTTAGATATTGAAGTAATTGCTTATGTTCCAAATATTGAAGCTATTACGATTTCAGAAAATGCTCGTTTGGTGAGTAGTGTTAATTTTAAAACTAACGAAATTAATTTGACGACTAAACAAAGTGGTTCTATTCAAATGTCAATCGAAGCTGATTTGATCAATACATTTACTTTTGGCGGAAGTAATATTTATTTAAAAGGAACTGCCCAAAATTTAAATGCAGTAATCAATAATGCTGGGAGAGTCGACGCACTTGATTTAGAAACTGATGCGGTAGTTGCCAATGTAGGAGATGCTGGAAAAATGAACATAACGGTCATTTCTTCATTGACGGCCAACCTTTCGAATGCTGGAAAATTAAGCTATAAAGGAGAACCAACCAATCTGCAAAAAAATGGTGTGATCGATTCTGCCGAATTAATAAAACTATAAACGTGTTTAACAACACCCTAAAAATATTTTTTGATTAGTTGATATTTGCAATGCGTCTCATTTTTGATGAGACGCATTTTTTAACTTTTTATATTGCCCCTGGACTATCAAAACTCTTCAACGAAATATGCAAATGATCACCCGTCCCACCATGCCGCAAAATATTAAAACCCATCAATTTAAAATAACTTTTCATCAAAAAATTCCGCACTTCACTTCTTCCATTTGTTCGAATATCAAGCGCATGAACATAACCATCACTTTGCTTGTAATGCAATGATCGTCGCTTTGATTTCAAACCCATTTTTTTATAATCTTCAGGAACTCGATTGGCGTCAGTCATGATTAATTTTCCATCCAAAAATAAAATCGTACTCGTACTCAATCTCAAAATAGGATGAAGACTTGTAAATTCATTTTGCACATTTTTTGACTTCGCATTCGCATCTGACAAATAAAATAAAGCAGGAATGCTGTACCCTAAAACTAAAATTATAGCAAAAATCATTTTCCATTTTGCAGCATTAGCTGTACCAATTTTTCCCGTAAAACTTCCTTGTAGAAAAATCATATAAATCATCAAAATCAAAGCCGTCACTCCTACTCCTCCGAGCACAGAAAGCCATGGCATCCATTCATAATTGGAATGAAAATAAACGGAACCCCGAATCAATAAAATAAATGGAAAAACTAAAAAGAAGATCAAACGAAGAATTGCGTAAAAAATTGAAGCCATTTTGTGGTGTTTATTTTTAATATAAAAAAACGAAAAATGGGGGGTCGTGTTTTTCTACTAAGTAGTTGTTTTATTGGATACTTGACTTGTTATTTTAATTCATATCTCTACCTTATTATTTTCCTATTTATAACAAATTCAATTTGAAAGGAAAACCATGAGTAGTAAGGAGCGGGCAGGGCATGGCGAAAAATGAGGGTGCGGGCGCCTGCCTTGTGTGAAGCATTTTTTTCGTCAAGAATTTTTGGTTACTTTTTTTTCGAATGAAAAAAGTAACATGCACTACAGTCATTCAAAATCAAAAATTATCTTATTCTTTACTTACCCTATCTCTAACAAAATCTAAAACCTGTTTATGATATTCTTTCTCAATTGATTTTAAAGGAATTAAAAACTCATTCTTACTTGAAAAAGTTAACCTTATTCTCATTTTATCCACAAATGAAGAACTTAAAGATCCCCATCTATGACTCTCTATCATTTCATCTTGCTTTAAAGAAACTATCTTTTCTTCAAGTATTAGTTGATGCTTCTTAAATTTATCAACCCCCTCTAAATAGTCCTCTACACTTTTAATATAATGATTAATCTCCTTCCTCTTTTCATAAACAACATATAGATTGTAGATATTAATAAAAGTGAACATTATTATAAAACCCCAAAGAAATCCTGATCCAGAGTTAAAAAAAATTAAAGCAATCAAAATCAAAATTTCTACAAATTGTTTTTTACATCCTTCTTTCAGCTCTCGTTCCAACTCTAAGTAGTGAACATTCTCATTAAAGTAAATCTCTCGAAATATCTCCTTCGAGAACATTAAATTTATCTCTAACTTTTCCATTTCTTATATTTTTTAATTTATCTTATCCATCAACTTCGCCACTCGATCATACTCCACCCCATTCCTCCAATCCCCATCCTTCTTAAAGTACGACCCAACAATCAACGCATCAGCCACCTTCAAATATTTTTTCACATTCTTCAAAGTAACTCCAGAACCAACCATAACTGGAATTTCGCAAGCAGTCGACACCGCTTTTATCTCTTTCAAATCCGCAGCCACCCCTGTCGAACTTCCTGTAATAATCAATCCATCACTTCGAAAATATTCCGCCGCTTTCGCTGTCTCCACCAAATCCACATCAGCCGTCACCACATGCGAACTATGTTTTTTCTTAATGTCATTAAAAACCAAAACATCATCCGCCTCTATCATTTTCCGATAACGCAACAAAGTCCCAGCATCAGAATTCATCCAACCTTCATCAGCAATATGACCAAACACAAATCCCTCCGCTCGCACATATTCCAACCCCGCAGCCTTTGCTATTGCGAGAGCAGATTCATTATCACCAGCCAAAACTTGCACACCACAAGGCAACGAATTTTCTCGTTTTATCTCCTTCGCAATCACACTCATCGCAGCGGTAATTTCTGGGCCAACCTCCCGATTGAGATACGGCACATCATGCATATTTTCAATCATCAGTCCATCTACTCCTGCCAGGTGATAAACTGCCGCATCCGTCAAAGCCATTTCTATAATCTCTTCCATTTCAAACTGACTACCAGGTGTCCCTGGCAAAGCTTGCAAATGAATCATTCCAATAATTGAATGTTTTTTAGGGAAAATATCTTTAAAGTGTCTTTTCATTTTTTAACTTTACGAACCGCCTCCAAAAATCATTTCCAAAAAGGAAATCATTTCTGAATCAAGTAATTTTGAATACAACTTTCAATTGTAAAACTAAGTATTTTCAACTAAATCAAATTCTCAAATATCCAATTTTTTAAATGCTAAATCACTACTTAAAAATATCCCCTGAAGTTAGCGAAGCTTTGACTCTAGGAAAACCTGTCGTTGCGCTAGAAAGTACTATCATCGCTCACGGAATGCCTTATCCTAAAAATGTTGAAACGGCGCTTGCCGTAGAAAACATCGTTAGAAAAAATGGTGCAACTCCCGCCACTATCGCCATCATCGATGGAAAATTATGCGCAGGACTTTCTGAAAAAGAAATTCGCCATCTTGGAAAACTAGGACAAAAGGCAGTTAAAGTAAGTCGTCGAGACATGCCTTTTATTTTATCAAAAGGAATGACGGGAGCCACAACTGTTGCCTCAACCATGATCATTGCTTCGATTGCGAAAATTCCAATTTTTGCCACAGGTGGCATTGGCGGAGTTCATCGAGGTGCAGAAAGTTCTATGGATGTCTCAGCAGATTTACAAGAATTGGCGAATACAAGTGTCGCCGTAGTGAGTGCTGGAGCAAAGGCCATTTTAGATCTAAAATTAACTTTAGAATACCTTGAAACTTTTGGCGTTCCTGTCGTCGGATTTAAAACAGATGAGTTCCCAGCTTTCTATTCTCGTACGAGTGGATTAGGAGTAGATTATAGAATGGATAATGTGCAAGAATTGGCGCACACGCTTTTCACGAAATGGAATTTAGGAATGAAAGGTGGAGTTTTGATTGCGAATCCTATTTTGAAAAAAGATCAAATGAAGTTCGACTCCATCAATCAAGCAATTGAAGAAGCGATTTTGTTAGCAGAGAAAAAAGGAATCAAAGGAAAAAAAATTACTCCTTTTCTATTAGAAACAATTGGAAAATTAACCGAAGGAAAAAGCTTGGAGGCCAACATTCAATTAGTTTTTAATAATGCAAAATTGGCTGCGAAAATTGCCGTTGCTTTTGCCAAAGAGAAAAAAAAGTATAACTTTTGATTTTGTCTTAACAAAGACTTTCACCTATAGTCTTAAAATCTATCTAGTCAAAATTTTGTTATTTTCGATACACCGAAAGACGAATTTCCAAACCCGTCTGCATTAAACAACTTAAACGGATTTTCAAATCCGTCTTACAAAATCAACCTTCATGAAAGTAGAAAAAATCCAATTTGAAAATGCCAATGGTTATACACTTTCTGCGCGTTTAGAATTTCCACCAGATAGTCACCCTTATGCTTTTGCGATTTTTGCGCATGTTTTTACAGGCAATAAAAACTTATCTGCGACTCGACATATTAGCCGAGCGTTGACGCAACATGGTATTGGAGTTTTGCGATTTGATTTTACAGGATTGGGAGAAAGTGAAGGCGATTTTGCGGATACCAATTTCACTTCAAATGTTGACGACCTTTTAGCTGCTTCAACCTTTTTGGAAGAGAACTACCAAGCACCTAGTATTTTGATTGGACATTCCTTAGGTGGTGCCGCAGTAATTTTTGCAGCATCTCAATTGGATTCCATTCAAGCAGTTGCCACAATCGGAGCACCTTCTGAACCTGAACATGTGATGCATCTTCTGCATGGTAAAATTGAAGATATTGAAACAACAGGTGTGGCAAATGTCTCCATCGGAGGTCGAAGTTTCACCATCAAAAAACAATTTCTAGATGACCTTCGGAGCAAGGACATGTTTAAAATATTAAGAGATTTAAAAAAACCAATTTTGGTTTTACACTCGCCACAAGACAATGTAGTAGAAATCGAAAATGCGGCTAAAATTTATCATGCAGCTTTTCATCCGAAGAGTTTCGTTTCACTCGATGGTGCAGATCATATGCTTTCCAAAAAAGGAGATGCTGCCTACGCAGGTGATCTAGTCGCTTCATGGATGACTCGATATGTCATCCCTCCAAAAATTGAAAAATTGAAAACGGATGCTCAAGTTGCGGTTCGATTAGGCGATGTTGGATTCACCGCTGAGATTCAAGCCGGACAACATGGAATGTTGGCGGACGAAAGTGAAGATTTGGGTGGTGATGATTTTGGCCCTTCGCCTTATCAATATCTTTCTGCAGCTTTGGGAGCTTGCACGGTGATGACTTTGCAGATGTACGCACGTCGAAAGAAGTGGGATTTGAAAGAAGTAAAAGTACATATCGATCATGGAAAAAGATATGCAGACGATTGCAAAGAGTGCATAGAATTTGATAAAGAAATTAAAATTGATCACTTTGAAAAAATAATTGAGTTAGAAGGAAACTTAAGTGAAGAACAAATAAATCGCTTGCTAGAAATTGCAGACCGTTGCCCTGTGCATCGAACTTTGCACAAGGAAGTTAAAATTACCACTAGATTAAAAGTAACTGTTTAATTTTTTTTTATGGAAAAAAAATACGTTCCCATCGACTGTAATTTCTATGATGAAATTGAAATACTTGCCATGCGCAAAAGTAAATCTACCGTCGTTTATCTTTCTGAAAAAGAAGAACAAACAACTATCGAAGGTCTGATAAAAAATGTTTATGCTAAAAACAAAGAAGAGTTTTTGGAAATGGAAAGTGGTTTGGTTTTTCGATTAGATCGGTTGATTTCTTTGGATGGGAAAGTAGTGCCTGGCTCATGTGAGATTTAAAAAAAGAGGAAGAATTATTTAAATTTAATTCTTCCTCTTTTTCTTTTCAAAAAAATTATTGCACTAATAATTTTTTCACTTCAATTAAATTATTGTTTTCAAAAACGGAAACAAAATAAATTCCAACTGGTAATTCTGGCAAATCAAAGACAGCAATATTCTCTCCACTCTGATTCTCCAAAACTGATTCAAAAACTATTGCTCCCATTGAATTAACAATATGTACACGTTTTTCCAAATCGTTTTGATTTGGATATGAAATATTTAAGGTCTGATTGTTTTTGATTGGATTTGGAAATACCCCAACAACTCCTTCTCCTTTTATTTTCACAGATTGAATATTTGAAAATGCAAACTTACCATCTAAGTCAACTTGCTTCAATCGGTAATAACTAAATTGATTTAAAATTGGAAGTCTATCCTCAAATTCATAGTCATTTACTAATATTGAATTTCCTGCGGAAAAGATTCGCCCAATACTTTCGAACTCAGTTCCATCTTCATTTCGGCTTCTTTGTATTTCAAAATAATCGCTATTTTCTTCTGATTGAGTTTGCCAATTTAATTTTACTATTTCATCTTGCATTGTTTTTACTTCGAAGAAAGATAGTTCTACAGGAAGTGGAATCATTGCAGATATTCCACTAAATCCAAAATCATCACCTGTCCCTCCTGTTCCATCGGCAGCATTACCTGCAAAATAAAATCGAACATTAGCAGGTGCTCCTGAGGAAGGTGCTGTCCAATTACAAGACCATGAAACACTTCCTCCTGAAAATGATTTTGGAGTACTCTGCACTAATCGACCATCATCAGTTCCACCACCTGTTAGTAATTTAGTTTCGCCTGGCGTGGTGGTAAAAGTTCCTATTTGAAGGTTGCTTGAATTATCTGTTGCGACTATTTGAAATCCTCCAACATTAGCAGTTCCTGAATTAATCGTTAAGGTAAGAGGATAAGTTACCCCTGCTACATAACTAATTGGTGCTCCAATCAAAGAAATACTACCTGAAGAACTACCTCCAGAATGGCAACTACTACAAGTTCCAAAATCACTAGGATGCCCTGCATAGGGATCTGTTCTTCCGGTTGAAAGAGACATAAAAAAATACGCAAAAAATAGAATAAGAAAAGTGTAAATAAATCTAAACTTCATAATTAATCATTTTTGATAGGTGAAAAAATGGTTTGAGGGATATTTAAAATGAAGTTTTGTCAGAGTTGTTGGGTTTTCGAAATTGATGTAATTCATTTTTTTGAAAAATATCCTTTTACCCTTTACTTCTTAAATAGAAAAAAGGCTGCGTGGTAAACCATTTTTTTTTCAATTCTTCAAAAATAAAAGAACCCATGTTTGACATTTCAGCAAACATGGGTTCTTAAAAAAAACAGATTATTCATCCTTAATTAAAAATGATCTTTCGAGTCAGCGGCGCAATCTTCTCATCTTCAAACAATACATTTACAAAAAACATCCCCGCTCCAGTTTTACTTTTTTCCAAAGAAAAAATGTTTTCATTATTGACTTCAAAATGAGTTACCATTCTTCCTAGTTGATCAAAAACTTGAACGGAATAATCACTTTCCATTTTTCCAAAATCAAACTGCATCAAGTTGTTCGATGGATTTGGATAAATGTCAAGTGCTTGTTGAATCGACGCCAATTCATTAGTGCTCGTAATTTGAAAATCAGGACACATTTGATTTTGCAAAAAGATATGACTATTGAATTCAAAATCCGCTAAATCATCTTCATAAAATGGATCAAGATATGGACCATGAATAGTCGTGTGATTTCCGTCATCTACCGATTTTAGATAATTAGGTAAATCAACTAAACTAGCTTGAGGATTCAATAATCCACTTCCATCAATTTCTGCAATATTATTCGCTAATCCATTCAAGTATGGAACTGTTCCATCATCGATTCCATGGTAACTTACCAATGGTTCTGTTTCATTTTCATCAATCCACTCTTTCTCTCTCAAGCCTCCTGAAAGATTATAAACTGCGAATACATCTGAAGAATAACTTAAGTTATCAGCATCACCTGTATTGCCAGCAAACCCTCCATTATTATTAATAATGTCCATCGTAAAGGAAGGAATATTTTCATCATTTTCGTCGAGGTATGCCACATGAGTTGCCGTAATTGCACCCGCAGAATAACCTCCAACTAAAATAAAATCAGGATGAACTTTATACGTATTGTCAGTCGCTGCATCTTGTCGAAAGTATCGAACTGCTCCTTTCATATCTGAAACTGCACGCATAACCGCTCCCGTCACAGCTTCCTCTCCAAACCCTATAAACCCTAATCGATAATCAATCGTAGCAGCCACATATCCTTTTTTGGCAAACTGCTCACAGTAATAAGACATCGTAGATTTATCTCCAAAAATAAAGCTTCCGCCAAAGGCAAAAATAATCACAGGACGCTGCTCGTGAACATCTCCAACTGGCTCATAAATATCCATTTCCAAATCTTGATTGAGTCCAAAAGCAGTTGTGTTCGAACCATAGGTTACCGTGCTAATTGTGAAATCAGAAAATACATCGTCGATGTATCTTTCGCCATCGCAAGCCAAATTATTTTGAGAAAAAGACATTTGAACTGCAGAAAATAAAAGGAAGATAAAAAAGTAAATTTTTTTCATGTAAGAATCAGTTTTATGATTTTTTAAATGGAAAAAATCTTAGCTTAATTTTTACATTTGAGCTAAGATTTCTTGATACAAATTTTCATAAGGTGTGTGGGGAATCTTTTCTAAAGAAACAAAAATAAATTCATTTAGAATAACAAATTCAAACCTGTTCTAAAGTTGACATTTGAACTTTTATAAGGCTGAAAAGCTCCAACAACATTATCAGCTGAAGCGAATAATTGGAAGGCTTTATAGTTTATTGCAAAATTCAAACCGAGGTTGAAAAAACTATTCTTTCTAGCTGAATACGTTGCGCCAACATTGAAGATTTTTTTGAATTTCGTATTAGCACTTAAACCTAAAACTGGAAAATGTTCCCCTCTATAATTTTCATAATAAAGTAATCCGCCAACTTGTGTTTTTTCGTTCAATTGATACGTTCCGCTAAGATAAACTTTGACAGGCATATTCGTTGAATAACTTTCACTTTCTTCAGAGAAGTTAAAAGTATTTTGGAGAGTGTCCAAAACATTGCTAAATGAAATAGAATCATTTCCTATAAATTGCGAAAAGTCAAATCCATCGTAAGTTGTCGCACCTTTGTTTACATATTTAGTCACATTCTTTTTCCAATTAATTTTTCCCAAATCTAAAACACTTGCAGACAAATTCAACTTTTCATTGACCTCATAAGTCACTCCTAAATCAATCGCTAATCCTATATTTTCAGTAAAGAAATCATTGAAACTAAACGTACTTAAACTCAAATTAAAATTGTCTAAATCATCCACATTCACCAAACCTGAAGCATCTAAAGCATAATCTCCATCGATGGTCAATTGATAAACATCATCATCTGTAAAAAGAGAAATCTCATCTTTTTCAACAGAAGCATTCGCAATCCCTGTCAAGAATTTTACCCGTGCTCCGACATTTAATTTATTTAATTTTATTGCACCACTCAATCCAAATTCATTGTACGAAGTCAGATGCATATCGTGACTTAAATTAATTTTTTGTCCAACAAATTGGCCATTCCCTTCGAGGAATAATTGTGCTAAGGTTTTTGGAAATCTCAAATATGTATCTGTTTTTTGGACGTGATTCAAACCTAATTGAATATTTCCAAATCGGTAGCCGATATTAAAAGTTTCCACCTCCAAAATTCCACGCAAAATATTATCAGCAGTTGGCAAATCAGACAACGCTTGTCCTGGCTGAATACCTTGTTCCTCATTCAAATAGTCAACAATCAAGGAATTAAAATCTCCTGTAGTATTGTAATAATTTAAATGAACACCAGGAAGAGCCACTACAAGAGTAGAGTCAGAAATATAGGCAGGGTTAGTTTTAGAGGCTTGCCATACATCCATAAAATGCAAACCAACTTGCTGTTGAGAAAATGTAACTGTATTGTTACAAAAAACAAAGAAAGCACTAAGTATAAAAAAACGGTATTTGAACATTTTTTCTTTTTTATTATTATAAAAGGCGATTGATGTTAGATAATTTACTTGGTTCCTACTTTCATTCCCATTCGAATATTAACATCTTGATCCGTTTTTAAAATGACGATTGGAGTAGGAGAATTATTAACATCGGTTGTGAAAAATGTTCCGTCGATAACCATTTTTTTCGCTTTTCTAATATTCTCAAATTGAGTCGCATTGATCGTAGAGAAGGTTTCTTTTTTGGCAATCTCACCTGTTGCATTTCCATTTGCATCGACTGGTGCAGGAGTTAAAATATTTTCATCTGTAGCATATAGTGAGTCTAATAAAAACTCATTCCCCATTTCATCTTCGCCTACGAAATAAACTTGTACTCCTATTCCTAATGGGATTTCATTTTCAGCGACCATTTTAAATTCTACATATTCTACTTGATCGTATTGCTCAAAATTCACATTAAAAGTATCTCTTCCTTTAAAGTTATTGACGTGTCCTCTGAAAGGTAAATCAACTGCAACTTGTACTTGAAAATAACTGGAGTCAGTCATAAATCCAATCACTTGAGTTGAATCAGGATTCGAAATAGCATCTACATCATAATCTACAGAAACAGGACCAGAACTTAATACTTCCACCACATTGGAATTAGTTTTATCAAAATCAAAAACAGTCGTTTTAATTTGGCCAACCTCATTCAATGCTGGGTAAGCAAAGTCAATCCCATCTTGAATATAGGAGCTCTCTAATGTAATATTATTTCCATCTACAGTTAAAATCTCAAGCGTATTCACTACTGACCGAACAGGAAAACCAAAACCATTTTCTACCGTAATTTGAATGATAGGATCTTCAAAGTAAACATCTCCTTGTACCCAGTTTTCAAAAAATTCAATCTCGATAGTATCTCTTTCTAAGTCTAATAATTCTTGCCCCCAATATCCTTCTGCGTAGGAAAACTCCAAACCTGAAATTCCAACGGCATGAATATTTGTAAAAACAACTCGCTCTCCATCACTCTCTCGGTATGCTTCATAAATAATAGTTAATTGATCACTATCTGTCGCCAAGTCATATCCAGCTAAAGAATAAAAAGGCAATATTGGCCATAACGCATCAGCTCTACCTACCGAATCAAGCAATCTATTTACCTCAAACATTTGCCCATTCTTAGTCAATTCAGGAATTCGTAAAGTGACATCTACTTTTTCTGCAAAAGGATTATCAAACCCAACAGCTAGGTTACCTGCTTTGATTTTAGTTAGCGTAATATCTAATGTTCCTGGCAAATCAAAATCAAAAAGGGTAACAGAATCTATTAATGGAATAGGAAGTCCTGGTATAAAATCAAACAACTCATTCCCTGTCCTTTTTGTCACATTCCCTCGGTAGTTAAGTGTAACAACACCATCTGGCCCCATAGTGATCGAAGTTTCATCATTGATCCCATCCAAAAGGTTAGTCAGATTTGTTGTGGTATAAAAAAGAGGAACGGCAATTTCCCTTTTGGAATCTATCGGATCATCGAATCCTCCTTTACAACCAAGGATTAATGATAAACTCAACAAAAGAGAAAGTTGAAGTAAAATATTTTTCATGAATTATTTTTTTACAAAAATCGAAAAAAAAATACGAATTGAATGTAAGCCATTGAGCTAATTCAATTTTTGGGAAAAGATTAAAGAATATTAAAAGTTAGGTTAAAGATAGGATAGTTAGGGAAAGACTTCTTTGATATTAAATCGAATTTGAGTCAAAAAAGCTGCTTGTCAAACGATAATTTGTCCCTCTCTATTATATTTCTAATGCTTAGTTTCCTTTGTAAAAAGAAATACAATAGAAACGGATTTCTAAAATGAAACTATCTTCTAGTTTCCTTCACGCAAATTTAGTAAGAAAGGTTGGGGAAAAAGAATTAATTAGTTGATCCCTTGATTAGTTAATCAGATAATCCATTGATTAGAAAATCAGAATTTCACTACTGATTTCCTAATCAACTGATTACCTGATTTATCTAATCTAATTTCACTTTCTCTGTTAACTTTGGAATCCTAACAGATTTAAAGCCTTTTTCAATCAGTAACTTCTTAAATTTCTTTTGCTTTTTAGGCTCGCCATGAACTAAGAAGAGTTTCTTAAGTTTTTTCTGATTACTCAAAAAGTCAATTATCTCTCCTCGATCAGCATGCGCTGAAAAGGAATCCATAATTTCGATATCCATGTTAACAATTTTCCATTCGCCAAACATTTTTACTTTTTCTACACCTTGTCTTAATATACCTCCCAAAGTATTTGGAGAACAATATCCTACAATCAACAAAGTATTTTTCTCCTGATCGATATTATTAAAGATGTGATGTCGAATTCTTCCTGCTGTCATCATTCCTGATGCGCTGATGATAATGCAAGGTTCGTTGGAATCATTTATTGATTTCGAAACGGCCACTTCTCGCACATACGTCAAGCGGTTAAAACCAAAAGGATTATCGTCAATCAGTAAATATTCATTCAAATTATTATCATAACATTCTGGGTGAGATCCAAAAATTTGTGTCGCATTCACCGCCAAAGGGCTATCAACATAAACTGGAATTTTTGGTAAATACCCTGCCGTTTCCATTTGGTCTAACATGTAAACAATCTCTTGGGTTCGTCCTACACTAAATGCTGGAATGATTAATTTTCCTTTTTTCTCTACACACGTTTTTCTGATAATGTCTAACAATCGATCTTCTTCAGCAGGTTTTGCCGCATGATCTTTATTTGCATAAGTTGATTCGCAAATCATATAATCCACCTCAGGCATTGGAATCGGATCTCTCAAAATCGGTCGATCAGGTCGTCCAATATCTCCTGTAAATCCAATCATGGTTTCTTTCCCATCAATATTCACTCTGATGGTTACACTTGCACTTCCTAAAATATGTCCTGCATCTCGAAATAATATTTCTACACTTTCATTCACTCGATGCCATCGATTATATCCTAATCCTACAAATTGCTCCATTGCAGGTGGCACATCTTCACTTGTATAAAGTGGCGTTTTGAGTGTTAGTGCCTTTTTTAATTTTTTCTTCTTTTTTTGTTTTCTAGTCAATCGTTTATTATGATATTCAGCATCTCGTTCTTGAATTTTTGCACTATCTAACAACATGATCGCGCAAAGGCTTCGAGTAGCATGTGTACATAAAATATCTCCTTGAAATCCATCGTGAACTAATTTTGGTATCCGTCCACAATGATCAATATGTGCATGAGACAATATCATTAAATCAATTTCACTTGGCTCAAAATACCATGAGGAATTAAAATCATCCATTTCTGAATCATTACCTTGATACAATCCACAATCCAATAAAATTTTATATCCATTATCTAAAGTGACGAGGTGAGCGCTTCCTGTAACATGTCCGGCTGCTCCGCAAAATTTAATATCCATGTATGTTTAAATTTATTTTGAAGGTGTTTTAAAATGTTTGGAAAGATAATAATTTTGATTTAGAATGTGGAATTTGATTTTCTAATTCATCCATCTTGAAATAAAAAAACGTAAGTCATTGTAAAGACATTTACATTCAATACCTGACTTTTAAATGAAAGAAATCTGATTTCCTTTGTTAAAAAATCACAACTTTATTTTTGACAAAAAAACTGATCATGAAATATTTATCATCCATCTTAACCGTTTTAATTTTCACAGCACTTTTATTCAATGCTTGTGCCGTGAGCAAAGTAGCATCTAATTCAAAACCAATCACTCATGAATTATGGGATACATTGGTACGAACTCACGTAAGTCCCGAAGGCATAGTCGATTACAAAAGTATCATCAAAGACAGCTTAAAATTAAATGCCTACCTCGACTTATTATCGGCCAATCATCCTAATGATAAAAACTGGTCAGCCGATGAAAGACTCGCTTATTGGATTAATGCCTACAATGCATTTACCGTAAAATTAATCGTCGATCATTACCCTACTGAAAGTATCAAGGACATCAAAAAAGGAATCCCGTTTGTAAGCGATGTTTGGGAAATTAACTTCTTTGAGATAGAAGGAAATAGTTATAACTTAAATGATATCGAACATGGAATTATTCGAAAAAGGTTTGCAGAATCTCGAATTCATGCGGCATGTAATTGTGCCTCTTTCTCTTGTCCAAGACTTAGGAATGAGGCTTTCACCGCCGAAAGGTTGGAGGAACAATTAGACGATCAAATGAGCGGTTTCATTAATAATAAAACTAAAAACCAGTTGGATGCAAATAATCCAAAAATGTCAAAAATATTTAAATGGTATGGTGGAGATTTTAAAAAGACGGGTAAGAGTGTTAGAGAATTTATCAATCAATATGCAGAAGTGAAAATTGAAGACGGGGCAGATTTTGATTACTTAGATTATATTTGGACGTTGAATGAATAACTTTTCTAATGGTGAATGGTTAATTCCGCTAGTGGAATTAACCATTCACCATTTTACATTCACCATTAGACTCTGTACTGTTTTTTCACTCGATCCAATTCTCTCTTATTATCTCGTTGTTTAATGGCGTCTCGTTTATCGTAAGATTTTTTCCCTTGCCCAAGGATAATTTCCATTTTAGCAAAACCTCTTTCACCAATATACATTCGATAAGGAACAATGGAAAAACCTTTTTCTTTAACTTTCTTTTGTAGTTTTCGCAATTCAGGTTTTCTCAAAAGTAGTTTTCGATCTTGGCGAGTTTCATGGTTATGTTGATTGCCAAATTTATATTCTGCAATAAACATACTTTTGATAATCAACTCTCCTTCTTTCGTAAACAAACAATAAGCATCTTTTAAATTCACTTCTCCTAGTCGCACAGATTTGATCTCAGTTCCAGTCAAGATAATTCCTACTTCAATTTGCGCAAGAAAATGATATTCAAATTTTGCTTTCCGATTGATTATTTCGATAGTACTTTTCGGTTTATTCTTCTTCGCCATGTTGACTTATTTAAAAAATCTTTTTTAGTTATCTCGTTCCTCAAATGTCTCATTCTCTTTGTCTTCAATTCTTTCGCCAAGTAAATAAATCAAGGCAATAATTACAAAAACGCCAAAAAGGAATTCCAAAGATAAGATGAATGAAATTATAAATTCCATAAATTGATATTTTTTAAAATTAGTTCAATAAATAATGGTTAATTCTTAATGGTGAATGGTGAATTACACAAGCCGTATTAACCGTTCACCATTAAATATTAACCATTATTTCAATCTTACCGCAGTTCCATATGCCAAAATCTCCGCAGTCCCTTGACTAATCATCGAAGTTGTAAATCGTACATTAATAATTGCATCTGCATCTATACTTTTAGCATCAGCAATCATTCTCTCGATGGCATGTTCACGAGAATCTGCCATCAACTTAGTGTACTCGGAAATTTCTCCTCCGATAATATTTTTCAACCCTGCAAAAATATCTCGTCCAATATTTCTAGCTCGAACAGTACTTCCTCTTGCAATGTCAATAACTTCGTCAATCTCTCTTCCTGGAATAAAATCTGTGGTACTAATAATCATAATCTAATTTTTTTTTAAATGGTAAAAATGAATTAGTGTAAGTTAATGGAATACCCCATTTAATATTTATTATTTCGATAAAAAATAAAAATCCATCGCCTAAAAAAAGGTATTGAGATATTAGGCATGGAGTGTTACGATTACTCAATACTCAATCCCCAAAATTTCGATACCTTTTTTTACCTTTGCGAGAACTCACCATTTTAAAACCATTAACCTATTTTCAAAAAAATCACATTCAAATTTTATGAAATCAGAAAAAGTCATACTCATCATTTTAGATGGTTGGGGACATGGAAAAAATCCAAAAGTTAGTGCAGTCGCTCAAGCGAAAACGCCATACGTTGATTCTTTATATAAAAAATATCCTAATTCGGAACTCGTCACCTTTGGTGAAGAAGTGGGTTTGCCAGAAGGTCAAATGGGAAATTCAGAAGTTGGACATTTAAATATTGGAGCTGGTAGAGTTGTCTACCAAGAACTCGCTCGAATCAATAAAGCGATCAAAGAAAAAACGCTTCATAAAAATAAAAAACTCCTTGCAGCATTAAAATATGCAAAAGAAAATAATAAGTCTGTTCACTTGATGGGCTTAGTTTCGGATGGTGGAGTTCACTCTCACATCGAACATTTAAAAGCACTCTGCGATATTACTCAAGCCAAAGATTTGAAAAAAGTATACATCCACGCATTTATGGATGGACGAGATACTTCTCCCAACGGAGGTAAAGATTATCTCGAAGATGTTTTAAATCACACCAAAAAACAATCCGTCAAATTAGCTTCTGTCATTGGTCGATATTATGCAATGGATAGAGACAAGCGATGGGAACGAGTGAAATTAGCTTATGATCTTTTGGTCAAAGGAGAGGGAGAAAAAACAAAAGACATTTTAGCTACACTTGAAAAAAATTATAAGAAAAAAGTTACCGACGAATTTTTAAAACCAATCGTCTGTGTCAATAAAAATAATAATCCAATTGCAAAAATTAAAAAAGACGATGTTCTTATCTTTTTTAATTTTAGAACTGATCGTCCGAGAGAAATATCTGAAGTTTTGACACAGTCAGATATGCCTGAATTTGAGATGAAAAAATTGCCTTTACATTTTGTTACGATGACTCGTTATGATGAGAAATTCAAAAATGTAAATGTATTGTTTGAAAAAGATAACTTAGAAGATACCTTGGGTGAAATTTTAGCCAAAAGGAAAAAGACACAAGTTCGAATTGCAGAAACGGAAAAATATCCACATGTTACTTTTTTCTTTTCAGGCGGTCGAGAAGCAGAATTCCCCAACGAAAGAAGACTCATGGTTTCCTCTCCAAAAGTAGCTACCTATGACCTTCAACCTGAAATGAGTGCAGCTGAAATCACCGACACGATCATCAAAGACATCAAAAAAAATCAACCTAATTTTATTTGCTTAAACTATGCAAATACTGACATGGTTGGACATACAGGTATTTTTGATGCAGCAAAAAAAGCTGCGGTAGCTACAGATAAATGTCTCAAAAAATTGATGAACGTCGTTTTGAAAAATGACTACACAGCCATTATCATCGCCGATCATGGTAACTCTGACATCATGATGAATGAAGATGGAACACCACATACGGCACATACTAAAAACCTTGTTCCATGTTTTCTTGTTGGAAATAATATAGATGAGAATATTCAATTAAAAGATGGGAAACTAGCAGATGTCGCTCCGACCATTCTTTCCATTTTAGGTTTGAGAAAACCATCTATCATGACTGGAAAAAATTTAATTACAAAGCGTCGTTCTAAAAAATAAATTTCTTTTGAAAAAAATAACTTGGTTTACTTTTGTTTCAGTTGCATTATTTTTTACTTCCTGTGAAGTAGAAAGTCCCAATGTGCAACATCAATCATTTTTTGACATTAATGATTTTTTAAAAAAAGAAATGACTCAACTTTCGAAGGTAAAATCTATCAAAAAGAAAGTGGCGATTAATGGCAAAATTGATGAGCAAGTTTTGGAAAATTTTGATTTGGAAAAAGACTTAACCATTTTCCGAAATTCCAATATTAATAAGATTGCTTGGCTAGATAAATATGACGTGGATAGCACAATGAATAATGCTGGCCAATTAACTGAATTAAAATATATCGCAACTGATCCAAAATTAAAAACTCGTGAACTCACCATTTATTACGCTGATAAAAAAGTCAATTCGATTACTATAAAAAATATTTCTGGCAATCAGGTGAGCGACCTTCAACAAAATTTGCGATACAATTCAATGAAAGGATACTCAGTAGAAAGTAATCAAAAAGTTACTTTGAGCGAGGAGCAAAAATTAAAAGTGGAGGTTGAGTTTTTAAAAAATTAATTTCTTTGCCTAATTAAAAACGCCCACTATTTATTAAAATAGTGGGCGTTTTTTTTATTCTCCGCGACCGGTAGAAATTTGACCGCTGCTAGGATCATAAATGGCTAAAACTACTCGCCGATTAAACTTCCTTCCTTGTGGATCATCTTTTCCACTTGAATCTAAATTTTCTTTTTCGGGAATTGATTCACCAAAAACTTCCGCCTTAATTCTACTTGATTTAATTCCTCTATTGATCAAATAACTTTTAGCATTTCTTGCTCGTCTTTTGGAAAGTGCAATATTATATGCAGCTGAGCCCTTGGAATCTGTATGCCCTGAAATTAATATCTTTAATTGCGAATTAGCTTTTAAAACCGTTGCCACTTTATCCAAACTACGCCTTGATTCAGCATTGAGGTTAGATTGATTAAATCCAAAAAATACATTTTGTAAATTCAACACCTCAGTTGATTCATCAGAATACGTTGATGATGGCGAAATATATGGACAAGGCTTGCCACATAATTTTCTTTGTTCTTCAATATCAATTACATAAGCATTCGTAAAGCCTTTTTTGACTGCTTCATTTACTAAAAGATCTGCTTCCCTTCTTTCTCGAAATTCTCCAATATAATACCTATAAATATTGTTCTGATCTGTTAGCATATAAACTCCAAAGATATGAGCTTCTGAAAAGTAGGAGAAAGGAACTTTCTCAACATAGGCAGCCAATTGCACTCGATATGGTTGAGCAAATAAGCAAATGGAATAGCATATAAAAAATACACTAAGTATGGTCTTTTTAATGTGTTTCATAGGATTGCTAATGTTTCTAGCTATAAAAAATTATTTATTCGGTTTATGGGGCGTTTTTAGAGCTTTCTTTCTTTAAAACATATATTTCCTAAAAAAATGTAATTGAAAAGCTAAGTTAACATGTTTTACACATTATTTTAAATATAAATATGAAAAAAATTATATTTAACAATTTTAACAGGAAAGAAGAAGTGTGACAGGATGAGGTAATACCGAATTTTGATCAAAAAAAAAATGATTAGAGGGGATTATTGAGGTAAGAAATGCTTTTTTAGATAGATATTCCTTTTATCTTCTTCAATAACTGTTGCGTCTCTGGCAATGGTTCAATTCCAAATTCTTCTTCCAACACCTTTTCACATTGCTGATATGTTTTTATCGCCATCGGTCGGTTACCTTTTTGAAGGTAAGCTTCCATTTGTACTCGGTAGGCATCTTCCCATGCATGATCGATTAACAATGCTTTTTGAGCAAATCGAATACTTTCCATGGGATTTTTTTCTACTAATAATTCACTCAACGTAATCATAGCACCAAGCGATAAAATTTGCAATCGTTCTCGTTCTTCACTCGACCAATCTTCGTACAATCGGTTCGGCAAATAACTTCCTTCATACATTTCTATGGCTTCTTGATATGCTTTGATCGCTACTTCGGGCGCGTCACCTAAAGCTTGATTTCCGAGTGCGATAAATTTCTCAACAGCTTCGGTATCAATCCAAATTTCTTCTAAATTCAATTGATATGTGATGCCTTGCCGTAAAATATATTTTGGATCAGTCCGACTAGGACGATTAGGTTCCAGCACTTTATTAATTCCGTGCATGGCGACTTTAAAATTTTGGTCAGCCGTTTTTCCACCTACCTCTTCCCAAAGTCGATCAACGATTTGTTCTTTGTGCAAACTATGTCGATGACGTGCCGTTACTAAAAATTGAAATAATTGAATCGTCTTGTCACGCCCCCACTCTTTGGAAGAGACCTTTTCGCCATCTCGCCAAATTTGGAAATTCCCCAAAGTGTACACATGGATGGATGCGCTTTTCTTTTGGGCAATTAGGTTGACAATTTGATTTTCAATTTTTTTCATATGTTTGTCTATGAATTTGGATAAGTTTAAATGTATCTGTTGTTATTCTTTAGTATGATTTATTAATCGATATAAAGACTCAACTTGCAACGTCCATGTTTCCTCCATCGACACATCCTTTCTACTTAGTTTTTCTAAATCATCATATTTTGTCCAAAGAGGTGGATAAAAATTTATTCCTCTATCTGCCCCACTTTTTTTGATTTCTTTCTTCCATTCTTTCCATCTTAATCCTTCATAAAATTGTTTTATGTCTCCTGTAAACGTCCAATAAATAAAGTCAGAATAGCCAATTCCTAGAGGTTCCCACTCCAAAGCATCTGGTGAAAAATAATATATTTTCCCTAAATCTTCTTTTCCAAACCCTCCTCCATTCAATGCGAAAAATCCTCCGATAACATCATCTGCAATTAGCAAAAATGAGGGAACTTCCCCATACTCCTCAAATGATTTTCCTTTATTCCATTCTGCTAGATCTCTTTTCATTTTATCTGATCCTGATCCTGATCCTAAAATTCTAATCCAACCATTATCAACTAAAATTCCACCTGTTTCATAAATAATTGCTCCCATAGGAGACCTTGTAGTTACTTGAGTTCGATATAATACTGAATCTGCTTTTATTGAATCTTTGTCCAAAATTTCAATCTTATTTTTTGCTTCTGATTTCCATTCTTTCACTAACTTCCAACCCGAATCTTTCTTATTTATTAATTCTTCTAGCGGTCGCATTTCTGTTTTTTGGCTATATCCAAATTGAATTTGAAATATAAAAATTACAAGAGCAAAGTATTTCATTTTATCATTTTTTAAAATCACAAATAAATGCATATCTAATAAACTACTTTTTACTCAACTGATTCACCTTCTTATTCAATTCCGAAACCTCCTTCGACATTTTTGCCATCAACTCCATCATCGTATTATGATCTGATTTAGAAACACCTCGCCACTCATCAACATCAACTTTTCGTTGCGCAATCGTTTCTTCTACTTTTTGAGAAATAGCTTCGCTTACTTCTTGAAATTCTTTTTGAATATTCTCCACTCCTTTCTTGGGATCTTTGATCGTTTCCATTACCATCTTTGGAGCATTCAAAGTCATCTTTTTCCAAAGGTCAAAACTCTTCGATAGAATTCCTTTTTGTTCTTCGGGCGATTTATCTTCCATTTGTTGAATGGTCAGCTCTGCCAATTTTCCTTGGATAAAATTGACCGCATCATCAAATTCCGAAAATCGTTTTTCATCACCACCTTGCACGTGGCGGATATTCCCGCGCCATTGCACTTGAGATTCGCCTTCATTATTTTTAAAAATCTTTTGAGTGAATCGCAACATGAAAGAAGCGGTCTCATCTTTTTTTACAGACATAATTTTTTATTTTGATTTTTACGATTGTAAAAATACCAAACCAAAGTTACAGATGAGTAACTGGTTAAAGAAATAAATATTAGAATTAAATCATGGAAACATTATTTTATAATTGAAGGTTTATTATTACTTTAGACCCGAAACTATTTAATGAGAAATCTTTTCAAAAATCTATAGCCCTATGTTTGGAAAACTACTAAAAAATCTTGACAACCCAAATTTGAAATCCATCTCAGGAATGGATGCTACCTTCTTATATGTTGATTCGCCGACTAGTCCGATGCATGTCGGAAGTGTTGCGGTAATTGAAGGTGATTTAAAATTTGACGTTTTTAAAAAAACAATACAGTCTCGACTGCACATGATTCCAAAATTGCGAAAGCGATTAATTTATGCGCCGATGAGTATTGATTATCCATATTGGGTCGATGACCCCAACTTTGATATTGATTTGCATTTGCAACATGTTGCTTTGCCGAAGCCTGGTGGCTGGAAAGAATTACGAAAAATGGCGTCGCAAGTTTTTAGCGAACACTTGGATCAGAATCGTCCTTTGTGGTCTTTCACTTTTGTAGAAGGTTTGGAAAATGTGCCTCAAGTACCTAAAGGTTCGGTGGCAGTTATTTCCAAAATTCATCACGTCGCAATTGATGGAATGGCAGGTGCTGGAATGATGAGTTTGATTTTTGATTTTACTTCGGAGAAAAAAACAATTCCTGAACCGAAACCATGGAAACCAAAACCACTTCCGAACGAAGTTTCTGTGATGATGAAAAGTGCGATGAGTTTTGCAGGCAATCCATTGAAGTTACCCAAGATACTTTCCAAAGCAATTCAAGGTTCACTCAAAGCCGGAATGATTACTCGCGCGCAACGAATGGAATTACCAACTGCTCCTTTTTCTGCTCCAGCAACTCCACTCAATGGAATTGTTTCTGGACGTCGAAAATGGAATACCGCAATTCTAGATTTAAAAAGAATTAAGGAATTAAAAAATATCATGGGTACGACCATGAACGATGTCGTTCTAGCATTTTGTGCAGGCGCATTGAGAAGATATTTAAAAGAAAAAAAGAAACTACCACACAAACCATTGGTCGCGATGGTTCCGATTTCTACTCGAACGGAAGCAGAAAAAGACAGTACTGATAATCAAGTTTCGTCGATGCTGATTCAGATTGCAACTAACGTGGAAGACCCGATTGAACGATTGGAAGCAATTCATGAAAATACCGTTCGAGGTAAGACTTATCAAAAAGCGATTGGTGCCAAAACTTTAGCGAGCATGGCGGAGGCTGTTCCTTTTGGAGTAGCGAATCAGGCAGCGAGATTGTATTCTAGATTTCAAATTTCAGAGATGCACAATCCCGTTTTTAATGTGACGATTACGAATGTACCTGGTCCTCAATTTCCATTGTACTTGAATGGACATCGTATGTTGATAGTTGGTGGGATGGCTCCGATTTTGGATGGCATGGGATTGATTATTACCATCTTGAGTTATAATGGTTTTGTAACGATTAGTCCAACTTCTGATGCGAAGACGATGCCTGACATTGATTTGTTTACTCGTTATATTCGAGAGTCTGCGAATGAGTTGGAAGCGGCGATTTTGAAAAGAGGTAAAAAGAAAACGGCAGCAAAAAAGAAACCAACAAAAGCAAAATCTGATGCTTTGTTTGCCCATTTCAAAAAAGAAATAAAAGCAGCAGCTAAATTTATAAAACCAAATAATGGTTTATTTCAATTTCAGGTGACGGGTGATGTGGAAACTTTTTGGCAAGTGAATTTGAATAAATCTCCAGGAACAGTTTTAAAAAGAAAAGCGAAAAATCCTGACGCAACTTTTATCATTAAGGATGAACACTTGATGAAAATCGGAATGGGAAAAATGAATTTGCAAACTGCCTTTATTCAAGGTCGATTGAAAATTGATGGCGATTCTGGAAAGGCGATGAAGTTGGGAGCGATCATTGCAAAATTACCAAAATTGGAATTAAAAAAATAACGACGACTGTAGAGACAAGGCAAGCCTTGTCTCTACAAACGTTATTCAAAATTTAATAAAGCTTAACCAACTCTCTCCCCTTTTTTTTCAGACCATTCAGATCAATCAAAAAGGAAATTTTTTTCATCAGGTTATTTCTCACCTCGTAACTAATTCCTTGCTTAACCAAGCTACTTTCATAAATCGGAACATAAATTTCCAACGCATCAGGGATCCCCACAATCGCAACTCCCAAACTATACGCAAACTTCGCACTATCAAAACCTTTATATAATACTGCATCAATATATGTCCGAATGGGTAACGGCCCAGGTACCGTAGTACTCGCTCCTAAACTAACCATCCAATCTTGCGAAGAACCAAAATCACTTAACGTTTTTAACCCCGCATCACGATTAAAAATTTGTTGTGAAAGAATCCCATCGTCAGAACCTTCTACATTCCCTCTCCCTTCACTTCGCCCCAATAAATTTTCATCAAACATATAATCTCGTTGTCCAAATCTACTCGTGATTCCACTAAAAGTAAAACTTGCTCGAATCGGTACATTGCTATCCAACTGTGGCAACACTCCTGCAAATGCCTTTAACGTCATTCCTTTATTCTTTTTCCCATAGGAAAAAAACTGTTTGGCGTTGGCAAAAACCCTTACAAATCCTTTTCCTTGATGAGCAGTCAAAGTTGCTTTCAGCGGTCCAGTCACATTCGTATTTTCGAAAGTATATTTAAATTCATTAACGTAGTAATTTTCTTTTTCTCTTGAATTCATTTCTCCACTCGAAACACCTTTGTCCAAAGTAATATTCACATGTCGAAATGAAATACTATGTTGCAAACTTGAAGTCAATTTCTTTTTCCGAAAAACCAATTCTAACTTCGGAGCGATCTTCAAATAATTATCATAAAATGCTTCGTCCCAATCATAATCGTAAGTGTATCTTTTGGAATTCAAACTTAAGGTGATGCGCTGAAATATATCTGACTCAGGAAATGCATTCCATTTTACAATTCCCTCTCCAACAATATTTCCGCTGGCAAAACCATACATTGGCGCAACAGCAAATTCAAATTTCTTTTTGGAAAAATCATAATTATGCAATACAGCACCCAACATCGTTTTATCATAATTATTCCAACCAACTGCTGGCAACCAATATAAACTTGTGCGAGTTGGGTTTTCAAAACCAGTCAAAAACTTCAACTTAAATGGATCTGATTTTTTAAAAACACCAGACGTGCGTATATTGTTATTTTTTCGATTTACATCTATGATTTCACGATTTTTATCAATGATGAATTCTTTAATCACTCCACTTTCGGGTGTATCAATGTGAATCGTTTTTTTCCCTTTAAAGCCTCCTATCTTTTTTACTTCTTCTCCTTTTTCCAAAATTATAGTTAATTCAAATGACTCCGTTATCTCTCCTTTGTTTTCTATTTTCAAATCATAACCATCTGATTCTGAAAGACTTACAACTTTATAATCTATTTTTTTAGTTGTATTCATTAAGTCATCAAAAGCTTGATCTTTTTCCAAACCAAAGTGTTGGATAAAATCTTCTGGCTGTGGATGTTTGAATTTCCATTTCCTAAAAAAGCTTTTCATTTTCAACGGAGGAATTCTATTTCTCAAAACATCAGCCGTTCGATCATAAACACCTAATCCATAATTCATCTCTGTCATTTCTGAAACTGGGGTCGTGATAGCTTGATGCACATTTTCTCTTTGCATCGAAACCTTGACTAATTCCATGATATTTAATTGCCCTTTAGATTCTAATTTTGTCGGCAAAAATCCTTCATCCATATTTGGGTGAAAATTCTTTTTGTACAATCTTTCGTAAACTGAATTGATGCCTTCATCCATCCAAGGGAAATCTCTTTCATTGAATCCTAAAATTCCATAGAACCAATTATGTCCTACTTCATGAGCTATCACCATTTCCAAATCTTCTGGCAAAACCATTCGATCCACCAAGGTAATCATCGGGTATTCCATCGCACCTGACGAAGCATAAGGATTGCTCACAGCAGTCGCATGAGGGTAAGGATATGCACCTACTTTTTGAGAATAAAATTGAACAGATTGATTCACATATTGAGTCGCATTTAACCACAAATGAAACTCTTTCAAATTAAAAAATGCCCACGTATCTATATTGTTATTTTTTCCAACTTGCACTCTACTTTTTTGCACAAAAAATCTTTTGTCCGCAAACCAAGCGAAGTCATGAACATTCTCTGCCGTAAATTTAATCGTCTTCATTTTATCTGAAGAATTCGGAAAAGTATCTTTCTCAAAAATCGGCAAAGTTCGATCTGCACCTTTAGGATAAAATTTTGCAATAGCTTTATTGGTCTCCCGAACTCGCTTTTCTAAAAATACTTTTTCTGCTTCCGTTTCTAGTTGACCGGTAGAGGCAACGACATAATTTTTAGGCAGAGTGATTTTTACTTCAAATTTTCCAAACTCAGAATAGAATTCTCCCATGTCCAAATATGGCATCGGATGCCAACCTACTCGATCATAAACTGCTGGTTTTGGATACCATTGTGAAATGTAATAAGCTTGTTTTTCATGTCCCAAACGAGAAAAGTATTTTGGGATTTTTATTTTAAAAGGAACTCGAATTTCGATACGTCCTCCCGAGGAAAGTTTTTCATTTAATTGAAGCAAAGCAATATCTGGATTTGCCTCATCGTACGACCAATTTACTTTTTCCTCATTCACTAAAAAGTCTACTTCTTGGTAACCTCCTAGCTCTTTTTTCTTTGCAAAAAAGAAAGCAGTATTTCCATTTTGGATTTGTTGCTTGGCAAATGCAGTTTGTTGACTTTGGTAAGCATTGGCCCACAAATGAAAATATATTTCATTCAATTCACTAGGTGAATTATTGATGTATTCAATTTTTACAACTCCTGAAAGTAGGTGATCTTCATCATCCAGAGTCACTTCAATATCATAATTAACTTCTTGTTGAAAATAGGGTTGCTCGTTTTTTTGAGAAAAAACTAGCGTGGTCAAAATCGTGAAGAGGAAAATTAAAAATGGTTTTATAATCTGCATATTCAATTAGTTAGAATTCTTATTAAAACTTAAAACACTCACATACAATCTAATTATTATACGAAAATATCATTTCAAGTTGATTTTTTTTGCCTTTATTTTAAAAATCAAAAAAGCTCTGTTAACCCGTACAGGCTAACAGAGCTAATCTTAAATATATATTTTCAAAAATTACTTCTTCTTCGATCTCACTTTTTCCCACTCCCAAGCCGACAGCATGATGTCTTCGATATTTCTTTTCGGCTTCCACTTCAATTGTTTTTTCGCTTTTTTATAATTTGAATAAATCGCAACCACATCTCCTTCTCGTCTTGGTCCGATTTTATAATTCAACTTTTTGCCTGAAACTTTTTCGAAAGCTTTAATCACTTCCAACACCGTCGCTCCTTCTCCTATCCCTAAATTGTAAGCTTCACAATTAGTTTTATTCTTTTTCTTTACCAAATTTTGTATCGCTTTAGTATGTGCATTTGCAAGATCCATCACATGAATATAATCACGCACACAACTTCCATCTCGAGTATCATAATCATCTCCAAAAACCATAATTGATTTTCTTTTCCCAATCGCTTGCTCTGTAATTACGGGAACTAAATTCAAGGCAACATTTGGTGCTTCGCCCATCAACTTACTATCATGTGCTCCTCCTGGATTAAAGTATCGTAACAAAATCGAGTTATGTTTAGGATTAGCTTTCGCAAAAGACTCGATGATTTCCTCTCCCATTTGCTTAGTCAAACCATATGGACTTTCTGCTTTCAACCAAGGAGTTTCCTCCGTCACCGGCAACTTTTCCGCATTTCCATAAACGGTACAAGAGGAGGAAAAAATAAAGTTTCTCACTTTATGAGTCTTCGCTGCTTGCAACAAATTAAGTGTACTGTTCAAGTTATTTTTAAAATACCAAAGTGGTTTTTCCACAGATTCACCAACACTTTTAAGTGCAGCAAAGTGAATGATTCCAACGATGTCTTTATTTTCCAAAAACACCTTCTGCAATTTTTTTTCATTGCAAAGATCAATCTTATAATTTTTTACTTTCTTCCCAGTTATTTTTTCAATTCGCTTGAGTACCTTTGAATTGGAATTGATATGATTATCTACCGATACTACCTTAAATCCGTTATTAATTAGATCAACAATCGTGTGGCTTCCAATGTATCCACAACCACCTGAAACGAGAACTTTTTTCATTTTAATTTTTTTTTGTTAGTTTTTTGGAGTAATAAAAAAATCACATTAAATAAATTCATCAGCTAATGTATAACATGAACCTAGCCAAAGAAGTCGCAAAAATAGCTAAAAAAGCTGGAGATGCGATAATGAAGATTTATGATAATTCAGATAATTTTCAAGTACAACATAAGGCTGACGAATCTCCCCTCACTATTGCGGATCAAGCAGCGAATGAAATCATTTGTCACCACTTAGAAAATTTAGACGTAAAATATCCAATTATTTCTGAAGAAAATAAATCTATTAATTTTGAAGAAAGAAAAAAATATACTCATTATTGGTTAGTTGATCCGTTAGATGGAACTAAGGAATTTATCAAACGAAATGGAGAGTTCACAGTCAATATTGCATTGATTGAAAATCAGCGTCCGGTGCTTGGTGTCGTTTATGCACCTGTTTTAGAGGAGATGTATTTTGCCGTAAAAGAGAAAGGTGCCTTTTTGGAAAAAGAAAATATAACAATACAATTGCATGCTTCTATTTTTTCTAAAAAGGATAAAAACTTAGGCGTCGTTTGTTCTCGTTCTCATCTAAATGAAGCGACTCAAAATTTTGTTGATGAATTAGACGAGCCTCAATTAGTTGCACAAGGTAGTTCCCTGAAATTTTTAATCTTGGCCAAGGGTGAAGCACATCTTTATCCTCGACTAGCTCCAACGATGGAATGGGACACGGGTGCTGCGCAGATTGTTTTGGAAGAAGCTGGTGGAAAAGTTTTACATGCTGAAACGAAGGAACCACTTTTATATAACAAGGAAAATTTATTAAATCCATATTTTATCGCTTCTGGAAATTTAATCCCGTAGGGGCAATCCCTTGTGGTTGCCCAACACATTGGTCAAAATTGTGGTTACTTTATTTATGGTTTCCTAACATTTTGAAACTTCCAGTATTTGAAAATATATTTAAAAAAAATACCCACGGGGTTGTAACCACAATGCTGGGCAACCACAAGGGATTACCCCTACTATGCAAAAAGTCTCCGTCATCATCACTACTTTCAACGAGTCAGAACACATCCAAGGTGTTTTGGAATCTGTGCAATGGGCAGATGAAGTGATTGTGGTAGATTCGTTTTCTACGGATGAGACAGTTGAGTTAGCTAAGAAATTTCCCGTCAAAATTTTACAAAGAAAATATGTAAGTCCTGCTGATCAAAAAAACTGGGCCATTCCTCAAGCGACTCATGATTGGATTTTAATTCTCGATGCAGACGAACGAGTAACTCCTGAATTGAAAAAAGAAATTATTGCTCTCCTCCAAAAAACAATGCAGAAAGATGCTTATTGGATTCCACGGCAGAGTTTTTTTATGGGAAAAAAGGTTCGGTATAGCGGTTGGCAAGGCGATGCGGTGATTCGACTTATCCATCAAAAATGTCGATACGACAATGTCCAAGTTCATGAAGAGATAATGACACACGGTATCAATGTCGGACGATTAAAAAATAAATTAGAACATTATACTTACAAGGATCTCGATCATTTTTTAGCAAAAATGCAACGGTATAGTGATTGGTCTGCACAAGATCATTTTGAAAAAACGCCAAGAGTCACTTTCTTTCATTTGTACTTCAAACCCTTTTTTAGATTCATCAAACATTATTTTATCCAACTCGGTTTTTTAGATGGAAAAGTTGGTTTTATCATAAGCGCCATCATGGCATGGGGCGTTTTTCTGAGATATGTAAAAATTCAAGAAATGCGTAGTAAGTAGTGCCGAACTAAGAACGATTAAAAATGAGTACTCCCAAAACTCATCAGGCAAAAACAACTTTTCCATTCCAACTTTCGTTAAAATTAAAATTTTAAATCACTTGAATATGAAACAATTAATTATCGTCCTTCTTCTTTTAAGTCCTTTTTTATTTACCCAATGTGGTGGTTCAAAAAAAGCGACAGCTTCGTCTTCTAAATCAAGACAAGGAGTGAAATTTGTAAAATCCAAAACGCTTTCAGATGTTCTCGCCATTGCTGAACAAGAAGGTAAATTAGTCTTCATTGATTTTTATGCCACTTGGTGCGCGCCTTGCAAAATGATGGATAAAGATGTTTTTCCAGATAAAAATATTGCTAAGTTTTTTAATAAAAACTTTATCAGCTATAAAGTGGATGGAGAAAAAGGTAATGGCCAAAACCTCGCCGCACTATATGATGTAAAAGCTTATCCGACACTTGTTTGGGTCGATAAAAAAGGGCGAGTGATGGCTCGAACAGAAGGTGGAACTTATCACACCGAGTTGATGGAATTAGCGGAAAGCGCATTGGCAAATGCAGGAATGTAATTCTCAATTATTTAAATAAAATATAAACCTCATGTTTTGGCGAAGACGAAACATGAGGTTTTTGTTTTTTCATATCAACATCTTCTAACATTTTACGTTAAATACAAATTGAAATCATATTGATAATAAGTTCATGAACTTACTGATGAAATAAAAACATGAAAAAAATTTATTCCCTTTTTATCCTTTTCTTTTTGACTTCTTTCTTTGTAGATGCGAAGCATTTTGAATTTACTCCTTTAGCAACAGAGGCTTATCAAAAAGCCATGAGTCTTCGATTTGAGGAAGCAAAAAAAGATATTGAAAAAATCAAAAGGGAAGATCCTGAAAATCAAATCGTGTATTTTATCGAAAACTACATTGATTTTTTCACCGTCTTTATTAATGAAAACAAATCTGAATTTAAGCGACTTGAAAAAAATAAATATCCTCGCCTCAAACAAATTCGAAAAGGAGATTCCGATTCACCGTACTATTTATATTGTCAAGCAGAAATAAAATTGCAATGGGCTTTGGCTCGATTAAAATTTGAGCAATATTTTAATGCTTTTAACGAAGTAAGTGATGCTTATCATTTATTGAAAAAGAACGAAAAGAAATTTCCAGATTTTGTCGCCAATAAAAAAAGTTTGGGTATGCTTCATGCCATCGTCGGAACCATTCCCGACAAATATAAATGGGGCGTAAAATTACTTTCAGGGATGACTGGAAATATCAAGCAGGGCAAAAAGGAAATGGAAGAAATTTTAATCTATGCTCAGTCGCATCCATTTATGTTTGAGGAAGAAACTTTAGTCATGTATGCCTTCTTGGTTTTGCACCTCAAGGATGATATGGATTCTGCTTGGAATATTATTCAAAATAAAAAACTAGATCCAACCACCAATCCTTTAGTTTGTTTTGCTTTGGGAAATATCGCTATTCACACCGGCCGAAATGATCAGGCAATTGAGATTTTAGAGAACCGTCCAAAGGGAAGTCAATATGCTGAATTTCATTTTTTAGAGTACATGCTAGGTCTCTCGAAATTATATCGATTAGATAAAGATGCCAATCTTCATTTGAAAAAATATGTAGAAGATTTTCATGGACAAAATTATATCAAAGAAGCTTATCAAAAATTAGCTTGGTATGAATTGGTGCGAGGGAATGAAATTAACTACGTTCATTATATTAAATTCTGCAAAACCGAAGGAGCTAAAATTATCGGTGGAGACAAAAATGCTGAGAAAGAAGCAAAGGCCAAAGAAATTCCAAATATGATTTTGCTCAAAGCTCGATTACTTTTTGATGGAGGATATTATGAGCGGGCATTTAAGTTATTAAAAAAACGCACTATAGCTGATTTTAAAACTCAAAAAGATCAACTAGAATATGCTTACCGCTTAGCTCGCCTCACTCATAATACTGGAAAACATGATGAAGCAATTATGTATTACCAAACCACAATTGATCAAGGGAAAGATGCGAGTTATTATTTTGCTTGTAATGCTGCGCTTCAAATTGGGCGAATTTATGAATACAAAAATGACCTAAATAAAGCTAAAGAATTTTTCAATCTATGCCTTTCTATCAAACCTGATGAATATCGAAATAGTCTACATCAAAAAGCAAAAGCTGGATTAAATAGAATAAATAATTAATTCTAAACTGACCTTTTTCTCAAAAAAACGTACCACTCACAAAAAATACTAACTACATATTAAATATCGGCAATTTATAATTGCATTGTATATCAATGTGTTGTATATTTGTTTTATTATAATCTGTATGTTTTCAAATTAGTTTTTATAAAACCCGCAGATACCCCCCTTATTTTATTCTAATCTGAGACCTTGATAATATTCATTTTAAAATTATTTGCAACAAGCGACGAACTTGATTGTGAAAAAAATGGTCTGTCCACTAGCAGGCTTACTTAACTTTTTTCGAAATTTTCGAAACACTAGAAAAACACTTTATGCATTCTCAAACCGTTACAAAAAAAACACTTAAGTCTCAGACTTCGCTTGCCTCAACTGTATTTTCCATCTTGGATTCTAGAATTCAATTTTTGGAGTATCAGATTAATGCGCAATTCGCCCCACAAAATCAATCTTCTAAAAACCACTTGACTGCTTACGAGAAGTTAATGGCTTTTTATGAAAAGACATCTGGCGCTTTAAAGCTTTTACAAATTCTCAAAGAATGGGTTCGAGCTGATAATGCCTCAACGATTTTTCATTTGCTTCAAGATGATGAGTATCTCAATTATTCTGAAACTCAACTAGAAAGAAAAATAAGAATTAAAGCATTTGATTTTGCATAAGAAATGAGCTTTAAATTCATTCTAAAGAAAAGTTGGCTTAATCCTTGATAGTTCAAATTACATAAAACAATAATACCAACATTTTGTATTTCGTTTTTTGAAAAACGACTATGAACCGATTTTGAAACACTTTAAACAAAAATTCCGCCCATGACTATCATCACCAATTATCGCGAAGAGGTAAAAAGATTTGAAGGCCTATTTGGAAATAGACCTACCGCATCTAAACAAAAATTATCAGATGTACTCATTGAAAAACCTCAGACTACAGATATGGTCAATGCAGCGGCCAACAGTTTGCGAAGCCCACTTTTGGCTTTAAAAATTTATTTGGATTTGCTAAAAAACTTTCCACAGGAAGAAAAAAAGACCGACGTTCTTAATAGAATGAAATTCACGACTAACGAAATGGTAAAAAAAATAAATGCCTTATCTACTTTAGTCGACGTACAAAATGAAATAAATCCAACTAAAGAGAAAGTAAATTTTGCCAACTTGTTAGAGGAAGTGAAGAATGAATTGGGTGCAAAATTGGATCTAAGCGATATTACTTTTACTACTAATTTTATAGAACCTTCTATACAAGCCAATGCCTCGGAATTATCTTTATTGTTATTCCAAATGTTACATAATTCAATCACTTACCGTCAGGACAAACAACCTTTACACATCACACTAAAAACAAAAAGGGTAGGTGGATATTTTCTTTTAGGAATCAAAGATAATGGCGTTGGAATGGTACTTAAAAATGATGAGGAAGCTAATAAATTATTCCGACCTTTTTATAGATTAAATAATTCTAGCGAAGGAATTGGAATTGGATTGAGTATTGTTCGAAGCATTGTTGACAAATATCACGGCGAAGTAAAAGTGCGTAGTCGAGTCAATGAAGGTTCGATGTTTAATATTTATTTGAAAGAATAAACCGGTTATTGAGAAATAAGAAAAGACTTGGCTAAGTAAATTAGTCAGGTCTTTTTTTTGTTTGAGGAGTAAGGCGCTCAGGCTGGTCGCCTGACTCCTCTTTTTTTCCTACTTTTACAAAAAAATAATAAGTAATTGCAGGTGAAAAAAATATTCCTTTTCCTTCTATTTATTCTTTCCAACATTTCCTTTCCGCAAATGCTTCGCGGACAACAATTCAATTTCCAAAATTATTCTGTCAGCGAAGGATTAGCGCAATCACAAGTGTATGCAATGATCGAAGATAGCCAAGGATACATTTGGTTGGGAACTCAAGGTGGAGGAGTTTGTCGATTTGATGGAAAAAATTTCAAACAATATTCTACTCGAGATGGACTGGTGAATAATTATGTAGAATCATTATTTGAAGATAACGAAGGAAATATTTGGGTGGGTACACAAAAAGGATTTAGTAAATTTGATGGACTTGCTTTTCAAAATTTCCACTTGCCTGAAAGCGATTTTATTACTGCTATTTCACAAGAGCCTCTAGGTAAAATGTGGATTGGAACATCCAATGGAACTTACCAATTCGATGGCGAAAAATTTACCGACTATCACCTTCCCTCCTCTCGAGTTAATTATTTTTTTTATGATAATAAAGATAACCTATGGATCGGAACGGACGAAAGTGGTGCCTATCAAATTAGAGATGAACAGGTTCTGAAAAACTTCAAAATAGCCGATGGTCTTTCTGCCAATAATATCAAAAGTATTTATCAAGACGATCAAAACAATATTTATTTCGCCATTTTCAACGGCGGAATAAATGTATACAATGGAAGTTATTTTTCTTATTTCCGAACCAACGAAGGGCTTGCGAGTAATTTAGTCACAACCATGTTTGCAGATGACGAAGGACAAATTTGGATTGGTTCGCAAGGCAAAGGAGTGACTATTTGGAATCCAAAAGAAAACACTTTTTCCTACCTCAACGAATCTGACGGATTGGCTAATAATCATGTTCGGAATATTTTAAAAGATCATTGGGGAAATTATTGGATGGGCACTTCAGGCGGTGGTGTCAGCAAATATTCCGGTCAACAATTTATCCATTACAACACTTCAAATGGCTTGCAAGGCAATCAAGTTTATGCCCTTGCCAAAGATACTTCTGGACACTTCTGGTTGTCCGCTTCGACAAGAGGCATTTCTTATTTTGATGGAAAAAAATTCACTCATTTTGGAACGAACGAAGGTTTTGCTGATATAAAATGTAAAGCAATTTTTGTAGATGATGCTTCACGAGTTTGGATTGGAACGGAGGGAAATGGATTGGCACTTTTTGTTCAAGATACTTTTCAATTTTTTACGCATGATGATGGTTTGAGTGGAAATTTTATTCGAGATATTGTACAAGATAATCAAGGAAGAATTTGGATCGCAACAGCTGGCGGCGGCATCACTCAAATCGAAATTTCGAGAGAAGAATTTTCGCTATCACCTCCTTTGACTGGAAACGTAGATAGTAGTTTTCAAGAGCCACAAATTCGCTATCGTGACAATCTAAATTTTAGAATTTATCGCAAAGGAAAACTTGGTCTAGGAAGTCGAAAAATAACAGATTTACATGTTGATAAAAAAGGAAGAGTTTGGTTTGCAACGAGAGACAATGGAATTGGTTTTTTCAAAGATGACAACTCTATTTTTACTATTTCCGATAAAGATGGTTTGCTCGATAATCATGTGCGATCTTTGAAGGAAGATGCTGATGGAAATTTGTGGATTGGCATGGCGAGCAAAGGAATTTCTAAACTTAAATTATATCGTAATTCTTTCCTCATTGAAAATTACAATACATTCTCTTATCTCGATAATCAACAAAATAGACGAACGCTTACCTCCAACAATGTCTACCTTTTGCAAGTCGATAAAGATCAAAATTTATGGGTAGGAACAGAAGTTGGCTTGGATAAAATTTCTTTTGACAAAACTGGAAACGTCAATAAATTCAAGCACTTCGGTAAGTCAGAAGGTTTTGTGGGAATTGAAAGTTGTCAAAACTCAACCCTTCGAGATAGCATGGGAAACCTTTGGTTTGGTACGATGAATGGTTTGACGAAATACAATCCTGCTAGTGCTTCCAACAATCCAATTCCGCCGATCGTCAACATTACCGCAGTCAATTTAAATTACGAACCTTTATCCCAAACTGATTTTAAAAAATGGGCTAATCCTCGTGGCGGGATCCTTCCTGGCTTGGAATTACCTTATGATAAAAATGATTTAGAATTTGAATTTCAAGGGATCAATTTATCCAATCCTGAGAAGGTTTTATATCAATGGAAATTAACTGGAGTAAGTGATGATTGGACGCCACTTCGTCCAAAAAACAATGCTGACTTCAACAACCTTCCTCCGAACAATTATACTTTCTTTTTACGTGCATTCAATGAAGATGGTGTGTCAAACGAAACACCTTTTGAAATGAGTTTTACCATCCTCCCACCCTTCTGGCAGACTTGGTGGTTTAGACTTGTAAGTATATTGTTAGGGATTTCCCTAATTGGTTATTTTATCCGAATTCGTATCAACCAAGTTCGTCAAAAAGCAGCTCGTGAAAAAGAGAAATTGGAGATGGAAAAACACCTTTTGAGTTTGGAACAAAAAGCATTGCAATTGCAAATGAATCCGCATTTTATTTTTAATGCATTGAATTCCATCCAGAGTTTAATTTCTCAAAAAGATGAAAAAACAGCGCGTTATCAATTGGCTAAGTTTTCTAAACTGATGCGTTCAATTTTGGAAAATTCTAGGTCGCAAGTCATCTCCCTCGAAGATGAAATTCAGACCTTGCAAAACTATCTTGCTATCGAAAAATCGAGTCGTGGAAACACCTTCGAATTTGAAGTAACGACCTTGCTCGAGATGGATACCGAGGAATTGATGATTCCACCAATGATGCTCCAACCTTTTGTCGAAAATGCTATCATTCATGGCGTAGCACATCTGACAGAGAATGGGAAAATTGATATTCATTTTTTACAAAAAAATAAAATACTCGAATGTTTCATTCAAGATAATGGCATCGGAAGAGCAGCTGCAAAAGAGATCAAAAGTCAAATCGAACATCAACATAAATCAGCTGCGCTGGAAGTAACGCAAGAGCGATTGGATATTTTAAATAAAGATATGCGAGGTTTGAAGAGTTTGGAAATTATTGATTTGAAAAATGAAAATGGAGATGCTTCGGGGACAAAAGTGTTAGTAAGATTACCGGTGGAAGAATGATTTTTGAAAAAGCTAGAAAGCTATTTTATGAAAAAACTAATTCAATTTTCATTCATTCTAATTTTGTTATTTTTATTTAAAAATAATTCATTTGGACAATACACTAGAGCTCTAAAGAACCCCTCTTCTTGGAAAAAACAAGATATTTACCTTCAATTAAAAAATGTTGATTCGACAAAACAAACGATTATTTATTTGATAAATCGCTCTGAAAAAGATTATCATTATTATGGCTCTAACGGAAAGTTTGAAGTCTTTACCGAAGCAAAAGATTCTCTCGGAAAATGGTCTAATATAGATCAAAGATATATTGATTGTGCTTATGGTTTAGGTTATAGCCTTTTACCTATCAATCATTTTTCATTAAAAAAGAAAGATTTTCTCACAGGTGATTTTGAAACAGAAATACGATATTCAGTTCGTCTAAAAGATTCAATTATTTACTCTAAACCATTCCTTGCAAGAATCCCATTTTATAGTTTTTTAGACTATAACCATTTTAACCTGGAAAGATTAAAAAAGAATTTGGGGAATAAAAATTTAACTGACCAACAAAAAATAAGTTATCATTTTAGAAGGGCAGCTATCTATACAAGGAAAATTAAAGATTACGAGAAAGCAGTTTCATCTTGTAAAGAAGCGCTGCAACTTTTTCCAAAATCAGAACAGTTACACTTTTTATTAGGGCAAATTTATTTACTAAAAATGAGTCAACTAAAAAAAGTCTCAACTATTAGTAAGGAAGAGCAATTTATAATTCTTAGTGAAGGATTTAGAGAATTTGAGATTGCTCATGAATTCGTCAATGTAAAGGATGATGACATTAAAAAAATCATCAAAAAATATAGACCTCATTTACCCGTAAAATCAAACTGGAATTTAAACAAGGAACTCGACTGTATCGAAGTCGATGGAAAAATAAAATGCTTCGAAAAATATTTTATACATGACTACGTGGAAATAGTATTTCGAAATTAAAAATACCGCCACGCCAAAAACAACCCAACATAAACCACTAAATAAAATCGATAGAAATTTCGCATCTTCAAATACTCCTGATTCTTTGGAAAAACATTGCCAAATAATCCCTTCATTTCTTTGACAAAAAAAGGTTTAATATTGATTTTCCAATCATCTGTTTCATACACTATTTTTCGAAACTGACTTCGATAATATCCCATCGGAAAACTCCAAATGAAAAAAAGGAGGAACCAGCTATTTTCTTTTATCCAATTCATAGGAAGTTTAACAAAAAAAATTTGACTTGGTTTTAAATCTTTTAATTTGAAAAGGTTTTTTACTTTTAGTATAAAATAAAAGTAACGGAATAATGCTAAAATTAAAATTCACCTCTCTTCTATTCCTGTTTTTACTTTTTTTTAATTCATCTTTTTCACAAATTGACCTTTCAACTCATCAGCACTTTTATAGTTTCCCTTTGAATCCTGCAATGGCAGGAATGGATGATAAAACTATAATTTCATTTTACAGAAAAAATATTAGTTCCAGAAACACATTAATTAGTGGTGAATTTCCTAGCAAAATATTGAATAGTAACATCGGTATTATTCTAAATAGAAATTATAATAATTCTAATCTATCTTCTATCGGTAAAACCACAAAGAATAAATTAGGACTCGCTTATAATTATAATTTCCATTTTTCTGATTTCGCTAGACTCCAGCTAGGTTTTCAATTTACTCATATCGCAGCTACCTATGATAATTTTTCTTCCAATTTAAATGCACGTTGGTTTACCGCAAATGATTTTAATTTAGGTGCGGCGATTCTTAGTCATAATTTTAAATTTGGTATAGGGATCTTAAATATTTTAAATCCAACAATTGATGGGAGGTCTTCTAGAAATCCATTAATTGAAGAAAAAAGAAATACAGTTTTTACCTTTTCTTACAAAACCAGTTTAAATCATAAATTTGAAATAACGCCTACTGTGCTGATTAATATTGAGAAAAAGAAAATTCTTGTTTCTGATTTTTCTCTCTATTTCAATTTCAGAAAAAGGGTATTTTTGGGTACTACTTTTCGTCATGGAAAAGATTATAGAGATAACACTATTAGAAATTTGATTGGATTATTAGGTATTCAGTTTAGAAGAAAATTAAATTTCCAAATCTCTATAAATCCAAAAGCCGAATCAGAAGCCTCCTTCCAATTTTTAACCCAATATAAATTCTAATAACCCTAACCTATTTTCTAAAGAAAAAGTGATATTTTGTAAATAAAAAACAAACGATGAAATTGACTGCCGCGATTGTAGATGATGTAGCCCAAGCAAGAGCAACCCTCAAAGAAGATTTAGCAGCCTACTGCCCCGATATCGAAATCATTGGCGAAGCTGACGGAGTGGTGACTGGCTCTAAACTTTTAAATAAAATAAAACCTGATGTAGTTTTTTTAGATATCCAATTGCAAGATGGAACTGGCTTTGATATTTTGGAAATTCTTGGAGATATTTCCTTTCAAGTAATTTTCACTACCGCCTCCGATGAGTTTGCGATCAAAGCTTTTAAATTTTCAGCAGTTGATTATTTACTCAAACCTGTCGATCCTGATGAACTAATTGTAGCTGTTCAAAAAGTTTCGAAGGTCAATAATTCAACTCAAGAAAATTATGACTTATTATTGAATACCGTCAAAGAACAAAGCGCTCCAAAGCGAATGGCTTTGCATACTTTGGAAAAAATTCATGTGACTGAGATTGCCGATATTGTTCGTTGTGAATCCAATGGAAATTACACTACTTTTTATTTTAAGGATGGACAAAAATTATTAGTCACCAAAACATTGAAAGAATATGATCAGATGCTGAGTGAATATAAATTTGCCCGAGTACATCAATCACACTTAATCAATGCACAACAAATCAAAGAATTTGTCAAAGTCGATGGAGGATATATTGTGATGCGAGATGGTTCGAAAATTCCAGTTTCGCTTCGTAAAAAATCAGTCGTCATGAAACTATTAGAAGATCTATAATTTTATTTTAAACTTACATTTCAAAAAACCTTTTGACTAGATTTTTTTAAAGAATCTACAACTTATCAATTTATGAGAATCTTCTTTTTGCAATTTTTTGCTTTGCTTTTTTTCCCAATGCTAGTGGTTGGTCAAATAGATTCTGTGGTGTTGACTGCAGATAAATTATTACTGCAAGACATTCGTCCTATTGATAAAAAGGAAACTAATCAGCAAGTATTTGCGGCCACTCGTTCGATGAAAGAGCTTAAAGAATTGCCATTTACCATTCACGTAATTTCCAAAGATGAAATTAGAGATAATGGTTATCGAACACTTGTTGATGCTCTAAAAATGGCACCCGGCATCAAAGTCTCTCAACCTGGAAATGCTTTAGAGGGGGAAACATTTTTGATGCGAGGACTTTTTGGAAATACCTATGCAAAAATTTTAGTCAATGGAAATCCAATCAAACCAGTTGTTGTTAGAGGTATGCCGATTGGTGCACAATTTCCCATTCAACAAGCTGAACGAATCGAAATCATCTATGGCCCAACAGGAACTTTATTCGGAGCAGATGCCTCTGCGGGAATAATTAATATAGTTTTAGAAGAAACCGAAAGGCCCGTTTATACTCAAGCCAATTTAAGTGTAGGTAGTAATCAATATACCAATTTGGATATCAGTTTTGCAGGGCGATTAGGTAAGCAAAAAAATACCTTACGCTATGCGCTATTTGGAAGTTACACCTTTAGAGATGATCTTAAAACTCAACATCAAAACGATAGCTTAATTAACCCTGATCGATATTTTTCAGGAAAATTAAATTATGCTACTTTGGATAATTACGTTTCCATTTCCAATCAACCTTTGATTAATAATCTTCCTCATCAAAGTCGATTAGTTGGAATTAATTTGGCTTATCGTGCAATGACGTTATCTACCGAATTGATGTATAGACGAGATCATAGTTCCATCGGTCTAAATCCCGTAGCCGTATCTTACGCTAACCCACTTAACTATATTGGAGAGCGAATCATTAATACCAACTTTACATTAAAAAAAGACTATCGTCGATTTGGTTTCGATTTTAGATTAGGCTATCTACAATATCAAATGGATAGTCGATCTTCTTTTAATTATGTCTATAACTCTACAAGTGATTTATTAGATGAATTATCTTGGTTCGATTCATTTGATACCCCTACTTCTTTTAATTTGATGCGATATGATTCGTTGACTGATAGTCACTACCAAAGATATTTTAATGGTACACGTTTTAGTTTTTCTGAATCACATGATTTTCGAACAGATTTGATTTTTAATTTTTTTCCTACACTAAACATTGATTTGACTGCAGGAATTTTACTTAAAGGTTTTGCCAATGTTCCTCTTACTAATTATTCAAGAGTACCTTTAGGAAGTAATTTTTTTTCATCAACAGAAATTCCTACTAATTCTTCCCTTACCCCTTTCTTCTTAAAAGATGGAAGTGGATTTCAAATGAATCTTTTTGCTCAAGCTTTTTGGTCTCGTAAGAAATGGACTTTTGTAGGAGGAATTAATTGGTTGCGAAGTAGCGAAGTTATTCTCGGTAATACCAATAGTTTAAACGATATAATATTATCATTGGATTACCAATTAGGCATCAATTATCAACCTAATCAAAACTGGAGTATCCGAGCCAATCTTGGATCTGCCATTCAGCTACCTTCTTCTTATTATCGAGCAAATCATTTAAGTATCTCTCCTGATTTTAGTTCCCCCATTACCCGTTCATTTTTGGTGTTGGAGGCAGAAAAAAGTCAAAACTTAGAACTTGGACTTCGGTGGACACCTAGTAAACAATTATATTTTGATGTTGCTGGCTTTTATTCTACTTATAAAAATTTGATTGGACCACTTCAACTTTCCGACAATTCATCTGGACTCCTAAATCGATACGTACAAGGATATACTAATTCTGATTCTTCTCAAATAAATTTGTATGGCATCCAATCTAGCTATCTTTATAAATCTAACGTTTTAGATTTTATTTTTAATCTTACTTATTCTTTTGGTGAAGAAAACATTCTTGGATTTGCTGAACAATCATCTATCAGTCAATTGCCAAGAATGATTAGAAAAACTCGTATCGTTGTACGACCTACTAAAAGAATTTCTTTTACTTTTGATACTATAGTAAATGGTAAATCGAAAAATAAAATTAAAAACGATGCACGTGGAGATTTGCCTCGATTCCGAACTATTGATGTTTTAGGTAATTACAATATCAATCGAAACTTTAGAGTATTCTTCAAATTTAGAAATATCTTTAATAAAGAATATCCAGGGTTGAATGCTTATGGTACTTTGGATGATTTGATTTATAATCCGCAGGAATTAAGGACTTTTAGAGTAGGAATGAGTTATCGGGTGGATTAGCCTCTGCCTCAGGAAAAGGAACGATTTAGGTAAATGATTTAAACTATTGATTTTTTATTTTGACTTTTAAATATATTTTTTGAAAAAAATAATTTACATATTGTCTTTTCTTTTGTGTTTTTCTTTTTTGGGGAAAACACAGGATACCCTCTTGCTGGAAGTCATTGAAAGATCAGATAGCAATATTGTAAATACATTGTTAGAAAATGCGAATACCTCGAAAGAATCACCAGTTGTTTTGCAATATTTGCTAAAGGCTCAAAGTTATTTGGAAAAAGAAAATAAGCCTTTAGCACTTTTTGACATTTATACTCGTATTGGAAAAATATATCAATCAGAAGATTTGAATGATCGAGCTTTGCCAATCTTCCAAAAAGCGAATCGCCTTCCCTCCCCTCCCATTTCGAAATTGCAAAAAATAGAATTAATGGATTTTATGGCAAAAGCATATTTTGCCGAAGGAAGTATCGATAGTGCTTTGCTTGCTTACGATGAACAATTAACTTATTACGAAAAAGAAAATAACTACGAAGGTGTTTTAAAAACGCTTCAAGAGAAAGTCAACGTTTTTCTTGATATTCAAAGCTACCGAATGGCTTTAGATTTAAATCTTCAAATCAAAAGCCTTGTTCAAGAGAAAGGAACTGACGATGCACACCTTGCCATCATCAATAATAATATTGGTTATAATTTCAACTTTTTAGAAGAACATGATCGAGCAATCAAGTATTTTTTACTTGCGTTAGATGCTCATCAAAAAGGAGTCATGAGTTCTTCTAACAATACAACTACAAATTTAGATCTAGCTATTTTATACACTAACATTGGTATTACTTACAATAATTTAGATGACTCCAAAAATGCGATTAAGTTTTTGCAACAAGCAATAAAATCCAATAATCCAAAATCCTCTAGAATTTCCAATGCTTATCTTCAACATTTAATTGCAAGTATTTATCTTAATCATGGAGACGTTTATAATGCTTTCCAATTCAATGATTTAGCAATCATTAATGCTAAGAAAAGAAAGGATTTTAAAGTATTAAGCAATGCTTATAATACTGCAGCAGAGATCCAAAAACAATTGTATGATTATGAATTAGCGTTGGAATTTTACCAAAAGCATTTTGCCATTCGAGACTCACTTACCTTGGAAGATCGATTCCGAAAACAACAACTTTTGCAAACTCAATTGCTTTTGGAAAAATCTGAAAAAGAAATTAAGCTGCTGCTTATCAATGAACAAATCAAAGATCAAGCAATTTCTACTTTGCAATTGGAAAAAAAATTCTTAGCATCCGATGCTGCAAAACTTAAACTTGAAGCGGCTAAAATTTCACTCGAAGCTGATCAACAACAAAAAGAATTACTGCTCTTAAAAAATGAACAGGAAATCAAAGATGCCAACTTGCTCAATTCTAAACTCGAAGCTCAAAAAGCAAATCAAGAATTAGATCTTATCCAGATAAAACTTTTAGCTGAAAAAAAGGATCGAGAAGTTGAAGTCGCCAAACAACAACAAAAATTAGCTGAAATGGAAACGGCCAACGCAGGAGCCGAAAAAAGAAAAGCAGAACAGGAAGCCGAGTTGTCGAAAAAGAATCAAAATATTGCTGAACTTCAATTGGAGCAGGCTAAAACTTTTCGACAATTCATTTATGGTTTAGGAACTTTATTAGCATTAGTTTTCATCATGATATTAAGTGCGTGGTATTATGCTCGTGTGGCCAATCAAAGGCTTGCAGCAAAAAATAAAGAGATCGAAGAAGAGCGGCGCAAGTCTGAAAATCTGTTGCTTAATATTTTACCTTTAGAAACGGCGAATGAATTAAAAACAACAGGAATCGCTACACCAAAAAAATATGCTAAGGTCACCGTTCTTTTTGCTGACTTCAGTAATTTTACAAAAATATCTGAGCAACTTTCTGCCGAAGAATTAATTAAAGAATTGAACGATTGCTTCCGAGCATTTGACGAAATTACTGATCGACATGGTCTGGAAAAAATAAAAACTATCGGAGATGGATACATGTGTGCTGGCGGAGTCCCAGTTGCAAATGAAAGTAATCCTACAGATGCTATCCATGCAGCGATTGAAATGCAAAAATTTATGAAGAATAGATTTGACGCAAAAACTAAAGCTGGAATTCCTTATTGGAATATGCGAATTGGAATTCACACGGGACATGTTATTGCTGGAGTCGTAGGTACTAAAAAATTCGCTTATGATATTTGGGGAGATACTGTTAACATTGCAAGTCGAATGGAAACATCTTGCGACAATGGTAAAATTAACATCTCTGCTTCTACTCGAGAGTTTTTGAATGGATCATTTGAATACCACTTTAGAGGTGAGCTGGAAGTAAAGCATGGTAATAAAGTGGGGATGTACTTTGTAAAAGATCATGTATAAAATTAATTATTAGTCTTTTCATAAAAAAAGGTGGTTCGTTTTAAACGAACCACCTTTTTTTATTCCATCAATTTATCTTTCCATTTCAGCAATCCATTATAACATTTTCTCCGCATACTTTTAATCGTATCGTACGAGCTATAATTGAATCGTTCTTGCAAATCCTTTAACTTAATTTTTTCTATATAAAACGCTTGAAGTAATTGACGACACTTCTCTCCTAACTTTGCCCACGCAGCTTGAAAAGTATCAGCTTGCATTTTTTGAGTTTCCGTTAAGTCATCCGCCAATTCTTTTTTCAATAAAGGATTAAAATCTTCATTATATAAATCCTCTTTTTGACCGAGGTAATATTCTACTTTTTCAATATCAAGAGAAAGTTTAGATCGTTCCTTTTGCACTTTTTTCAACCACATATTTCTACAGATGATCAGTAAATATCCTCGTAGGTTTTTGTTTTCCACCTTCCCCTTCAGCAGTTCTGTTCGTAATTTCAAAAAACCATCCATCACCGTATCACGTGCATCATCAGTAGAGCAATAGTGATTTCCGCTATGGAATTCTCTACTCAAGTGATTGACGCAATATTCGTAGTGCTCGATAAATAGTTGATCAAGTACTTTTTCGTTGCCTGCCTGTAATTCCTTAACTAATTGGTTAAAAGCTTCGTCTGTCATTTTTTACCCTACAATTATTTTGATTCTCTGACTTTTTTCTTTTTTAAAAACTTAATCGATCCCGTTTGTTTTGATTATTGGTCGAAGATAAGAAAATGGGTCAAAAGGTGAAAGAAAGGTAACTAATTGATCAATAGAAATGTTATTAAATATCAATGGTTTATTTTTTTGTTTTTGTTTGGCAAAATAAAAAACACACCATAAACAACTGATAATCAACAACTTAAACTAAACAAAAGCTCATTATTTAATTTAATCTAAAAAAAAAGTTCACCTAAAGGTTCACCTTTTTTATTTCTTTGATTAATAAGACATACACGAAGAGTAAAAAGATACTCTTTATATATTCCAAAAACGTTTTGACATATGCATAGGTTCTTTTTTGAGAAATTTTAATCCGTAAAATTTCGTTAGGCAACTATAACTCACAGTTTTTTGTATCAAGATTTGAAACCCAAAAATAAAATACAAATTTGCCCAATGAAACTTACTATGACTAAAATTGCAAATCTCAGAATCCGAAACACTAACCTATTATAAGACTCAAAGATGAATCCTATGCTTAGGTCAAAATTTTCAATACCGTATTTATTTCAAATACAAGCACTATGAAACCTTTTTTTTGAAAAAACTGCATGGTTAATAAAGAACTTAAATAGCGAGAGCTATTTTAAAACGTAGATTAAGGGGAGGTAAGCTTTTTGTAAGTCCAGTTAATTCTGGCCAAGTTAAGAGTTTACCCTTTTCGCCTGATAACATTAAATTGTTGTCAGGCTTTTTTCGTTGGTCGACTTTATAATTAGGAAAGAGATGAGTGAGGTTGTAAAATTGACGATTAAGTATCGGATACCTTAAAGGTATCCGATACTTTTCTTTTACAAAAATTTCTTCTAGGAATGTAATGGACGATTATCAGTAGCAGCTAATGCCGCTTCTTTTATCGCTTCCGTATAAGTTGGATGAGCATGACTCATTCGGGCAATATCTTCCGCTGATGCTCGGAACTCCATTGCAACAACTGCTTCTGCAATCATGTCAGCAGCACGTGCGCCAACGATGTGAACACCCAATACTTCATCAGTTTCTTTGTGTGCAATAATTTTTGCCATTCCTTCGGTATCCATACTTGCTCTTGCTCTTCCCAAAGCTTTGAATGGAAATTTACCCACTTTGATTGGTACACCTGCCGCTTTTAATTCATCCTCCGTTTTTCCAACTGCCGCAACTTCTGGCCAAGTGTAAACTACACCAGGAATCAAATTATAATTGATATGTGGTTTTTGACCTGCCATAACTTCTGCAATAAAAACTCCTTCTTCCTCTGCTTTGTGAGCTAACATTGCACCTTTGATTACATCTCCGATAGCATATATTCCAGGAACCTTCGTTTCTAAATATTCATTGACCTCAACTCTTCCTTTGTCATCTTTTTCTATCCCAACATTTTCCAAACCTAAATTATCGGTATAAGCCCTACGTCCAATTGCAATTAAACAATAGTCTGCTTTTAATTCAAATGTATTTTCCGTATCTCGTTTTTGTACTTCGACAGTTACACCTCGGCTGGTTGCTTTTACATTAGTCACCATATGTTTGAGATGAAATTTCATTCCCAATTTTTTGAGCGCACGAGTTAATTCCTTGCTACAATCTTTATCCATTGTTGCAATTGCTTTATCTGCAAACTCCACTACTTCAACCTCTGTCCCTAATCGAGCATAAACAGATCCCAATTCCAAACCAATTACACCTGCTCCGACAATGATCATTCGCTTAGGAACTTTCTTGATATTCAAAGCCTCGGTGGAGGTGATCACTCTTTTTTTATCATAATTAAATGCAGCAGGAGTGATTGGTTTTGAACCAGTAGCTATAATTGTTTTAGCCGTTTCGATTTCTTCTTTTGTTCCATCGTCTTTAGCAATGCTAATTTTATTAGCGCTGACAAAAGAACCATGTCCATGAAAAACATCGATCTTATTTTTTTTCATCAAGAAATCGATCCCTTTTGTATTCTCATCAACTACTGAATTTTTTCGAGTAATCATTTGAGGCATATTCACTTTTACATCTTTAATATCGATACCATGCGTTTCAAATTTTTCTATTGCATTGTGATAATGCTCCGAAGAATCCAATAATGCTTTGGAAGGAATACATCCTACATTGAGGCAGGTTCCTCCGAGTGTATTATATCGTTCGATGATTGCTGTTTTCATTCCAAGTTGAGCAGCTCTGATTGCTGCAACATAACCTCCAGGTCCTGAACCGATTACGGTAACATCGTATTTCATTTTCTAATTAGATTTTTAAAAATAAAAAATAAGTAAGGGAGAAATAGTTGTCAGAATTATGACATGATTATTTCTCCCTTGTTTTTTTATAATGATGAAAGTTGATTATTTTTTGTTATCGCTATTGCCTTTGTTATCATTATTCCCTTTGTTATCACTATTCCTATTAGGATTTGGATTAGGGTTTTTATTTGGATTAGGCTTATTACTATTATTATTTCTTCGGTTTTTATTCCGATTCTTATTTGGGTTCGGTTTGTTTTTACCCGCTTCATTTCCGTCTCCTGGCTTTCCTTTTGGTTGACCTTGATTCGGTTTATTTTGATTTGAATTAGGTTTTCTTTTTTGGTTTGGATTTGGTTTTTGGTTTGGATTTTTAGCTTTTGCTGCTGGTTTACTACTAGCTTTTCCTTGTTGGTTACCTTGTCCTCGATTTGATCTATTCTGAGGTTTTCTATTTTTATTTCGGCTTTTATTTCTTCTTTTTCTTTGCTCTGGTGGCAACTCGATTACACCAGTTAATCCTTCATCATCCCCAAATTCAGCAGAAACAGCAAGCGCTTCTTCCATTGCACCGAATTTAGCTTCATCACTCATTAATTCAGCTGGCTTCTCACCATTCTTATTCATCTCGAGAATCTCTTTCACACGCTCAACAGGCAACCCAAAGAATTTACCTCGACTTCCTCCTTCTTTTAAGTAGGCAAAATACATGGTTCGTTTGAAAATATCTGTTTTTACTAAAACTGCTTTTCCAGCTTCTGTATACACAGCATCTACTTTTCTTGGAAACTCTTCCAAGGCATCCATATAAGTATCTAACTCATAATTCAGACAACATTTTAAACGCCCACATTGTCCTGAAAGTTTAGTTTGATTGATGGCTAAATTTTGATATCGAGCTGCGGCTGTCGATACTGATCTAAAATCAGTCAACCAAGTAGAACAACATAACTCTCGACCACACGATCCAATCCCTCCAATTCGAGCTGATTCTTGACGAGCACCAATTTGACGCATTTCAATTTTCACTCGAAACTCTTTGGCAAATTGTCGGATCAATTCTCTAAAATCAATTCTCCCATCCGCCGTATAAAAAATCGTTACTTTCCGTTTATCTCCTTGAAATTCCACATCTCCAATCTTCATATCCAGTTCCAAAGTTCGAGCGATCACTCTAGCTCGAACCATCAATGCAGGTTCTTTTGCTCTAGCTTCGTACAATCTTTCGAGATCACGATCATTAGCAATTCTAACTATTTTAAGCAAAACAGCATCTTCTGTCACTCGCTTCTTTTTCATTTGCAAACGAACCAAATCACCTGACAATGCAATTTTTCCAATATCTAAACCTGCACCTGATTCTACCACTACCATGTCTCCAGTAATTGCTCGAGTATGAGGTGTGTTTTGAAAAAATGCTTTTCGAGCACCATTCTTAAAACTCACTTCTACAAATCCGAAATCATTTACATCTGGTAAATCTAGTTTTGTCAACCAATCATATGTATTCAACTTGTTGCAGCCACCTGTGCTACAACCACCATTGCTATTACATCCTTTTGGAGTGCCGTCTGAATTTGTTCCAGTAGAACAACCAATACATCCCATGTCTTTTTATTTATTTCGCAGCTTAAAATTGATTATTATTTTTCAAAAATTTAAGGATCAACAGTCCTACTTTGATTTGAAAAATTTTAGATATCTAATTTACAGCTACCTTTGTTTTTAAAATTTGATTCAATTGGAGAGAGGCATCTAGAAATAAAATTCTAGGGTTCGCATTTCGCTCCACGTAGTAAGCACATTCATTAAATAATGTTGAAATGGCTTCTACTTGATTCCATTCTATAATTTTTGTTAAGTTTTGTGCTGTTTTTAATTCATTGGGTAACAACCTTACGTTGTCGCCACTAGTTAACTTCAGCAACATATATTCACGCATAAAATGCAGTCCATATTTCAAAAAGTGTTTTTGGTTTTCTCTACCAATTTTGGAAAATCGATCTACCCAATCCATCAAACTCAATCCATTTCCAACATAACATAATCGCATCCATTCCAAAAATAAAATAGCATTGTCGTTTTCTGTATTTTCCAAAAGACTTAATGCTTCATTATAATTACCTTCCGCCAAATGAGCAGTTGCTGCTGCTTTCTCTTGAGGAATACTTTTATTTTGTTTTAGCGCTTCAACGATGTCTTCATCAGGTAATTGATTAATCTTGACTAACTGACATCTACTCAAGATGGTATTTAAAATCTTCTCTTGATTCTCTGCCACCAAAATAAATAAAGTGTCTTCTGGCGGTTCTTCGATCATTTTCAATAATCGATTTCCCTCCTTCCCTAAATATTCCGGCAACCACATCAGTAATACTTTATGACTTCCTTCAAAGATCTTAAGACTTAATTTCTTGATGATTTCTACGCACTCATCCTTAGTAATGTTCCCTTGCTTATTTTCTGCACCGATGGATTGCAACCATTGATTAGCATTCAAGTAAGGATTTTCGATCATTGCTTTTCGCCAATCAGGGAGCAAATGGGTACTCACTACTTTTGTTCCGACTGTGGGATAAGAATAGTGAATATCAGGATGCACTAATTTGACAGATTTGATACAATTACTACATTTCCCACAAGAGTCATTTTCTTGTTTATCGGAACATAAAACATATTGAGCAAATGCTAATGCCAACGCTAATTTCCCACAGCCTTCTGGTCCTAAAAAAATTAGAGCATGAGACATTCGATCTGAGGAGATCATGCTACGCAAAACCTCTTTTGTTTTCCCCTGACCGATGACTTGCTGGAATTGCATTTAATATTTTTGATTATCTGTCAGAAACGATACTAGCACTTCGAGTACTAACATAGCTCTATTGACATAAACTACTCATCAAAAATAGAAGAAAGATTTAGGAGACTGGATTTTTGCAGAGGATAAGTATATTGAAGATATTTTTCTTGTAATCTCACCAATGAGTGAGCTACGGAAGTTCCATTTGTATCATTATCTAATTTACTATTGATTTTATTCGATTTAACCAAATCAGTAAATGGGATGTACGTTTTATCCTAAAATCGAAATTTTAGTCGTTAATGAAAATTTTACTCCATATTAAATATACAGTTATATTACTGTACTCTTCTTTACTCCTTTACCTTTATCCACTCGATAGACTTCCTTCTCCATTTCTAAATCCACTAACCGTCTATTTTTCCTTCTATTTTAATATATCTATTTTCAAAGCCCTTTTTTGACTTTAATGCGAAATTACATCAATTTATTGAGAAAATGGGTATGGAATATTGGGATTTTAAATGTAGTTGAAATTATGGATTTGATTAGAAAATTTATAACCATTTCCATTTAGTTTTGTTACTATTGTTATTATGAAAATATCAGTTTACAGAAAGGCTCATTTTAATGCTGCACATCGTTTATTTGTACCAGATTGGTCAGATGAAAAGAATTCAGAAGTGTTTGGACTTTGTTCCAATCCTCATTTTCACGGACATAATTACGAAATGGAAGTGAAAGTAACCGGTGAAGTAGATCCAGTTACTGGCTATTTGATTGATCTAAAAATTTTAAAAGATATTATCAAAGATCAAATTGAAAATCGTTTTGATCATAAAAACTTAAACCTGGAAACCGAGGAATTTAAAACATTGAATCCTACTGCTGAAAATATCTGCTATGTCATCTGGACAATTTTGCGAGAGCATTTGGAGGAGAAATATGAGATTGGAGTGAGGTTGTATGAAACACCAAGAAATTTTGTGGAATATCCAGCCAGTTGATTAAAAAAATTCCAAAAAAAAATCCATTCTGAATATTCAGAATGGATTTTTTTTGGAATAAGACTTAAGTTAATCTTATCTCTTCGTCAAGCGAGTTGTCTTTAAAACATCGCCTCCATCATTCAACATTCTCACTAAATATAATCCATTCGGAAAGCTAGAGATATTGATTGCATCTCCATTCTGAAAATTAGTTGCAGCCATTTGTTTTCCAACAATATTAAATATCTGGATAGATTCCACATATGGGTTTTCTGTAATTGTAAAGAAATCGTCAGTTGGATTTGGGAAAATCTTAACTAATGATTTATCAAAGTTTTCAGTCGAAGTACTTCCATCAATTGTAAATTGAAAATTACCTACTGCTATAACATTTAGAGAATCACCATATGGTGCAACTCTAACTTCATAAACACCGACTCCAGCAGTTCCATAAGGTCGTACCCCTAAATCAAAAATACTAGCTTCATTTGATGAAATCAAAAAAGGTTTATCAATATTAGCTGCAGGATAAACATTGGAAGGAACTCCCCAAGAGAAACAACCTCCACTTTCATTATTTACACATAATTGTACATCCCAATTGGTAGGGCCACTAATTTGCACTATTTCCCAATATAATTCCGCATCATCATTTGTGTCATTATGAATCTCCGTATGAATCTTGGTGCTAATAAATTGATCTGATAAATCAAGCAGAGTATCTTGAGAAAGGTCATTTGGAGAAACATTAAGCTGGGCTTGAGCTGTTAATCCAAAAGAAAAAATAAGACAGAAAAGTATAATTTGCTTCATATCAAAGATAATTTATTAGATGAAATAATTTTATTGTGTAAAAGTAATCTTTTTTGTTAAATAAAAATAATAATAAAATGTAAAAAAGAAGGCATCTCCTCATGTATTTTGAGAAAATGCCTTCATTTCTTTTACTTAAACTTTGATCAAATAATATTTCCTCCATCTAAAAAGAAGACTAGCATTATTTGAAAGTCAAAATTTATCTAGCAATAGTTAATCGCTTAGTTACTACTTGCTCACCTACTACGATATGCATAATATATACACCTTCGCTTAAGTTCGCTCCATTGAAAGGAATTGTTTGATCACCTGACAATTTACCGAAATCTTGTTGTCCGATCATTTGACCTACTGAATTGTATACTTGAATAGTTACATCAGCAGCATCTACAATATTCAAACTTACAGTTGTCATATCAGAAAATGGATTAGGAAATACCTTTGCTAAATTCTCATTAAACGTAAGGTTTTTATTTCCTACAGGTATTTCAACTTCTGAAGATGTTGCGTTAATGATATCATCATTATCAGCATCTAAAATCATAGAAACTACGTGAATATGATTTTCATTCATACTAGCTGGAAGTGTATAAGTAAATGTATGACTAGGAGTATCTCCTGCAGCAATAGCTGTAGGCATACTTCCAGCTTCACCAAAGTATCCACCTAATAAAGCTCTTCCTACATGGTCATAAACCATATCAGAAGCAGGAATAGTTGCTGGTAAGTCTTTCCAGTTTGTTCCATCAAGACTAAACAAATCAATATTTTGCGATTGAGCACTATAGTAATTTTCATGAGCATAACCAGATGAAGTACCTGTTACACTATCTTCAACGATTACAGCATTAAATCTGTAATCTCCATTTACAGGAGCAACAAACTCAGCTGATAATTCTATTGTAATCTCACGAGTATCAGGATTATAAGTAACAACATCAGAAATAGATGCTGAAGCAATATCCATCAATCGTAAATTATGAAGCATTTCTAAATTGTCACTATTAGGATCAGTATCTGTATAGAAACGATCAAAGTTACTACTTGGATATCCACCTACACCCATGTTAGAATCATATTCTGTTACTACCATTGGGTCACCGTTATGTACAGCGATACCAATAAAAGTATTAGGGTAAGTTGCAGTCATATATTCTAATCCAACAGTTCCTCTTGGACACCATCCACACCAAGTTCCTGTAGCTTCTTCTACTACTACTTTTCGGTCTGGAATAAATGCTACACCAGTTATACTAGTTACTAATTCATTATTAGAAGCATCACCATCTGTATTTCCGTTAGGATTAGATACTGTTACTGTTATATCAGATGTATTTGCAGCTACAGTCGTAAAAGCATCAGATGCCGTAAATGCATAAGTTGAAAATGGAGCAATATCAACACCTGAAACTGTTTCAGAATAGTTGTTAGTTCCATCAGTCCAAGCTAAGTCAAAAGAAGTAATATTATTAATTCCTAAGTTTTTAACTTCTCCAGTAATATTTACTGCTACATCACCTACGTGTACAGAAGCAACGTTTAATGAAGACAATTCCATCTCCCAATCTAATGGTTGGAAAACCAAAATATTATCAAGTGCCAATGCATACAACCAACCCGCATTATCTGAATATTTAAAACCAATCCAAACTTCTGCAGCTCCTGCATAAGCAGATAAGTCAATACTTTCATTTACCCAATCAGGAGTACCAGCTGCTCCAGCCAAAGTACCTTGACCATCTAATGCACTTAATTCAGTCCATGTTGTACCACCATCAGTTGAGATACTTACAGTTGCAGTTTCTGTAACTGCTTGGTAAGCAAATCCTCCGAATGCTCGATCAAATGAAAGAGTAGGAGTTGTCAAATCAGCAAGACTTATCATAGGTGTAATTAACCAGTCATTACTTTTATCGCAATTACAAGCATCATCATTTGTAGATACTACGCCAGCTCCACCATGATCAGGTAAAGCCCATGCACCACTTGATGCATCTGAAACAGATGTACCAACCCAGCCTCCATCAGTAGCCATAGTTTCAATAGTCCAGTCAGCAGGGATGCCTGCTTCAAAGCCTTCAGAAAGAGCTATTTGAGATTGAGCGGTATAAATAAAACCAAACATCACAAATAACAGTAACGTGTAAATTCTTTTCATAATTTAATAAAATTTTAGTGATTGAATAATTGGAATAATTTAATTGCAGGCTAGTTGTTGGGAAACAAAATGTTCGCCTGCCTAGCAAAAGTAATGAAACAGACAGACTTTATCATTTTTTTACATAAAAATATACGCTTTGGCATCTAGAAGACTTTTAAAGGAAAATACCAACTTACTTTCATGTTTTGCAATGTATTATACGTCTTTAGTAAGACAGCAGAAATTCATCCTTTTCCTTTTCTTTGCTATTTGATTTTTTCTATATTGGTATCATATTAAATCAATTCAATTCTATTTTTTCAATCTACATCTAAGCATAATTGAACTTATTTACCTTATAGAAAATATTTTGTTTTAAAAACCAAACTCCAACTTTATGCATATTGCAATCATTGGCAATGGAATTAGTGGAATCACCGCAGCTCGATATATTCGAAAATTAAGCGACCACCAAATTACCGTCATCTCTTCCGAATCAGATCATTTCTTTTCACGAACTGCACTCATGTATATTTATATGGGACACATGAGATTTGAAGATACTAAACCTTATGAAAATTGGTTTTGGGAAAAAAATCGAATCGAACTCAAAAAAGGTTTCGTAGAAAAAGTCAATCACCAAAACAGCGAACTCCTTTTTGCCGGAGGCGAAAAAATGAAATACGATAAATTGATTCTAGCTACTGGTTCTGCTTCCAATAAATTTGGATGGCCTGGACAAGACTTAGAAGCAGTACATGGAATGTATTCATTACAGGATTTAGAAGCGATGGAAAAACATAGCGATGGGCTGGAACGTGCAGTAATCGTTGGTGGTGGATTGATCGGAATTGAGATGGCTGAAATGTTTCACTCTCGAAATATTCCAGTTACTTTCTTAGTTCGAGAAACTGATTTTTGGAATGGCGTCTTGCCTATCGAGGAATCAAAAATGATTGGACGACATATTTCTGAAAATCATATCGACTTACAACTTGCCACAGAACTTAAGGAAATTATAGATGATGGAAAAGGAAAAGCTTGTGCTGTTATCACAAGCAAAGGAGAACGAATTGAATGTGGATTTGTCGGACTCACCGCAGGTGTTCACCCAAATATTAATTTCCTCAAAGAATCAGGAATTGAAATCCAACGAGGAATTGTGGTCAATGATTTTTTAGAAACCAATATTCCAAATATTTATGCCATCGGAGATTGTGCTCAAATGACTAATCCAAAACCTGGTCGAAGACCTGTCGAAGCAATTTGGTATACAGGTAGAATGATGGGAGAAACAGTTGCCTATAATGTGTGCGGAAAAAAAATAGCTTACGACCCTGGACTTTGGTTTAACTCCGCAAAATTTTTCGAAATCGAATATCAAGTCTATGGAACTGTAATGGCAAAAATGGCTGATAACCACGAAGCAATTTATTGGGAACATTCTGATGGTCGAAAAAGTATTCGAGTGATCTATGATAAAAATACAGAAGAAATTGTTGGCTTCAATTTGATGGGAGTTCGCTTCCGACATGAAGTTTGTGAAAAATGGTTAAAGGAAAAAACAAATGTAGATGTAGTGTTACAAGATTTAGCGATTGCGAATTTTGATCCTGAATTTTACAAAACTCACGAACATGAAGTCTTGAAAATTTACAATCAAAAAGCTGGCAAAAATTTGACGCCGAAGAAAAAGCGAGGCTGGAGTCAAGCTTTTAAATTTTTGCAATCGTAATTCCATAAAACGACTCAAAGAGTCGTCTTACTAAAAAATCGAAAAATGAAATTAATTAAAAATATAGGTCTTGCTCTTTTCATCTTAGCACTTACCATTTTTGTTGCTTCTTTGACTTTGAGTAACCACACTTTGACGGAAGCTGTTTTGTCAAAAAACATTTCAAATACTTACCATCAAGAAATGATTAAGCAACAAGCTGGAGATCTGATGGGAAAAGAATTCGGAAGCAATGTTGCATTCATCAATGCATTCAAACCAGTTTTAAATAACTCATTGGAAGCATTAGACAAAGCTTCAGGTGTTGATCGTGCAAATGGAATTTGGAATGCTGTTCCAGAAAAACTACCAAAAGGAGTTAGTGAAAATGATTACCGAATGTTTCCAAACACCGTTGACGATTATCTGTTTTCTTTGACAAAATATTCGGCAGGTGGTTTACTTCCTGGGAATTCTAATTGGTTCTTTTTGCTCAGTTTTATTTTAGCTGCACTAGGTGGTTTGATGTACTTGTTGCCTGACTTAAATTTGATTCCAGGAATTAAAAACAATCAAATTTACGACAGCCCTGCTACTCGTGGAATTACTTTTCAAGTTCGAATGATTTTCCTAGGCATGACCATTTTGACGAGTATTCTAATGGTCTTTTTTAAATATTTATTGATTGGAATTTTAACGATTGCGGCAGGTATTTTTATTATCTATCGCATTTACAAAACGAATAAGGAGAACAATGTTTCTTTTTCTAAGACTAGAAAAGCAACTGCTCCCAAAGGACTTGGTTGGATTGGAATTTCCTTTGGTATCTTTTTGATTTTATTTTATGTCACTCTTTATTTTTTCCCAGAATACATTACTAACTGGACATTGATGCTCGATCCAATTTCTGAATCATTGAGTGGAAATACTGCAGGTCGTTGGTTTTTATATGGCTTCCTTTATACGATGGTCATGTTCGTCATGGGTATCCGTATGTTGATAAAATATCGACATAATAATTATCAATTAATTCGAACTGGCTCAGTAATGTTTTTTCAAACTGCGTTCGCATTTTTAATCCCAGAATTTTTATTGCGACTGAATCAGCCTTACATGGATTTTAAAAATGCATGGCCACTTGATTATGATTTCTTTTTTGAGATTGATAAAATGTATGGGCAAGGAACTGAATTTGCTATTGCAGGTTGGGCGACGAGTGTAGGAACAATGATGTTTATTTGGGGAATAGTTTTGACTCTTATAGTCGTTCCATTTTTTACTTATTATTTTGGGAAAAGATGGTATTGCTCTTGGGTTTGTGGTTGTGGTGGATTAGCAGAAACATTGGGTGATCCTTATCGCCAATTGTCTGATAAAAGTTTGACCGCTTGGAAGTATGAAAGATATATTATTCATGGCGTTTTAGTTTTTGCGATCGTAATGACTGGGATGGTGATTTATACTTACATGACAGGTAGTTCAAATATTTTATTCTTAGACTCTTATAATGTACGATCGTGGTATGGATTTTTTATTGGCTCTATGTTTTCAGGAATTGTGGGAACTGGTTTCTATCCTTTGATGGGGAATCGAGTTTGGTGTAGATTCGGATGTCCGTTAGCAGCGTTGATGGGATTAGTTCAGCGATTTCAATCTCGATTTAGAATTACGACCAATGGAGGTCAATGCATCAGTTGTGGAAATTGTTCCACTTATTGTGAGATGGGAATTGATGTTCGAGCATATGCTCAACGAGGTCAAAATGTAGTTCGAGCATCTTGTGTAGGTTGCGGAATCTGTGCAGCAGTTTGTCCTCGAGGAGTTTTACGTTTGGAAAATGGAACGGTGGATATTGATAACCGAGTGACTGAGTTAAAAACAGTTCATGTGAAATCGATTAACTTTAAAGATGGCGCATTTTCTTTGGAAGGAAATGAAGTGTAGATTTTTTCCAAAATCATAATTACAAAAAAAAATGCAACTCAAATTGAGTTGCATTTTTTTTTGTAAGAGTATTGTTTTTCCCTAAACACTATTCTTCCACATGAGCAGATTCTACTTGTAAAATTTCCTTTTGCTGCCCATCTATTAAATTAACAAAAGCGATAATTTCACAATCTACCGTTTTCCAATCCTCTGATATAGTCATCGTATAAGTCTTATCATAAGTATCTCCTACCGACATATTAGTTACTATTGGATCTCCAGTTGGTTCAGTCATCGTTGTTCTAAAAACGTGCTTGTGTTTATAATCTTCCACAATACCCACATTTTCAACATCCTGTGCATCAATAATATTATTTTCAGTAACCATAATCGTTAACCTCAAATCTCCTGTCAGTTCTTCCTCTGCACTTCCTGAAACTCTCACCTCAAGTTCTCGAGTTGTTGGGTTAAATTCCTTTGTGATATTTACAGTCAACTTTGGATTCTCCTCCAATTCTTGACTAATAAATCCTGACCAAAGTGTTTTATCACTTTGTAAGAAATATGCACCTCCATCAAAATCTTTTCGATTAATTACCGCACTTGGATAAGCCGCAGGACGACCTAAATAATCTGCAACTTCCTCTGCTTCACTTGTTCTAAAATCATATTGACTAGTTGGAAGTGGTGATCCAAAGTCTGAAGTATGGATAGAAACTACGATTAAATTTTCTCCAAATACATTTAACAAATTTTCTAACTCTGCACTTCCTGAAGGACAACCAACACAAGCAACTCCTGTAAATTCTTCGACCATTACTTTTCGAGCGGTATCAATAATTGGCGCGTCAGGCACTACTGGCATATTTTCTCTACAGGAAAAAAACGAAACGATTGCGAATAAAAAAATTAACTTTTTCATCTTATATATTTTTTTTGATAAAAATTATTTTTTGATAAAATTAAAAATGTAAATACGTTGTTATGTTTTTCATGAAAAATTAAAACGTAGATCGTACTGACATTTTCATACCACTAAATGCTGGCTCTAATCTACAAATTCCTCCAGCGCAAACAATCCCTTCCACTTGCTTCACATACTTCATCTCAAAACGATTAGATCGATAAGTATAAACTACTCCAAGAGTTGGATAATGTAAATCTTCCGCTTTTTCTCCTGCCTGTAAATTCTTTTTATAAGGACTTACATTATACATATCCGAAGCAGTAATAATCCAATGTGGTGCTAGTCCAATTTCTATTTGTCCAAAAATCCAATCTCCAAAATCTCGGTTTGTATATTTTTCATCGGTTTCAGGATTAGTAGAAATCCCTGGAGCGGTCAGCATATATTGAAACTCAAATCTAGCAGATTTTTTTCTAGAAAATTTATATAAAAACTCTGCGTAAGGAGTTACCGTTTCCAAAATATCTACCCCAGTTTTTCCTTCATAAATATTTTGATTGTAATTCTGCCATTGGATTCCGCTAATCAATTGCCATTTTCGTTTGTACTTATAAGTAACTTCCGTGTATACTTCTCGATACAATAATTCATTATCCAAAGTAGTAATATTGGATAAGTTCACTAAGAACCCTAATTTTCGACTTGGCGAATATCGAACATCTAATTGAACAGCTTGCTCTCCTAATTCTTGTGTAGCGGGAGAGTATCGAGCATTCAATCGGTAAGTATTCACTCGATTCATTGGAGGTAAAAAGTTAATAAACCCACGATTAGTATTTTCAAATGGATTAACCCTAAATGAGAAATTTTCTGTTCTTTTTCCTTCCAAAGAAATTCCCAAACCATTACCTGCATATCCAATCGAAGTATAAACTATATTTCCATTTGTAAAATCATATTTACCCAACAATGGAATTTCTAGTCCTGTACTTTCATCTATTCTTGACCATTCAAAAGTTGGATCCCAAAATACTTCATTAGTTTTGTAAGCTCCTTCCACATACCAAGTAAATGGACCAGCAACCAACGTATTGTAAACTGAAAAAGCATAAGAATTATACTTTGCTTCTATCCGAAATGGATCTTGGTACAAACTCAAACTAGTCAATAATCGCCCCATCGTTTCATCATCAATCGTTCGACTCATCACTCCAAAACCTGGTGCAAAACTTACACTACTTGAATCGATCTTTACATAACCATCAATACTTGCTCCTTTAATCACGGAAGCATAAGTGTCAAATAAATTTTTCTGCCGACCAGTCAATACTTTTATTTTCCAATCAGGAGTTAAATCATAAGTTAATTTTAATCCTTGCAAAGCATTGTCAATTAAAAGTGGTCGTTCTTCATAAGCTCTAAAAATAATTCCACTTCCAATTTGATCGTAAATGTATCCCACAGAAATTCCTAACTTATTCACCTTCTTATTGATATACCATCGACCGATACCTTGGTCGGTATAACTTTCATTTGGCTGAAGCAAATTTGAGTTATTGAAAAAATCAAATCGCACGCCAAGGTCAAATCCGAAATTGCTGTATTTCAAATCTAACCAAACTTCCGAACCAAATAACTGGTGATCGTATTGAGGTGTATTGAAAGCTTCAATCAATGAATCTTCTTGGAAAAAATTACCATTACTTTCTAGACTTCCAGATAAGGAGCCCTGATTGTTACTTTGTGAAAAACCCAACGTATAAATAAGTGTAAGAAGGATTAAAAGTAGTCCGTTTTGTTTTGTAGATAGCATCTGAATATATTATTTAATCTATTTGGAAAAAACTACACAATATAGTTTTTTAAAATTCATACAAAAATACCTTCATATATTGGTTTTTTGTAAAAATGATAACACTTTAATATGCTAAGCAGCCGTTAAATCGAAGTTAAACCTAAATCAATATTAGCACTCTCGACTTTTTTATGATAAATTTGTCACGGCTTTTTAACCAAAAATAAAATTTAACAATCAAAATTAAATAAAATACAATGAAGTTAATCAACATTTTATCAGTTGTTTTTGCACTTTGTCTTTCAACTTCTCTTTCTGCACAAAAGGTCTTACCTAATGTAAATGTGAAAGACCTTAAAGGAAAAACTGTCAACATTCAAGATTTTGCAAAAAATGGAAAAATTACTGTAATCAGTTTTTGGGCAACTTGGTGTTCTCCTTGTAAAAAAGAACTAGATGCAATCGCAGATATCTACCCTGATTGGCAAGAAGAATATGGTGCAGAAGTGATTGCCGTAACCATTGATAATGCAAGAGCAATGGCAAAAGTGCCTGGTATAGTTGAAACAAAAAAATGGGACTATGTAATTCTTTCTGATGTGAATCAGGACTTACAAAGAGCCTTAAATTTCCAATCAGTTCCACAGACATTTTTGTTGGATCAAGAAGGAAATATCGTTTACACTCACACAGGTTATGTATCTGGTGATGAGTATGAATTGGAAGATAAAATCAAAGCTTTGGCGGGGAAATAAGTTGAATTTTCTTCAATAAAAAAAGCGAATATTTTCTTTTGAAAATATTCGCTTTTTTTATTGAAGCACAACGTTTCGTTTTTATGCTAACTCCGCTAACTCCATCCATCTCATTTCCTTTTCCTCTATTTCATTTTTCACTTCGCCAAGTTCGATAGAAAGTTTTTGAATTTCCTCAGGAGTCAAATCTGGATTATTAAACTGTTCCGTAATTTTTCCTCTTTTCTCTTCCAAAACTGAAATCTGTTTTTCCAAACGATTATATTCTTTACGCTCTTCGTAAGATAATTTTGGTTTTTCCTCTTTTGGTTTTTCAATAGTTGCTTGAGCGATTTTCTTTTGTTTTTGTCGGTCTCTTTCCGCTTGACGCTCCTCTTCGAGTTCTTCTTTTTGCAAGGCACGGTAGTCAGAATACTGGCCGTTATAATCTCGAATTTTTCCATCACCTTCAAAAATAAAAAGGTGATCAACTATTTTATCCATAAAAAACCGATCGTGAGTTACCACCAAAAGACAACCTGGAAAGTCCATTAAAAAATCTTCTAATATATTCAATGTGATCAAATCTAAATCATTGGTCGGCTCATCAAGAATCAAAAAATTTGGATTCTCCATCAAGATCGTCAACAAGTGTAATCGACGCTTCTCTCCCCCACTCAATTTTGAAACGAAAACTTGTTGTTGTTTTCGATTAAACAAAAAACGTTCGAGCAATGATTCTGCCGTCAATTTATTTCCTTTTTCCAATGGAATATATTCTGCAATATCACGTATCACATCAATGACTTTTTTGTCATTTTCTATTTGAATTCCATCTTGCGTATAGTGTCCAAAAACAACTGTTCCTCCGACTACAACTTTACCACTATCAGGACGAATCTCTTGAGTCAACATTTTTAGCAAAGTAGATTTACCTGCACCATTCGGCCCAACGATTCCTGCTTTTTCTCCTTTTTTAAATTTGTAATTAAAATCTTTTACTAAAACCCGATCATCATAACTTTTGGAAATATAATTAGCTTCCAAGATTTTACTCCCCAATCGACTTCCTTTCATATCAATTTGAATCTTGTCTTTTGCAATCTTCTGAGAGGCTTTTTCTTCTATCTTATAGAAACTATCTACTCTAGACTTTGCTTTTGTTCCACGTGCCTTTGGTTGACGACGCATCCACTCTAACTCTTTCCCCATCAGTTTTTTTGTCTTATCTAAAACGACTGCTTGGTTCTCTTCCCTGATTGCTTTGGATGTTAAAAAATCAGAATAGTTTCCCTTGTATTTATAAATAACTCCAGCGTCCAATTCAATAATATTATTACAAACTCTTTCTAAAAAATAACGATCATGCGTCACCATAAAAAGGGTCACGTTAGGTGACTGCAAATATTCTTCGAGCCATTCAATCATATCTAAATCCAAATGATTGGTCGGCTCATCGAGAATTAAAAATTCAGGTTCGTCAATCAAAATTTGTGCAAGTGCCAATCTCTTTTTTTGCCCACCTGAAAGATGTGCCACTCGTTGGTCAAGATTGGTGATTTTTAATTTCCCTAAAATTTCTTCGATGCGTGCTTTAAAATCCCAAGCTTCCAGATCATCCATTTGTTGCATGGCTTTTGCCATTCCATCTTCGTCTTCATAGTTAAGCATGGCTTTTTCGTAAGCGCGTGTAGCTTGGATCTTTGGATTTTCAGATTCAAAAACCGCTTCCATTATCGTATGCCCATCTTTAAAAATTGGATCTTGTAATAAATTTCCAATTCTAATATCTTTTCGAAAAAGAATTTTAGGGTTTTCACCTTCAGCTGATTCTGTTCCAGCGATGATTTTGATTAGCGTAGTTTTCCCTGCTCCATTTTTGGCAACGAGTGCAATCTTTTCGCCTTTGCTCATTTGAAAGTTAACATTGTCAAATAAGACTTTTTCACCAAAGGATTTTGAAATATTTTCGAGAGACAGGTAATTCATATATTAATTTGAAAATTTGAATGATTTGAATTTTTCACAAAAGTACTAAATTTAAAAACCCCTAAAACAAAAAAAGAAGCCGAAGCAAAATTAATTGCTTCGGCCTCCTTTTTATAAAATATGAAGTTGAATTTATTTCATATCTCGTAAGATAGATAATACTTCATTTAAGTAAATATCTTTTTCTAATCCTTCCATCCAATCTTTATTTCGAGCTTCCACTCCTTCATCTTTCGTTAATGCATCCATATCTTCAGGAAGATTCTTGACAATCATTCCATCTATCTTTTTATCTAATACTTTTTTGAAAGCATCACTCACTTCTTTTTGGTCTTGCTCCATTTGAGTATATTTATCAATGTTCAAAGGATAAACATCAATGTCTCTCTGAGTTTTCAACCATTTCGCATGAGTTTCAACTTGCTGAAAAGCAGGATGATTATCAACTCTTTTCCCACTTGCTTTTCGAAGCTCATCTAATTTATCCGTTACTGAATATACATTTTGTCCATATTGAACTGGAGCAATTTCAGTATAATCTAATGCATGCTCATAATCTTTTTCACCTGAGTCAAAGTAAGAGTATAAATCAGGGAAAACGATATCAGATTTCACTCCATTCAATTGAACGGAACCTCCATTTACTCTGTAGTACTTCTGGATAGTTAATTTAATTGAACCTAAAGGCTTTACATCTGAATATCCCATAACCGCTCTATCTAAATCTAAAAATCTTTGAACAGTACCTTTTCCATAAGTTGAAGTACTTCCTACAATTACTGCTCGTCCATAATCTTGCAAAGCTGCTGCTAAGATCTCTGAAGCTGATGCGCTGTACTCATTTACCATCACTACAAGTGGTCCATCATAAAGCACTTTTCCATCTTCATCTTCATGAACTCCTGAACGGCCGATTCTTGATTTCACTTGAACGATTGGTCCTTTTTCAATAAAGAGACCAGCCATGTCGACTACTTCTTCCAATGATCCACCACCATTATTTCTTAAGTCAAGGATAATTCCTTCGACATTATGCTTCATTAATTTTTTTAATTCCTTTGCTACATCTTCCGCACAACTATGTCCACCGTTTCTTCCAAAGTCAGCATAGAAACTTGGCAAATTAATGTATCCCATTTTCTCTTCACTTTGTGGAGCAGTAAGCAAAGTTGATTTTGCGTAACCTTCTTCCATGATAACTACATCTCTTTCAATAGCAATCACTTCTTTCTTTCCATCTTTCTTTTTTACAGTTAATCGAACTTCCGTTCCTTTTTTCCCTCTAATCATATCTACCACATCATCGATAACCATTCCGCTAACATCTACTGGCTCATTATCACCTTGTGCAACTGCCATAATCATATCATCTGCTTCCAACTGTTTTCCTTTCCAAGCTGGCCCTCCTACAATGATGCTTACCACTCTAGTATATTCTTCTTCTGCTCGAAGTTGTGCTCCAATACCTTCTAAAGTTTTAGACATTCTAATGTCAAAATTTTCTTTATCTCTTGGCTTGAAATAACCTGTGTGAGGATCGTACACATTAGCAACTGCATTCAAGTAATTGCTTAATCGATCGGCACGTTTTAATTTCCTCATTCGAGTGTACCATTTTTCAAATACATCCAAAACATCTTCCCTCGCTTTTTTCTCTAAGTCAGCAAAAGACTTTCCTTTTAAGTCTTCGTCTTCACCCTTTTTTTGCAACTCCAAATCATCAACTACTCGAGTTAAAGTTTCTCTTTTCAAATACTTTCTCCAACTCTCTTTTAGCTCTGCATCATTCTTTGCAAAAGGTTTTTTCTCATCAGATAAATCGATTGTTTCATCTATAGAAAAATCAAAAGGTTTTGATAAAATTTCTTTGAAGAATCCTTCCGTTTTATTCAATCCTTTTTCTACTAAAGTCAAAGACATATCGAAAAATTCGTAAGTCCCTGCATCTGCTTCATCATCTAATTTCATTTCAAATTTTCCTAATCGATCAACATCTTGCTGAGTCAACCATCTTCGGTTTCCGTCAATTCGATCCATGTATAGATCATAGACTTTTTCTGAAAAATCGTCATCTACTTTTTGCGGTTGGAAATGAAATCTATCTAAGTTAGCGATGATAGATTTGATTAGGATAGCTTCTTTTTCAGCATTGTTCGCAGGGATATAAAATGCTCCGAATACCAATGCGACAAGAATTAATGAAAAGAAAATGGGACCTCTGAATTTCATATTGTGAGTTTTTAATATTTACTTATTTCGAAATTTAACTAAAAGACAATACTTATTTTTGATAATTGCTTCTAGTGAATAAATATAGGTTAAATTCCTTATAAATTAAGGCGATAACCTTGCCAATTGGTCGTTTTAACGAAATTATAACGAAGTTAACGTGACTGGAATTATCTCAAAGTTTACTTCTTTATTTTTTTTTGTAAAACAGACTAAAGGTGAAATTGTTTTTTCTACAAAAAGAACAACGCCCTATTTGACGAATCAAATAGGGCGTTGCCACATATTTTCACCTTATTTAAAGAATAATTAATTCTTTAATAAGTGAAATCTTAGATGAATGGAGCAATTACCAAAGCAACTACTGACATCAATTTCAACAAGATATTTAATGATGGACCAGAAGTATCTTTGAATGGATCTCCAACAGTATCACCTACTACAGTTGCCTTGTGAGGCTCAGAACCTTTGTAGTACATTTTACCATTAATCTCTACTCCTTCTTCAAACATCTTCTTAGCGTTATCCCAAGCACCACCTGCGTTTGATTGGAAAATTGCCATCAATACTCCACAGACAGTTACTCCTGCAAGCAATCCACCTAGCATTTCAGCACCTCCTAAAAATCCAACTAAAACTGGAGAAATTACCGCCAATAAACCAGGCAACATCATTTCTCGAATAGATGCCTTAGTTGAAATTTCAACACACTTATCATATTCTGGTTTTCCGTCAGCTGCGTCAAAAACTGCTCGATCAGCTGCACTCCATTCTGACATTTCTTTTCCATCGTTTTTCTTCATCATTGCTAAAGCTGCTTTCAATTCAGGAATTTCCTTGAATTGTCTTCGCACTTCTGTAATCATATCCATCGCAGCTCGTCCAACTGCATTCATAGATAAAGAAGAAAATAAAAATGGTAACATTCCTCCTACGAATAATGAAGCCATTACTGTTGGATTGGTAATATCAATTCCATACAATTCCTCTCCTGGATTATTTACATTATACGAAGTAATAAATGCTGCGAATAATGCTAAAGAAGTCAAAGCCGCTGAACCAATTGCAAATCCTTTTCCGATTGCTGCAGTTGTATTTCCTACTGCATCTAATTTATCAGTTCTTTGACGCACTTCTTTTGGCAATTCAGCCATCTCAGCAATACCACCTGCATTATCAGAAACTGGCCCGTATGCATCTACTGCTAACTGAATTCCTGTGTTGGAAAGCATTCCTACCGCAGCAATGGCAATACCATAAAGTCCTGCAAAGTGATGTGCTCCGATAATAGCAACAGCCAAAATCAAAATTGGAATTGCAGTTGATTGCATCCCCACTCCAAGACCAGCGATAATGTTCGTTGCAGCACCTGTTAAAGATTGATCCACAATCGATTTTACTGGTTTAGTTCCTGTACCTGTATAAAATTCAGTTACCATACCAATAAATAAACCTCCTGCTAAACCAAAAAGTACCGCATAAAATACGCCTATTGATTCATAAGTATTTACCACCTCTTTCCCATGCATATAAGATGCTACATCCCAAGATTCTGGAAGCATCCATTTTACGATAAAAAATGTAGCTACCAACATCAAACCTGCAGAAACAAATTCCCCCATGTTCAATGCTTTTTGCGGATCGCCACCTTCTTTTACTTTTACGAAAAATGTTCCGATAATAGAAGTTAGAATTCCTACACAAGCTAATACTAATGGTAATAAAACGGCATTCAATCCGTCAAAATCATTGTCACTCATATATCCTGTAGTACCAATAAATGCAGCACCTAATACCATTGTACCAATAATAGATCCTACATAAGATTCAAAAAGGTCCGCTCCCATACCGGCAACATCTCCTACATTATCTCCTACGTTATCCGCAATAGTTGCTGGATTCAATGGATGATCTTCAGGAATACCTGCTTCCACTTTTCCAACTAAATCTGCTCCTACATCAGCTGCTTTGGTATAAATACCTCCACCTACACGAGCAAATAATGCAATAGATGATGCCCCAAAAGAGAATCCAGTTAAAACTGTAATTACTCGATTCACCTGATCAGCATTCTCTACTCCAAACATGTTACTATAAACAATAAGTAAAGTTCCTAATCCTAAAACTCCTAACCCAACAACTCCCATCCCCATCACAGCTCCACCTGCAAAAGCTACTTCTAACGCTTTCCCCAAACTAGTTCGAGCTGCATTTGTAGTTCTTACATTTGCTTTGGTTGCTACTTTCATCCCGATGTATCCTGCCAAGGCAGAACAAATTGCTCCTAGTACAAATGAAACTGCTACAAGTGGTGAAGAGTTTGGCGTGTTGCCTGTTACTCCCAATAAAACCGCTACCGCAATTACGAAAATTGCTAACACTTTATACTCAGCTTTTAAGAATGCCATGGCACCATCTTGAATATTTTTGGCGATTCTGGCCATTTTATCAGTACCTACTTCTTGTTTAGTAACCCAAGAAGATTTCCAGAAAGTGTAAAGCAATGCTAAAATACCAAAAGCTGGAATTGCATAAATAATCGTACTACCCATAATCTCGTTGATTTTAATTTAATTGTTTTGTTAAAAAATAAAAGGGAATGACTGCTCCAGTCATACCCAACCCCTTTTATGGTTTAAATCCCAATGTTTGTTTTCAAAAAATCTAATTTAATCAAAATGTAATTGTATTGTTATAATTTTTATTCTGACTAAAATACAAATCAAGACTTTTTTGAGAACTCAACTACTATTCTTACCTGAGGTTTTTCGTTCAAGGGCTAAAGTAACGCTATTTTACATTTTGTCATAAATTTTAAATGTGTATTTACAACAACATCAGAGACTTCTATGGAAAAATATATTTAAAACGAATATTTCTTTTCCATAAGGGTTTTTAAATGAAATTATAGAGGGTAAATTAATGATGTAAATCAGCTCAACACAGTTACTAACATTAATTTGTTAGTTTAAACTTCATAATGTGGATAACCTTGCTCACTTACGCTTTTAGGTCAATTTGTCACTTAAAAACAAACATAACTGACTTTTTGTCTTTATTATTTTTAGATTTATGCTAAAAAGACGTGAAAAACATAATGGAACATGAGTTGATAAAAGGAAAGGTGTAATCAATATTTAAAAATCATTTTTCTAAAAATAAAAAATTATCAAATTATGACTTTTGTAAATGTAAATCCAAGACGAAGAAGATCTCATTCAGCTAATCCTTTTTTCAATTTATTCAATGATGTATTGACTAATTCTGCTGGAGAAATTGAAAAAAACTTAGTTAAATCACGACCAGCTGTAAATGTGATAGAAGGAAAAGAAGATTTCAAATTAGAAATTGCAGCTCCAGGTTTGAAAAAAACTGACTTTAATATTAATGTCGAAAAAGATGTTTTAACCATTTCAGCTAAGGTTGAAAACGAAAAAGTGGAAGGAATTAAATACTCTCGAAAAGAATTCGACTACCGTGATTTCAAAAGAACATTCCATTTGCCAAAAACAATTGACACCTCTAAAATTGAAGCAAAATTCGAAGATGGTATTTTGTATTTGACTTTGGCTAAAAAAGAGGAAGCAAAAGAGTTACCTGCTAGAAAGATAGCAATTGGGTAATCGATTAAAAAGAAATTAAGTAAAGTTGGTTTTTCGTTTTGTTTAAACCGTGTCATCCTGAATTTTCGGGATGGCGCGGATTTTTCAAAAACTATTTTTTTCAAAAAAAATTAAGAGATATGAGTAATCTAGTAAATTTCAATTCAGGCATCAATTCAATTTTTGATGATCTTTTTAATAATTCATTATCAAATTTTGTAGGATCTGATTTTGCATCAAATGTTCCTTCTGTAAATATTTCCGAAACTGCGGATGATTTTAAAATTGAACTTGCAGCCCCAGGTTTAAAAAAAGTAGATTTTGACATCAATGTCGAAAAAAATACCTTGACTATTTCTACAAATAAAGAGAACTCAAATGAAGTGACTGGCGAAAAATTCGCTCGTAAAGAATTTAGCTATTCTTCTTTTTCGAGAAGTTTTCAACTACCAGAAGGTGTGGAAAGTAATGCGATAGTCGCAAGTTATGAAAGCGGAATTTTAGGAATCATTTTACCTAAAAAAGAAGAAGCAAAAGAATTACCTCCAAGAGTAATCCAAGTAAATTAAATTTTCATGAGATGGGTTTTAGTAAAAAAAAGGTCAGGATATTTACGTCCTGACCTTTCCTTTTGAGATTCAAAATAATTTCAGAAAAAAAGGTTTCAGAAACTATAATTCCTGAAACCTTCTTTTTTAAAAGTCAAAATATAATTCGATTTTTCTATTTCTTCTTGATTTTCAATCTAGCCCCTACGGATGGAAAGTCATTCCCCTTTATCTCATTTAATCTCAAAATATCTTGAATAGTTACACCTGGAAACTTTTCAATTATTTCTAAGATTGACTCATTTCGACGAATAGTGTGAAAAATATAATCCTCTCTTTTTAAAGAAATTTTCCTTTGAGGAAGACTTCCTTTTTCTTTTTCCTCTTTTTTAATATTTACCTTTTTGCTCTCTATCTTTCTATTTCTATTTCTGCCATTGGATAAAATAGTTTCTTCCTTCAATTTAGGCGTTTCGATTTCTTGCTTTCGGACAGGAAGTTCTTTTACCTCGACATTCAAACTATTGCTGATTTGAAAAATAGTTAGCTCTTGCCCTCTTGCTAAATATGGTTGTGGTAAATTATTCCAAGCCATTATATGTTGTCGACTACAATTAAACAATTTCGCTAACTTATCAATATGATCGCCTGGTTGAACGTAATAAACTGACTTGAAAAACTCCGTTCGACCTCCAAGGTTTTGAGCGATTGAAGGATTACTATCAGGTGTTGGAAAGGCTGCTAAAAACAATGGCATGTTTCGTTTAGGCAAAGTCAAATACTGTCCATTCCGAGAAGTAGGAATAATACCTTGCTTAAAACTAGGATTTAATTGTTCTATTAAATGAAGTGGTGTTCCTGTAATTTCTGAAATCTCCCGAAAAGAAATTGAACTGTACACTTTAGTAAAATCCGTCATTTGGACATCCATTTCTGGAAACTGAGGTGTCAAATAATGCAAATGATAATTATTTACAATATAGTTTGCAGCTACAAATGCAGGTACATAGTTTCGAGTCTCTTTGGGTAAATATTTTTTTATTTTCCAAAAGTCCTTACTCTGTCCTCTTCGAATTGCTCGATTCACACGACCTGGTCCACTATTGTAAGCAGCCAATGCGAGTTCCCAATCTTGATACTTGTTGTGCAATCTCTTCAAATATTTGATAGCAGCTTTAGTTGATTTGTGAGGATCTCTTCGCTCGTCCACTTTACTATTTTGAGATAATCCATATTCCTTTCCAGTTGCGGGCATAAATTGCCACAACCCTGCAGCACCTACTCGCGAAGTTGCTTTTGGATTTAAAGCTGATTCTACCACCGAAAGATATTTGATATCAGAGGGCATATTTTGTTCTAAAAGGTATTTTTCAAAAATGGGAAAATACATTACTATTCGACCCAACATTTTCTCCGTTCTATCTCTTTTCCGAACGGAGTATGTTTTGATATAACTTTTGACAATATTATCCAATTGAGGAGTTACGGCAAGTGAAGAAAGATTTTTAATTCTAACTTCTAATTCTGCATCACTAAAAACCGGGACAGGAGTATATGATGTAGTTGAATTTTGACTTAAAGTTTGAGTAGTAAAACTCAACATCAATAATAAGAGTACAATTAGTTTATTTAGGTTCATCTCTGACAAAAAATTTTAAGCTTAGGAAATAGGTTCTGGATTCTTAAAAACTGTGAGCTTATTAAGCTCTTAAAAGCATACATTATGGCAAAAATTGTGCTGAGGTGTCTTTATTTTATATAAAAAAGATACCTCAGCACAATTGTGTTTGGCTTAATTGTAAGTTTTCAGATATTAAGGATTAGCTTGATTGATTGACTGACACGAGGTTGGAGAAAAATAAGATATTTTATTTTGAGTGTTTCAAATTTCATAAAAAAAAGAGCCACTCAAAATAAAATATCACCAATTCATTACCCTATAGAAAGTTCTTCCCCAAATATAGGAATTATTATGAAATTCCCATCTGCACTTGGTGGAATGATTCCTTTTCGGTAGGAAGGATTTAGTTTTTGGATGATTTCAATACTCATCCCGGTTTGTTTTGCAATTTTTTTCAATGAAGTTCTTTTATACACCTTTACGACTTTTACAAATTGCAAAGTGTATTCTGGATAAATCGGTCGAAGATCATGGAAAAAATAATTATCCATCACATATGAGGTTGCAATAAATTTCGCCACATATTCTTGAGTTTCTTTGGGTAAATATTTCTTTATCCCTCCAAAACTAGATTTGCCTGCTTTCTTGATTGCTTTATCCACTCTTCCTGGACCACAATTATAAGATGCAATAGCTAATTTCCAATCGCCATATTTAGCATAAAGATCTTTAAGGTAGGATAAACCTGCAATGGTTGATTTTACAGGATCACATCGTTCGTCAACATAGTCATTGATAGTCAATCCATACATTCGACCTGTGCTTGGCATAAATTGCCACAAGCCTTTTGCGCCAACTTGAGATTCAGCATTTGGATTTAGAGCAGATTCAATGATTGGTAAATTTTTCAATTCTCTAGGTAATTGAAATTCTTCAATATACTTTTCAAAAATTGGTAAAAAAGTCGTTTGTCTTCCGAGTAATAATTCCGTTCCAGTACGATCTTTTGAAATGTATTTTTTGACAAATTTCTTCACATCTTTATTGTACGTAACGTCCATCGAGAAAGATCTTCTTTCAAGTCGTTCGACAAAGGCTACTTTAGAAACTAGGGTTTTGCTATCCTCAGAAAGAGAAATAGATAGAATAGAATTGGGAGTTGTGTTGTTTGCTTTTATCGATGTGAACAATGTCATCATCAATAAAAAAGGTAAAATACCTTTTAATATGTTCATGGATATAAAATTTGGTTCTGACATTTGATAAACAATTTTTACTTATATCAAATGCCTTTAAAATTTCATTAAGCACTTGAAATTATCATTCCATCAATGCCTAACTATTCGTAAAACTTCTTTTTATTATTTGGGTATGAAAGAATTCGGTGAGAGGTAAATTAGATTTTGTGTATTGGTAATGCAAAATTATGGGGTTTTAAAATCTAATACAACCCTAGTGGGGTTTATTTAACATTTGCTACTCGGTTTAATAAAATTTACTGACAGGGTTAACTTCCACATTAAAAAAAAGATAATAAAAGGATATGTCTCCCTATCAATTGATAGCGAACTTTTTACATATTACACTATAAGGATATACTTAAATTATTTTATAAAAAATGTTGCATGAGATGCTGAGAAAAGGCTAGTAATTTTTTTTCTTCAAATTTGTTTGCCATGAACTGAATCCCCATTGGAAGCCCATTTTCGTGCTTTCCGAAGGGTAAAGAGATTGCTGGTATACCAACCATGTTTGCCTGAACAGTAAAAATATCAGCTAAATATGCTTCAACGGGGTCATCCATTTTATCCCCAATATTCCAGGGTGGAGTTGGAGATGCAGGCATCAATATAAAGTCGTAATCATTAAAGATTTCAATAGTTTTTTCAGCAATTAGTCGCCGAATCTTTTGCGCTTTGGTATAATATGCATCGTAATAACCAGAGCTTAAAACAAAGGCACCTAACATTATTCGACGTTTCACCTCTGTTCCAAATCCTTCTGAACGAGATTTTTTATATATCTCAATTAAGTCTTCTGCTTTTTCACTTCTATGCCCAAATCGAACACCATCAAAACGAGAGAGATTCGATGAAGCTTCTGCAGTAGTCAGGACATAATAGGCTGGAATAATGTAATCTAGATATTCAAACTCAACAGGTTCGATTTTGTGACCTGCTATTTTTAATTTTTCTATGAGGTCAAAAGTTTGTTGTCGAATTTCGGGATCGATACTTTCATGTTGGAGGGCACTTTCGAAATAGGCAATCTTCTTTTTCCCTTCAACTATTAAGTTCTTAGAAAAATCTTCTACAGGCTTTTCACTTGAAGTACTATCGTTTTCATCGTAACCTGACATGATTTCTAACAATATACTTACATCTTCTACCGAGTGCGCTAAAACACCAACTTGATCGAATGAAGAAGCGTATGCTAATAATCCAAATCTCGAAATCCTTCCATAAGTTGGCTTCATTCCTATTACTCCACAAAATGCTGCTGGCTGCCGAACAGAACCTCCTGTATCAGTTCCCAATGAAACTAAACAGGTCTCCGCTTGAACAGCTACTGCTGAACCTCCTGATGATCCTCCTGGAACTTTCGAAACATCCGCCGCATTTCGAACTGGCCCGTAAGCTGAATTTTCATTGGCAGATCCCATCGCAAATTCATCACAATTCACTCGACCTATAATGATTGCATCTTCTTCCAAAATTCGTTGGACTGCCGTAGCAGAATACAAAGATTTGAATCCTTTTAAAATTTTCGACCCTGCGGTCACGCCATGATCTTTGTAACAAAGTACATCTTTGATGGAAATAACTAATCCGAAAAGTCGTCCAACTGAATCTGGATTTTCCGCATATTTTTTATCTAAAAGTATGGCTTGTTCGTGAGCTTCTTCCTCAAATACTTCTACATAAATATTGAGATCTTTCGATCTTTCAATATTAGATAAATAGTGATCGACCAATTTTTGACAATTAGTTTCACCTTTAGAAATACTTTGTTGGATGGAAGGTAGGGAAGTCATATTTTTGAGAGATGAGTTATAAGTGATAAGTCCTAATTGTAAGACTTATCACTTATGTTTTTATCACTATTATTAAATAGCTGAAGTAAATTGTTTTAAGAATCGAACATCATTTTCGAAAAGCAACCGAATGTCATTGATCGAATACAACATCATCGCTTGTCGTTCGATTCCCATTCCGAAAGCAAAACCTGTATATTTTTCTGTATCAATTCCACAGTTTTTGAGTACTGCTGGATCGACCATTCCACAACCCATAATTTCTACCCAACCAGTATATTTACAAACATTACATCCTTTCGTATCACAAATAAAACATGTTACATCTACTTCCGCACTTGGTTCTGTAAATGGAAAATATGATGGTCGCATTCTAATTTTTGTATCAGGTCCGTACATTTCTTGTGCGAAGTAAAGCAAGGTTTGCTTCATCTCTGCAAAGGAAACATTTTCATCAATATACAATCCCTCGACTTGGTGGAACTGACAATGTGCTCGTGCAGAAATTGTTTCATTTCGATATACTCGACCTGGTGCAATAATTCGAATCGGAGGTTCTTGACTCATCATCACTCTCGACTGAACAGACGAAGTATGCGTTCGCAATAACATCTCTGTACTATTTTTCAAGTAAAATGTATCTTGCATATCTCTCGCAGGATGATCTTCTGGCGTATTCATCGCTGTGAAATTATGCCAATCATCTTCGATCTCTCGTTCTTCCGCAACCGTAAATCCAATCCGTGAAAAAATATCAACAATCCGATTCATCGTAATCGTAATCGGATGATGTGCTCCCAAACTCATTGGTTCAGGTGGGGCACTCAAATCCAAATCTTGACTACTCGCTTCTTCTGCTGCAGATTCCGCTGCATCTTTTAACGCTTGAAATTTTGCTTCCGCTGCACCTTTAACTGCATTGACCAATTGACCATATTCTTTTTTTCGCTCATTCTCCACATTTCGAATTTCTCCAAAAAGAGGTTTCAAAACATTTTTAGATCCTACAAATCGAATACGGAATTGTTCCACTTCTTCTTTCGTAGAAGGTGCGGCATTTTCTATCTCAGATTTAAATTGATTGACTACTGCAAAGATCTCTGCTGACATGATTTCTTTTTTTATAAAAATTGAAGGCGCAAAGATATGATTTTGAAAGGAAAAATGTGAATGGGTTCGTTGAGAATTTTTTAGGAAAGGAAATCAATAATTTCTTGAGTTGATTAGCTATCGGATACCTTGAAGGTATCCGATAGCTTTCATGTATGTATTGAATCAATCTACATATTCTATTTTATGCAAAAACCGAAACCCTACAGATACTTCAAAAACTAAATTTCTAATTTTTCGCTCTGCAAAACTTCGATTCACCGGAGTTCCATTTTGATAAATCGTTCCATTAAATGCTCCTTGCCGATATTGATCTGAAAAATCAGGACTGATTGTTACTTCTACAATTCCACTCACATAATCTGTAAAGGGAAATTGTAATCCACCTCCTAATGTTGCTCCATAATTAAATTTTCTAACCGCTTCATCAAATGGATAAATTGGAGCACCAAAGAATGTATTTTGCTCCTCATATTCATCCAAATTTGTTCCTACAGTATAATCTCCTCTAATTCCAAAAAGATAGTATAAACTAAAATTATCCGACTCTTTGAAGTTATTTTTAAAGCCTAATACCAAGCTTACATTTTCATACTTAAATCTACGCGTAACAACGGTAACATTATTATTGGTGAAATTTGAAAATTGAATATTCCTCCAAGCACTACCCTTGACATGGTAACCAATCTGAGCAAAAAGTCCAAATGAATTCACATCTGAAACCGATTCCATCGAAAGTGCTCCATGATATGAGAATAAGGCATCTTGTTCAAAGTTTCCTTCTTTTTGAGTCCCGATGGTCAATCCTCCTTTCACTCCATAGGCACGACTTTGCGCCATCAAGCTTCCGCTAAGGAATACCATTATCATAAAAAGTAGTACATTTTTTTTCATCTTTATTTTGTATTTTTTTAACATTAAGTCCTTCCAACTTACTTAAGCTGAAAGGACTTTAATTCATTTTTTTATAAATTATTACTTCACTCTCAACCTCTGTCCTACACTAATTGAATTGGTGGTCATCTCATTTAATTTTTTCAAATAATCCACCGTAATGTCATAACGCAAAGCTAAACTATATAAGGTGTCTCCTTTCTTTACCAAATGATAAACTTCCACTTGATCTTCTTCAAATAAGAAATCGTCGGCCTCTTCTGTATTTGGAGTAACTACATCTTCAATAATTTCATCTCCATTTTCATCGATTGCTACTTTTCTTAATTTAGGAGATTTCCCTTTTTTTATTTTCCAACCTCTAATTTTTACTTTTGCTCCGATGGCAGGTTGAACACCTTCCGTCAACCTATTTTTTCGATATAATTGACTCAGGCGAATTCCATATTTCTGAGCCAATTGATACATCGTTTCTCCTTCTTGCACAAAGTGATATTTCTCTCGTCCTCTCCAACTTCTTCGCTTTTTTTGCAAATAAACTTTTTCTCCTTGCTCTAATTGTTTCCCACCTGTACCTAACCTTTCATTATATTTTAACAAGCATTTTAACTTCACATCATATTGACTAGCAATTTGACTTGGTGTTTGTTTCTCTGCTGCATAAACCATTCGTAGGTCATTATTCCGAGCAATCGTTCCAGAAGAAGCAACTACCAAAATAGGATCATTAGGCTCTGTATTAACTCCCTCAATGGCCATTTTATCATATTTAAATAATTCATACCGTTGAATAATACTAATCAGAATTGTAGCATATCTTGGATTCGTAGCATAACCTGCAGTCTTCAACCCATGTGCCCACGATTCATAATCTTGCGGATCCAAGTCAGTAAATAAAAATCGATATCGAGCTTTTTGCAAAAATTCAGAGTGGCCATAAAAGGATCGTTTGGCACTATCAAATTTTCGAAAACATGACTTAATTAAATTTCCATTTTCATCATAATCATCATCTTCATGAGCATGCGTTTCGCCAGTCCAATTACTTCCACATTTAATTCCAAAATGATTATTTGATTTACGAGCCAAATCACTTCGCCCTGCATTACTTTCTAAAATCGCTTGTCCCAATTTGATACTTGCTGGCACTCCTGCTCGAATCATTTCCTCCATCGCCACATCTTTGTAGCGTTCGATGTATCTAAGCACAACCCAGTCTTGATCCCCTGTCTGCCCTTGCCCACAAGCAAATTGTGAAAGTATTGTTATAAAAATCATTAAAAAACTAGTTCTCATCATGGCGCATTTCTTTTTTTAGATATGTGTGAAAAGTATATCGGTTTTGGGCTTTAAGTTATTAATTTTGTGAAAATTCTAGAAAGAGTCGAAAGTCATGTTGATTATTGACTATTAGAAACGTTTAAAAAAATCCAAACACTTATGAAAAAAATCCTATTTATCGTTTCTTTAACTTTCGTAAGTTTTATTTTTTCTTGTAAAAATACAAACTCCTCCGAAAGCACCCAACAAACGGAATCTAATTCTTCGGAAAGCGAATCTACCGAAAATACAACAAATCCTTCAACTCAAGAAAAAGCACCTACCATTTTATATGCATGGGTCAATAAATTACGTATTCGGGAACAGCCGACGACCAAAAGTAAAATTGTGGTCGAGGTGAAGGAAGGAACTTCTTTTACCTATCTCAATGAAAAAACAGATTACAAAGAAAGAATCGAATTGCGAGGTACTCTTTTCAATGAACCTTGGTTAAAAATCAAAACTGATGATGGAAAAGAAGGATGGGTTTATGGTGGTGCGGTGAAATTTTATGAACCGGTAGTGGATGCGAATCCAAGTCCTTATGATACCTGTTTTGAAATATGGAAAAAAGGAGATTGGGGGAAATTTAATACATGTGTTGAGAAAGTCAGAACGAAACAATTAAAAAAAGATGCTCAATATGTTTCAGAAGATAATGAAAGTATCACTCTCACTTTATTAACTGGAGAAGAAATCATATTTAAAAATGATACTCTTGATAATATTGATAATTTTCTCCAAAAGGATTATTTACAATACCTTCCAAAAGTTGGCTTCTTTGTTTTTAGAAACATTTATTATGAAGGAGGTAATTACTCTCTTGTCAATGATAAATCTGGAAAGGAAATTATTATTGAAGGTTTCCCAAAGTTATCTCCTGATGCGAAACATTTGATTACAACTAATCAAGATTTAGAGGCAGGCTTCGTTTTTAATGGTATTCAAATTTTTGGTTTTCCAAATGGACGTTTTGAAAAATTATTGGAAAAAGAGATGAATGATATGGAACCTCATGCTCCAAAATGGATTGATAATAAAACGATCGAAATCACGATGATGCCTCCTAGTTTTGACAAAGAAACTAAACCTAAGAATATCAAAGTCATTATGAATGAAAAAGGGGACTGGGAGATTAAAGAGTAGTTTTAATTCAGCCACAGATGAGCACAGACTTAACTGACTTCTCCATAACTTATTCCACCTTGGGAAAGTCAGTTAAGTCTGTGCTCATCTGTGGCTGAATCATAATCATTTCCCAAACAACCTTCCCCCAAATAAAAATACAAAACACCGCCTTCATCACATAAGGTATCACAAATTGCTCCCTCAAAAATCTTGGAAATAAATCCGTCGGCGACAACGAAGTAAACACAAATGCCAAAATCACCAATGCTAAATTCACTCTAGTCTTTTCGCTAAAAAAATACCAAACTCCTACTCCACTCATCGCAATTACAAATGTCGGCGACTCCGCTTTATGATTAAAAATAACCACCCAAATCAATATCGAAACTAACAACCTCCAACGAAAATTATAGTTCACATAATTCTTCCACTTCACCAAAGGCAAGCAAAACAAACCCACTCCTAACAATACAATTACATTTTTAGAAACCTCCAATCCAAACCAACTTTGTAACCATCCCATCACCGAATATCCATACGATGCTGCATGATCCTCTCCCAACATTTTTCCCCAACTTTCATATAAAAACATCAACTGATCCAACCCTACAAAAACTGCTGGCAACAATCCCAAAACAATCATCCATACTGCTGAGGACAAAATGAATTTCCCTTTTCTGGGATAAATTAAAAACAAAGCGAACGCCACAATTCCAAATATTTTAATATAAAAAGTCAAAGCTATACAAAGCGTCCCCAACCATATTTTTTCTTTTTCTAAAAAAACAAAAGCTAAGATAATTAGTCCTGCAATCAAACCATTCGATTGTTCATTTTGTAATGAAGTCATCAATTCTAATCCCACAAAAAGTAAAATAAACGCATGGCTTTTTTGAAAACTAACCTCTTTAAAACGAGGAGGCAATTGAAGCTTCCTTATTCCCAAGAACAGAATAAGGGCGTTCAATACATTCCAAAAAAATAGACCAATCACATCTGGCAGAATCGCCAAAGGTGCCATCAATAATGAAAATGTTGGAGAATATTTATATAAATCCCAATGCTCTTGAGGATATAAAATGAAGAGGTCTTTTCCTTCTATCAAATGAAAAAAGGACTGCTTAAAAATCAAGTAATTATTGTACGGAGTATATTCAAGGCTATTAAAAGAGGTAGGGTTTCCAAAATAAGATTGCAGCGTCGCACCCAATGCTAACAATATGTACACGCCAAAAACAAAACGAGAATTTTTAAATATTTTTTCCATGGAAAGTCGCTGATTGCGAACTTAGGCATTTAAAAAGATAGAAAACAAAAAGATCAAAACCGTCGCCACAAAACCAACCATAAAAATATTATACGAATGCGTCAAATAACGATATTTTTTATCCAACACTTTTCCTAAAAAATATAAATCACGCGTCATATTTCCATACATCAATTCACCATCTCTAAACATCGCATCCATCGCTTCCTCATATTCTTCCAATTCTAAATTCACAAAGTTCCCAAAGAAAACAATGTTTTTTTTATAATCTTCCTTTGCTGTTTCACTCGTATTCAATTGAGTTACTTTTGGTCGTACGGCAAGAACGGCAAAAACCAAACTAGTCATACCTGTAATCAAAAATGTCACCACAGGAAGTAAAATTTGCGGAGCAGTTGTCGTAATATCTTGGTAAGTCAAAACCGAAATCAACAATGAAATTACAATCGCATTGACACTAATCATAATGTTCGCTTTGTTGTCAGCAATCATACTCAAATGAATATGACTTCGAAAGCTAGATCTAAAAAAAGTTTGGATACCGCTGCGGGGAATTTTCTTTTCAATATTCTGATATTTCCGTAATTTATTTTCCTCATCATCGTCGATATTTTGAAAAGCTTTGGCTCTTCCTTTCTCGGCAACTTGCTTTTGAGTCAAAATATTTCGAGCTACAACTGGTTCAAATTTCACCTTAGCAACCGCTGTATAAAATGTCGCTTCGAGCAACTGATTCATTTGTACTTGCTCCCACTCAATTGATCCTATGTTTTCACCAGAAAGTAATTCTTGTTCTAATCTTCTTAATGGATTTTTTTCAAAAAAACCATCCGCAAAATCAAAAGCCATAATTGCATCTGTCACAATTTCATCAACTGAACTCATCGGTCGTCCTCCTCTTCGAGCATTTAAAATTGCATTGGCAACTCGGTCAATTTTCGGTTCAGGATAACTCTTGTTTTTCAAAAAGTTACTCGCTCGATGCGTGCTTTTAATTTCATAATTTCGGAAATCCTCCAGATAGCCTATCCCTTGAAACCAAGCAGCTACTTTGGCAATTTCCAATGTTTCGGTTGTTGCATTAGCACCAATCGTTTCGACCAATTCAACGATCTGAACAGTTCGTTGATAGTTGTGATAAAGTAATTTATTTTCAACTTTTTCATTAAAAGCTTGTAGGACATATTCCTGCGCGGCTTGCACAATGTCACTTGAATTTGAAATATTGGAACTGGTTGTTTTTTTAATATCGGTCAAAATTTATTTTTTTATAAACTCGATTGATGCAAATGTAGGAATTTTTGATGGAACACGGATGACACAGATCTAGCGAATGTAAGCAGATCCGTGTCATCTGCGTTCTATTATTTCATCCTTTCATCCACCACCGCATCGAGTACTTCCTTAACGGTCATTCCTGCGCCTACAATTTGCTGGGGAAAAAGACTCTGTTCCGAAAATCCAGGAATCGTATTCGCTTCCAAAAAGTAAAACGTTTTTCCCATTTTAATATAATCCATCCGTACCATTCCTTTGCTACCGAGTGCGAGATATATTTTTTTGGAAAGTGCTTGGCAAGTTGCAGTATCTCTTTTTGACAAATCAGCTGGCGTCACTTCTTGACTTTCATTTTCATACTTCGCTTTGTAATCAAAAAAATCATTTTTGGAAATAATTTCTGTAATCGGCAAAACGATAATTTCATTCCCTTTTCGGAAAACTCCATTTGAAAATTCTCGCCCTTTTAAAAACGATTCGATAATAACTTCATCATCAAATTGCATGGCTTTTTCGATAGCTGATTTGATTTCAGATTTCTCATTTACTTTGGTTATTCCGTAGCTACTTCCATTCTTGTTGGGTTTGACAAATTGCGGAAAGCCCATTTTTTCAATTTGTTTCAACTTCAATTTTTCACCCTTTCGAATGAGTTGAGAATCGGCCATGGGAATATTATAATCTTTTAAAAAGATCTTGCATGACTGTTTATCAAAAGTCAAACTACTTACAAAAACATCACAACCTGTATATGGAATTCCCATAATTTCCAAATACCCTTGAAGTTTCCCATCCTCAGCAGGACTCCCGTGAAGCATCAAAAATGCAAGATCAATTTTCACTCTCGTTCCATCTTTGGAAAATGAAAAATCTACTTTACTCAATTTTTTCTTTGAGGAGATTTCAATGAAATTTTTCCCATCAAAATCAATTAAGTATGGAATATATTTTCTTCGATTGAGGTGCTTGTATATCGTTTTAGCACTCTTAAGTGAGATGCCTCGCTCGGCGACAATTCCGCCGGTGATGATCGCTATTTTTAATTTATTCATCTTTCTTATTTTGAAAAAATGAAGGTAGGAAAAATGTAAAATAATCAGCAAATTCTGCTGCAAAAAAATCACTCAGGATTCACTTCTTTATTTACTCGAATCGTTTTCAAATATCGAACGATTCTTTCCTTTTTTTCTTTTGGTAAAAAATGAATTAGGGTCGGATCTTGTCGCAATTTAATTTCATAAAAAATAAAATCATCGATCATCCTATGCTGTAATGATTTTTCCAACACATCAAAAATGGGAAATTCCTCTTTACCTGTTTTCATTTTCCCATAACCAATTAATGCATTGAGTAAACATTCTTTTTGTTCGATAGAAGTAATATTTGCTTTGGCCAAATGACTCATTTCGGTTCTGTAACTTTCTTCATTTTGCCATAACGCTTTGCAAGCAGCATAAGATTGCCAAGGTTCGAAATTAGCTTGAACAGAAACTTGATTGGAGTCTCGATTTTCAATTTTATATTCGGGTTGGAAAAGGTAGTCTTGATAGTTCATTCCATTCTCTGCAAAAATAGAGGATAAAGCTTCGATGTTTTTTGGATGATTACGATTGTACAAATGAGCAGAAATAATATACTCCAATGCTGCTGTCTTTTTTCCTACATTTTGATATGCCAATGCCAATCGAGCATGCGCTTCAAAATCAATCGGATTTAATTCAATTCCTTTTGTCGCCCAAAAAGCAACATTTTCCCAATCGCCATTTTCCCAATAAAAATTAGCGAATTCATTAATTAATCGAAGTTGGTCTGGTTGAGCTTCAATCGCCTTGTTGTAAAATTTAATCGCTTTTTCAAGTTTCTGTTTCGCAACTGCTTTTGTGGCTTTTTTATAAAAACGTTTTGCCTTTTTTGGGAGTAAAAATTCTTGTTGTTGAATTTGAATTCCTTTTTCCGTTTTTTCTAAAAAATACCCTTTCTCCATCAATGGAAAAGAAACCACCTCCAATTCTACAGATAACGAATCCATTTGATATTGAATAGTAGATTTTTTCATATATTGTTCTACCTCTTGAGGCGTATGCAATTGTTGTGCATTTATTCCAAAAGAAATAATGCAAAAATGTATCGCTAAAAGTGACTTTGAAATATTCATAGAGTATAAACTATTAGAAAGTGTGTTGTTTTATTGGTGTTTTGTAAAATCAAAACACATATCAATAATTACTAATGCATAAATTGTGCTATGTTATGTATATGACGGAGAAAAGAGCAAAATGTTATTTTTAAAAAGAGACAATCATATTTTTTGAGACTCTATTTTTTTTCACCCGTCCCATTTTTTTTGGGATTTATAATTTTAATTTTTTTATGGCAAACTTAATTGACCTACTTCAAGGACAACTATCTGAAGGACTTGTGGAACAATTCGCAAACCAACTTGGTGGTGCGGACAAACAACAAACTGCTGATGCCACTTCTGGTATTATTTCTATGATTACTTCTGCTTTGGCTAAGAATGCAGCAACTCCTGAAGGTGCTGGAGCATTGGCTTCTGCTTTAGATAGAGATCACGATGGAAGTATTCTTGATGATTTGATGGGATATGCGACTGGTAGCATGCAGAAAAAACCTGAAGTAAATTCAAGCGCATTAAATGGTGCTGGTATTTTGAAACATATTCTTGGTGGAAAGCAATCAAATGCAATTGACGTAATCAGTAAAATGAGCGGTTTACAATCTGACAAAACTGGAAACTTGATGGGCATGTTAGCGCCGATCGTTTTGGGTATGTTGGGGAAACAAAAACGTCAAAGTAACCTTGACAATAGTGGTTTATCTGAAATATTAAATCAGACGATCCAAACTGAATCTTCTAAGCGAAAAGAACTTGGAATGATTGGAAAATTCTTAGACCAAGATGGCGACGGAAGTATCATGGATGATTTGGCTGGTATGGGAATGAAAATGTTTGGTAATTTCTTGAAGAAATAAAACTAAGGAATTCTCCGTGGCACGGTTTAAAACCGTGTCACGGATTTCTCATTAACTACTCTCCTCCTATCGCTCCATAAAAAATCACCCACGTCTTAAAATCTTCGGTGAACTTTTCAAATCGATGTTCCACACCTGCAGGAACAAAAAGTACATCTCCAGTTTTAAATTCAGTCACTTTTCCATCATTTAAAAACTCACCGCTTCCGCTGATAATAACATATAATTCATCTTGTGTGTGAGGGGTTTGTAAATCTTTTTCGATGGGTTGATAGATTTCGACAATCATCGATCCATTCTCCAAAACAGTTGCAAATCGAGTGTCACCTCCCAAAAGTTGCATCGCTTCTTCTACACTTACTTGTCGGTTTTCTTTTTTAATTTCAAAATCTAAACTTCCTAAAATTTGTTTGGCGTGATGTTCCAAGTGAGCCACATAATCTTCCATGATAAATCTTAAATCTTTGATCCGATCTTCGTGAGGAATCTCTACTCGTTTGGATAATTCAGAGTCAGGCACTCGATCAAATACATTGGCAATTTGTTGATTCAAACTTTTCCAAAGTTGAATAATTTCGAGTGTGGATATATTTTGATAATCATTTAATCCCACCAACTCTTCTTGCATGTATCGATGAACAATGTATGGTGCAGGTGAATGTTGTGCCTCTAAAAATCGTTGCAGATTGACTCGGGCAGAATCGATGAGATGTCCTAGAATTTCTTTTCTTGACCATTTGTCAGTCGCAATTGGAAGTATTAAATCTTCTTCTTTTATTTTTAAAATTCCAAGAGGGAGATGTTCAATTATAGTTTTTAATTTTTTGGTAAAAATTGGATTCATTGGAAATGGTTATTTTGATTCGTAAAATAAATACAACCACAATGTTCCAAAAAAGATTCTAAAAAAATAGACCTTCTAAAAGTTTTAACTTTAGAAGGTCTATTTTTAAAAATTAAAAGAAACATCCATTTTTTCGATTACCGATTGGCATCCTCGAAAAGATTCTACTTTTAAAGCTAGGATTTTAATCCAATTCTATATCAAGATTATATCCTTTAACTATCACTTTAGGACTTCGGTCATTTGCCTTATTCATCTTCCCTTTGATTTGAAGGTGGTTATTTTTTTCCGAAACAAACCCAGCTTCTAGATTATCTTCTTCTAATGAAATGTCTGCATTCTTAGCATCGATTTCCAATTGATATTTCATATTATCCAAAGGCAATTCTAGATCAGAATTCTTCCCTGAAAATTCAGCACCTTCAAAGGAAGGAAGTATTTTCATGACTTCAATCTCACCGTTATACGTTTGATTTGCGTAAATTCCTTTTTTTAAAGTTCCTACTTCTACTTCAATATATTTACTGTCGTCGCATTTAAAAATACCGAGTGTTCCTATTTTAAATTCATCTTGATACGATTTTTCACAATCAACATTTCCTACGGAACCAATGGTATATTCACTTTCTTTACTTCTCACAAATAAGTCCTCGATTGAGCCAACTGTCCATTCACTATCATAAGATTTAATCTTAGATGATTTTATGGATCCGATAGTCCACACAGAATATTTATCATTCACATTTAGCTTTCCTTCAACTTTTGAAATCTCAAAATTACCTTCGTACGATTCAATATCGGCATCCTGAATTTCAGAAAAAGTATGTTTTGAATATTTAGAATTTACCTTCAACGAATTACAATTTCCTATTACCAATTTAGATTCATAGATTACTAAATCTGCATCTTTTACACTTCCAATTGTTGCATTTCCATATTTTAAATCCAATTTCAAATCGCCTTTGATATCCTGTGTTTCGATATTTCCATTGTAATTACTAATCTCAACATTCGCTTCTATTTCTTCCAATGTGATGTTGTCGTATTTATTCATCAATTTGAGATTAACTCCTTCAGGAACAGACACCTCCATGTCTACTTGCATTTCTTGAATACCTTTTAATTTAGTTCCAGTATTTAATTTTACTGTGCTGACTCCATTTATTTTAGTCCAATTAGTTGCATTCGTTTTAGTGGTAATTTCCAATTGAGATTTACCATTCCCACTATGTTCAATATTAATTGTATTGAGCATTTTTTCAGCATCTTCTGCTTTACTTCCTTCCACTAAAACATACAATCGAACTTCCACTTTATTGGTCATTGATTTTTTTACATGCATTGCACCTTTTTGGTGGGAGATTTGAATAAGTGCTCCTTTTTGCACAACAAATGATTCATCAATAGTTTTTGTTTTTTCAATTTGGGCTGACAAATTAAAATGAACTAAGATCAATCCAACCATGCAAATAATTTTACATAGGTTTTTCATTAACTCTTTTTTCATCACGTGACTTTTTTTCTATTTCT